>NZ_JBSFNK010000035.1:0-136106 GCF_053587055.1 Nonomuraea sp. NPDC003707 | reverse complement strand
CGCCGGGTTCGTTCTCCTTCGCCACCGCATCCTGCTCGGCTAACCACACTCCGTCACCACCGAAAGTGGGCCAGAGCCACTGACTGGACACACCCGAGGGAGACACCGAAGGCGCGGTATGGGACTTGGTCGGGCTCGTGCCCCTCGGCGGGGATTCGGGAAAGTTCCTCGGAACACTGGTGCGCCGCTGTAACAGCTTCACCCCTGACACCGAAGTGCTGATGGCTGATGGCTGATGGCTGATGGCCGATGGCACGACGAAACCGATCTCAGAGGTACAAGTCGGCGATGAAATGCTGGCCACGGATCCGGAGACGGGAGAATCCCAGGCCAAGTCCGTTCTGGCGGTGTTCGCCGGCGAAAGCGAGAGGAATCTGGTCCAGGTCACCGTTACCGATAGGCGTCGGACCGAGACCGGCGACTCCGGCGGGGTGATTGTGGCCACCGATGAGCATCCGTTCTGGGTGGAAAAACTCGACCGATGGATGTTCGCGACCGACCTCAAGCCCGGCATGTGGTTGCGGACCTCTTCGGGCACCTACGTACAGGTCACGGCGGTCAAGCGGTGGACTGCGATCCAGCAGGTGCACAACCTGACAGTGGCAGACGTCCACACGTACTATGCTCTGGCCGGTGACACGCCGGTCCTGGTGCACAACAGCAATTGCGGACCCGTCTCCAACAGCAAGCCCGACGACCTGCCCATCGAACAAATGGAAGCAGACCTCGCGGGCGTGTCCCGGATCGCCGCGGGCTCACCGGAGTTCTTGCGTGCGACGTCCGGGGGCGGAACCTTCCTATGGACCGTGGGAGAGAATGGTCAGTTGAACATCGTCCCCGCCGGTCCTGGCATTCATCACACCATCGCCTCAGGCGGCGGGAAAGTAACGGCCGCCGGCCAGATCGCCTTCAACAGCCAGGGCGCGGTGACGATGTTCGACAATTTCACCGGTCACTACACGCCATGCACCGAGTGTGCGGCCACGTTCATCCAGCGAGGCGTCGATGCGTTCGGCCTGGCCGGGATCAGGATCCCGCGGCGAGTAATCACAGACTACGGTGGGAAGGCACCGTAGATGGCTGCACAAGCTGGACTTCCAGAACTCCGAGGTGTCCCGCTCGCTGATCTGCCCGAGTGGGTCAGTGGTCGCTTCCCGGAAGGAGCCTCACCCCAGTGGTGGCTCTCGGTATTCGAGTCGATTGAGATCGGCGTGAGTCCTTTTCAGCAGGTCGCACCTGATCAGCGAAAAGAAGACTTCGAGCTCGGTGCGACGGTGGTGACGGTTGCCGTCGACCGCGGGGACATCAGTCCGTCGCTCGGCGCGTACTGGCTCCTCAGGCTCGCGGCCATGGCACTTCGCATCAATCCACCCGTCAACGAACTCCCGGAGGTCCTCACGCCCGATGGATCTGCCGAATGGGCTCTTGAGCACATGCCACTTTCAAGAGAACAGGCGGTTGCAGATGCTCGTGGAAGGAGGGCCGAGTACGACGCCGCAGACGATGACTTCTACGAGCCCGTCGGCGTCGAGTCCCAGTCGGCCGACTTCCAGCCGGATCACCGGTTTTCCGCCTTGCAGGAGGTGGAAATGATTCTGTTCGCCCTGCCATGGGTTTCCAGCAAGGTGACCGATCCGCAGATCAGCGCCGAGGTACAGGAATGGCTGGACACTCGCGCATTGCTGTAGAAGAGCCCGCTCGAACGGTGTCCGACTCGCCCGGATACTGATCGAACGGCCGAAGGGCACCCAGCAGCACTGGGTGCCCTTCACTACCCGCTTGCAGATATGTCCGTGGAAAGCACCTGATCGGAGCGGAAGAATGACGTGATCCGAACCTGTACCGCTTCATAACGCATCGCAGGGTGCTTGATCTGCGTTTTTGACCTTCAGCAGCGGTACGGGCGAGATCGCGGCTTGTGCCGGTTCGTCTGCTGTATCTGATCATGGTTCGGGTGTTCGGCCGGCTGGTGTCGCTGGGACGTGGCCAGGCGTCCAAGGACGTCGAGATCATGGTGCTCCGCCATGAGGTGGCCGTGTTGAAGCGTCAGCTCGCCCGCCCGAGGCCGGACTGGGCCGATCGGGCGCTCCTGGCGGCCTTGGCCCGCTTCCTACCTGCGGTGCTGCGGGCGCATCGGCTGGTCACCCCGGGCACCTTGTTGGCATGGCATCGCCGTTTGATCAAACGCTCGTGGACCTATTCCCACCGCCCTGGTCGTCCCGGAATGAGCAAGGAGGTCCGGGATCTGGTCCTCCGCCTGGCACGGGAGAACCCGAGGTGGGGGTATCGGCGGGTACACGGTGAACTGGTTGGCCTCGGCTTGCAGGTCAGTGCAGCGACCGTGCGACAGCATCTACAGTGTGGGAGATCCTGCACGCGGCCGGTATCGATCCGGCGCCCCGCCGGGCCGGGCCGACCTGGCGGCAGTTCCTGACCGCTCAAGCCCATGCGATCATCGCGTGCGACTTCCTGGTGGTCGAGACGGTGCTGCTCAAGCGGCTGTATGTGCTGGTCTTCATCGAGCACGGCACCCGGCGATTGCACCTGGCCGGAGTGACCGCGCACCCGACCGGGGCGTGGATGGTGCAGCAGGCCCGTAACCTGGCCATGGACGTGGGCGACCGTATCGCCGAGCTGCGGTTCCTGATCCACGATCGGGACCCGCTTCTCACCTCCGCCTTTCGGGAGGTTTTCAAAGCCGAAGGGCTACGGGCCATCACCGGCCTGCCGCGGACGCCGAGGACGAACGCCACCTGACCTTCGTGCTCCGCGAGTATCTGATCCACTACAACGAGCACCGGCCACATCAGTCCCGGTACCAACGGCCCCCGGATACCACGGCTGATGGGTCACCAGTGCCTGCAGCGCCAGCCAGGCGATCACCCGGTCCTCGGTGGCGTTGATCGACAGACCGGTCAGCTCCTCCACCCGGGCTATGCGCTGGCGCAGCGTGTGCCGGTGGATGCCGAGCTGTGACGAGGCGGCCTCCCAGCTGGCGTTCTCGCTGAGGAACACCTGCAGCGACCGCAGCAGCATCGGGTTGTCCAGCAGCGGCAGCAACGGTGAACGCAGCGCCGCCTGCGCGGCCGGGTCGAGTCGCTGCAGCACCAGCCGCCCGGTGGCCAGCTCGCCGAAGGCGACCATGGGCTCGGCGTCGGCGACGGCCACGGCCAGCGCCTGCTCGGCCTGCTGGCGGCTGAGCTCAGCGCGTGCGAGCGGCTGTGCCGTACCCACGCCGCAGCGGGCAGGGACGCCGTCGTCGGCGGCCGCGCGCACGCGATCGGCCCAGCGGCCCAGCTCATCCTCCGGGACCAGCACCGTGACCTGGGCGGAGTCGGAGCTGACGAGCTGCGGCAGGTCCAGCTGGGTGCACCAGTCCAGCACGTTCTCCTCCAGCGGTACGGCACGCGAGCGCGAGCGCAGCAGCGCCACGGCCACGTTGCCGGCCGGCAGGTTCCATCGGGCGGCCACCCGCTCGATGAGTCCCTGATCCCCGGACATGAGCGCGTCCACCGCGTCAGCCCTGGTCAGATGCCAGGTGTCGCCGCCGCTGAGCGGGTTGAGCGCCAGGTCGAGCAGGAGCGCGGCGTGCTGGGCCAGCTCCCTGGTGAGGCTGATCCTGTCGGGGCGCGCGGCCACGACCAGGTGAGCGCGCGGTCGGATGGGATCGCCCACGCCGTACGCGGTGATGTTGGGGTGCCTGATGCGGGAGCGCTGGCCGGAGGCGGCGGCCCGGGCGTCGTCGAGGTGCACCCGTGCGGCGCCCACGGCCGCGTGCACCTTGCCGTGCCGGTCGAGCAGTACGGCCCAGCTGTCGATGCGGGCGGCCAGCACGGTGACGATGCCCTGCGTGCCCGCGCTGCGGGCCACCCGGGTCATGGCCGAGACGCCCTCGGCGATCAGCCGGGCCTGTGCCGCGTCGGAGCGCAGCAGGTCGGCGTTGAGCTCGAAGGTGACATCCTGGAAGGCGACCCCGGCGGGCACCTCGAGGATCGGCAGGCCGCACGCTTGCGCCGCGTCGACGAGGGCCTGCGGGGTCCTGGTGTGGTGTGGCCCGACACCGAAGCCGATCGCGGCCACTCCGGCCTTGACCAGCCGTTCGGCATAGGCGCGCTGCCCGGCGGGATCGTCGAGGGTGAGGCCCACGGTCAGCAGCAGCTCGCCGCCCTGCAGCCACGGGGTGGGGTCAGCGAGCTCCGACAGATGGGTCCAGCGGATGGGCCGGTCGAGCGCGGAGTCGCCGGACAGCACGCGCAGCCCGAAGCGCTGAGCGACGTCCCCAACCGTCTCCAACATAGCGAATCGTCGCCCTAATCCCTGGTCAATGGACATTTGGCCACATGCCTCATCAACGCGGCAATTCATACCATGACCATTACGTTCCGTAACGCCGGGTGCCATCTTCCCTATTCCCGGCCCTATCGAGGAGGTCAGGTGCGAGCCGCGGTATTCGAGTCGGCGGAGTCCCCCGTCGTGATCCAGGACGTGGACCTGGCCCCGCCCGGTCCGGGCGAGGTACGGGTGAAGATCGCCGCTGCCGGAGTGTGCGGATCGGACCTCCACGTGCGGCGTGGCGAGTGGGACGTCCAGGCTCCCCTGGTGATGGGCCATGAGGGCTCCGGCGTCGTCACCGCGCTCGGGCCGGGCGTCACCAGCCTGGCCGAGGGCGATCACGTGGTGCTGTCGTGGGTGGCCCCCTGCGGCCGGTGCCGGTACTGCCGGTCCGGCCACGAGGCCCGCTGCCAGGTCGCGGCCAACGTCGTGGCCCCGGGCGGCGTGCTGCAGGACGGCACCAGCAGGCTCAGCCGCGGCGGCGAGACCGTCTACCACTACCTGGGTGTCTCGTCCTTCGCCGAGGAGGCCGTCGTGCCCGCCTCCGGCGCGGTCAAGGTCCGCGACGACGCCCCGCTCGACACGGTCGCGCTGGTCGGCTGCGCGGTCGCGACCGGGGTGGGCGCCGTGACCAACACCGCCGCGGTGGTGCCGGGCAGCACGGTGGCCGTGATCGGCTGCGGCGGCGTCGGGCTGTCCGTCGTGCAGGGCGCCAAGCTGGCCGGCGCCGAGCGGATCATCGCCATCGACACCCGGCAGGAGAAGACCGCCCTGGCCGCCGCCCTCGGCGCCACCGACCAGCTGCCGGCCGAGGACCCGGTCGAGGCGCTGCGCGACCTGCTGCCCGACGGCGTCGACTACGCCTTCGACGCGGTGGGCCACCAGTCCACGCTGGAGGCCGCCATCAAGATGCTCGGCCTGGGCGGCGCGGCCGTCGCGGTCGGCCTGCCACCCAAGAACACCCTGGCCCGCTTCGACCCGCTCGTACTGGCCGAGGCCGACCAGCGCATCCTCGGCTCGAACTACGGCAGCGTCCGCCCGGCGATCGACATCCCCGCGCTGGTCGACCGCTACATGGACGGCCTGCTCCGGCTCGACCAGCTGGTCAGCCGCCGCGCCGCACTCAACGAGGCCCCCCTCGCGCTGGAAGCCCTGGCCAGCGGCGAGGCACTGCGTACCCTCCTGATCCCCTGAGGAGACATCCCCCATGACCCAGACACCTGTAGTGCAGGCCGAAAGCGGCCTCAAGAAGGGCGCGATGTCGGCCGGCGAGGTCGTCGCCCAGGCCCTCGCCAACATCGCGCCGAGCGCGGTCATCGCCTTCAGCGTGGCCGGCATCTACGCCGGCTCGGGCAACGCCTCGTGGCTGTCGTTCACGCTGGCCACGATCGTGATCCTGGCCGTCGGCTACTGCATCGCCCAGTTCGCCAAGCGGCGCGCCTCGGCGGGCTCGCTCTACAACTACGCCGCGCAGGGCCTGGGGCCCTTCGGTGCGTACCTCACAGGCGTCACGCTCATCATCGGCTGCTTCGGCATCGCGGCCGGCTCGCTCGGCGGGGCCGTCTACCACTTCACCGTCTTTTTGTCGCAGATCGGGCTGCCGATCGAGGGCACGGCATGGAACGTTCTGCTGGCCGTCGTGATCGGCTCGCTGGCCACGCTGTTCACCGTGTGGGGCATCCGGCTGTCGGCCAGGATCTCGCTGATCCTGGAGGTCGTCTCCATCACGATCATCACGCTGATGTTGGTCGTGGTGCTCTTCTGGGGCGGCGGCCCGGTCGTGGATACCGACCAGCTGACGCTCTCGGGAGCCGCCCCGCACGGCGTCGCGGTCGGCATGGTGCTGGGCATCCTCGGCTTCGTCGGCTTCTCCAGCTCCGACGCGCTCGGCCGGGAGGCCAAGGACCCGTTCAAGGCCATCCCGCGGGCCATCATGTGGAGCGCGTTCGGCGTCGGCCTGCTCTACATTTTCGCATCCTACGTGCAGGTCGCCGGATTCCACTCGCTCGGCGACCTCGGCGCGAGCGCGAACCCGCTGGACGAGCTGGCCAAGGCCGCCGGGCTGCCCGACTGGATCAGGCCGGTCCTCAGCCTCGGCGTCACCGCGTCGTTCTTCGCCGTGGTGGTCGCGCCGATCAACGTCATCGGGCGGATCGTGTTCGTCATGGGCAAGGAGGGCGTGCTGCCCGCCTCGCTCGGCCGTACCCACCGCACCCAGCAGACGCCGCACCGCGCCATCCTGGCCGTCGCGCCCGGGGTCGTGCTGCTCACCGCGGTCCTGTTCGCGCTCGGCGTGGACGGCATGGAGATCGTGGTCAACGTCGACACCTACGGCACCTACGGCTACATGATCGCCTATGCGGTCGTCGCGCTGGCCACGCCGATCTTCCTGCGCCGCGAGGGCGTACGGCTGCCGCTGGTGTGGCCCTGCGTGGTGGTGTCGGTGGCCGGGATGGCCTACGTGTTCTGGGTCAACGTGGTTCCCTGGCCGCAGTGGCCGCTGAACTTCGTGGTCCTCGCGTTCTTCGCCACGGTCCTGGTGACACTGGCCTGGTACGGCTACCTGCGTTCGGCACGACCGGCCGCGATCCGGGCGATCGGCACCACCGAGACCGACTTCCCCGAGATGGCCTGAAGCCGGGCAGGAGCGTGCTCAGGTTGTCGGCGGTCGTCGGGGCGCCGCGGGCAGTGCCAAGCCGGCAGGGCGCCCGGCGTCACCAGCCGATGAGCCCGCAACCTCGGCGGCAGGAGTCGCGCCGGCGCGGCCAGGACCGCTCGATCAGCCCAGTGGGGCTGGCGTCGGACGACCTTAGGGGTGAACTCTAGCCAGAGCCGAGCGAGCCGACCGTCACGCGCCACTGGCGCAGCCGGCGATCCCTGGTGACCTGTAGTTGTGTGTACGGGTCCTGGTCGACGAGCGCCTGCGCCGCGGTCTCGTCCTCGGCCTGTAGGACGATCATGCCGGCCGTCAGGTCCGTGTAAGGGCCGGCCGCGACGAGGCTGCCCTGCTCAAAGAGCTTGTTCAGGTGTGCGAGATGGTCTTCGCGGCGCTCCGCTCTCAGCGGGGTGTCGTTGTAGCCGTAGGTCAGGACGAACAGTGCCATTCCGAGATACTCCTTTTCACGTCAATTCCGTTGGCGACCGGGACCGTCTGACGTCGCCGGTCGAAGCCCTCCGAGCCCCACGGCCCGAGTCCCAGCAGTTTCAGGTCAGCCCTCCAGCCCGTACACCCGTCGTGCGTTGCCGGCGAAGATGTCGTGCTGGTCGGCGGGTGGGAGATGAGTCAGTGCGTTCTTCCACGCGTCGACCAGGTGCGGCATCGTGGTCCAGATCTTCTCGACCGGGAAGTTGGTGCCGAACATGGCTCGGCCGGCGCCGAACCAGCCGATCACCTCGTCTGCGACAAAGGAGATGAGGTCGGGATCCACCCGGTGGACGAAGGTGCCCTGCCCGGTGAGCTTGACGACGATGTTCTGCTGCTCGGCCAGCGCGGCCATCCCGGTCCGCCACGACTCGAGGCACTCGAGCCCGATGAGCATGCCCGCGTGCACCAGGACGAAGGTGACATCAGGGAAGGCCGCCGCCAGCTCGACCGCATCCGGCATCTGTTCGGGAAAGACCTGCAGCTCGAACAGCCAGCCGTGGTCGGCGAGCGCGCCGATGTTCTTACGGAAGACCGGATCCTTCATACGGTCGGGCGCGGCGGCGAACCGGAACTCCGGGCGCTCGTGCCAGTGCAGTTGCTGACGGATCCCCCGGATGAGCGGCGTGAGCGCGGCCTGTCGTCGCATGGTGTCCGGAGCGCTCTCGTCGAACATGTCGGCCGATCCGATGACGGCCATCGGCCGGCCCGTCTCCTGATGAACCTCGTGAAGCCAGCGCACCTCGTCCACAACCCGGTCGAGCGGCCAGTTCGTCTGCACGTAGACCGACTCGCCGATGCCTGCGGCCGTGGCGTCGGCGACGTACTCGTCGATCAGGTAGTCCCGCCTGATCGGCTCGTACGGGCCGAAGATCCGCGGCACCATCGGTCCGGACAGCCAGGGCAGGTCCCCGGCCCGCCAGATGTGGTGATGCGAGTCGACGATGTCGCCCGAGTAGCGGGTCGCCTCCGGCATGACGATCACTCCCTGATCAAGGTCTGTACCTGCTCGTACGCCGTACGCAGGTCGCGCACGCCCGCGAGCGCGTCCACGCTGCCGAGCACGGCCGACATGCCGCGGGTGATCGGCTGGTACGCCGGGTCGCAGGCGAGCGGCGACCACCACAGCAACCGGTGGCTCAGCAGCGACAACCGCCGTACGGCCGCCTGCATGGGCCGGCAGTCGCCGCGTTCCAGGCCATCGGAGAGCACGATCGTCAGGGCGCCGCGCGCCACGGTGACATGCCGGGCGTTGGCGAGGAACTCCTGGAGCGAGGCGCCGATCCGCGTCCCGCCCTCGGCGTCCAGGACGACGTCGCTCAGCGAGCCGACGGCCGCGTCGACGTGCCGTGCGCGCAGCTGCTCGGTGACGCGGGTCAGCCGGGTGCCGAAGGTGAACACCTCGACGCGGTCGAGCCGGCCGACCACGGCGTGGGCGAAGCGGAGGTAGTGGGCGCTGTGCTGCTTCATCGACCCCGACACGTCGATGAGCAGCAGCACACGGCGCTGCCGCCGCGGACGGTTGCGCCGGTGCAACGTCACGATCTCCCCGTGGCTGCGCCTGGACTCACGGCAGATCCTGGCGACGTCGATCCACGGACCTCGCCGGGCAGGCCGCCGACGTCGCGACCGGATCGTCGGCACCGCTCCGGGTAGTTCCCGCCGCAGCAGCGAGAGCACGGCCCGGTCGTCCTCGCTCGCCGGGCCGAACACCGGGCGTCTCTCGCGCTCCGAGGAGCCGGCCTTCAGGCCCGCCTCCCCGCCGTACGTCGCCGTGAGAGGAGCCTCGCCCCCCTTCCCGCGCGGCGCGGAGGCCTCGTCGTCGGGGGACTCCTCATCGGGGATGCGCCGTGCCGTAACCTCCCCGAACCAGCGCTCGAACGTGGGGGAGTACACCTCCAGGTCTTCGTGGGAGGTGGTGAGCGTGGCCACCCCGATCCAGTAGAGGTGTGTGGCGTCGCGCGGGCCGACGGCCTCGATCGCCTGAAGGAAGACCCGCTGCTTGGGCACCGGTACGGGCAGGCCCCGATCGTGCAGGTCCCGCAGGAACCCGTGCACATGATCGCCGACGCGTACGACGAGGGACTGCTCAGTCACCGAACACCTCCGCGGTGTGGCGGCCGAGGAGCGTGAGGTCCTCCTCGTGCTTGACGAGCAGCCCCGCGGACCGGCGCATCGCCTCCAGCCAGCTCGAACCCTCGCGGGTCAGCGTCTGCACGCCGCGGGCCCAGGAGACCGACTCGGCGATGCCCGGGCGTTTCAGCAGAGCCAGCCCGCGGATGCGATGCACGGCGGCCACGAGGCGCGCCGCGCTCCTCTCGTCCAGGCCCGGCGCCTGCGCCCGGATGATCGCTCGCTCCCGTTCGGCGTCGGGGAAGGGGATCCAGTGGTAGAGGCATCGGCGCTTGAGCGCGTCGTGCAGTTCGCGGGTCCGGTTCGAGGTGAGGACGACGAACGGGACGCTCGCCGCCGTGATGGTGCCGATCTCCGGGATGGTGATCTGGAAGTCGCCGAGGAACTCGAGAAGGAAGGCCTCGAACTCACTGTCCGCCCGGTCGATCTCGTCGATCAGCAGCACCGCGCCGGACGCCGCCCGCAGCGACCGCAGTAACGGCCGCTGCAGCAGGAACTCCTCGCGGTACAGGTCGCCGACGCCGCGCCCCTCCACCTCGGCGGCCCGCAGGGACAGCAACTGTTTGGGGTAGTCCCACTCGTACAGGGCCTGGGAGGCGTCCAGCCCTTCGTAGCACTGAAGCCGGATCAGCTCGCGGCCGAGGATCCGGGCCAGGACGTTCGCGACCTCGGTCTTGCCGACCCCCGGCTCGCCCTCCAGCAGCAGCGGGAGCCCGAGCGTGCCTGCCAGGTGAAGGGCGGTGAGCAGACCCTCGTCGGCGAGGTAGCCCTCCGCGCCCAGCCGCCGGTCCAGCGCGTCCTGATCAACCAGCACGGCCGGCCCGCAGCTCGTCGAGTCCGCGCAGCACCTTCTCCGGGGTGAAGGGCATGCTCGTCAGCCGTACGCCGACCGCGTCGTACACGGCGTTGGCGATCGCGGGGATCGGCGCGTTCGCCGTCATCTCACCGATCCCCTTGGCCCCGAACGGCCCGTTGTCGGCGGGCCGTTCGAGGAACAGGCTCGTCTGCGCCGGGATGTCGGCCGGCCCGGGCATCAGGTACTCCGTGAAATCGACCGGGCCGTGCTCGCGCGAGTGCGGATAGTACGGTTCGGTCGATTCGAACAACGCGTGCGACAGGCCCATCCAGGCGCCGCCCTCGACCTGCTGCGTCGCGAGGGCCGGGTTGAGCGCCCGGCCGATCTCGTAGGTGTTGTAGAGCCGCAGCACCTCGATCACGCCGGTCTCGTCGTCGACCGCGACCTCGGCCACCGTGCACGCGTGCGCCTGGCAGGAGTCCGGATCCATCTCGCCGGTCTCCGGCACCGGGGAGCTCGGCTCCTTGAGGTAGATGCCCCGGCCGGAGATGGTCCGGCCCTGCCGGAAGTGCGCGGCGAGCGCGACGTCGCTGATGTGGATCTTCTTTTCCGACGATCCCTTGAGGCGGACGAAGCCCGTGCCGTCGGTCTCCAGGTCCTCCGCGTCGACCTCCAGTTCGTCGGCGGCGACCTGGAGCATGACCTCCCTGGCCTCGCGCGCCGCCATGATCACGGCGTTGCCGACGCGGTGGGTGCCGCGGCTGGCGAACGTTCCCATGCAGTGCGGGCCGGTGTCGGTGTCGGCGGTGTCGACGATGACGTTCTCGATCGGGATGCCGAGTGTCTCGGCCGCGCATTGGGCGATGACCGTCCGCAACCCCTGGCCGAGATCCACCGAGGAGAGCGTGACGACGAATCCGCCCATCGTGGTGGCGTGGACGAGTGCCTGCGACGGGTCCCCGCCGAGGTTCATGCCGGTCGGGTAGTTGACCGCCGCGTATCCGCGGCCATGCCGTAACGCCATCGCTCAGCCCTCCGGTCGTTCGGTCGAGGACATCGCCCGGTACTCCGGCGGAAGGTCGTGCCCCACCAGGTCGGCGGCGCTCTGGATCACCTCGACCAACGCCGTGCCGGACGCGATCTTGCGATGAGCTTTCATGTCGCCGTCCCGGTAGGCATTCTTGAGCCGGAGCCGCAGCGGGTCCATGTTCAGCTCCCGGGCGATGCGGTCCATGTGCGACTCCAGCGCGAAGTCGCCGATCGTGACGCCGAACCCGCGCATGGCGCTGGATGGCGTGCGGTTGGTGTAGACGCAGTACGCGTCGACATGGACGTTCGGGATCGTGTACGGGCCGGGCATGTGCGCCGCCGCCTTGGTGGTGCCGTACGGGCTGTGCCGGGAGTACGCGCCCGCGTCCACGTAGAGCGTGATCTTGCGGGCGACGATCCGGCCGTCGTCCATGACGCCGTCCTTGATGGAGATGCGCTCGGCCGCTCGGGGGGACGACACCTGCATCTCCTCGGCGCGGCTGTAGACGTACTTGGCCGGCCGGCCGGTGAGCATGGCGGCGATGCACGCGAGCGGCTCGACGATGACGTCGACCTTGCCGCCGAAGCCGCCCCCCACGGTGCCCCCGACGACGCGCAGGCTGGTAGGCGGGACGCCGAGGATGAGCGCGGTGTTGTCGAGGGTGAAGAAGGCGGCCTGGGTGTTGGTGTGTATGCGCAGCCGGCCGTCGCCCTGAGGGACGACGATGCAGCCGGTCGGCTCGGTCGGCGCGTGTTCGATGGGGGAGGAGCTGTAGCGGCCCTCGATGATGCGGTCCGCCTCGGCGAAACCTCGCTCGACGTCGCCGAAGCGGATCCGGCGGCAGTGATGTCCCTCATACACGAAGTGGTTGGCGCCCGCCTGCTTGATGATCGGGGCGCCGTCGGCCAGCGCCTCCTCGACGTCGAGGACGGCGGGCAGGTCGGTGTAGTCGACCGTGACCCGGGCCGCGCCCTCGCGGGCGGCGTCCTCGGTCTCGGCGACGACGGCGACGATCGGCTCGCCGCGGTAGAGGACCCGATCCTCGGCCAGCACCGGCTCGTCGTCAGGTCCCACGCCGATCAGGCGCAGCACGGTGTACCAGTTGTTCGGCACGTCCTGGTGGGTGATGACCCGAAGCACGCCCGGGACCCCGAGGGCGCCGGAGACGTCGACCCGGTTGATGAGGGCGTGGTGCCGCGTGGACCGGTGGATCTTGACGTGCGTCATCTCCGGCAGCGCCATGTCCTCGAAGAAGACCGTGCGGCCGGTGACGTGAGCGCGGGCGTCCGAGCGCGGGACGGCGGAGCCGATGACGGCGAAGTCGTCCGAGCGCTCGCCCTTGAAGTACGCGGTGTCGATCGGGGTGAGGCGCGCCATCAGACCTCGGCCTCCGCGTTCGTGAGCGGGGCGCTGCGGCGTTGCGCGGCGGCGAGGACGGCGGCGATGATCGGCTCGTATCCCGTGCAGCGGCAGACGTTCCCGCAGATCGCCTCGGTGACATCCTGGCGGGTCGGATCCGGCTTCCGGTTGAGCAGGGCCGTGGCGGACATGATCATCCCCGGGGTGCAGAACCCGCATTGCGTCGCGAAGAGGTCGACGAACGCCTGCTGTACGTCGCCGAGCCGGTCGCCCTCGGCCAGGCCCTCGATCGTCTCCACGGCAGAGCCGTCGATCGTCACGATGGGAATCAGGCACGAGACCACGGGCCGGCCGTCGAGCAGCACCGTGCAGCTGCCGCAGCCCCCTTGCGCGCAGCCGCGCTTGGCCCCCATCAGTCCCAATGTGTCGCGCAGCGCGCTCAGCAGCGTCGTCGACGGCCGGGCGATCAGCTCCCGCTCGGTGCCGTTCACCTTGAGCGTGACGATTGTCGAGGGCATGCGATCCCCTTTCAGGTCCCCAGCAGGGCGCGACGCAGGTGGACGGGGTAGACCCGAGCGCGGTACCAGGCGGAGGCGTAGGCGTCGTCGAACGGCTCGATGACGTCGGCGCCGGCTGCCTGGGCGACGACCTGGGCGTTCAGCGGCGCGCCCAGCAGAACGCGCTCGGCGCCGACCGCGCGTACCAAGCGCCGCGCCAGGCCGCCGAGCACGAGACGGATGTCACCGACCAGGCCGTCCTCGATCGTGATCCGGGCCGCCACCGTCACGATGGATCCCGAGTTGAGCCGCCGCCGGCTCGCCTTGTAGAACCGGAACGCGTCCTTGGCCGGAGCGGTGAACCGGACGCGGGTCACCAGGTCGCCCGCCCGCAGGCCGCCGGTGACGACCCGCTCGAGCGGCTCGCGGCGGGCCCCGTCGGCACCGAGCACGTCCAGCTCCGCGTCCAGGGCCAGAAGAGCCGCCGCCAGGTCGCCGTACGGTTGGGGCACGAAAAGGTTGCCCGCCACGGTGGCGAGGCTGCGGACCGGTGGCGCGGCGATCGACCGCACACAGCCGGACAGGTAGCTCAGCCGATCGTCGTCCTCGATGTCGGCGAGAGTGGTGGCCGCGCCCAGGGCCACCGTGTCGCCTTCGACGTCGATGCCGGACAGTCCCGCCCGGCGCAGGCTGACCAGCCGCAGGTCGCGGCCGGCCTGATCGTCCAGGCGGGCCAGCAGGTAGGTGCCGCCGCCGAGAGGCACGGCCCCGGCCTGAAGCGCGGCATGAGCCGCTTCGGGACTCTCGGGTGTCTGAACGGAGGTCAGCATGTGCACTCCACTTATCGATATCGATAATTAACTTACGTGGCATGATCGAAGAGTCAAGGGCCCTCTGGGCCCTCAACGTCAGGAGGTTTCTTGTCGGAACCCACGGGGAGCCCGCGCTCCGCGCGACCGACGCTGAGCCGACAGATCCGCGACGGTCTGCTGCAACGGATCGTCTCCGGCGAACTCGGCGAGGGAGACCGGCTCATCGAGACGAAGATCGCCATCGAGTTCGGAACGAGTCAGGCCCCGGTCCGGGAGGCGCTCCGGCAGCTTGAGGGCCTCGGCCTCATCGACGGCCGGCCTCGTCACGGCAGCCGGGTGCTTCCCTTCGCCGAGCAGACCATCCGCGAGGCGTACATCGTGCGGGCGGCCCTTGAGGAGACCGCGACGCGGCTCGCCATGCTGGCCGGAACCCTCCCCTTCGACCGGCTGGGGGAGGCGGTCGAGGAGATGTACCGCAGTGCCCAGGACGACGACGTGCACGGCATCGGCCTGGCCAGCGCGCGGTTTCACCGGCACGTCGTGCAGGCCGGCGGCAACGCGCTGCTGACCCGCGCCTGGGAGGCGCTGCAGATCGAGGCGCGCACGGCCATCGCTCTCATGGTCACCAGGCCGAAACTCGAGCGGGTCGCCGACGAGCACCGCGAGCTGCTGGACGTCATGCGCGCGGGGGACGTCGAGGTCGCCTGCCGTCACGCCCGTGACCATCAGTGGGCCTACGCCGACACGCCGCACGACCCTTACGGAACGCCGAAACATTAGGGGTCAGCACCTTTCTCGACGCCGGCCGGTGTTCCCCGCTACCGTGCGCGACCGCCGCCGTTGATCACCACTTAGTAAATGAGGTCATTGGTAGGCGCAGAGTTCACCGGTACTCGGTGATCGCGTCCCTCCCTGAGATGTAGCTCCTCGCCTCGGAACGCTTGTTACCAGTGGGTCGCGCTCATGGCGGTCCTGCTGTTCACAAGTACCGACCCCGGCCTAGGCTGGCGGGGATGACGGGATCGGTGGCGGGCGCGCGGACACAGGAGCAGATGCGGCAACGAAACCTGAGTGAGGTGCTGCGGCGCGTCCATAAGGACGGGGCCGTGTCACGGGCCGCGCTCAGCCGCCGGATGGGCCTCAACCGCAGCACCATCATGGACCTGACCGCCGAACTCGCCGCCGCCGGGCTCGTCCGCGAGGACGTCCCCATCGGGCGGGGTCGCGCTGGGCGGCCGTCCATCGTCGTCATGCCCGAGCAGGGGACGCTGTACGGGCTCGCGTTCGACGTCGCCGTGGACCGGCTGCTCGCGGCCCGTGTCGGGCTCGGCGGCCGGGTCCTCGACCGCCGCGAGGCCGTGCGCACCCGCGCCGGGGTCGACCTGGAGGACGTCGTCGGCGTCCTCGCCACCTTCGGCCGCGAACTGGTCGCCGGGGCCGGTCCGGGCGCGTTGTGCGTGGGTGTGGGCGCGTCGTACTGCGGGTTGATCAGGCGCGCCGACGGCACGGTCCGGTACGGGCCGCACCTCGGCTGGGTGGACCAGGCGTTCGGCGCGGAACTGGCCGCCGGGCTCGGTCTCGGGCTTCCCGTCGAGGTCGGCAACGAGGCACACCTGGGTGCGATCGCCGAGCACGTACGCGGCGCGGGATGCGACGTCGACAACCTCATCTACCTGCACGGGGACGTCGGCGTCGGCGGCGGGATCATCGTCGGCGGCAAACTCCTGGACGGAGACGGAGGCTACGGCTGCGAACTCGGGCACATGCTGGTCAACCCGTTCGACGGGCGGCCCTGCCTGTGCGGGTCGCGCGGCTGTCTGGAGGCCGAGGTGGGGGAGGAGGCGCTGCTCGACTACGCGGGACGGTCCGGCGAACTCGTCGGACGCGACGGTATCCGGTCAGTCGTCGCACTCGCCGGGACCGGCGACGCCCGCGCGCGGGACGCCCTCGACCGCATCGGCGACTGGCTCGGTGTCGGCGTCGTCAACCTCATCAACCTGTTCAACCCGGCGCTCGTGGTCTTCGGCGGGATGCTCCGCGATGTCTACCCGGGCGCCGCGTCACGCGTCCGTGCCCGGATCGACGCGCATGTCCTGCCGGTGTCGCGCGAACGTGTCCGCCTGGCCGTGACGGCCCTCGGCGACGACACCACGCTCGCCGGTGCCGCCGAACTCGCCTTCGCCAACCTCCTGGACAACCCCCTCGACACACTGGCCACCCTGCGCTGATGGGATCAGGACGGCCGCGCCGACAAGCCAGTCGGCACAGCCGTGCCGTAAACGATTGAGGTCGTAGCCGTCGATAACGGTCGGGCGCCGGGCCTCTGCCGCTGTGGCGGCCTGTGATCATGGGCTCCACGGCACGGCAGCATCGCCGACTCCGGCACCCGGGTGGTGGGCGTGGGCTTCGGCTGAACCGGCGAGGTCGTCCTGTAGCGGTGCGGCGGCCCGCTCGTTTGTGCAGGCGTTTGTTGTAGCCGGACTGGCCGGGCAGGTAGGGGAAGGCGTCGGACAGGTGGGCGGGGACGTGGCGCAGCCAGCGGGACTCGGAGTGGATGCCGAGCAGGGCCTGGTCGGCATCGGTGAGCTTGGGCGGGCGTCCTGACCGGGGTGATTCACCCAACCAGTCGTCGATGGTCACGTACAGTGCAGTGAGAAGGGTGTTGAGGTCGTTCGTCACACATCGCTCCTCGACACCCTTCGTCGTACCTGCACCCCGAACGACTTGGAGCCTGCCGACAAAGGGTTTGGTCGCTGGGGCGGAGACGGGGGATGCCTTGGTCGAGGCCATCTTCGAGTGATATGCCCGCGATCGGGCCCAAGCAGGACCACAGGGCCGCCGCCCTCTGCGGACGGTCGGCGATCAGGGACGCGGGCCGAAGCCTTGGGCTGCGAGCCACGTGGCGCAGAGGCTGGGCCAAGCGGACGCGGTCGGTTCGTCCTGGGCGAGCCCGAGCCCGTGCTTGCCCTCGGGAAAGACATGGAGCTCGAACGGCGTGCCGGCGCGGGCGAGTGCTGCGGCAAACAGCAGGCTGTTGTCGACTGGGACCACATTGTCGTTCGCGGTGTGCCAGAGGAATGTCGGCGGCGTCTCGGCCGTCACGTTCTGGTGGGCGGATAGGGCTGTCGCCTGCTCCTCACTGCCGTCAGTACCGAGCAGTCGGCAGCGGGACGAGGAGTGCGCCCCGGTGAGGTCGATGACCGGGTAACCGAGCACCACGGCATCCGGGCGCTCCCCGTCGTTCGAGCCGTCTTTGGAGGTGGCGAGGGTGGCGGCGAGATGGCCGCCGGCGGAAAATCCCATGACGGCGACCCGCGTGGCGCCACGTTCCCGGACGACGTGCATCGCCTGGCGCAGGTCGTCCAAGGGAGCTGGATGCAGCGGCTCGCGGCCCGGCTCGCCCCCGGCCACCCGGTAGTGGAGCACGTAGGCGTCGACGCCCAGCGCGACCAGCCAGCGGGCCACGTCCGTGCTCTCGTTCTCGGCCAGTCTGGCGTAACCGCCGCCGGCGCACACCACCACCGCACTCGAGGCCGGGATGTCCGCTCCGTACAGCGTCAGGCTGGGGGTTCCGGTAGCAGGGCCCGGAGGAGTCGTTGACCAGAGCGGAATGTCGATCATGTACTGGAACTATATCCCCCGAGGGCTACGGACCTCCCTGTACCTGTTCGACCGCAGCCCCCGGGAAGGGACGATTCGCCCTAGACCCTGGACCGGAGGTACGTAATCAACCGTCAACGAGGCCGATTCCTGCTGCGGCCAGGACCAGGCGGCCACCGAGTGCTCCCTCACCATCGAGCCAGATGTCGTCGGCGAGCCCGATGAGCCTCTTGTCCGGGTCATCGAACTCGACTCCGCCCACGACGATGGGCACGTCGTCGGGCACGGCCTCTTTGCCTCATCTTCGAAGCTCTCTGTCCGGGGCGATGGCGATCGTGACCCGGTAGTGGCGGGGCGGCTCGTCGACGGGCTGGCCGTCGGCCTCGATCCAGGCATGGGCGCCGAACGGGTGGACCCGTATGCCCGCGCACCAGGTGGGCCAGCATCCGCGCAACCGGCACAGCAGGGCGGCGGCGATGGAGCGGGGCAGGCAGCCTTCCCCGGCACACGACAGGCTGACCGCGATCACCGCGTCCCGTGCCGCTCTGGCCTGTTCGGCGCTCGCGGGCGCGGCGCCGCGGCGGGCGAAGGTCAGCGCCGCGCGGATGCGGGCCGGCGGCAGGCGGGCGATCAGGTGTGCGGCGGCCACGGCGGCCAGCGCCGGCGGGCGGCGGCGCCAGGGCAGGGCGGGCCGGTCGGCGGGCACCATGGGCACGCTCATCGCGGCTGCTCCCGGTCGACGGTCTCGACGATCAGGTTCGCGGCGCGCAACTGCGCGACGAGCGCGGCGATGTCCGCCTCGGCGGTGGGCGTTGCGGCCGGATGGGTCCGGACGAGGTCGCGGGCGGCCTCGTCCTGGCCGTGTCCCGCCAGCAGGCTGCGCAGGACGAGCGCGGCGGTGGCATTCAGTTGGCGGTAGCGGCCGGTGCGCTCGTCCAGGAGCACGGCAACCTCGTCGATCGGGGTGAGAGTGACGCCGGGGCGAAGCCTCACGCACACGACTCCTCCTGGGTGGGGTAGGCAAGAAGGGCTCGTAGCCAGTTCTCGGCGGCGATGAAGACGTCGAGTGCCATCACGCCCGGCCCGCCCTCGGCCGGGGTGCGCACGCAGGCCCGGCGCAGGGCGGCGGCGTCGGCCAGGCCGCGCTCCACCAGCAGCGAACCGTCGAGCAGGGTCAGGAGCTGGTCGCGGTGGCGGAGCAGCCCCTGGTAGATGTCGGCCGAAAACTCGCCCTTGGTGGTACGTTCCAAACATTCGGCCGGCATGACGGGACGCATCGCGGCCCGGGTGAGCGGCTTGTAGGCGCCCGGCACCGCCCGCTGGTCCGGCCGCACGGCCAGGCAGGCGGCGACGACGTGGTCGTCCAGATAGGGGGCGTGCACGGGGGCGCCCACGCGGCCCGTCAGGCCCCGCACGCCGTCGAGGGAGGCGGCGATGGTACGGACGCTCGACAGGCTCTGGTGCTGGGCGCGCAGGGGGGAGTGCGGCTCGGCCGAGCACGTGAGGAGCCGCCGGCGGACCGTGTCCGTCGCAGCCTCGGTCGTCCAGTCAGGCAGGCGTAGCGGTTGCTCCCATCCGAAGTCCGGCCGGAAGCGGGACAGCGGCGCGCTGAGTGTCTGCGCCTGATCCGCCAGCCAGGCGGCATAGGGGCGCCGGTCGGCCAGTGCGCGGGCGCACGCCCACAGCGGCCATCGGGCCCTGGACCGCCGCTCGCGCAGGTGGGGCCAGAGCGCCGCCGGGTGGCGACGGGCCAGGTCGTGCAGGTAGCAGTCGGGCAGCAGCGTGACCTCGTCACCGCCGTGCCCGGTCAGGCGCACGGCCGCGCCCAGCCCGGCCAGCAGTGCCGAACCCGCCAGCTCGCGGGCCAGCGTGCGCAGCCACCGCGTCGGCTCGTCCAGCCCGGGAACGGCCTCGGCCGCCCCGGCGAACCACTTGGGCAGGTCACCGGACCGGGCCACCCCGTGCTCGCCCGGGAGGTGCGCCCGCGCCCGGGCCGCCCACTCCGCGTCGTCATGCTCGGGATCGTCGATGGCCAGCACGAACGTGATCAGCTTCGCCGACCGCTCCCCGGCCGCCGCAGCGGCAAGGAAGCTGACCGGCGTGGAATCCAGCCCGCCGGACAGATCGCTGGCCACCACCGCGCCCTCGCCGATCCGGGCGGCCACGGCCTCCTCAAGGGCCGCCCTCACCACGGGAGCGCCCTCCTCCAGCGCTACTTCCGGCTCCGGCGCCCGCCACCAGGCGCGCAGCCGCACCTCGTCCGCGTCGATGTGCGCCGCCTCACCGGGCGGCACCATGGCGACCCCTTCCCACAGCGGCTCGGCCAGCGCCGGCGGAACCGCCATCAGCAACCGCATCGCCAGAGCCTGCTCGTCCACCGCCGCCCGCGTCAGCGCGGCCGGCAGCGCCGCCCGACCGGACGCGACCACCGCCCCGCGGGCCCGCGCGTAGTACACCCGCCGCATGCCCGAAGCGGTGCCCTGCACCCGAACCTGCCCGCCCACGACGGCGACCAGATGGAAACTGCCGGGCAGCGCCGCGGCCACCGCGTCGGCGTCCGCCAGGCACCCCAGCCGCGCCGCCATCCGCCGGAGCCGACCGGCGGTGACCGGGCACGTGCCGATCACCGCCAGCCGCGCGTGGCCCGCCTCCGCGTGGACGATCTCGCCGGGCGAGGCGGCCAGCAGACAGGGACGGCCGGACGCGTAGCTCAGCACCACCGCGCCGTGCAGCGCCTCAGCGAGGGCTTCGCCGGCGGCGCTGTCGGACAGCACCGCGAACTCCTCGCCGCTCAGCTTGCGCACCGGACTCCTCGCCTCACTGGTAGTAGTAGACCGCGTCCATCAGCGGCCCGGCCATGCCGCGGGTCAGTTCTCCGAACTCGCCGATGTCGAGCATCCGCGGGGGTTCGTACGGCTCGTTGTCGACCATGAGTGGTGCCTTTCTCCTGGGATGTGCCGGCTGTCCGGACCCGTACCGGACGCCGTGGGACTCGATGGGCACGGTGGCCTCACTACCCCGCGTAGTAGTAGGCCCAGTCCATGTTGAGCATGCCGTAGCCGCGGGTCAGCTGCCCGAACTCGCCGATCTCGAGCATCTGCGGGGGCTCGTACGGCTCGGTGCGCTCGTTGTCGATCATGACAGGTCCCTTCGTCCGTGCGGCGGATCGCCGCGTCACCGTCAGTGAAGACCTACGCTCTCGCTGTCCAACAGGAGGTCGGACACACTCGGACACACTCGAACGCCAGGCCCGGCACCGCGGCGGAAAGTCAGGCGCTCAGACAGGGCGAGCCCGTCCGGAAGCACGTCCACGAGTGCTTCGCGCGTACGGGATCCGTCCACAGGTCGTCTGGAGTGAAGAGCGAAAGCCAAGGTTCACCGCGTACGGCGGAGCGGTGGCCATGGTGTGCCGGGTCAGGGCGATACCGGTAGTGCGCTGCCGGCCTGCTGTGTGGGCGAGCGACAGGTGGAGTGGAGATGGCACCGCGCCCCTTTGACCGAGTGGGACGGCGTCAACCCGATCACGACCCCGGCTGGCGCGGGGCCGACCGCGTGGCTGTTCATCGGCACGGCACCGCCCCCGCAAGGCGGGTCACAGCCGGATCAGGTCGGCGACCTCCTCGGGCAGGCCGGGTGAAGTCATGACATGGCCCATCCCGGGCACGACGCGCAGTACCGCGCCCGGAATCGCGGCAGCCAGGGCCTCGCCGTGAACGAGCGGATAGACCGGATCCTGGTCGCCGTGCACGATCGAGGTCGGCGCGGTGATCGACGACAGCGGGGCGAGCAGGTCAGGGGCGTCCATCCACACGGCCCGGTGATGGTTGGCCGCGGCCGCCGGGTCGGTAGCCCGCGACAGCGCCAACTCCAGCATCGCCCGGGCGGCCCGCTCGTCGAACGGCCGAACCGGCCCGTTGAAGACCCGGAACAAGGCCACGTCGGACTCCACTCCCGGCGGCAGCCCGGCGGCCATATGCGCGAGAAACACCGGCGACGGCGGCGGTAGATCATCCGGGTCGGCCGGCTCCCCGGCCAGCGCCCGTGCCCACGCCGGACCCGGATCATGACCCATCGGCGAGCTGGACATCACGGTCAAAGACCGGACCCGGTCCGGCGCGTGCACCCCCAGCCATTGCGCGATCATGCCGCCCATGGAAGCCCCAGCCACATGAGCGGAGCTCAGTCCATAACCGTCCAGCACAGCCAGGCAGTCGCGAGCCATGTCCCCGATGGTGTACGGGTGGGCATCGAAGTCGACAACGCTGGACCGACCGGTGTCCCGATGATCGAACCGGATCACCTGAACCCCACGCTCAACCAGCCGACCAACCAGTGCATCCGGGCAACTGACACCCTGAGCAGCCGACCCCATGACCATCAAAACAGCGGGAAGCCCAGGATCCCCGACCCGCTCGGTCCAAATCCGCAGCGGCCCGGAGGCCACAAATCGCTCGTGTGCATCCAACATGGAGGCACGGTAGCTGCTACCTGCTGCCGAACGCCGACATTTACCGATGGCCCGGCCGAGAACAGCGCGCCGCGATGGCCCCGGCCGTCTGCCGGTCGGACGGCCCTTCACCGAACTGCAGGATCGACATCAACGCCAGCCGGGCAGGTGACAGCGCCGGACGGTAGCGACACCCATGACTCCATCCGTGAGCGAGAACAACAGAGGCGGGCCCATGATCGCAGATGTGATCATGGGGCCGCTGACGTCAGTCCGACCAGTTTTACGGCAACGGCGGTTTCGGCATCCTGCCGGAGTGGGCCGACATCCTGGACCGGCATTTCCCGCCCGGCGATCGACAGCCCAGGCCTGGAGCCGGCGGCGGACATGCAGGGGCCCCTACATCTGTTCGGGCCAGATGTCAGTTCGCCTCAGGCCGGTTGTCCTTGCCATCCAGCCACAGCGTGTCGGACTCGTCCCGATGAGAACCGGAGGTCCCGACATGCTTCGCGTCGATCTTCGGGCCCTTCTTGATCACATGCACCAACGCCATCGCATGCCCGCGCCCAAGACCATAGTCCTGCTTCAGCCACTCAATGATCGTCCCCGCCTTCGTTGACGGATCATCGAAGCCGCGCTCCCTCGCCAAGACTATGAACTCTCGCGGCGTCAGCCCGGTCTTGTCCTCGATGTTGTCCAAATATGCCTGGAACGACATGGCTCTCTCCACTCGTCATGGGATATTCCGGCCACAGTGTCTCATTTGGTGCGATCGGTTTCCGGTTGGCTCCTCCAGAAGTCATCCGGGTCGTCGCCGTACGGATCGCGCGCGGGGCGCTCGGCAGCGAGCACAGCGGCCAGACGTGTGCCGAACCGCACCTCTGCCTGCGCTCGCTCGCGCGGCTGGAGCCGGGCGTTCACCCCCCCCGCCGACCCATCCACCTGCAGCGCCATGCTGAGCGCCTTCTCCGCGGTCCACAGGCGCGCGATCAGGTCGGGTCCGCTCTGTGCCGGCCGTCGGCCAGAGCGCGCAGGTCAGCGGCGACCGCGCGGGTGCCGTCCACGTCCCGCTGATGGCCACTCGCGCCCTGCTGGACGACCTCCGCCCGATCGGCGCTGGTCATCGTGTCGTCGCCGGCGGCGTTCGCGAACAACACCACGGCACCCAGCGCCGGGTCAGCCGGGCGTGTATCGGCTCGACCGGGTCGGCCAGGCGCGGCGACTTCTCCTCCGGGACCGCCGCGGAGCCTGAAAAGGGTTCATTGAGCGCGTGCGGCTGACACAGGATGGAGAGGCCTGATTCGGGTTGGATGAGGACGCCCCGGCCGATCATGCGTACGCTCTTGGCGTGCTTGGGCTCCACGCCGATGTTCGGCATCCGGCGATGTCCTTGACCTTCAGCCCATCCGGAGTTTCCCGAAATGGCACGCTCAATGGTTCCTCTCACCCCATCCGACCCGCGGCGTTTGGGTCGTTACTGGCTGGCCGGCCGGCTGGGCGCGGGCGGCCAGGGCGTCGTCTATGAGGGCTACGGGGAGGCGGGAGAGCGGGTCGCGATCAAGGTCTCCAGGTACGACAGCGCCGAATCACGCGCCAGACTCGCGAAGGAGGCGGCGGCGGCCCAGCGGGTGGCCTCGTTCTGCACCGCCAAGGTGATCGAGGCACAGGTCGATTCGGCGCCGCTGTACATCGTCAGCGAGTTCGTGCCAGGGCCGAGCCTGAGGCGGGTGGTGGCGGAGTCGGGGTCGTACGAGAAGGACGCGCTGCGCCGGCTGGCGATCGGGGTGGCGACCGCGCTGACCGCCATCCACCAGGGCAGGATCGTGCATCGCGATCTCAAGCCGGACAACATCATCATGGGGCCGGACGGACCGCGCCTGATCGATTTCGGTGTGGCCCGTGAGGTGGGGCCGACGACGAGCGGGCCGATCATGGGCACCCCCGGGTACATGCCGCCGGAGGTGTTCTCCGGGCGGGGCGCGAGCGAGGCGGCCGACCTGTGGGCGTGGGCGATGGTGGTGCTGTTCGCGGCCCGGGGCAAGGACGTGATCGAGGCGGGGGATCCGGCGGCCGTCATCGGGCGGGTGATGGAGTTCGAGCCGGACGTGTGCGGCCTGCCTGAACCCCTGGATGCGTTGGTGGCCGTAGCGCTCGCCCGGGATCCCACGGAGCGGCCGGCCGCCGGGGAGGTGCTGCTGCGGCTGCTGGGTCATGGCGGCGAGGCGCCGCTCCGCCGCGGCGATGACCTGCTCGAACGCGGCCTTACGCAGGCGGGTGCCCTGACCGGACGGCCCGAGCCCGACCTGGGCGCGATCGCGGAGGAGCTCTACGGCGAGCTGACCGAGGCCGAGCGTGCGACCGCGCCCGAGGTGTTCCTGCGGATGATCGACGGCGACGAACTCCGGCCCGTCGGCAGGGACGAGCTGCCGGACTCGCAGGCCGTGGACGCGATGCTCACCGTGTTCGGCGCCGCGGGCCTGGTCACGCGGTCCGGTACCGCGTACGAACTGGCCACGCCCGGCCTCCTGCACGCCTGGCCCCGGCTGCGCGACTGGGTGGCGGGCAACCGCGAAGGGCTGCCCGTCCACCGGCGGCTCGCCGAGGCGGCCGCGCTGTGGAACGAGCACGGCAGAAGACCGGCCGACCTGCTGCACGGCTCGGCACTCGACCGGACGCTGCAGTGGGCCGCCACCGCGCACAAGGACCTCACGCTGGGACGGCGCGAACGCGAGTTCCTCGACGAGGCGGTGAGCCTGGCCCGTACGAGGGCGAGGAGACGCCGTCTGGTCGCGGCGGCCCTGGCCGTACTGCTCGTGGTCGCGCTCGGCGGGCTCGGGACCGCGGAGTACCTGCGCAGGGAGTCGAGCCGCCAGCGCGACGACGCGCTGGCGCGGGAGCTCGTGCTGCGAGCCACCGACCTGCGGCAGAGCGATCCTCAGGTCGCGAAGTTGCTGAGCGTGGCCGGCTGGCGGCTGAGCCCGGGGCTGCCCGAGACCCGCGGCGCGCTCTACGACTCGCTCTCTCAGACCGCGGCCTCCGTCTTCCTCGACCCCGACTACAGGGCCGCGACCGTGCAGAACCTCAGCCAGGACGGCCGCGTGCTCGTGTCCGTGGACGGCGGGACAGCCAGGATCTGGGACGTCACCGGCCGACGCCGGATCGGCGTGCTGTCCGGGGTGAGCGCGGGCGTGTCCCAAGCCGCGCTCGCCCCCGACGGGCGCACCCTGGCCCTCCTCGACCACGAGGGGGTACGGCTGTGGGACACGCGCACCGGAAGACCGCTCGGCGCCCCCATCGCCCGTCAAGGCAGGCGATCGGGCGGCGGCACGCTGAGCTTCGACGGCTCCGGGCGCTACCTCGCCATTCCCTGGGGAGCGAAAGCCCTGCCCGAATGGTGGGACGTCGCCAAGCGCAAGCGGCTCACCGCTCCCTCGGGAGCCGCGCTCAACGCGATCAGCCGCGATGGCCGCTTCGGCTACGTGGTGAAGGGCCATGACGCGGAGTTGTGGGACCTGCGCCGGGGCAAGAGGACGCCGATCCCGCCGACCGATCGGGACAAGGGCGTCATCAACCAGACCGCCTTCAGCGACGACGGCAAGATGATGGTGACCACGGAGCTTCTGAATTCGGACAGGGCAAGCAGGATCCGTGTGTTCGAGCTGCCATCCGGTGAGGAGATGATGGGCCAGGAGGGCGACGTGGGCACGGAGGTCGCCTTCGTCTTCGGCGACGCTTTCATCGCCGATTGGGGCGGCCAGGACAAGCTGACGTTTCAGCGGCGCTCCCCCTATGACGCGGTGTACAGCCAGGCCATGCCCGCCTTCGTCGGCGGGCTCCGCTTCGACCTCGCCGACCGGGTCGTCCGCTATCTGGACGAACACGGCGCCGTCCACACCGAGGATGTCTCGATGGTGTTCGACCCGCCGATCAGCGGCGGCAGCGAGAGCGGGAACGTACGGCTGGACCCCTCCACGCGCGTGCTGGCCGCGATCTGGGACGACGACCGGATGGAGGTCAGGGACGCGGCGACGGGCCGCTCTTTGATGAAACCGATCAGCTGGTCGGGCCGTAGCAGCGCGACCGCCTTCAGTCCCGTCAGCTGGTCGGGCCGTGGCAGCGCGACCGCGTTCAGTCCCGCCGGCCGCCGGCTCGCCCTGGCCGCCGGCGACACAGTCCACATCGTGGATACGACCCAGTACAGGGTGTCGGCCCGGCTCAAACTGGGAGGCGACCGCGAGCAGGGCGCCCAGGCGCTGGCGTTCAGTCCGGACGGACGCACGCTGGCCGTGTCGCGCCACGGGGAGCACGGTCGCGTCGAACTGTGGGACCTCGAACGCGGATCTCAACGAGCGCAGACCGGGACGGGCGCGAACGACCTCGCCTTCCGCCCCGACGGACGGCTGCTCGTGACCGGAAACCCGCTCCAGCTCATCGATCCGGAAAAGGGCGCCACCCGGCCTCCCGAACAGGGCACCGGGCAGCTCGCCGGCGCCTTCGCCTTCAGCCCGGACGGCAGGCAGGTGGCCTTCTCCGGGCCCGGCCGACTCACCCTGTGGGACGGCGACATCAGGACCAGAATCGCCGAGTTCCCCGCGGTGCCGGGCAGCGAGGCCACCATGCTGGCCTGGTCGCCTGATGGGCGCACGATCGCGACGTACGAGTAGGGCTCGCGCGTACGTCTGTGGGACGTGCCGAGCCGGCGACCGCTGGGCCTTGTCTTCGACGGCAAGCAGGCGGCGGACAGCGCCCACAGCGGGTGGGTGGCGTTCTCTGCGGACGGCACTAAACTCCACACCGCCGCCCCCGACGGCACGATCCGTGTGTTCGACGTGGACGAGCGGCACGTGGCCGCGACCCTGTGCGTGCGCGCCGGTCGTACGCTCACCGCCGGTGAATGGTCCCGCCACCTGCCTGGCATCGAACCGTTCACGATGTGCCCCTAGCCAGTGGGGCCGCGGGGAATACCGGAGCCGGACACGCCTATGGTGGATCGGTCTGCACCGGTTCGTCGGCTCTCGCGATCGCTGCTCTACGCGATTCGGCCTAGCGGACCATCTTGAGCCCGGTGTGCCAGACGTACCCGTGCCCCCCGCCGTTCAGGTTCCAGACTTCGGTCCACTTCCAGACGGGCTTGTTGCCCCAGCAGTAGCCGTGGAACTTGGTGCCCTTCTTGGCCACCCGGTAGCCGGAGCTGAGGCTCTTGCGCTTGTGCACCTTGACCGCCCACTTCGCCTGGACGATGCAGGGCCACAGAGCGGCCGAGGCTTTGGTGGCGCCTTCGGTGGCGCTGGTGGCGTGTGCTGAGGAGACCAGCACGCCGGAGGTGAGCGCGGCCGCCATGGCCAGTGCGGCGATCTTTCCTACGGATCTCATGTCCGGAAAAGTAGGCCTACAGGCGTTGAGGATATGTTGAGAATCCGTCGAGCTTCCTAGACTGGGCCGCACACCCCGGCCAGGTGGAACCACTCGTTGACCAGTGGTTCGACGCCGGACAGCGCGCCCTCGGCCGTGGCATTCGTGGCGTTGGCGCTGGTGAAGGTGAACATCAGCCCGTGATCCGGGCTGCTGCCAGTCCGATCAGGCCGAGGAGACATCGCCGACGACCGCGCGCAGCCGCCAGCGCACCTTCCACCCGTCGGCCAGTTTCCCGTCGGGAATGGTGGCCGCGGCCTGAGTGCCGGAGGCGAGGTTGTCGAGGCCGCCGGCCCAGATCTGGATGCCGTGGAGCAGGTTGTCGAGGAGGTCGGGGGCGGGCCGGGGGGTCGAGCGCGGTCGCCGGCTACGTCCGCGCAGGTACTGCGTACAGGACGGCGACGAGTGACTCGCCCTCGAATCCGATCCGCACGCTGTCCGGATCCTGACGGATGGCGGCGGGGGTAGCGGCTTCCGGCACCGCAGACGAGGGCACCGGCATCGGGTGGAACCCGGCCGCACGCAGCCGGGCGAGCCAGGTGGCGGTCGGCTCGTGACGTTCGTAGCGCTCCTTGTCGTCGGCCGTGCCGACGATGTCGGCCACCTCGCGGCGGAAGAACAGCTTCATCGCGTTGCGGTCGGCGGCCGTCACCTCCAGCGCGTCTATCAGCTGAAAGACGGCGTGGAAGTGCTCCCACGAGTTGTGGAAACGCTCGGGGAGCGCCACCCGATGATGGTCGGAGTCCGGCTCGCACAGCACCACGACGTCCGGTTCGGCCGCCCGCAATCTCTCGAAGAACGTGTTCCGCTCGTCCACGCCGGACGGACTGTCTCGGAGGTGGTGCAGCGCGAACGCGGCGTTCATGACCAGCGGACGTGGCGCACGGCGTACCAGGTCCCAGTCCTCGCCGGTCATGTGTTCGGCGAGTCGGGGCACTCCGTGGAAGTCCAGCATGACACCGGTGTCGCGGATGGCTTGTTCGGCCTGGCGGAGGCTGGCCGCCGCGGGGTCCACCCCGATGACCGTCAGCCGTCCGGGGGCCTGATCGCGGTCCGCGAGCGTCCGCAGCACCGCCGCCTCCTGGCCGCCTGAGCCGATCCCCACCGACAGCATGGTGGCCTCGTCCTGACCGGCGAGGTGTCCGGCGAGGAGCGCGCCGCCGATGCGACCTGCCAGATTCACGATCGGCAGGTGTGCGGCCACCAGGTCGAACAGCTGGATCTGCGGACGCTCGAAGCTGCGAAGATAGAGATTGTCCAGCTCGTCTTGGCACGTTCCATGCCGGGCGGCCAAAGCGTCGTGATAGAGCAGATAGAGGAAGTCGTCGCCGCCTGCTTTCTCGGGGTTGATCACACTGCGGAGCTTTTCCAGCCAGCGCCCCGCCGTGTCGGCGCGGCCCGCGTCCGTCTCCTCCACGGCACGGCACAGCAGGTCGAATGCATGGGAATTCACGATCAAGCCTTCCTTCGACGTCGGTAATGATCGAGGATGCCGCGATGCTCTTGTCATCAACTTGGGATGCGCTTGGCGGTCAGGAATGGACGAGGACGCGCCCGCGCGACGACGTCGGCGTGGCTGCCGGGCACCGGTCTCGCCCTCCAGGCCCGTCAGCGGGGACCCGCGCACCGAGCTCGCGGGCGACAGCGCGCAGCGCGATCGCGTACGGCGAAGCGCACCCGTTCGTCGAGTCGTCATCCGTGGCGCGGCTGGTGGAACAGGAGCGATCGCGATCCAAATCGCCTGTCAGGCCGGGTACGCTTCATGACCCTGGCGAGGCCGCTCTCTGAGCGCTCGCCGCTGGTGTAGGGTGCAGGTGCTGGCGCTCCAGCCCCCGGTACGCGGGGACTCTGGGCTGCCCCTCCACGCGGGGGCGACACACCACCCCAGGGTAGTGGCGATGACGACGAGCGATTATCTCCGTCCCTTGAGTTTGGCGCCAACGCGCGTCTGCGGATCTCAACCAGGCGGGGCCAGGCGTGGACGGCCAGCCGCCGGACTGGAATGAGACATGCCGCACGACAACCGAGATCTCGGCCGCGAGGTCCGGAACCGTGTCAAGCGTACGGGCGAGAAGTACCAGGAGGCCCTCACCGCCATTCGTGATGGCCGACGCTACATCTTCGCCGCTGACGTGGATCGATTCCTCGCCGGGGAGGGGCGGCGGGGTATCCCGCACGAGGAGGCCGAGGACAAGGAGTTCTTGCTCGCTTCTATGCGCAATGGGGTATCCGAGTGCTACACGTGCGGGGATCCTGGTGACGCCAGCGCCGAGGACATCACCGTACAAATCGTCGTCACCAGCTACGACCCCGACCTCAGCCCAGCGACCAAGCTGCTCGAGCTCCGACGCAACCACGCCCGCTGCGCGCCGTCCAAGTTGCTCTGGGTGAACCAGAGAGACATCTCGCGCGCGCCTGCTCATACAACGATGTGTCTGCGCGACCAGTCTCTGTCGGAAGGCACGTTCGCCATCACTCCCCGGCCGGTCATGCTGCCGCCCGATTTCGGCCTCGACCCGCAAGGCGCCCCAGAACCGGTCCTGTTCATCACCGTCGAGGTGACCGAGGATCGCGGTCGTGGTGCGGCACCGTGGCTGTCGGAGCTGGAGCGAGTTTTCTGGCTCCCCGCCGGATTCGGCGAACGCCTCACGGAGGCAACTGTCCAACCTGGCTGGTCGGTGCGGCTCGTGCAGGGGTATCAGAGCAGCCTCGTTCCGAACTGGGTGGCCATACGGGTCGCCGAACCGTTCGAGGAAGATGAGCCGCCCGGCCACCTCTACCTGGGAGCGCTCGATCTCCCGACGGATTGGGCTGAAGCTCTGCCGGCAGCGGGCACCCGTGGCAGGATCTTGGTGCTCGTCGGCCCCCGCGCCCTGAACCGTGAGGTCCCGCTCGTTTCGGCGGAATTCGAACCGGGACAACTCGGAGAACTGCTGGAAGACGGTGCGTTCTTGGGGGCCTACCTGCCCTTCATCCACGATCGGGTCAGCACCGGACAGGGGGCGGCGCCGCTCCCGGGCGCCTCCGATCACGTCCACGGGCCGAAACGGGGATGACACCCAGCACAAGATCCGACTGCTGTTCACGCCGACCTGCGCCTCCTGGGCCAACCCGATCGAGGCACATTTCGGACCGTTGCGTCAGTTCACCCTGGCCAACTCCCACCATCCCAATCACATCGTCCAGACCCGAGCTCTGCACGCCTACCTGGCCTGGCGCGACACCCACGCTCGCCATCCCGACGTGCTGGCCGCCCAACGCCGCGAACGCGCCCGCATCCGCATCCGCAGCGAAAGGGCATCCGCTGGGGCGGCCGACCCCTCAAATCCGCAGCCTGAAACCCTCACCCGACCCGTTGATCGTTTCCGGTCACCTCCGTGGTGTGCGTGCGAGGGGCCAGGGTGCCGGTTTCAGTCGCTCAGCCGCGGCAGTAGGCCAGGGTCGGCCGCGACTGAGCAAGATCTCAACGGTTCCTCAACACGCGCTCCCCTACCTTTCGATCATCAACTTCGGATCAGGGGAGGGACACCATGATCTCTACGATGAAGGTGTTGGTGGGGGCTGCGGTGCTGGCGGGTGGCCTGGCGGTGGCGAGCGTACCCGCCCAGGCAGCGGCGGGCCCGATCAACTACTCCTGCGGACCTCACATCGACACCCCGCGCTCCGGTCGGCAGGTCGACCGCGTCAGCGGCTACAACGTCAGGCTCTTCATGAAGGCCAAAGCCTACGGCGGACGCGACATCTACTTCGTCAAGGGCTACGGCCTGCGCCCGGGCGACAAGGTCTCGCTCGACTGGTCCGACACCAAGGGCCGCACCTACCACGCCTGCCACGGCACGGTCCACCGCGGCCGCACCGGCGCCCAGACGTGGGCCATCGACGACCCGGGCGGCTACCGGAGCTTCCGCGCCTGCGTCAAGACGCGTGGCTCCTGGCACTGCACCTACTGGAACGTCGGCTCCTGACCTTCCCGGCGAAAGCCCCTGCGGAGGGATCGAGGAAGACCTGGATGGGTGGACCCCCCCGTGGCGGGCCTTGCGCCTGGGCCGGACGAGCAACGCCGGTGGCGTCCGCCAGGCGCCGGCGCTACGAGCGATAGAGGCATCGTAGGTAGCGGGCATGGGGGCCACGGCTGGGCACGTGGCCCCCATGTTTACGATCGAAGGCGCTCGACAAGCCTACGTGGGACCGGTGAAGGTTTGTGGTCACCGCACCAGAGGCTGATCACGTCGGCACGGAGGTCCACCTGTGCGGGGTCGGGATCGTTGCCCATGAAGATCAGTTCGTCACAGCCGATCTGGTCGAAGTGGCGATCGCGGCGGTGAGCTGTTCTGGTTCGGTGTAGGCGATGGAGATGCCGTATTGCGCGTACTCGTCGCCGGCGATGGCGTAGTAAGCGCCGATGGCATCGGAGACCGCGGTCTTGGCATCGGGTCCGAGCGCGTACATCACCGAGTGCCACGAGGCGGGGCGATGGTGCGATGGGCGTGACCGGATCGTCCGTCAGCCTGGCCGGTCAGGCTTGATCGGGACGCCGTGTGAGCCGGTCGGGTCGTACCGCAGGAGCGCTTGGAGATCGGCGACGGGCAGGACTCCGGAGACCGGCGGCCGCCGCCGCTACCGGTCCTGACCGGCCCCGACCGGTGCGGCAAGGTCCTGCAACTGCTGGCCGCTCAGCCCTGGCGGGCCTGGAGAGGAAGCGAACTGGCCCCCATCCTCGGGATCGAGAACGTCAACAGCTTCCGCGTCCAACTGTCGCAATGGTCCCACCAGGGCTACGCGCCCGTACCCGCCAGCACTCAAGCCATCGTCAGCAGGCTCCAAGACACGCTTCGAGAGCTGATCAGCCGACGACCACGTCCAGGAAGATCGGCTTCTTGGCGGACAGCAACTGGGTCCCGGCCTCGTCGGTCATCTTCCAGTAGATCTTGCATCTGCCGGGGGAGTCCGATGCGCGGACGCGTACCGCGATGTCGACGGGCTCGCCCGGCCGGACCAGGCTTATCTCGACCCGTTTGGGGGCGCGGCACGGGGTGTCGTTCAGCCGGGTGAGATAGCGTCCCCGCCACGGGATGGTGCCGGTGTTCCTGATCCGCCAGATCTTCGTGAACTCCGTCCCCGTTTTCACCACCGTGCCGTCCGGATGGGTGACGTCCTGTTCGAAGGCGGAATCGTCGTAGGGGGAGGTGGTCCGTGCCGAGGTGTTCGGCGCGGTGGGCTCGTCCTTTCCGGAGAGCGGGGCGAACCAGGTGAAGAGGGCGGCACCGGCGGCAGCGGCGGTCGCGACCGCCGCGATCATGGCCGGCCTCCTGGCAAGGGGAGGTCGGGTTCGGCGTTCGGGATGCTCCGCCATACGGACCTCTGTCTCGATGTGCCCGGCACGGGCCTCGGCGGGTCCGGCGCGGGTCTCGTCGTGACCCGTACGGCCCTCGGTGGTCTCGCTACGTGCGGCGGCGCTCGCGGCCCGCTCCCAGTGGGCTCGCCACTCGCGCCTGGCCTCCTCGGCGTCCTGTCTCAACCGGTCGACGGCGAGGACCCGGACGAACTCCCACGTCGTCTCCCAGGTCGGCAGGACCTGCCCCCGGGCGGCGGCTGCCAGCGAGGACTTCGAGGCCGCCGCGCCCATACGGGTCGACATCTCCGCGAAGGACGGGTCGCCCGCCTCCGCCTTGAGCTCCCACAGGCGGTACGCGAGGGCCGCCACCGGGCCCGCGGCCGGTTCAGGCCGGACCGGCTTTCGCCCGGGCCGAGCTCCTCTGCCCGTCCACCGCGGGTCAGGCTCGTCTTCCTGCGAGCCTGACGTCCCCGGTAATTCCGGCATCTTCACCTGCCCTATCCGGCGCCGTCATCCGGCCGTGCCGACGACCCGGCATGGCCTGTGACGCCTGAGAGCAAATGAGATTACCTGAATTGTCCGAATAAGTCCGGAATTCTGCGGGTTACCCGGACGCCCTGGTCATTCACCCGCGCATGCCCGGAAGCCGTACCCCGCCGCGAAGGATCGCAATGCCTTCTCGTTCTCGTCCGGTTCCAAGGACTGTTCCACCGCCTTCTTCGCCTCGCCCTCCCTGCCCGCGCGCATCGCCGCCTCCGCGCGTCCGCTGAGCTCGCGCAGGCTCGCGGCCAGCGCCCTGGCGGGCACGAAGAACCTGTTCCGCACCTGCGGGACGTCACCATCGGGCGGCGCGATCGCTTCTATCGCGGCGATGGTGCCGGTCATCGACTCCGACGCGCGGCGCAGCTCGTCCACCTCCTCGCGCAGGTTGGCAGGTGGCTCCTCGCGGAGATCCGACTGCCGGGACGCTTCCTCGCACACCGCGTCCACGGCGGCGATGTATTGCCTTTTGACGTCCTCGTACGGTTCCTCCTCCGCCACCGAGACCGTCGCCCACAGCACGAAGGCCAGGGCCGGCACGACCCCGCCGACGATCACGCGCCACCCCGGGACATGCCTTCTCTCACGCGATCTCATCCGCCGCTTACTCCTTCGGAAGAAAACGCCCTTGGCGCTCGCGCGAGCGCCAAGGGCCGAAGTCCGGCCGAGCTACGTCCCCGTCCCAGCTCGGGATCAACACCGGATCCGGCGCTCCTGCGACCGCTTGTACAGGGTGGCCACTTCGCTGCCGCGCAGGACAGAGTAGAGATGCACCTTCGTCTGGTTGCGGTAGAGCTGACTGCCGCCGGAGCACTTCCACGAAGGGGTCGTCGTCACGGTGAACGCCGCCCTTCCCTTCTTCACCTCCGAGGTGGCCTTCGTCCGCCAGAAACCGAGCCCGCGATACTGCTGGAGGCTCGTCTTGACCACGGCCCGGCGGCCCCACTCGCCTTTCTCGCAGTGGACCTGCCTGCTGGTCGTGATGTAGGCCCCGGTCCTGTACGGGGTCTTTATCCGCTGCCAGCCCTTGCAGCGGTCGTGGTACCCGATCCCCAGGTAGGACTTCGCCGACCAGCCCGGCGCCAGGACGGCCGAGCTGTCCGAGGCGGCGGTGACGCCCAGCCCCGCCTGCGCCGACGCGGACGATCCCGCCATGAGCCCGGCCGTCAGCCCGATGACGAGAGCCGCTCCTGTAATCCCTTTTCGTCCGATCATCGGATCTCCTTTCAAAGAAATCCTCTGCACTTTCCGACTCGGGAGTCCCCGATCAACCGCGCACAGCGATTCAGCGGAATATCCGAACGCCTGCCAATGGCGTCGATGCCGAACACTGTCGCCGGGAACGGCACCACTCTGACCGCCAATGCCCGGCACCGGCAAGCGATCTGCCCCGTCCAATCATCCAAACATTGTCCAGAGCTATTAGGACAATCGAATCCGCAGGTCAGGAACTTGCGACAGGGATTCAACGTACCAGCGGAATCTTTCCCGGCTTCATACGGTCAGTGCCCACATCGAGCCCGCCAGCAATTGCAGCACTCCAACAATTCGCAGGACGGCAAGGCATCGGTTGTCGCTGGAATCGATCGCAGGCAGTGGACACCAACCGCTGCGGGCGGCCCGGATCGGGGCAGCGATGACGCCGTTGACGTCCTTGTGCGGAACGGCGAGCCTGCGTCGGGCGCTGTATGCCCCGGCATCGAGCGGCGGGTCGACGGTCAGCCGGATGAGGCGGCGGCCCGGGCGACGGCGAGTCGGGTCGCCGTCACCCGGGCGTCGGGATGCTACGCGGGCGGCTGGAGGACGGTGACCACGTGGGTGGTGCTCGCTGACTCGATGGTCGAGTTGCCGAGCAAGTTGACGGTGTACGTATGTTCGCCGGCCGTGGTCGGCGTATCGGAGAAGCTGAACGACCCGTCGGCGGCGGGGGCCAACTTCACCAGGCCCTTCGAGGTGACGGTGCCATCCGGGCTGACGACCTTGCGCGAGACGGTGACGATCGTCCGCGGGAAGGTGATGCCGTCGGCGCCGAAGGTGCCGCTGAATTCGAGTCGCTCGCCGACGTTGCCCGTCGCCGGTCCGGTCACGGTGAGCGTCGGCTCGTACAAGGCCACCGTGACGGTCACCGAGGAGCCGCTACCCCAGAACCATGAGTTGCCCGGCCAGTACACCTGATACTTGAACGCCCCGATGGACGGCGGGGCGTCGGTGAATCGGTAGGTCCCGTCCGCCGCCGTGGTGATCTCCTGGAACGGCCTGGAGGTGCCGTCGGGGAGCCAGCGGTACAGTTCGAGCGTCTGTACGCCGGGCGGCAGTCCGCTGCTCAGCGTGAGTCGTCCGCTGAGGGTCGACTGCTTGAGCGCCGTCACCTTGGAGGGAGCCGTCAAGGTCAGCGTGGAGGAGTGGTAGGGCGAGGGCGGCAGCCGCCAGAGGTGCATCCGCCCGGTGCCGGGCTCTTTCAGAACCGCGAAGGTGAGTGTGCCGTAGAACTCGATGCTGCCCGCCACCACAGCCTTCCCCTGGTGGGCGGCCGTGTAGATGACCTCCGCGTTGGTCGCGTCGTACACCACGAGCTCCGCCGCGTCGCCCGCGGAAGAGTTCCAGCCGCCCACGACGTAGGCGTCGTTCGGGCTGGCCGCGACGGCGGTGGGGAGACCGTGCTCGCCGAATCCGCTGCTGTCGTAGGCGCGGCCCTGCGTCAGGGCTGTCGTGTCCCAGGCGTCGAACTGGCGGGTATCGTCCAACGCCGACAGCGCCGCCGACCCGTACTCGGCGAGTGCGAGATCCCGCAGGGCCGGCAGCCCGTTCGCGTCTCCGCGGATCTCGCCGCGCGAAGTGGCAGGCGTGGTGCTGATGTCGTACACCTTGACTGTGGCGGGGCTGACTCCCGGCTCCCCGGCCACCAGCGTGTTCCCGGCGACGGCGACGAGCGGAGCCTGGGTCGTGGCCGGCCCGACCCGGACGGGGGTGGGTGTCGCCGCCGCCGGAATGAGGCCGAGAACGCCTCCCTCTCCCGCTTCGCCGCAACCGAATCCGATCCACAGCCGATCGTACGACTGCGCCAGGCTCGACGGGCACGGGTACGCGGTGAGGTCGATGCGCTTGGTGATGGCGAGCGTGGTGGTGTCGATCTCGATCACTTCATGCGAATCGCGCAGCGCCGCGTACACCTTCCTGCCGGTCTCCGGCGAGGCCAGGGCGACAGCACCGGACAGGCCGGGGATCGTGTTGATGACCTTGCCGTCGATGGACGTGACCACGATCTGGTCGCCGGCGGCGACGAAGACCTTGCCGCTGCGCGCGACCACATCTCCGCCCTTCCCGGCGACGCCGAGGTCGGTGACCGTCGCGGCGGTCGCGGCGGTCGCGGCGACGGGCGCCTGAGTGACGAGCAGGGCCGCCGTCAGGAGCAGGGTCCCGGCCCAGGCGACTAATCGGCGGGACAGGGGAGCACGCGCAAAGGTTGGTGGGCGCACAGGCACTCCGTTCTGGAGGAGAAGGGGAGAGTCGAGCACCCCGGCATGACTACGGGACCCGCTCCCGCTGACGATCTTCGTTAATCGAACACATATTCGCATAGTGTGAGATTGCCGTCTAGGGCATCGGTCATGGGATGCCGCGCCGTCGCGCTCGGCCGGCCGGCCCTCCTCCAGCCGGTCGGCCGCCTCGAGCAGGATCAACGTCGTCAGCAGGCCGGCGTGCCGGTGGTCGCCGGCCTTGAGCAGGCCGTCCAGCCTGGCCGGCGAGGAGGCGGCCGGCAGCCGCAGCCGCCGCCTGATCTCCCAGAACTGCAGGTCGCCCGTCTCCAGGCTGCCCAGCCGCCACACCGGCAGGCCCGCGCCGCGAAGCTGCAGGACCAGCCACAATGCGTGGTCCGCACCGACGTGGCTGAGCGCGAAGCTGTCCCGCTCGGGAGGGATCAGCGGGCGAGTACGTCGATCAACGTCAGCGCCTTCGACCAGCGCCGGGGGAGTGGTCCGCGATTATCCGTACAAGTCCGTACGCAGCCCGTTACCATGACGGCGAGCCGGGCCTGAGGAGGCGCTCGTGCAGGAGCAGGCACTCATCACGACCCGCGAGGAGTTCGGCCAGGCGCTGACCCGGCTGCGCGAATCGGCCGGGGTGTCGGTGCGCCAGGTGGCGGCCAAGGTGGGGGCCGACATCGCCGCCAGCACGCTGGGCGACTGGTTCGCCGGGCGCGGCCTGCCCTCCCTCTCCTCCCGCGACCTGCTGGTCGAGGTCCTGCGGGTGTGCGGGGTGAGCGACGACGCGGCCGTCGAGCAGTGGCTCAACGCCTGGCACCGGGTACGCCGCGCGCCCGGCCGGCGGCCGGCGGGGCCGGAGCCGTACCGGGGGCTGGCGGCTTTCGAGACCGAGCACGCCGAGTGGTTCTTCGGCCGTGCGGCGCTGACCGGGCAGCTCGTCGCCCGCCTGACCGAGCCGGGCCTCCGGCTCGTGGTGGGCGCCTCGGGCTCGGGCAAGTCCTCGCTGCTGCGCGCGGGGGTGGTCCCCGCGCTGGGCAGGAGCGCCGCCGTGTTCACACCGGGGCCGCACCCGATGGCCGCGCTGGCGCGGCAGCGGGGCGAGGTGCTGATCGTGGACCAGTTCGAGGAGGTCTTCACGGTCTGCGAGGACCAGGACGAGCGTACGAGGTTCGTCGCGGCGCTGAGCGAGGCGGCGGAGCGGGCGGTGGTCGTGGCCGGCCTGCGCGCCGACTTCTACGGCCAGGCCATGCGCCACCCCGAGCTGCTCGCGGCGATACGCTCCGGCCAGCTCGTGGTCGGCCCGATGCGCGAGGACGAACTGCGCGCCGCCGTCGTGGAGCCCGCCCGCAAGGCGGGCATAGAGATCGAGAACGGCCTGGTCGAGCTGCTCCTGCGCGAGGTCGCCCCAGCAGGCGCCGACGGCGAGGCGCACGAGGCCGGCACGCTGCCGCTGGTCTCCCACGCCCTGTACGCGATGTGGCGCGAGAGCCAGGGCAGGCGGCTGACCATCGCCGACTACCGCAAGGTCGGGGGCATCGGCAGGGCCGTGGCCGACAGCGCGGAGAAGGTCTACCTGGGCCTGAGCGAACACCGCCAGGAGCTGGCAAGGAGGCTGTTCCTGACGCTCGTCCACGTGGCGTCCGACACCGCCGCCACCCGCAGGAGCATGACGATCGCCGAGGTCCTCGCCGACCACGACCCCGCCGTGGCGGCCGAGGCGGAGGACGTGCTCGACGGCTTCGTGGCCGAGCGCCTGATCACCGTCGACCTCGACAAGGTGCAGATCAGCCATGAGGCCCTGCTCACCGCCTGGCCCCGGCTGGCCGGCTGGCTGGAGAGCGACCGGGCGGGGCTGGTCGTCGGCCGCGACCTGGCCGAGGCCGCGGCGCGGTGGGCGAAGGAAGGGGACGACCCCGGCGCGCTCTACCGCGGCTCGCGGCTGGCCGTGGCCCGCCTCTGGGCCGAGGGCGCCGGACCGCACGCCGCTCCCGGACCGCAGGCCAGGCGGTTCCTGGCGGCGTCCGTCGAACGCCAGGAGGCGGAGGCCGCGGCGCGGCGGCGCGGCACCCGGCGGCTGCGCCGGCTCGTGGCCGTGCTGGCGGCGCTGCTGCTGCTGACCACGGTGGCGGTCGTGGTCGCCGTACGCGGGCAGCGCGACATCGGCGACCAGCGCAACGCGGCGCTGTCCGGCAAGGTCGCCAACGAGTCGGTCGCGTTGCGGGCGGGCAACCCGGCGCTGGCCGCGCAGCTCGCCCTGGCCGCCCAGCGGCTCCGGCCGAGCACCGAGTCGCGCGGCGCGGTCCTCAGCACGCCGGCCAACCCGTACGCCAACGTGCTGACCGCCCACGCCGGCGCGGTCTACGCGGTGAATTACAGCCCCGACGGCAGGCGGCTGGCCACGGTGGCGCTCGACGGCACGTTGCGGATGTGGGACGTGACCGATCCGCTGCGCCCGGGCGTGCTGTCGTCGGTCGTGGGCGACGCCAAGGGCCTCGCCGCGGCCGCGTTCGCGCCGAGTGGAGAGTTGGTGGCCACGGCCGGCAACGACAACACGGCCGACCTGTGGGACGTGCGCGACCCCCGACACCCCGTGGCGCTGGCCACGATGGGCGGGCACAGCATGGGGATCATCGGGGTGGCCTTCAGCCCCGACGGGACGATGCTGGCGACCGCCTCCTACGACGCCACCACGCTGTTATGGAACGTTACGAATCCCAGCAAACCGTACCTGCAGAGCACGCTCAAAGGCGCTCCCAAGGAGCTGTCGGACGTCGCCTTCAGCCCGGACGGCAGGACGCTGGTCGTCACCGCCTTCTCCAACGACGTCATGCTCTGGGACGTCGGCGACCCGCGCCACCCCGAACGCCTGCCCGACCTGCGCGGTCACACCGGGGCCGTGCTGGCGGCCGCCTTCCACGGCGACACCCTGGCCACGGGCGGCTTCGACAACACGGTACGGCTGTGGGACCTGCGCGATCCCCGGCACGGCAGGCCCCTGGCCACGCTCTCCGGGCACGAGGACGGCGTGGTCGCCATCGACTTCAGCCCCGACGGCCGCTCCCTGGCCACCGGCAGCTACGACCGCACGATCCGGCTGTGGGACCTGACCGATTTCCGCGCCGACCCGATCGTGATGACGGGGCACTCGAACACCGTCTACACCGTCCGCTACAGCCCCGACGGCCGCGTCCTCGCGTCCGGCGGGCGCGACGACACCGTACGCGTGTGGGACCTGGGCCGGCCCCTGCTCGGCGGCCACCGCGGCACGGTCTATGCGCTCGCCTACAGCCCCGACGGCCGCCTGCTCGCCACGGCCGGCCATCCGATGATCAAGATCTGGGACGTGTCGGCCGATCCCCGCCCGCTGGCCACGCTCACCGGGCACGCCAACGGCGTCACCGCCGTCGCCTTCGCCCGCAACGGCACGCTCCTGGCCAGTGCCGACCTGGACAGCTCGGTACGCCTGTGGGACCTCACCGACCCGGCCCGCCCCCGGCTCCTGTCCGAGACGGCGGCCGGCATCGGCAACATCTTCGCCGCGGCCATCAGCCCCGACGGCAGGAGCCTGGTGGTGGCGGGCGAGAAGTTCGACGTGTACGTCTGGGACATCTCCGACCCCGCGCATCCGGTACGCCGGGCCGTCGCCAAGGGCCACGAGGCCGCCGTCAACGCCGTGGCCTTCAGCCCCGACGGCCGGCTGCTGGCCACCGGCGGCGGCGACCGGACCATCCGCCTGTGGCGCACCGCCGACCTTGCCCCGCTCGGCGTCGCCACAGGCCACGGCGGCACGGTCTACTACCTCGCCTTCGACCGCACGGGCACGCTGCTGGCCAGCGGCAGCGGCGACCGCACGGCCCGGCTCTGGAACGTGCGCTCCCTCGACCGGCCGATCGCCGTCCTGCGGGGCCACGCCGACAGCGTGCAGTCGGTGGCCTTCAGCCGCGACAGCCGCACGCTGGCCACCGCCAGTGACGACCGGACCGCGATGCTCTGGGACATCGCCGACCCGGCCGGAGCGACCGCGCTGGCCACCCTGACCGGGCACCTCGGGCAGGTCAACAAGGCGGTCTTCAGCCCGGACGGCGCCACCCTGGCCACGGTGTCCGGCGACTCGACCGCCCGCCTGTGGCCGGTCGACCCCGGCGCCGCCGTCCGGCAGATCTGCGCGCTGGCCTTCCCGCCGATCACCCCGGCGGAGTGGCGCCAGTATCTGCCCGACGTGCCCTACGACCCGCCCTGCCCAAAGGACGCCGCCACCGGCCGCGCCCCGGCGGGCTGACCCCCGCCCGCCGGGCACCACGACCGCGCCGTCACGACCGGGCCGTCAGGCGGGGCCGACGCTGGTCGCGATCGCGCGGCCCAGCTCCTCCGGACGGGTGAACTGCGGCCAGTGGCCTGTGGGCAGGTCGACGTAGTCGACGTGGCGGATCTGGGCGAGCTCCCGCGTGAACGCGAGCGACTGCTCCATCCACTTATGGATCGTCGCGGTCGAGAACTCGCAGGCGATGACGGTGGCGGGCACCTCGTAGCGGCGCTCGTCGGACAGCCGCACCCGGTCGCTCGCGACCCGCGCCGGCGAGGGGATCGCCCGCTCGCGGAAGGCCGCGCGCAGCCCGTCGTCGAGGTCGACGAGGTCCTCCGCCTCGAAGAGCCCCCAGTCGGGCAGCGGGATCTCGCCGTTCTCGACCGGGAGCTCGTCGTTGATGAGGCCGCCCTCGCCGGGAGGCACGCTGTCGACGTAGACGACCCGGGCCACCCGGTCGGGACGCGCGTCGGTGGCGACGTGTGCGATCGCGCCCCCGCCGGAGTGGCCGACCAGCACCACCTTGCCGCCGGCGGGGTCGAAGGAGTCGATCACCTTGACGACCGCGTCGACGTGGTCGCGCAGGGTGATCTGGGAGCGGTCGGCGTCCTTCGACTCCATGCCGGGCAGCGTGAGCGCGTGGGGCCGGTGGCCGGCCTGCTCGAGCGCGGGGACGACCTCGTCCCAGGACGAGCCGTCGAGCCAGAGGCCGGGAATCAGGATGATGTCCATCGCCCCGAGGTTAGAGCAGCTCACCGACAAGATTCGATTACTCCCCGGTCAGCCCGTCCACCGACTCCCGGATGAGGTCCGCGTGGCCGTTGTGCCGCGCGTACTCCTCGATCATGTGGCACAGGATCCACCGCAGGCTGGGCGTCTTGCCGTCGGGCCAGCTGCGCTTGGCCGGCTGGCCGAGGTCGCCGTCCGACAGCGCCTCCGCCACCGCGGACCGCGAGCGGGACACCGCCTCCTGCCAGAGCGCGAAGAGCTGTTCGGGGGAGTCGTCGGCGGCCGAACTCCAGTCCCAGTCGCCGTCGGACTTCCAGTCCACCGTGTCCCACGGAGGCGGCCACTCTCCGTCGCGTAGCGCCCGGCTGAACCAGTAGCTCTCGACGTAGGCCAGGTGCTTGAGCATCCCGCCCAACGTCATCGACGACACGCCGACGGTCGCCTTCAGCCCGCCCGCGTCCAGGCCCGAGCACTTCCACTCCAGGGTCGCGCGCTGATAGTCGAGGAAGCCCAGGAGGGTCGCGGTCTCGTCGGCCGCGAAAGGGGGCTCCGGGCGGCCCTGCTCGTCCAGTTGAGTCATGATCGGTGAGTCTAGAGGCTCGGCACGCCGCCACGGGAGGGCGAATCTTGCCGGGACCTTGCCGAATCGGTGGCGGGGAAAGCCGCGACGTTCGTGGTGGACCACGGTGGAATGGGCGATGTCGTGCAGCGCAGGAAGACGGGATGCCGAAGTGCTCGATCGGGTCCGTGAGGCCGCCGGAACGGCGCTGGTGGAAGACGTCGGCGCGGTCGTCGCGGCGGCGGCCGCCATGTCCGGGCGGTTCCGGCGCGGTGGCAGGCTGCTGGCTTTCGGCCGGGGCGAGGCCGCCTCGGACGCGGCGCACGTGGCCGTGGAGTTCACCCACCCGGTGATCGTGGGCAAGCGCGCCCTTCCGGCGCTCAGCCTGGGCGCCGAGCCCTCCTCGCTGCCGGTGCTGGGCCGCCCCCAGGACATCGCCGTGGGTATCCGGCCGCTCGACGGCGACCTGGCCGCCGCCCGCGGGCTCGGCATGCTGACCGTCGCCCTCACGGCGGACGAGGACTGCGCGCAGGCGGAGCACGTGCTGACCGCGCGGAGCACGGATCCGCTGGTCGCGAGGGAGATCCACATCACGATGTACCACCTGCTGTGGGAGCTGGTCCACGTGTTCCAGGAATCGGAGTGCCCCGCGTGAACGGCGAGCCGGCGGACGAGGAGGTCTGCGACTCCTGCGTGACGTGCGGCGATGTGGCCGTGGCCGTGCGGGTCGTGGGGCTGCTGCCCGACGGGCTGGCGCGTGCCGACACCGGCGCCGGGACCGAGGAGATCAGCGTGGCGCTGGTGGAGGCACAGGTCGGGGACACCGTGCTGGTGCACGCGGGCGAGGCGATCGCCGTACTCGGAAAGGACGCCCGATGACCGAGACGCTCTACCCGTTCCTGCGGCGCGACCCGCTCGACGTGACGGCGTCCACCGCGGAGAAGGCCCGCGAGAGCCTGGAGCTGCGGCGGCGGGTGCTCGACGAGATGGAGGGCCCGCTGGTGGCGTGCGCGGCGGCGCTGGCCGCCGCCTTCCGCGGCGGCGGGCGGCTGTTCACGTTCGGGAACGGCGGCAGCAGCACCGACGCGCAGTCGGTGGCGGACCTGTTCACCGGACGCGGCCTGCCCGCGGTGTCACTGGCGGCCGACACGGCGCTCGTGACGGCGCTCGGCAACGACGTCGGCTTCGAGGTGGTGTTCGCCCGCCAGCTCGCCGCGCTCGGCGGCGAGGGCGACATCGCCTGCGCCCTGTCCACCAGCGGCGGCTCGGCCAACGTGCTGCGCGGCCTGGAGCGGGCCGCGGGCCTGCGGATGGTGACCGTCGGGTTCGCCGGCTCCGGAGGCGGCCGCATGGCGGAGGAGCGGCTGGCCGAGCACCTGTTCGTGGTCCCGTCGTCGTCGGTGCACCGCATCCAGGAGGCGCAGGCGACCCTCTACCACGTGCTGGCCGAGCTGGTGTCGGCCGCCCGCGAGACCTCCTCACACCAGGGTTCAGCAGATGCGGGGTAGCGGGTCGCCCACCAGGACGTCGACCACCCGGGTGCCGCCGAAGGCGGTGCGGAGCAGGACCAGCCCGGCCGGTGCCGCGGCGACGGTCCCGATGATCGCGGCCCCGGCGCCCAGCGGATGGGAGCGCAGCACCTCGAGGGCCCGCCCGGCGTGCTCGCCGTCGACCACCGTGACGAACCGGCCCTCGCAGGCGACGTAGAGAGGGTCGAGGCCGAGCAGCTCGCAGACGCCGGTGACCTCCGCCCGTACCGGGATGTCGTCCTCCCGCAGGACGACGGCCACCTCCGACGCGTTGGCCACCTCGTTGACGACGGTGGCCACCCCTCCCCGGGTGGCGTCCCTCAGCGTACGGACGTGCTGCGGCATCGCGGCCAGCAGTTCGGCGACGATGGCGTGCAGCGGCGCCGTGTCGGAGACGATCGGCGCTTCGATGCCGAAGTCGTCCCTGGCCAGCATGATGGCGGCGCCGTGCTCCCCGATCGGGCCCGAGACGATGACCGCGTCCCCCGGCCGCGCGTGCGAGGCCGACAGCGTGACCGGCTGCTCGACGAGCCCGACCCCGGCCGTGGTGATGAAGCAGCCGTCGGCCTTGCCGCGCTGGACGACCTTGGTGTCGCCGGTCACGATCGTGACGTCGGCCGCCACCGCGGCGGCGGCCATCGAGTCGGTGATGCGCCGCAGGTCGGCGACGGGGAAGCCCTCCTCCAGGACGAAGGCGGCCGACAGGTGGGCCGGTCGGGCCCCGCACATGGCCAGGTCGTTCACCGTGCCGTTGACGGCCAGGTCACCGATGTCCCCGCCGGGGAAGAACAGCGGCGAGACCACGAAGGAGTCGGTGGTGAAGGCCAGGCGCTCGCCGCCCACCCGCAGGAGCGCGCCGTCGTCCAGCGGCGCGAGCAGCGGATTGCGGAACGCCTCCAGGAAGACGGCCTCGATCAACGTGTGGGTGGCCTTGCCCCCGGCGCCGTGGGCGAGCGTGATGCGCTCCTCCCTGACGACGGGCTTGCGCCGCCGGATCCGCTCGATGCGGGCGAGCACCTGCTGTTCGCGGTTCATGCCCGGCTCGCCTCCTCCGCCGGCGGCCGGCCGGCGGAGGTCGCGCGCATCTCCTCCCGGCTGAAGCGCCCGAAGTTGTAGTACGCGGCACACGCGCCCTCCGAGGAGACCATGCAGGTGCCGATCGGCGTCTCCGGGGTGCACGCGGTGCCGAACACCTTGCACTCCCACGGCTTGAGCACGCCCTTCAGCACCTCGCCGCACTGGCACGACCGCGGGTCGGCGACGCGGACCCCGGGCAGGTCGAAGACGCGTTCGGCGTCGAAGCGGGCGTACTCGTCCGACATGGCGAGGGCGGAGTGCGCGATGAACCCGAGCCCGCGCCACTCGAAGTGCGGCCGCAGCCGCATCACCCGGCCCATGGCCGACAGCGCGATGCGGTTGCCCTGCCACGGCACGACGCGGGAGTACTGGTTCTCCACCTCGCAGCGGCCCTCGGCGAGCTGCGTCAGCAGGCGGTGCACCGCGTCGAGGATGTCCAGCGGCTCGAACCCGGCGACCACCAGCGGCTTGCCGTGGTCGCGGGCGATGAACTCGTACGGCTGGCAGCCGATCACCGCCGACACGTGGCCGGGCCCGATGAACCCGTCGAGCCGCAGGTCAGGCGAGTCGAGGATGGCCTTGATCGCCGGAATGATCATGACGTGGTTGCAGAAGACGGAGAAGTTGGCCAGCCCTTCGGCCTCCGCGCGCAGCACGGTCATGGCCGTGGACGGCGCCGTGGTCTCGAAGCCGATGGCCATGAAGACGACCTTGCGGTCCGGGTTGGCCCGCGCGATCTTGAGCGCGTCCAGCGGCGAGTACACCATCCGGATGTCGGCCCCAGCCGCCTTGGCGTCCAGGAACGAGCCCTGCCCACCGGGCACCCGCATCATGTCGCCGAACGACGTCATGATCACGTCCGGCCGGCGGGCGATGTGGATGGCGTCGTCCACCCGGCCCATCGGGATCACGCAGACCGGGCAGCCGGGGCCGTGCACGAGGTTCACCTCGGCCGGCAGGTGGTCCTCCAGGCCGTGCTTGTAGATGGTGTGCGTGTGACCGCCGCACACCTCCATGAACGTGTATCGGCGCCCCGGCCGGCAGCGGGCGGCGATCTGCGCGGCGAGCGCCCGCGCCGTGCCCGCGTCGCGGTACTCATCGACGAACCGCATCAGAGGTCCTTCCTAGGCGATGTCCGAGGTGCGCAGCGCGTCGAGTTCGTCCTCGTACGCCTGCCCGAGCCCGTTGAGGTAGTCGAGCACCGCCTGCGCCTCCAGCTCGGAGATCTTGGACAGCGCGAACCCGACGTGCACGAGCACCCAGTCGCCGGGCGCGAGCGCCTCGTCGGCGAGCAGGCCGACGTTGATGCGCCGGCGCACGCCGCTGACGTCCACCACGGCGAGGTCTTCGTGTTCGGGCAGGCGCTCGACGAGCTCACCTGGAATGCCAAGGCACACCGGACACCTCCCCGCCGGAAGCGCCTGACGTGGCGAAGGTGAGCGACTCCAGGACCAGCTCCTCGCCGCCGCTGATGTCGACGCCGTCGTCGCCGCAGCCCGGGCAGACCGCCAGCGTGTCGACCGACTCGGAGCGCTCGCCGCAGTTGCGGCAGCCGACCGTCATCGGCGTGATGACGAGCTCCACCACCGCGTCCTGCACGGCCGTCCCGGCCGCGGCCAGCGTGAACGCCTGCCCGAAGGCCTCGTCGACGACGGCGTGCCGGGCGCCGACGCGTACCCGGGCGGCCGCGACCGCCCTGCCTCCCGCCTGCTGCTCGATCAGCTCGACGAGCCCCTCGCACATCCCGATCTCATGCATGCTGCCCCTACATTCGCTCCATCTTGATGTATCGCCGGATGTCCGGCCACAGACGGATGACGACCAGCGCCATCCCGCAGAGCACGACCAGCTTCACCGTGCGCGACTTCCACATCTCACATCACCTCACCGTGGGTGCCGGATCGCGGGCGTCCGGAGTGGCACTTTCCGCAATCATGTCCATAACCAGGGACTTCACTAGGCCGGCCGCCTCGCCGACCATCGCGCGCACCGGCGCGCTCAGCTCGAACGGGTCCTCCTCGACCGACGCCGGCTCGCAGCAGACGACCCGCACCCGCGCGGGGAGCCGGCCGAGCTGCCGGGCCAGCCGCAGGACCCGGACCGGGTCCATGCCGTGTGTCTCCACCGATGCGTCGTCCCCGTCCGGCAGCTCGGGTTCGAGGACGGTGAGCGTGCCGGGAGCCAGGCCGCGCGGGGCGGCGTCCACGAAGACCACGCCCGTGTAGTCCCGCTGCAGGGCGTAGGCCAGGTCCATGCCGCGGATGCCGAAGTCGACGACCTCCATGCCCGGCACGCCCGCCTGCCCGGCCAGGTGGCGGGCCACCTCGACGCCGAACCCGTCGTCCCCCAGGAACACGTTGCCGATCCCGGCCACCAGGACGCGGCCGGGGGCCGGGCGGCCGTCCTGCTCCCCGAGGGGCTCGATCTCCTCGGCGGAGTAGAAGAACCGGTGCCCGGGCAGCCGGGCCTCGCCCAGGTCGCGCCCGGGATCGTCGTCGAGCGTGACCGCGATGTGGAAGACGCCCTCGTCGTCCTGCTCCACGCTCTCCACGACGGCCACGCGGCCGTCGAGCACGAGGTCGAAGACGTCGGCCTGCGCGCGGGGCCGCAGCCGTACCCGGCTGCCCGGCCCGATCGGCACGCCGGCGATGACGATCTCGGCCGGGCCGCGGCCCGCCATCCGGGTCCAGAATCCAGTCATTCGGGTGGCTCCGTCCTGCGCATGATGCCGTGCAACCGCATCAGCTCGTCGGGTGTGAGGGAGTCGCAGCGGTCGAGGATCGCGCGGGCGCGCGGGTCCCCGTGGCGGATCTCCTCGCGTTCCCGGTCGCTGAGGGCGAGCACGCTCAGCGTGAGGAGCTGGTCGATCTCGGTCGCGTCGAAGAGGTCGCCGGGGCTCTCCGGCGAGATCCGCGGGTGGTCGTAGAGGATGATCGGCGCGGACAGCACGGTGTGCCGGTCGCCCTCCGGCCCGGCGAGCACCGGCCAGACGCCGGCGTTGTCGCAGCCCGCCGCCTCCGCCCGCAACTCCTCCGGCGGGTCCATGAGGGAGACGAACCTCGCCCGCGGCGCGCGCAGCACGGTGTGCGCGGAGACCAGCGTGCGCCGCATGGCCTCCTCGCGGCCGCCCCCGGGCCAGGCCGTGGTGTTGACCACCTCGACCGTGATCCGGAACAGGTCAGGGCGCAGCCGCCGCGCGCTCGCCTCGATCCGGCCGTTCAGCTCCCGCCAGCCGCCTTCGGGAGACTGATCTCGTGCCGGGATGTCGATCTTCTCGATGACCGGGCCGTGCAGCAGGTCCTCCAGGACCAGGCCCGGCATGCCCACCTCACGCTCCTGGGCCTCCTCGCCGGTCGCCTCCGGCCCTCCGGCGCGGAGCCGGGTGACGACGTGCAGGAAGCGCACGGACGCGTCGACGAGGTCGCGGGGCCCGGCTTCGAGCAGGCACTCGGTACGCGTCAGCCACGGGTTGCCGTCATTGGCCCGCCCGTACGCCTCGGGGTGGACGCCGCCGATCGTCCAGCGGTGCCGGTTCTTCAGCGACGACTCCCGGTACGGCCACAGCAGGTAGCCCTCGTACAGCACGGCCTGCGCGATCTGCCTGACAGGGTCCATGTGGGATCAGCCTCCGCCCGTCTCCAGCAGCGACCGCACCGCGTCGTCCCAGCCGGGCAGGGTGTGCCGGACCCGGTGCGCGTACAGGCGGTCGAACGTGCCGCGCTCCAGCCGGATCCAGGCGGTGTCCGGGAAGTGGCGGTCCATGAGGTCCTTCCAGACCGTCACCGGCATGCGGAAGTCCGCCTCGGTGTCCCACGGCAGGCAGGCCGCCTGCAGGCGGCCGTCGTCGAGGTAGAAGACGGTCCCGGTGAACAGGAACCGCAGCGGCACCTCGCCGTCCGGCAGGCCGTGCAGGTACTTGGCCGCGGCCACGTCGAAGTCGTAGGTGCACGCGACCGTGACCGGCGTGGTCGTGCCGCCGGTGAAGGCCGGGACGTGGGTGACGGTCTGCGTCCACAGCAGGCTGGACAGGTTACGTCCCCAGTCCTCGGGCGGGCCGAACAGCTCCTTGAGCCGCTCCGGCGCGTGCCCGTCGTAGCCGCGTGCGGTGGCGTCGATGCGGATCTGCGTGGCCAGCGTGATCGCCTGGACCGGAGCGTCCGACCGCAGGTCGAGCCGGAAACACAGAGCGGGCGCGACGGCGGGCGTGGCGGGCTCGACGTCGCGCACCTCGATCCGCAGGGCCGGTGTGGTCGTCATTGAGGTGGCCGGCATCACGCGGGCGACAGGTTGGGCATGTCGGGGTCGATCGGGTCGTGCATGCGCGGGTTGACGCCGGTCGAGCGGCGGGCCGTGGAACGGCCGTCGGGCAGGTGGCCCTTCTGCCTGCCGTAGCCGCCCGGCGCGTTGCCCTCGGCCACGCCCTTGACGTGGGAGGGGGCGTCGGGGCGCACGTCGCGCCGCCCGGTCTTGATCGTCGACTTCTTGTTCACGCGGGACTCCTGTCGTTGCCGGTGGCCGGTACGGTGACCGACCGGCCGCCAAGGTCGGTGAAGAATCGGGTGATGTGCTCGCGTACGTCCTTGCCGCCCGTCAGGCCCCGCCAGTGCGCGCGGATGGCTCCGACGAGCGCGTAGCAGTCGTCCACCGGCACGATCCAGGCCTCGCGGTCGACGAGCAGCGCCTCGACGTCCGGCTCCAGCCGCCGCAGCACCGGGTTGTCGCGCCGCAGCAGCTCCCAGGCGGTCCGGTCGGCGGGCGCCCGCACGGCCCCGGCCGGGCTTGGGTAGTACAGGACCGGGTCGCCGGTGTCCGAGTCGTGGATCAGGAACACCGTGCGCACCGGGGCCCGCAGCCGGGCCCAGGCCCCCTCCTCCAGGCGGAAGCCGCTCAGCCGCCAGCGGCGCTCGGGCACCAGCCGGTAGTGCCCGCCGCCGGCCGCCGCGTGGTCGAACAGCACCTGGCAGGCGCGGCACGCGCAGCGCAGCTCGCGCCCGGCCAGCTCCAGCAGGTGGCGGTGGACGGCCGGCAGCGGCTCGGCGCACAGCTCGCAGCGCTGCGTGCGCGGTTCACGCCGGGCGGGCTCGACCGACTGCGCGGCGAGCCGGCGCAGCAGGCCCGTCATGGCACCGGGGCCCGCGAGGCGGGGCGGACGGCCAGGCTCTCGACCGGGATCAGGGCCGCGTCCGCGACCTCGATCTCGACCCGCTCGATCTCCGGGGCCGCCTCGCGCACCGCGTCCCGGAGGGCCGAGGCCGCCCCGGCCGCCGAGGAGCGGCAGCCGGTCGGGCGGAAGCGCAGCCGTACCAGGTCGCCCTCGACGGAGAGCAGGTCGGCGGCGCCGGCCAGCGCCTGCTCCACCCGGGTCCGGGTGTCCAGCGGGTGCAGATCGTGCAGCAGGAGCAGGGGCGAGACCAGCTCGTCGGCGCCCAGGCGGGCCGCCGCCTCGTCGCCCACGAGTGTCATGACCCGTGCCAGGCCCTCGCCGTACAGGCCGAGCACCTCCGCGACGAGCTCCGTGGCGGCCCCGTCGGCCTTGTCGAGCAGGGATTCGATCCTGCGGACGCGCTCGTTCATCAGCCGGAGACGCTCGCGCCGAACGTGGGCGAGTGCACCTGCTTGAGCACCTTGCCGCCGCCCAGGTACATGTGCACCCCGCAGGGCAGGCACGGGTCGAAGCTGCGCACGGTACGCATGATGTCGATGCCCTTGAACGAGTCGGCGCCGTTCTCCTCGAAGATCGGCAGCCCCTGCACCGCGTCCTCGTACGGGCCCGGCGTGCCGTACCTGTCGCGCGGGCTGGCGTTCCACGGCGTCGGCGGGTACGGGTGGTAGTTGGCGATCTTCCCGTCGCGGATCACCACGTGGTGCGACAGCACGCCGCGCACCGCCTCGTGGAAGCCGCAGCCGATCGCCTCGTCCGGCACCTCGAAGTCGGTGAACACCTGCGTGCGCCCGGCCCTGACCTCGCCCATCGCCTGCTCGTAGAAGTGGACGGCCATCGCCGCCGCGTACGCCACGAAGTAGACGCGGGCGCGGTTGCGCTCGATGGTGTTCGCCCAGCGCGGGATCTTCCACTCCAGCCGCGTCTCCGGGAAGGCGGCGCTCTTGGGCAGGTTGATCTCCACGCTCTGGCCGGTGGCCCGCACCGTGCCGGTGTCGACGAGCCCGGCCAGCGCCGTGGTCCACAGCCGGGCCAGCGGGCCGCCGCCGGTGTCGAGCGCCAGGTGGTCGCCGGTGCGCTGGTCGTACCAGCGCGGGCTCATCACCCAACTGTAGTTGCCGTTCTCCAGGTCGCGCTTCTGCGGCTTGGGCAGGGTCGTCTGGTTCCACGGGTGGCGCTGGTCCACCGGGTTGCCCAGCGGGTCGTGGGTGACGAACGTCTCCTCGGCCTGCCAGTCGTCATAGTACGAGCTGCCCAGCAGGATCCTGATGCCGAGGTTGATGTCCACCAGGTTCGTCGTGATCAGCTCGTTGTCCACCACGATGCCCGGCGTGACGAACATCCGGCGGCCCCAGTCGTTCATGTTCCGGTAGTCGTAGTCGACGACCGCCGGGTCCTGGAACGCGCCCCAGCAGCCGAGCATCACGCGTCGGCGGCCGACCTCCTCGTAGCCGGGCATGGCCTCGTAGAAGAAGTCGAAGAGGTCGTCGTTCATCGGGACGGACCGCTTGACGAAGTCGAGGACCCGCAGCAGCCGCACCATGTAGTCGGTGAACACCTGAGGGGTGGCCACCGTGCCCACGCCGCCGGGGTACAGCGTGGACGGGTGCACGTGCCGGCCCTCCATCAGGCAGCACATCTCCCTGGTGACCCGGCTCACCTGCAGCGCCTCGCGGTACAGATCACCGGTGAACGGGTTGCACGCGCGCATGATGTCGGCGATCGTCCGGTAGCCGTGGATCGCGGAGTTGGGCGCCTGGGTCGTCTCGGCCCGGCGCAGCAGGCTCGGGTTCGTCTCCTTGACCATCTGCTCGCAGTAGTCGACGAAGACGAGGTTGTCCTGGAAGAGCGTGTGGTCGAACATGTACTCGGCGGCTTCGCCCAGGTTGATGATCCACTCACCGAGTGGAGGGGGCTTGATGCCGTACGCCATGTTCTGCGCGTAGATCGAGCAGACCGCGTGGTTGTCACCGCAGATGCCGCAGATGCGGCTGGTGATGAAGTGGGCGTCGCGCGGGTCCTTGCCCCTCATGAACACGCTGTAGCCGCGGAACAGCGACGAGGTGCTCTTGCACTCGACGACCTCGCGGTTCTTGAAATCGATCTTCGTGTAGATGCCCAGGTTCCCGATGATCCTGGTGATCGGGTCCCAGGACATCTCCACCAGCTCGCGGGCCTCGCCCTTGAGCTTCTTCTCACCTGCCGTACGGATGGCCACCTCGCCGCTCTCCCTCTCAGCCGTTTCCCCAGCGCGGGTCGAACCCGCTCGTCAGCCGGCGGCGGTTGTGGCGCCACTTCGGCTCCTTGTTCGCTGCCTTGTTCGTGATCGCGCGAAGCCTGCGGATCATCGCGCCGTACGCGCCGCTCATCGCGACCGAGACGGACGCTCCCGGAGGCTCGTCCATGAAGGGCATGAACTTGTCGGGGAAGCCGGGCATGGTGCAGGCGATGCAGATGCCGCCCACGTTCGGGCAGCCGCCGACGCCGTCCATCCAGCCGCGCTTGGTGACGTTGCAGTTGACCACCGGCCCCCAGCAGCCGACGCGCACGAGGCACTTGGGGGAGTTGTAGTCGAGGGCGAAGTCGCCCTGCTCGTAGTAGCCGGCCCGGTCGCAGCCCTCGTGCACGGTCTTGCCGAACAGCCAGGTGGGGCGCAGCATGTCGTCGAGCGGGATCGTCGGCGCCATGCCCGCAGCCTGGTACAGCAGCCAGGTCAGCGTCTCGGTGAAGTTGTCCGGCTGGACGGGACAGCCGGGCACGTTGACGATGGGCAGCCCGCCCGCGGAGCGGAAGTCACGGCCCAGGTAGTCGGCCAGCCCCATGCATCCGGTCGGGTTGCCGGCCATGGCGTGGATGCCGCCGTACGCCGCGCAGGTGCCGATCGCGACCACGGCCCAGGCCTTGGGCGCGAGCCGGTCGATCCACTGGTTGACCGTGATGGGCTGGCCGGTGGCCGGGTCGTTGCCCATGGACGTCCAGTAGCCGTCGCCGTTGATCTTCTCGTTCGGGATGGAACCCTCGACCACGAAGATGAACGGGCCGAGCTCGCCCTCGTGGGCCCGGTGGAACGGGGCCATGAAGGCGTCGCCCGTCTCCGCGGCCAGCACCTTGTTGTGCAGGTGCACCTTGGGCAGTCCCGGTACGAGCCCGAGCAGGACGTCCTCCAGGCTCGGCAGTGTGGCGGCGGTGACCGAGACCGTGTCGCCGTCGCAGCTCATGCCCTCCGAGGTCCACAGGATGTGCACCTCGTCCAGAGCTTTCGGTGTTTGTGTGGCTGTCATGGCCCAAGCCCCCTTCTTGGCCCGCGTAGAGGTTTAGGCCCCCATATCACTTGGTATCCGACCTGCGACTCTACGTAGCGGACATACCGTGATGACGGAGGTTGTAAACCATGACGCAGACCCTGCCGCCCCGTACCGGCACCCATGATGAGCTGCGTCAACGCGTCTCGACCCGGTCTGCGCAGGCCCTCGTGCGGGCCGCCGCGCGGGGAGCGATCGGCTCCATGGCGATGTCCGGATTGCGGCAGTTCACGACGGCGATCGGCCTCGTGGCGAAGGTGCCGCCCGAGGCCGTGCTGGAGCGCACCGTCCCGCGGTTGTTCCACCGGGTCCACCACCGGCGTCGGCCCGCGATGGTAGAGCTGGCGCACTGGGGGTACGGTACGGCCGGAGGGGCGCTGTACGGGGTCGTGGTCGGCGCCTCCCCGTGGCCTCACCGGGACGTGCCGGAAGGCCCTGTCGACTGACCTATGGACCGACCGGGCCGAGCCGGTCCCTGGCGGCGGCGACGGCCACCTGGCCGAGGCTGATGCCGCCGTCGTTGGCTGGCACGCCGGAGTGGGTGAGCACCCGGAATCCGGCCCCGCGCAGCCGGTCGACCGTGCGCCGCAGCAGCAGCACGTTCTGGAAGACGCCGCCGGACAGCGCGACCGTCGTCAGCCCCGTCCCGTCGCGCAGCATCCGGCAGCAGCGCACGATGAGATCGCTCACGCCGTTGTGGAAGCGGGCGGAGATGACCGGCACGCCGACGCCCGCGGCCAGATCCGCCAGGGCGGCCCGTACCAGGTCCGAGCCCGCCACCACCAGCACGCCGCCGTCACGGGAGACGGCCGCCGGGTAGCCGCCGCGCTCGGCGGGGTCGGCGAGCTGCTCCAGCTCGATCGCGGCCTGCCCCTCGTACGTGATGGCGTCGCGCACGCCGAGCAGCGCCGCCACCGCGTCGAACAGCCGGCCCGCGCTGGACGTCAGCGGCGCGGCCGTCCCGCCGCGCCGGGCCAGCGCGCTCACCTGCCCCCACCGCTGCTCGTTGCGCCGGGCCACGGCCGACGTCTCGCCCTCGCCGTCCAGGTACGCGGCGGCCATCCGCCACGGCTGCCTGATCGCCGCGCTGCCGCCCGGCATCGGCACGGGCGCCAGATGCCCGGCCCGCTCGAACGCGACCAGGTCGGCCAGCAGGAACTCGCCGCCCCACAGGGTCCCGTCGAGCCCGTAGCCGAGCCCGTCGAACGCGACACCGATCACCCGGCCGTGCTCGCCGTTGTCGGCCAGGCAGGCGGCGACGTGCGCGTGGTGGTGCTGGACGGCGACCAGCTCCACGTCCGGCAGGCCCAGGGCGTGCTTGGTGGACAGGTACTCCGGGTGCAGGTCGTGGGCCACCACCTCGGGACGCACGTCGAACAGCGCGGCGAAATGCTCAATCCCCTCCACGTACGACCGGAAGGTCTCGTAGTCCTCCAGATCGCCGATGTGCGGGGAGACGAACGCGTGCCGCCCCTTCACCAGGCAGAAGGTGTTCTTCAGCTCGGCGCCGCAGCCGAGGATCCGCCGGGACGCCTCCCAGGCCAGCGTGAACGGGCGCGGGGCGTGGCCGCGCGAGCGCCGCACGGCCATCCCCTTCCCCCGGAAGGGCCGCACCACCGAGTCGTCGGCGCGCAGGTGGATCGGGCGGTCATGCGTGAGGAACGCGTCCGCGATGCCGCCGAGCCGCTCCAGGGCGTCGCGGTCGTCGTACGCGATCGGCTCGTCCGAGCGGTTGCCGCTGGTCAGCACGATCGGGGCGCCCAGGTCGGTGAGCAGCAGGTGATGCAGCGGCGTGTACGGCAGCATCAGCCCGAGCTCGCGGCTCCCCGGCGCGACCGCCCCGGCCACCGCCGCGTCCGGGCGGCGCGGCAGCAGGACGACCGGCCGCGCGCGGTCGGTCAGGAGCGCGGCGCCGGCCTCGTCCACCTCGCACAGCCGCCGGGCCGCGGCCAGGTCGGCGACCATGACCGCGAACGGCTTGTCCTCGCGCTGCTTGCGCCGCCGCAGCTCGGCGGCGGCGTCCTCGTCGGCGGCCGGCACCGACAGGTGGTAGCCGCCGAGCCCCTTCACCGCCAGCACCCCGCCCCGCCGCAGCACCCGCACGGCCCCGGCCAGCGGGTCGCCCGCCGCGCCGACGAGCTCTGCCGACGGCTCGCCCGTCGCACCGACGAGCCTGAGCGCGGGGCCGCAGGCCGGGCAGCAGATGGGCTGCGCGTGGAAGCGCCGGTCGGCCGGATCGTGGTACTCGGCCAGGCAGCCGTCGCACATGGCGAACCCCGCCATCGTGGTCAGGGGCCGGTCGTACGGCATCGCCCGTACGATCGTCAGCCGCGGCCCGCAGTTGACGCAGTTGACGAACGGGTAGCGGTGGCGCCGGTCGGCGGGGTCGGCCAGCTCCGCCAGGCAGTCGGCGCAGGTCGCGATGTCGGGCGACACCAGCGTGCGTGAGGCCCCCGACGGGTCGCTCGCGACGATCCGGAACCGGCCGTCGGCGCGCACCGCACGGGAGGTGACGGTCACCCGCTCGATCGCGGCCAGCGGGGGCGCGTCGCGCTCCAGCCGTACCAGGAACTCCGCGATCTGGCCGTGCCCGCCCTCCAGCTCGACGAAGACGCCGTGCGCGTCGTTGCCCACCCGGCCCGCCAGCCCGAGCCGCGTGGCCAGCCCGTGCACGAACGGCCGGAACCCCACCCCCTGAACGACGCCCTCGACCCGGACCCGCACCCCCATCGGGCCAGTCTGCAACGAGAACGACCCCGACTGAATCACCCCGTCGGCGAGGCGCGGATCGCTCATGCGGGAAGGACGTCGTCGAATTCCACGTAGAGGTGCCGGGGCCCGCGCAGCCCCGGGTTCGGCCGGTACGGCGGCGGGTCGGCGACCAGGCGCGGATTGACCAGCCGCCGCGCGAGCTCGCCCAGCGCGAGCTGCGTCTCCAGCCGCGCCAGCGGGGCCCCGAAGCAGTAGTGGATGCCGCTGCCGAAGCCGAGGTGCTGGTTGTCCTGCCGGTCGGGGTCGAAACGGTCGGGATCGGGGAAACGCGCGGGATCACGGCTGCCGGCGGCGAGCACGAGGCTGATGATGGCGCCTTTCGGGATCGTCGTGCCCGCGATGTCGATGTCGGCCAGCGCGGAGCGGCGCAGGCTGAGCAACTGCACCGGCGGCTCGAAGCGGAGCAGCTCCTCGACCGTGCCGACGACCAGGTCGGGCTCGTGGCGCAGCCGGTCCAGCACGCGGGGGTTGCGCAGCAGGGTGAGCATGCCGTTGGTGACGAGGTTGACGGTGGTCTCGTGGCCGGCGACGAGCAGCGTCGCGGCGGCGCTCAGCAGCTCCTCCAGCCGCAGGTCGATGGCCGGGTCGGTGACGATGGCCGAGAGCAGGTCGTCGCCCGGCCGCCGCCGGTGGGCGTCCATCAGCTCCTTCATGTACGTGCCGAGCTCCGTCCTGACCTCCATGTTCCGCCGCTCCCGCTCGGCGACGGTCCCGGTCGTCGGGTCGATGGTCTCGATGATGGCCTGCGACCACCGGTGGAAGCGGGGCTCGTCCTCGCGGGGCACGCCCAGCAGGTCGCAGATCACCGTGACCGGCAACGGATAGGCGAAGTCCTCGACGATGTCGACCCGGGTCTTCCCGGCGAACCGGTCGATCAGGTCCGTGACGATCCGCATCATCCGGGGTTCCATGCCGTCGACCCGGCCGGGGGAGTGGGGCGGCCCGAAGTGCCGCATCATCATGGAGCGGATCCGGTCGTGGTCCGGCGGGTCGGTCCTGATGAAGGACGACGGCAGCGCCGTCCCCGACTCCTGCTCGGCGGCGATGTCGGGAATGTTGCGGACATCGGAGCTGACGCGCGGGTCATGCAGCAGCGCGACGATCTCCCGGTAGCCGCTGACCGCATAGCTGCCGTCCGCCTGCCGCGCCACCGGGGTCCTGCGGAGCTCGGCGTAGAGCGGGTACGGATCGGCGCGGTTGGCGTAGTCGAGGATCTGCTCGTAGACGCTTGCCCCTGCCACTTCCTCTGCCACGGTGACGGCTCCCTGATGTGCTCGCTCGGTGTGGTTCACTGCCGCCGCTGCAGCGTCACGCGGCGCTCGTCCGGGTTGTGGCCGGTCAGCACCACGGTCGCGCCGTAGGTGGGGGAGATCCGCTGCGGTACGTCGGCCGGCATGACCTGGAGGCCGTCGGGCTGCCCGACCATGCCGGGACCGGGCGGGAACGGCGCGGCCCGCTCGATCTGCGCCTGGTAGAAGTCGAGCCACATCGCCTGGTCGAAGGCGACGGCGGCCGTGATGCGGCCCCGGTTGCCGTAGACGGCGACGAACCGGCGATCGGCGACCGAGCCCTGCGCGATGACGACCTCGTCGGCGAAGGTCGGCACCCCGACGGACTTGATGTTGACGCCGAACTGGGCGGACCAGAAGACCGGCAGGGACACGTGCGGCCAGCGGTCGCTCTCGGCGCTGATCATGTTGTGCGCCGCGACCTGGGCCTGGGTCACCGCGTTGCCCCAGTGTTCGAGGGACAGGAACTGGTACTCGTACACCGGGTGCGGGAAGCGCGCCACGTCGCCGGCGACGAAGACGTTGTCGGTGACCAGGGCGTTGACGTCGAACGCGCGGCAGCCCGCGTCACAGGCGACGCCCCACACCCCGGCGGCCAGCCCCGAGCCCTCCAGCCATTCGACGTTGCGCTCCGCGCCGAGCGCGGCCACCGCCACGTCCACGTCGAGCGTGGTGCCGTCGGACAGGCGGGCGCGGCGCAGGCGACCGTCCCCGTCCCCTTCGAGCGCCTCGACGGTGACCCCGCAGCGCAGGTCCACGCCGTGGTCGCGCTGCATGTCCGCCGCGATCGCCCCGATCGTCCCGCCCAGCGCGCCCGACAGCGGCGCCTTCCCGCGCTCGGTGACGGTGACGTCCAGGCCCAGTTCGCGGCAGACGGAGGCGATCTCCGACCCGGTGAAGCCGGCGCCGATGATCAGCACGCGTCCGGGGCCCGCGGTCAGCCGCTCCCGCAGCTGGGCCGCGTCCTCGTTGGTACGCAGCACGAACACCCCGTCGAGGGCGGCCTCCTTCGCGTTCGGCCAGGGCCGGGCGCGCGCTCCCGTGGCGATCAGCAGGCGGTCGAAGTCCACCTTCCGGCCGTCCGCGAGGTGGACCTGCCTGGCCGCCAGGTCCAGCCCGGTCGCCGCCTGCCCCAGCAGCCATTCGGCCTCGAACTCGGCCCGCCGGGGCAGCGCGGTGTCGTCGGCGGCCACCTGCCCGGTCAGGACCTGCTTGGACAGCGGCGGCCGGTCGTACGGCTCGTACGGCTCCGCGCTGATCAGGGTCAGCGATCCGGCATAGCCCTCCCTGCGCAGGGTCGTCGCCGCCCGCAGCCCGGCCAGCGAGGCGCCCACGATGACGATGCGGCCGACCTCCACGGGCCTCTTCCCGTTCACCGGCCTGGGCGGGGCGGCCTTGGCGGGCCTTCCGAGCGTGTGGACCTGGTCGACCACCAGGGCCTGGACCGGGCAGGCCGCGGCGGCGCGCAGGACGCGGGTGCGCTCCGAGTCGTCCGGGTGGAGCTCGTACATGAGGGCTTCGGAACGGCGCATCGCGAAGACATCCGGCGCGAGGAAGGCGCACTGCCCGTAGCCCTCGCAACGGGTGAGATCAACGACGACTCTCATCTGGTTCGCCCTCTTCGACACGTAGTGTGGCGATTACTGTGAGTAATCATGGGTGGCATACCCATTGCGGTCATAGCCACACCAACCGCCCCGCGGGTCAGCGGGAGGCTGTCAGCGCCAGCACGTCCGCGAGCTGGCGCGGCGTCGGCAGGATGCGCAGGGACTCGTCGATCTCGCGTTCCGCCCACTCGCGGTGCCGCCGCTCGGCCGCCGGGTCCAGCGCGACGCGGGTCTGGACCAGCAGGAAGTTCAGCCGGGTCGCCAGCAGCATCGAGAAGTCGGCCGCCTCCGTGATGCGCCCCGGCCCGCCGTCGCGCACGTAGGTCTCGTACATGGCACGCATGGCGTCGAGGTCCGCGTCCGGGCCGTCGCAGAACCAGTCGAACAGCGCCCTGGCCAGCTCCCGCCCCGGCGCGGCCGGGCCGAGGTTGTCCCAGTCGACGACCACCAGGGCGCCCGCGGGGTCGGCCAGGACGTTCTCCGGGTGCAGGTCGCGGTGGCAGACGATCAGCTCGGCGGGATCGGCCGGCGCGACCGCCGCGCACAGCTCGGGCAACGTGGCCAGCCGCTCGGCCAGCCGCCCGGCCCAGGCCGGGCCCCCTCGCACCCATTCCCGTTCGGCGGGAACCTGGTGGTACCAGGCGGCGGGCGGCCCGCCGTCCGCCTCCGCCGTCGCGGCGGGAGCGCATCGGTGCAGGCGCGCCAGCAGCGTTCCGAGCTCCCGCGGCGTGGCCCGCGCCGCGAGATCGACCGGGCGCAGGTCGATCCAGTCGTAAAGGCGCAGCCACGGCCCGCCGCCGGGCGCGCTGAGCAGGTGGCGGCCCGCGCGGTCGGGGTAGCCGGCCGGCAGCCGCACTCCCGCCTCGGCCGCCCGCCGCGCGAACGCCAGCTCCGCCTCGATCAACGCCGCCGACGGCGGCTCGCCGAAGATCTCCTTCAGCGCGTAGCGCGCCGGGCCCACCTCCAGCCGCCAGATCTGCCCCAGCGCGCCGCGCGGCCCGGCCGACACCACGACGTCGGCATCCCACCCGAACGCCTCGCGCACGTACGCGACCAGCTCCGTGACCACGCTCATCCCTCCGCGGTGAGATCCACGCGTTCGAGTATGAACCGCCACAGCGGCGTTCACTCGACTGTCATCCGCATATGTCATGATCCACGGGTTCTCACGGATCTTGTGACAGGAGAAGGATGACTGCATTAGCGCGCCGCGCGCTCCGCGCCGCTCTCGCGGGCGGCCTGGCCGCGGCCGTGGCGATCTGGCCGGTGGCGGCACCCGCGGAGGCGGCCGTGCCCGCCGCCGTGTCCGCCGCTGTGTCCGCCGCCGTGTCGGTGGACTTCACCAAGCCGGTTCGTACGCTGTCCGCCGGCGACTACGGCGTCGGCATCACCGGGTACGGCGAGGGCTCGTACATCACGAACGACTCCCGGCACCGCGAAAACCTGCGCAACCTCAAAGCGGGCCGGATGCGCATAGAGCTGCACTACCAGGAGCCAGGCGACCACTCCAGCCCGATCGTGTGCGGCGGGTACAAATGCGACACGACCATCACGAGCGACGCCTGGATCGCGGCCATCCGCGACCTGGGCGCCGAGCCGGTCGTCATCCTGCAGGTGGACGGCCGCCAGACCGCCGAGGTGAACCGGGACGACGCGGTCGCCCTCTACCGGCACTTCGCCGCCTCGGGCACGCCGGTGCGCCGCTTCATTCTGGGCAACGAACTCAACTGCACCTGCACCCCAGAAAAGCCGGAAATGTCGGCATCTGAGTACAGCCGGCGCTTCAACCTGATCACCGACGCCCTCGACGCCGTGGACTCCGCGGTCCGCGTCGGCGGCCCCGCCACGGCCTGGAACGACCTGTCGTACATCAGGACGTTCCTGGAGGGCTCACGGGACCGGGTCGACTTCCTCGACTACCACGACTACGGCAACGGCACGGACCCGATCAGCGACGAGGACCTCCTGGGCGCCGCCATCCGCAGCTACGAGACGGACCTGAAGGAGGTCGGCGCGCTGGCCGAGTCCGTGCTCGGCCGCAAGATCGACCTCCAGATCGGCGAGTTCAACTCCGACTTCGACGACCCCGACGGCCACCGTACGCTGACCCACTTCAACACGCTCTGGGGCGCGGCGGCGCTGGGCCAGATCCTGCACGCCGGAGCCGCCGCCTACCAGTACGGCGACAAGAACGGCCAGCTCGGCCTGACCAGCACGAAGGGCGAGGGCGGCATCCCGCGCAGCGAGCCGCTGCCCATCTACCACGGCATCGGCATGTTCACCGGCGAGGGCCTGTTCCGCCCGTTCGGCACGACCATGGTGCAGGCGACGGCCGACACCGACCAGCTGTACGCGTTCGCCTCGGACGGGTCCAAGAACGTCGTCCTGGTCAACGTCGGCGCCCAGCCGCTGGAGACCAGGCTCGCGTTCACCGGCCTGACGGCGGGCACGGCCGCGATCTGGCAGAGCACCTCCGACGCGTGGGCCCCGCACCGCACCGGCACGGCCGCCGTCGCGGGCGGCGCCGCGGCGCTCACGCTCCCCGCGCGCTCGGCCACGACCCTGGTCATCGACCAGCAGGGCCTGTCGGCGACCTACTTCGACAACGCCGACCTGACCGCGCCCAAGCTGACCCGGATCGACCCGGCGGTGGACTTCGACTGGGGCGCGAACGCCCCCGACCCGGCCGTGTCCGCCGACACGTTCAGCGTGCGGTGGACCGGCAAGGTGATCGCCGAGCGCGCCGAGACGTACACGTTCATCACCACGAGCGACGACGGCGTGCGGCTCTGGGTGGACGGCACGCTCCTCGTGGACAACTGGACGGACCACTCCAAGCGCGACGACAGCGGCCAGATCGCGCTGAGCGCCGGGGCGCACGACATCAAGATGGAGTTCTACGACAGCGGCTACGACGCTATCGCCCAGCTCCACTGGTCCAGCCCCACCGTACAGCGGCAGATCATCCCCACGGCGAACCTGCTCGCCGGCTGAGCCCTGAGCCCGCCGGCCGGGAGGCTCAGGTGGCCAGCACCCTGGTGAGAGCCTCCTGGACGGCGGCGCGGACCGTGGCGGGATCGTCGAGGTCGAAGCCGACCACGAGCCCGTCCCTGAGCAGCAGGACGATGTCGGCGGTCCGCTCCGGGTCGGGGTGGCCGTCGGCGGCCAGGAGGTCGCGGTAGAGGTCGCGGACCCAGCGGCGATATTCGCTGATGGCCTGCCGTACGGGGTGGGCGGGGTCGGGATACTCGGCCGCCGTGTTGACGAACGGGCAGCCGCGATAGCTGGTGCCCGCGCCGAACTCGCACATGTAGGCGAACATCTCCAGCAGCTTCTCGCGCGGCGAGGTGGCCCGCAGGGTCGTGACCAGGGTGCGCTGCAGCGAGGTCTGCTGGACCACGTAGGCGCGGACGAGGTCGTCCTTGCCCGGGAAGTGGTGGTAGAAGGTCGCCTTGGCGACGCCCGCCTCGGCGATGATCCGGTCGATCCCGACCGAGTGGACGCCGTCCGTGTAGAACAGGCGCGTCGCGGTCTCGAGGACGCGCTCGCGCGCCGGGCTGGGGCGACGGCCCTCCAACGTTTCTGCGCTCACGAGTTGACGGTACCAGACAGACCTGTCTATTCTCATGCTTAGCGGCAGACAGACAGGTCTGTCTAACGAAGGGCAACGACATGAGCATCTACACCGCCATCGCCACCTCCGCCGGACGCGACGCCCGCGCGGTCTCCTCGGACGGAAAGCTGGACGTCAAGCTGGCCATGCAGAAGGAGCTGGGCGGCGACGGCGAGGGCACCAACCCCGAGCAGCTCTTCGCCGCCGGCTACGCCGCCTGCTTCGCCTCGGCGATGCGGCTGGTGGGCGCGCAGCAGAAGCTCGACGTCTCGGACGCGTCGGTCACGGCCGAGATCGGCCTGTCGCCCAACGGCAAGGGCGGTTTCCAGCTCGAGGCCACGCTCCGGGTCGAGCTGCCCGACTCCATCGCGCCGGAGGCGGCCAGGGAGCTCGTCGAGGCCACCCACCAGGTGTGCCCCTACTCCAACGCCACCCGCGGCAACATCCCCGTCAACCTGGTCATCGAGTAGCGGGGTCGTCGGGGCGGCCGGTGACGGCCTCGATCTCCTCGGCGATCTTCCACAGCGGCGTGCGGCGGGTGGTGAGGACGACCATGACCTCGTCCGCGACGGCCTCGGCCTCGAGGCCGTCCACCCAGGGGCCGAGGGCCTTGGTCACCTCCGAGATCGCCGCCGCGAGCCGCGCGCGTACGTCCCCGTGGCCGGCGGAGCGCAGCCAGCCGCGCAGCACGTGGTTGTGCGCGGCCACCACGGCGGCGGAGGCGACCTCGTGGCGCAGCCGGAACTCCGGCCTTTCGTCCTTCGCGCGGCGGCCGTTCATGTAGCCGACGAAGGCCCGCTGGTAGCGGCTGGTGGCGGCGATCTCCCACTCGCGCAGCGCCGGCACCCGACGCGTCAGCTCGTACCGCTTGACGGCGGTCTCCGGGTCCTCGGCGTACATGTCCAGGACGATCCCGGCGGCGTCCGCGATCACGAGGAGCGGCGAGCGCAGCGGGGAGGCCGACTCCAGGAACTCCGTCACCCGCCCCAGGCACGCGTCGTGGTCGGGGAGGATCGCGTCCTCCTTCGTGCGGAAGTGCCGGAAGAACGTCCGCCTGGCCACTCCGGCGGCCTTGGCGATCTCGTCCACCGTGGTCGCGTCGAACCCGGCCTCGAGCGACATGCTGATGGCCGCGGACATCAACTCCCGGCGCGCGTCTCGCCTCGCGGACATCTGCTCCCTTCCATCCGCCAACGGGGGGCTTCACCGTACACCTGCTCTGGCGTCATGTCACTCAGTGCCTTATCTTAAGTCACTGAGTGCCTGTCCTTGAGTTGGGAGAAGCGTATGAGCCTGGCCGGCCACCTGCACGACGTGGCGGAGGAGTACCCCATGCTCCGCGAGGCGATCAGGGCCCTCGCCGAGGAGAAGATCGCCCCGCAGGCCGCCGCCGCGGACGAGAGCGAGGAGTTCCCCTGGGAGGTCTACAAGGACCTCGTGGCGGCCGACTTCCACGCCGTACACATCCCTGAGCAGTACGGGGGCGCGGGGGCGGACGCGCTGGCCACGGTGATCGTCATCGAGGAGGTGGCGCGGGCGTGCGCCTCGTCCTCGCTCATCCCGGCCGTCAACAAGCTCGGCACGGTCCCGCTCCTGCTGTCGGCGTCGGAGGAGCTCAAGTCCCGCTACCTGTCCTCGGTGGCCAGTGGCGAGGCCATGTTCTCGTACGCGCTGAGCGAGGCGGAGGCGGGCTCGGACGCGGCGTCGATGAAGACCCGGGCGGTCCGGGACGGCGACGACTACGTCCTCAACGGCACCAAGATGTGGATCACCAACGCCGGCGTGTCCGAGTACTACACGGTGATGGCGGTGACGGACCCCTCGGCCGGCGCGCGCGGCATCTCCGCCTTCGTCGTGGAGAAGTCCGACGAGGGCGTCTCCTTCGGCCCCAAGGAGAAGAAGCTCGGCATCAAGGCCTCACCGACTCGCCAGGTGATCCTGGAGGACGTCCGCATCCCGGCCTGGCGCATGATCGGCGAGCCGGGCACCGGCTTCAAGACCGCCCTGGCCACCCTCGACCACACCCGCGTCACCATCGCCGCCCAGGCCCTCGGCATCGCACAGGGCGCCCTCGACTACGCGATCGGCTACGTCAAGGAACGCCGCCAGTTCGGTCGCCCGATCGCCGACTTCCAGGGCCTGCAGTTCATGATCGCCGACATGGCCATGAAGCTGGAGGCGGCCCGGCAGCTCACGTACACGGCCGCGGGCATGTCCGAGACGGCCATGCGCGGGACTCCGGTGAAGGAGCTGACCTTCTTCTCCAGCGCGGCCAAGTGCGCGGCCTCGGACGCCGCCATGGAGATCACCACGGACGCCGTCCAACTGCTCGGGGGGTACGGCTACACGCGGGACTATCCGGTCGAGCGGATGATGCGCGACGCCAAGATCACCCAGATCTACGAGGGCACCAACCAGATCCAGCGCCTGGTGATGGCCCGCCAGCTCCTCAAGTAGGCAGTCAACGTGCGGAACCCGGTTAAGTGATCATGCGCGAAGCCGGGTCGCGCACGTAGGCGGTGCCGCTCGGAAGAGCGGTGTTCCGTCGCTGTTCCGTGGTGGAGCGCTCGACTCACAAGACCGACACCCGGCAAGCACGAGTCTGCGGGTGGTCGCTGACCTTCTCGCCCACCGTGGACAGGGCATGTCCGATCTGGGTCCAGTTGGCGGAAGCTGCCGCTCGGCACGGTGGCATCAGAGACGTCCTTGCTTCTTGGGGTCACGGGGGCAGGGCGTCCGGAGAGGGCTGGACAGGGCTTGTGTGGGCAGCGTCCTGGATATGGGCGGCATCGGCCCCGCCTGGGAGATCGTGTACGACGGCTTCGATCTCGGTCGAGAGGGACTGAGGGAGGCGTTGTGCACGCTCGGCAACGGCAGGTTCGCCACCCGGGGCGCCACCCCGGACGGCGAGTCGCGCACGCCTGGCACGTACGTGGCGGGCTGCTACGACCGCCTCGACTCCGAGGTTGCCGGACGCACCGTGACCAACGAGGACATCGTCAACCTGCCCGACTGGCTGCCGCTGACGTTCGCCACCCCGGGGTGCGAGTGGTTCCGGCCCGAGCGGGCAACAGGGCACAGTCCTGGAGATTCTTCACCGAGGCCCTCTTCAGCGACATCAAGGACGACCGCCACCAACGTCGGCGGACTGCCGGGCCGAACGGTGGGCCCAGCCGGAGGGCGTCGGTCGTTTGCGGGAGCTACGGCCCAACCGCCGTTGAGCGCCTCCACCGGAGCCTGCGTACCCAGCCGAATCGCCTCTATCGGTGCTCGGGGTTGTCGAAGTCGAAGCGGCATCCGGCGTCCCATTCCGAGCGCTGGTTGCCGTGGGCCGGGATGCCGCCGGCGTCCTTGAGCATGCGTGCCAGGTGCAGCAGGTTCCAGGTCATGAAGGTGGTGTTGCGGTTGGTGAAGTCGTTCTCCGGCCCACCCGAGCCCGGGTCGAGGTAGGACGGTCCGGGTCCGGCGGCGCCCACCCAGCCGGCATCGGCCTGCGGCGGGATGGTGTAGCCCAGGTGCTGCAGGCTGTAGAGCACGTTCATGGCGCAGTGCTTGACGCCGTCCTCGTTGCCGGTGATCAGGCAGCCGCCCACCCGCCCGTAGTAGGCGTACTGGCCGGCCCGGTTGAGCAGGCTGGAGCAGGCGTACAGCCGTTCGATGATCTTCTTGGTCACCGAACTGTTGTCGCCCAGCCAGATCGGCCCGGCGATGACCAGGATGTCGGCGGCGAGCACCCGCTGGTAGAGGGCGGGCCACTCGTCGCTCTCCCAGCCGTGCTCGGTCATGTCCGGCCACACACCGGTGGCGATGTCGTGGTCGATCGCCCGCAACTGCTCGACGCTTACACCCTGCGTGTCCATGATGTGCGCGCTGAGATCGATCAGGCCCTGGGTATGGCTGCGCTCGGGGCTCTTCTTGAGGGTGCAGTTGATGAACAGCGCCCGCAGATCGTCATACCGGGCAGGCGCTCCGTTGACTGTCATCACGACGGTTCCCTTCGATGCGGGCCAGGTGCCTCCGTGGGCAGTTTCGGACCGTACCTGCTCTTCGGCCAGCAGGCTCGCCGCACTGCGGCAGCCACGGGACGAGGTGATGGACGGCTGCGCCGTCTGGCTCACCCGATCGCCCACCCGAACCAGTCACCGACGTGCGGGCCACGGCGCACTCGAACCAGCGGGCGGTCTCCAGCACAACGCGAGTGCCGTCGACGTACTCGATCTCGGTAGTGGCTCCGGCGATCGCGTCGGCGTAGAGCCGCCCGATCACCGGCCCAGCTCCCGTAGCGTCGTCGAACCGCTGCCGCCAAGCACCTGATAGCGGTCACGAGCCGCCGTTCATGGCGTGGGGGCCTGGTTCATCGCCGGCGTCGGCGAACCACTCAACAAAGAGGGGTCAGTGGCCAGGTTGATCGTCGCCACGGCGGCGGACCACGGCGACCGGGCACTGAGCGTGGTGCAGCACGCCGTGGCTGACCGAGCCGAGCACCGCTATCCCACGCCCGCGGTTGCCCACCACGAGCAGGTCCGCGTCTTTGGACGCCTCAGTGAGCGCCGCGACCGGATGTACGGAGGTGATATCCGCGATCGCGTCGACCTCAGGGTGTTCGGCCCGCCAAGGGGTGAGCCGATCGTGGACGAAGTCGTACTGGGCTCGTTGCAGCCGGTCCAGGTCGAGCGTGACCGCGTGAATGGGGACGGCGTAGGCGTAGAGGACGTGCAGCGGCACTCCGCGCAGGGACGCTTCGTTGAAGGCGTGGGCCAGGGCAGGCTCTGAGGAGTCGGTCTCGTCCAGACCTACCACGAGCCGCCCATGGTCAGCCGCGATCGAGCGTACGACGACGATCGTGCCGTGGGCGTGGCCCGCCAATCGCAGGCTGACCGAGCCGAGCAACGCGCTGGCGAATCTGCCCCGGCCGCGCGAGCCGACCACCAGTTCGGCGGCCGGCTCCGCCTGCGCCCGCAGCTCGGCCACCGGCGATCCGATCTTCACCTTGGTGGCGACCTCGATGCCGGGCCAGCGGGCCATGACAGCCTGGGCCTTCTTCTCCAGCATGGCCTCGGCGGCCTCCCTGAGGCCCTCCAGCAGACCAGGGATCGGGAAACGCGGAAGTTCGTAGGAGCCGTGTTCGATCACATGTACGAGCTCAAGCCGGAGCCTTTTGCGCGTGGCATCGGCAGCAGCCCAAGCGATGGCGGTGTCGGCGCCCGGCGAGTCGTCAGTCCCCACGACGATGACGTCGTTCATGGTTGCGCCTTTCGCTGGCCGTTGAGGACGTCGTACGGGCCCTCTGCCCGAAGCGTGGCAAAACCACGGCAAAGATCCTCAAGGCTGGCCGTTCACCCGGAGTCGTTCGCCTTCGGTGAGCTGAGGCCAGATCTCCCTTGTGAACAGGAGGTCCAAGGGCCCGCTGAGGTCGGGTCATATGCCCCTGTCGTGAACCGTTGCATCGCCGGAGGCTGAAAAATAGGGGGAGGTGCGTGATGAGGCGCGCGAGTCAGTGGGTGTTGCTTCGAGTGCGCCGGTACTGGCTGGGACGGAATCCGCTGCGTCGTCGCTCCGATCGGCTGGAAGCGGCAGGTGTGGCCGCCACGTTGATTCTGCTGCTGCTCAGCGTCTGGCCGGCCGTCGTCGTGGGGCGGGCGATCTATGAGAGAGGTCTGCAGGCCGAGCGAGCCGGCCAGGGCATCCGCCAGTCAGTGACGGCGACTCTGGCCCGGGATGCGCCGTACACCCTTCCTACCGGAAGTGGCGAGGATGGCGCGGAGCCGGGATCACACGCTCCCGCGCGGTGGATGGCTCCGTCCGGTCACTGGAAGATGGGCGAGGTGGCCGTGCCCGCGGGCACCAGAGCGGGTACGTCCGTAAAGGTATGGATCGACGGTCACGGCGAGTTGACCACTCCTCCGACGAGCCACGCGGAAACACTGACGGGCGCCACGGTCGCGGCCTTCCTGGTCGTCGTGGGATCAGCGGCTACCCTGTCGTTGGCCTTCCGGGCCTTCAGAGGGTTGCTCGACAGAGGGCGGTACGCGGCGTGGGACGCCTCCTGGGCGGAGGCGAGCGCGCGGTGGCGCCGCCGCAAACCTGACGGGTAGCCCGTTACATCTCACACGGCGTACAGCGAGAGTCGAAGATCAGGCTTTGTCCGCCACGGCGATCACGACCAGCGGGCCCTTGGCGTACTGGACTAGGGCATGGCTGACCGATCCGAAGAACGCGCTGACGTACGGCGATCCCGCTCGAGATCGGAGAGAACGACGTGGAAGTCCTCTCCGGAAAACCCAGATCGCCAGCCCTGATGCCCAGATCGGCGGGTGCCTTACCGTCCCTGAGGCGTTCCCGGCCGACCCGGGCTTGGGCCGCGGCGCCAGGGCCATTGGTCCTCAAAGAGAAGGACTTCCGTCCCTAGCGAGACGAACCGGACGGCGGGAAGTTGGTATTAGGCCTGTGAGACGAGCGAGGGAGTCCGACCTGAGAGCCTCGATGGAGGATCAAGGGAAGGGCTGAGAGGTCGGAAAGCCGAAAGACTGACCGGCGACCCCTAGCCACCTGATCCGGACCATACCGGCGAAGGGAGAGCGCCTCACAGGTCTTTGCCGTGTGCAGCCCGGGAACTCTGACCACCGGCTCCATTGAGTAAAGCAACGACCCCCGAACGTGTTCGGTCGGCTCGGACACGTGGCCGTACGACGGCGACCGGGCAGGATGCGTAGTGCAGGACACCGTGGCTGACCGAGCCGAGCATGGCTGAGCGGATCACCCCCCGGCCCCGCGAGCCCACGACGACCAGGTCGGCACGAGCGGAAGTCTCGCACAGCGCCGCGATGGGATTTCCACGGAAGCCCGACTCGGTCACCTCTACGCGGGGTGCCCTCGATGATATGCGGCAGACGTTGGGTGCAATCGTGCCGCCGCGATCTCCTCGACCGATGCCTGCTGTGGAACGAACGCCATCTGCGTCCCGTTCCGGATCCGATCACGAGTCCCGAGCGAGTCATCGCGCTGAACATATGCCGACGAGACCGGCTCGGGGGGTCCCCTATGAGTACTCACATGCGGCTTTAGCTGCGTAGATGGGGTTTACGGCAGACGCATAGGGGTAGGTTGGGCTGGCCCAAGAGCGGCGGAGAATCATGCTGTATGCCCTCGCAGATCTGCGGCATGCTGATTTTCCCCTGGCCGCTGATAATGAGACGTCGCAATCCACGCGGGGGTGGGATGAACGACCTGCTGAATCATGTCCTCACGGCCCACGGTGGCTTGGAGCGCTGGTCGCAGATCGGCGAACTGAGCGTTGATGCGCAATTCCACGGCCCCTTCTGGAAAGTCAGAGGGTTCTCGGATGAGCCTTTTCATGCGAAGCTCACCGCCGAGACGCGTCAGGAGCGGATACGGTTTTCTCCTTGGGCGGCCCCAGGCCAGGATATGATCTTCGATCGTAGTGAGGACCAGGTCTCGCTGGTGGCGGAGGACGGCGGCACCCTGGAGAGCCGGACCGGAATCCGCTCCACTTACGGCGGGTACGACCTGGCATCGCCGTGGGAGTCCCTTCAGGTGGGCTACTTCCTCGGGTACGCCATGTGGAACTACCTGACCACGCCATTCCTCTTCACGTATCCGGGGATGGAGTCGCGCGAGGGAGCGCGGTGGGAGGAGAGCGGTGAGGCGTGGCGGCGACTGCACGTCAAGTACCCCGACAGCATTGCCGCGCACAGTTCGGAGCAGACCTTCTACTTCGCTGAAAACGGTATGCTCCGACGCCTCGACTACAACGTGGATGTGAATGTCGGCGTTGCTGTTGCTCAGTACGTCGGCGAATACAAGGATTTTCACGGAATCATTTTCCCAACTCGACGGCGAGTCCATCGGAGGAATCCGGATAATTCCGCTTCGGAGAATTGGTCGATCGGGATCGAGATTGAAAATGTCACCATGAGCTGAATCACCCGGAAGCGGCGATCCCTGGAATCGTTACCATTCAGATGGCGATCGATTTTTCAACATGGCGTGGGGGCGCGTCGCGTGCTCCTGGAAGGCCTGACATGTCCACGCTTTATGCAGATACTCCCATCCAGTATGTCGAGGTCGAAGGCACGCGCCTCGCGTACCGGGAGTTCGGGGACCGCACCGGCGTGCCGCTCGTCCTGTTCAGTCGTTTCGTCGGCAGCATCGATGACTGGGATCCTGTGGTCATCGAGCGACTCGCCGCCCAACGCCACGTCATCGTCTTCGACAACGCGGGCGTCGGATTCTCCGACGGCAAGGTCGGGGCTGATATCGCGGAGATGGCCGGCACGGCGATTCACCTCATTGAAGAGCTCGGCATCTCCCAGGCGGACCTGCTGGGATTCTCGATGGGCGGCTACATCGCGGAACGCCTGACGCTCACGCGGCCGGACCTCGTGCGCTACCTGATCCTTGTCGGCACGGGCGGAGGCGGCGGCGAAGGAGCGGTGCTCCAGGGCCCCGAGGTCGAGGAGTGGACCAAGATGGCCCGCAGCCCGCAGGAGACGTACGAGGCGATGTGGTTCAGCAGTTCCGAAACCGGCAAGGCCGCCACCGCGAACTACCTGGGGCGCATCTACACGCCTGAGCGACCCGAGCGAGCCAATGTCACCGACGAGGCCGGGGTCGCGCTCCGCAAGGCGGTCAACGACTGGTGGGCGGGCAAGGGCTCGACACTGGGCGAACTGCACAACATCAAGCAGCCCACGCTCATCGTCAACGGCATCCGGGACGCGATGGTCCCGCCGGCGAACGCGTTCCTGATGGCCCAGAAGATCCCCAACGCACAGCTCATCATCTACCCCGACTCGGGCCACGGCTCACTGTTCCAGTACCCGGAAGCCTTCTCGCGGGCGGTGCTCGACTTCATCGCAACCCAGGAGAGCGGCGGCCTTCGCTGACCGCGACCGATCCGCTGGCCGACGGCGCGGCACAGCACGGGCTGCCAGCCATCACAGGCAGGAAGCACGCGACCCTCGTGCCGACCGAGGCCGATTTCGGCCCAGTCACACAAACACCGCCACGGGACACGACGGCAACGCGCCGTAATGCTCGGCCGGCTTGGTCGCGCCCGGGTCGGGCGCGACCATCACGATCCCGTCCCGCGGCTCCTGCACACCGAGTGATCCCGTACCAAGTTCCCGGGCGAGCAACGGCACGGCGGTCAGCATCTCCACTTCGACAGCGCAGATGGCCTCCAGCGCGACCGTGTGCGGATCGACCACGATCAGGCGCCACGTCCTGACCGAAGCAAGCACCTGGAACCGCTCCGCCGTCACCGAGGCCGGCTCGCTGCGGAGTCATCGCGGTCCACCACCCCGCCGGCAGCGGAGTATCAGGCCGGCGTGTCAGTCGAGTGCGTAAACGCGATGAACGAACTCGGCAAGCTTGTTGTCGGGCAGTTCTTTCGCGAGATCGGCCTCGCTGATGATGCCGGCAAGGCGGTGACTTTCGATCACGGGCAGGCGCTTGACGTGGTTCTGCTCCATCTTGAACAGCGCCTCCTCGATGCTGGCATCGGCATCCACCCATACCAGCCCACGAGCCAGCTCCCCGGCGGTGGTCTGGTCGATGTCCCCGCCGTGGGCGCAGCACTGGACCACGATGTCCCGGTCAGTGACGATGCCCTTGAGCCGGTCGTCGTCCCCGCAGATGGGCAGCGCGCCGACGCCGAGATCGCACATCATCTGCGAGGCGACGCGCAAACTCTCGTGTTCGCCGATGCACTGGACCCCCTCGTGCATCACGTCCCGGGCTTTCACTCCGGTTTCGCCTATATCCATCGCTCGCCTCCCCAACAGGGTACGAAGCGCTCTCATTTCCCCCTACCCGTGCTGGTCCGAGCATGGGCAGGCGTGTCGCCGGAAGATGTAAAAATCGTTCGACGAACTCTCTGGGGTGCCTCATGCGTTCACGTGCTCGACCCTCGCATCGGGCCCTGGGAACACCAGGGTGTCGTGCTCTGAGTCGAACCAGTGCACCATGTAGGGCGGCGAGCCGTCCGTGTGCTCCACCTCGGTGATGACGCCGACCCGGCGCGGATCACTCTCGTGACGGCCCTCGATGACCAGCTTGTCTCCAACAACAGCCTTCATCATGCACCTCCGTTGGTCCTCTCCCCTCAAGGGACGCTCTTCCCCCATTCGGCATGCCGACTCCGGCGGCAGGACCCGAGCGTCGGCCGGCGGTCACACGTCAAGGGTGACCGTGCACATCCATTGGTCCCCGCGCTGCTCGAAAGCCAGCCGGTGCAGGGTGACCGCCTTGGGAACCGCCCCGGTCTGCGCCATCGTCTCGACCTCTGCCGTCGCCAGCAGCAGCCCGTCCTCCTCCGGCGTGGCGCGGATGGGCACCTGACCGGTGGTGTCCATCCGGTAGATCACCTCATCGAGCGCGGCGACGAGCCGATCTTCCGGGCGGCCCGGCGCGAGGCGCACGCGCCGCTCGGCGTACGCGACCCCACCTGCCGTGTCCAGGAAGCTGTCGCTCATGGCGAGGACCGCCTCGGCGATGCACTCCATGACCGTCGGCGCCCAGGCCTGGATGCGGGTGTCGGCCGTGTGCGGCAGCGTACGATGCCCGCGGGCCATCTCTCACCCCTTGACCACGCCCAGCGGCACCAGCCTGGCCACCTTGCGGCACAATCCCGCGCACTCGGCGGCGGTCACCACCTCGTCGACGTCCTTGTACGCGGCCGGGGCCTCCTCGGCCAGGCCGCGCCAGGTGGAGCCGCGCACGGCGATGCCGCGGGCCTCCAGCCGATCGCGCAGTTCACGGCCGCTGATGGAGCGCGCCGCCCGGTGGCGGCTCTGGGTACGGCCGGCGCCGTGGCAGGTGGAATGGAACGCCTCGCCGCCGGGGACGCCGACCAGCACGTATGACGCCGTGCCCATGGTCCCGGGAATCAGCACCGGCTGCCCGACGGCCGCCAGGTCGGCGGGCAGATCTGGATGGCCGGGCGGCAGGGCGAGGGTGGCGCCCTTGCGGTGCACGCACAGCAGCCTGCCGTCGTGCTTCTCGATCTTGGCGAGATTGTGCGAGACGTCGTACACCAACTCCAGTTCCGCGCCGGTGACCTCGGCGAACGCGCGCCTCACCGCCTGGCCGAGCAGCTGACGGTTGGCCCGGCCATAGTTGGCGGCAGCGGCCATCGCCCCCAGGTACGCCCGGCCCTGGGGCGAGCCGACCGGCGCGCAGGCGAGCTGCCGATCCGGAACCTCGATGCCATATCGGGGCATGGCCACCTCCATCGCGCGGACGTGGTCGGTGCATATCTGGTGCCCGAGCCCGCGCGATCCGCAGTGGATCATCACGCACACCTGGCCGGCGCGCAGCCCGAAGGCGGCTGCCGCCTTCTCGTCGTAGACCTGGTCGACCGCCTGCACTTCCAGGAAGTGGTTGCCCGAGCCCAGGCTGCCCACCTGACCCTGGCCGCGTTCCATGGCCCGCGTGCTCACGTGAGAGGCATCGGCGTCGGCGACCGCTCCGCGGTCCTCGCAGCGCTCCAGATCGCGGGCGACGCCGTGGCCCTGCTCGACGGCGTAGCGGGCGCCGCCGTACAGGATGTTCTCGAGCCGGGCACGGCCGGGCGACTGCCAGACCGCATCCCTGCTCGGGCCCCGCGGGATCGTGACGTCGAGGAGATCCATCAGCCGGTCGCGGCGCAGCCCTTCACTGTCCACGTCCGCGGCCAGCAGCCGCACCCCACAGGAGATGTCGAACCCGACCCCACCAGGCGAGACGACACCACCCGCTGCCACATCGGTGGCCGCCACGCCGCCGATCGGGAAGCCGTACCCCCAGTGGAGATCGGGCATCCCGTACGAGGCGCCGACGATCTCCGGCAGGGTCGCCACGTTGATCACCTGCTGGAGCGCCTCGTCCTCAGGCAGCAGTGCGCGGGAGGTGAACACGATCCCGGGCACTCGCATGGCCCCATGCCTGTCGACGCGGAATCGATGGGAGGTTTCCTCGACGAGCTCCATCCGGGCTCCTCATGAGGGTCTGGAGACGAAACCTGTCAGACCCGCGGAGCGAGTGACTCCCTCGCCCGCCTCGCGGGCAATGTCCATCCTCCCTCCCGCCGGCTGATCCCCTCAGGGGCGAAAGACCTTTAACCCCGGCCCGTTCGGCCTGATCTGGTCGGCGCAGACGGCTCGGTGTGGGCCATACCGGCGATTCTCGACGGACGCCCTGACGCCCCGCTCCTTCTCGAGCGAGCTGGGGCAGGACCGTTCAGCCTTGTGGCCGGCCGTGGCACCACCGCGACGTGAGGGCCGTCAGGTGCTGCTGATGAGGCCGCCTGGCGTGCCCCGGTGCCTGCGCCCAGTGGCCGCGGTGAGCGCCTGCTCAAGGCTGTCGTGCGTCGGCAACCACCGGTCCATTCCGCTGAGCCGCAGGACACGAATGGGCTCACGCTGTAGGCCGACCAGCCGAAGGGTGCCGCCATCACGGCTGATCTCCTGCCGTAGGCGCAGCAACGCGTTCAACCCGGTGCAGTCCATGACGACTTGATCGCCGGCTCGGTGGACTCGGCGTACAAACTCCTCCAGCTCATCGGCAGTCGCCAGGTCGAGTTCCCCGCTGACCATGATGATGGTGACCCCGGCCAGGTACTGCCGCCCAAGGGCGATCCCCGCAAGCTGGGAGTGCCTTTCCAGCCCGAGCTGGGATTCGGCGCGGTCGGAGAGGGCGGCGTACGCGTGATCAATGCGGATGTCGTCCGATTGGCGGATGTGACGCATGAGGAGATGTCCGAAGTGGAGAAGCGCGAGCAGGCCGAGGCGTCGCGCCGTGCTCGCCGCTTTCGCGGCGATCGCGCACCGATCGACCTTGCGGGTCGTACGGTGATCCTGGTTGACGATGGGATCGCCACGGGCAGTACCGCTCGGGCCGCCTGCCAGGTGGCTCGTGCGCGCGGGGCCGCGCGAGTGATCTTGGCGGTCCCTGTCGGAACGCCGGACACGATTGAGGGTCTGCGCGAGGACGCCGACGAGGTGACCCGCTTGGAGACGCCTCCCACTCTGTGGGCCATTGGCTCCTGGTACACCGACTCCACCCAGAACACCGACGAGCAGGTGGTCGAACTGCTGCAACGGGCCGCACCGCCTACCGCCGAGGGCACGGTGCGTGGAAAGGGATAGTGATCTTCGTGCGCGGTAGTGGTAGCAGCCGGTACAGTCCTCGTAACCGGTACGTGGCCTCCGTTGGTTCACCGACCATTTCAGCAGGACGCGCGTGGGATGAGAGCTGGTCCGGCGTAGTACGGGACAGGGCCCCCAAGGACCGCCTCATCCTTCATCGCCCAGGCGGTGCTCGGCATGGCGGAGAGCTTCCTCGATCCCCGCAGCGTCGAGAGTGGTGAGCAGTCCCTTCGCCTTGGCGCTCCGTGACGGAAAGCGCTGACCCTGCCGGTTCGTGGCGTATGAGCTTCTCGGCGCCGCCTCTGCGCTCCACCTCGCGCCTACGGCTACGCCTGCCGTCCGGCCTTGCCGGGCGGGCCCTTCGTCCCTGGGCTCCGGGTTCGTTTCCTGCGAAAACAGGTAGGCGAGACGATGCGGCGCCTTGGCCGACCGCGGATCAAGGAGGAAGACGTGGTGATCCCCACACGCTCCGGACTGTCATCTGCGGAGGCGGCGGCGCGCCTGGAGCAGGGTGGGCCCAACACGCTCCCGCAGAAGCCACCCGTCCCGCTGTGGCGACGGGTCGCCGCCCAGCTTCGCGATCCACTGATCATCGTCCTGCTCGTGGCGGCGGTATTGACCATCGTCACCGGCGACTGGACCGACACCGCCGTGATCATGCTCGTGATCGTCGTCAACACCTCCGTCGGCGTGGCGCAGGAGGTCCGCGCCGACCGGGGGATCACCGCGTTGTCACAGCTCACGGCGCCGGTGGCGCGCGTGATCCGCGACGGCTCCCAGACGGAGGTCCCGGCGGCCGGCGTCGTCGTGGGAGACCTGCTGGTCGTGGCCGAAGGTGACATCGTCGTGGCCGACGCCACGGTGGTGGAGTCGGCGGCATTGCTCGTGGACGAGTCGTCCTTGACGGGAGAGTCGGTGCCGGTGGACAAGACCGGCGACGATCCGGTCTCCTCGGGCATCGTCGTGGTACGGGGGCGTGGCCGGGCAGTGGTCACCGCCGTAGGGGCGGCGAGCGCGAGCGGCCGGATCGCCTCCATGATGGTCAAGGGGGCCGGTCTGACGCCGTTGCAGCGGCGCCTGGTGGGGGTCGGCCGCCTGCTGGCCCGGGTCGCGGTGGCGCTGTCCGCGCTGGTGCTGGCGCTGGGACTGGTCCGCGGGCAGCCGGCCGAGCTGATGGTGGTGACCGCGATCAGCCTGGTGGTCGCGGCCGTACCCGAATCCCTGCCCGCGGTCGTGACCCTGAGCCTGGCCTTGGGAGCCCGCCGGATGGCCGCGCGTAACGCGCTCGTCCGCCGGCTGCCCGCCGTGGAGAGCCTCGGCGCGGTGACCGTCCTCGCCACCGACAAGACCGGCACCCTCACCGAGGGCCGGAGTTTGCTTCGTTGGAGGACTCCACGACGTTGAGCCTTTCCTGGATCTCCCGCTGCAGCTCACGCAACCGCAGGTAGCGGGCGACGAAGATGGTCTTCTGCGAGATCCATATCCGCCTGCGGTGCGCACGCCGCGCCCGCTCAGCCAGGACCGTGACCGCCTGCCGTGCCTCGGCGAGCGGCTGCCCGACTCTAGAAAGGCTAACGGTGTTAGCTTATGCTCTCGATATCAGCTAACGCCGTTAGCCATTGCGAAGGGAGACGTCATGAGCGTTGAGGCCATGCGGGGCTGGGGATGGGGCACGTGGGTGCGCTGGGCGGGGTGGGTGCTGCTCGCCGGATTCCTCGGAGCGTTCGCCGTGTTCGAGTCGGCGAAGTACGGGCTGCCGACCACGGCGGCGGCGGTGGCGTTCTTCCTGCTGCCGGATCTGTCCGGCAAGGTCGCGGGCGGGCGGCGCTGGATCGTCGCGGTCGCGAACTCCGGCTGGATTCCGGTCGTGATCCTGGTCGGCTACTCCCTCTCACCGATCGGCTGGCCGCCGCTGTTCACCGCCGGGCTCGGCTGGGCGACGCGGCTCGTAGTCGGACGGGTGGTGCGGCGTGGTTGACCGCCGCGAGCAGATCGTCGTGGCCGCGTTGGAGCTGCTGGAGGCCGACGGCCGCGAGGCGATGTCCATGCGGAGCATCGCCGAGCGCGTCGGCATCCGGGCGCCGTCGCTCTACAAGCACTTTCCCGACAAGGCGGCCGTCGAGCTGGAGCTGACCGTGATCGGGCTGACCGAGATGACCGAGGCGCTCGAGGCCGCCGAGCCCGGGCTGCTGCCCTGCGCACGCGCCTACCGGAGCTTCGCATTGGCGCGGCCGCACCTCTACCGGCTGACAACCACCAATCCGCTGCCGCGGCTGTTGCTGCCCGAAGGGCTCGAGGAGCGGGCCGCCGGTCCCGTCCTGCGCGCCATGCACGGCCGCGCGGATCTGGCCCGCGCGGTGTGGGCATTCGCGCACGGGATGGTGATGCTCGAACTCGACGGCCGGTTTCCGCCCGGAGCCGACCTGGAACCCGCCTGGACCGCGGGTTGCACGGCCTTCCAATGAGACATCGGGGGAGGCAGCCGCGATCCACGACCGGTCCATCGCCGGACGCGTCACAGTCGAGGACTCCTGCCGTTCACCACCGACTCCGGCAGGAGGTAGCCGCCTTGCGGACTCAGTGTGGAAACGGCTACGAAACATGTCAAGACGTAGGCGAATCGGTTCGATCGGTGGTCGGCGCCCAGGAGGCCTGTGCGCTGGCGCGTCCTGGTCATGCCGCGCCGCCGCCGGATGAACGTTTCATCAGCTCGCCCGCCGTGACAGTGTGACCGCGCCGGGTCAGCTCTGATCAGGCCGCTTCGGCACGCGGCGGAAGAGAGCGGGCCCTTGACGGATCTTCTCGCGTCATGTTTGCTCCGCCACACCACCACCTCAGCAGGCCGGTGTGGAAGGAGTCCCGGATTGACCAAAGCAATGTTAACGCTAACAACGATATCGGGAGCCGCCGCCGGCATGCCGAAGGGGACAGCACCCGACCGTGCCCACCGTGGGCCGGTTACGGCGACCACTCAGCACGATCCCAAGTTGCCGATCCACCAAAAGGAGGTCCTCGTGTCCACAACAAGTGGGCCGGAGCGCAAGTGCGTTGGCGTGAACATTGCTACTCGATTCGATCCGCTTCCTGACCGCCGCGAGGGATTGAGCATGCGTACGTGGGGGCGATGGTGCGCCGCCACGCTGATGGCCGTGGCCTTGGTGGTAGCGGGTGCGGCGATGGGGGCGGGGGTAGCCGCCGCGGAGTCCAACGGCGGGGTGCGGGTCATGCCGCTGGGCGACTCGATCACCGAGGGCACGCAGGTGCCGGGCGGGTACCGGATCGGGTTATGGCAGCGCCTGGCCGCCGGCCGCTACACGGTCGACTTCGTCGGGTCGCAGTTCAACGGGCCGGGCAGCCTGGGTGACCACGATCACGAGGGTCATCCCGGGTGGCGGATCGACCAGATCGACGCGAACATCACCGGCTGGCTGCGTACGTACACACCGCGCACGGTGCTGCTGCACATCGGCACCAACGATGTCCTGCAGAACTACAACGTGGCCGGTGCCCCGCAGCGGCTGTCCACGCTGATCGACCACATCACCACAGCCGTGCCCGACGCGGACGTCTTCGTCGCCACCATCATCCCGCTGTCCAACTCCGGCCAGGAGTCGGTCGCCCGCACTTTCAATGCGGCGATCCCCGGCATCGTCCAGAGCAAGGTGAACAGTGGCAAACGTGTCCACCTGGTCGACATGCACAGCAAGTTGACGACCTCCGACCTGATCGACGGCATCCACCCCACCGCCGGTGGTTACGACAAGATGGCCGCCGCCTGGTACGGCGCGCTTCAATCGGTATCGGGCAGCATCGGCCAGCCGGGGAGCGGCACACCTGGTGCGGGCGCGATCAGGGGTGTGGGGTCGGGCAGGTGTCTTGATGTCTCCGGCGCCTCGCAGGCGAACGGCGCGCAGGCGCAGATCTGGGACTGCAACGGCCAGGCCAACCAGCAGTGGACGCCGACCGCGAGCGGTGAGCTGCGGGTCTATGGCGGCAAGTGTCTGGACGTTTACGGCGCCGGCACCGCCGACGGCGCCAACGTCATCATCTGGGACTGCAACGGCCAGACCAACCAGCAGTGGCGCTTCAACTCCGACGGCACCATCACCGCCGTGGGCGCGAACAAGTGCCTGGACGTGCCGAACTACTCCACCGCCAACGGCGTGAAACTCCAGATCTGGTCCTGCGGCGGCGCCGCCAACCAGCGCTGGACCCGCTCTTGACGCCTGACATCCCGGTGGATCGCCCGGAGATCTCCCCCGACACCCCGGTAGGTAGAGGAATCAGATGCGCAGAATCCTTGGCTTAGCAGTGGCGGCGGTACTCGCGGCCGGCTCCGTCGTCGCGATCGGCAGTGAGACGTCGCCGGCCGCCGCGCTGGACAACGGCCTGGCCCGCACGCCCCAGATGGGCTGGAACGACTGGAACAGCTTCGGCTGCAACGTCAACGACTCCCTGATCCGTCAGACGGCTGACGCCATGGTCTCCAGCGGCATGGCGGCGGCGGGCTACACCTACGTCAACATCGACGACTGCTGGTCCACCAAGAACCGCAACTCCAACGGTGACCTGGTGCCGGATCCGCAGAAGTTCCCCAACGGCATCAAGGCCGTGGCCGACTACGTCCACTCCAAGGGACTCAAGCTCGGCATCTACTCCTCGGCCGGAACCACGACGTGCGCGGGGTACCCGGCCAGCCTGGGCAACGAGCGACGGGACGCGGCCCTGTGGGCGTCCTGGGGGATCGACTACCTGAAGTACGACAACTGCGGTGATCACCGGGGCCAGAACGGGCAGCAGCGGTACACGGCCATGCGGGACGCACTGGCCGCCACCGGGCGTCCGATCGTGTACAGCCTGTGCAACTGGGGCCAGGAGAGCGTGTGGACCTGGGGGATGCCGGTAGGCAACTCCTGGCGTAACACCGGCGACATCGCGGCCAACTGGAACTCGATCACGGGCATCCTGGACCAGCAGGTCGGGCTCGACGCGTACTCGGGCCCCGGCGGGTGGAACGACCCGGACATGCTGGAGGTGGGCGTCGGCGGGGTGACGGGGACCGAAGGCCGCGCGCACTTCAGCCTGTGGTCGCTGCTGAACGCGCCGCTCATCGCCGGAAACGACATCCGTACGATGAGCGCCGACACGCGTACGATCCTCACCAACACCGAGGTCATCGCGGTCAACCAGGACTGGGGCGGCAGACAGGGCCACAAGATCAGCGACAACGGCAACCTGGAGGTCTGGCGCAAGCCGATGTCGAACGGCTCGGTCGCGGTCGTTCTGCTCAACCGGGGCACCTCGACCTCGACGGTCTCCACCACCGCCGCCGCCCTGGGGCTGGGGTCCGCGTCCTCCTACTCGGTGCGCGACCTGTGGGCGCACACGACGTCCTCCTCGTCCGGGACGATCAGCGCGTCGGTCCCCGGACACGGGGCGGCCATGTATGTCGTGACCGGAGGGGGCATCGTCACGCCCCCGCCCACCGGGACGATCAGGGGCGTGGGGTCGGGCAGGTGTCTTGATGTCTCGCAGGCGAACGGCGCGCAGGCGCAGATCTGGGACTGCAACGGCCAGGCCGGCCAGCAGTGGACGGCGACCGAGGGCGGCGAGCTGCGGGTTTACGGCGGCAAGTGCCTGGATGTGTACAACCGGGGCACCGCCGACGGCACCAACGTCATCATCTGGGACTGCAACGGCCAGGACAACCAGAAGTGGCGCTTCAACTCCGACGGCACCATCACCGCCGTCGGGGCGAACAAGTGTCTTGACGTGCCGAACAACGCCACCGCCAACGGCACCAAGCTGACCATCTGGTCGTGCAACGGCGGCGCCAACCAACGCTGGAGCCGCGCCTGAGCCTGGCGAAGGCGCCCAGGCCACAACGCACGATCTGTCCCCCACGTCAACCGGCGGAGCACCGTCCACTCCGTCGACCGACGGCCCTGCGCCGCGACCTGCCGCACCACCGACCTGTGGTCCGGCGGCTACCAGGGCGAGGGTCACGGTGATGGCTGTGGCCTGTGCGCGACGACGCCATGAACGGCCGCGTTGGGTGCACCGCTGTGGCGGTGCGCCCAATGCGCCTTGTCCGCCTGGAACCTCAGCGCCACCATGACCGGCGCGTGGCAAGGGGGCGGAGAGGACTGTGGTCGATCGTGCGTGATCGGGAATCGCTCTCTTGGCCGCCGTAAGCACTCAGCAGCCGGTCGTACTCCGCCCGGGTGAGGGGGAGTACCGAGCCGTGCTTGGCTCCAGGGGGCAGTTGGTAGCTCGTCGAGGGCATCCATTTTCCGGAGTCGAGATCGGTGGTCTCGAACGGGACGTAGTTGCGCCTCCCGAATTCGTCGATGAACATGTACCACCTCTCTTCGGTGTTCGACTTGAACACGGCCGGGCCTTCGCCACGGTCGATCTCCCCGTCGCCGATGCGGTCGGCCACGAAGTCATAGGTGGTGGAGGTCAGTTCTCGGGACTTCTCGGCGGTGATGAGCTTGGCGCTGGGCACGGAAGGCGTCTGGTCCCGCTCGTCCTTGGTGTAACGGTAGTAGACGCCGTCGTGCTTGATCACGGCCGAGTCGATGACCGCATGCCCTGGATCGTGCCAGCCCTTGGGTTCGCTGAACTTGCGGAAGTCGGTGGTGGTGGCGTACATCATCCGGTTGTAGGTCGTTCCGGTGTGGTCTGGGTCGTCCTGGGCGTAGAGCTTCGAGGCCCAGAAGACGACGTACTTGCCGAGTTCTTCGGCGTAGCACGCCTTCGGTGCCCAGGTGTTGCCCGCGGTGTCGCCGGACACCTTGATGAGGCGCTGACCGGTCCAGTTGACCAGGTCTGTGGAATCCCAGACCACGATCGACTTGCTGCCGGTGCGCTCGGCTCTGTCCCAGATGAGCTGTACCGGGTCCTCGTCGCCGCCGGACGTCAGCAGATCCGTGGCGATCAGGTGGAACCTGTCGCCCTCGGGGGAGCGGATCAGGAAAGGGTCGCGCACTCCCTTGGTGCCGAGGTCGGAGGTCAGGATCGGCTTTCCGGCATTCAACTCCCGGTAGTGCAACGGATCGTTGCCGAGGCTGAGCGCCATCCGGATCCGTTCGTCGTCGGCGGCGGGGCTGCCGACGAAGTAGACGAGCAGGTAGCCGGCGTAGACCGGTTTCGGCTGATGCACAAATGCTCCTGAGCAGAGGGAAAGGACGGGTGCGCAGGGAAAGTCGCCACCACGAAGTGCGGCATATGGCCGCTCCGCGAAAACGCATCCCGGCCGCTCCAGCACCGCCACCGAGGACGACGGCGCCCACGCTACCCGCCGCTCCTCGTTCCAGGTCGCCGCCGCACGAGTCGTCGACGGCAGACTGTACTGCGACCGCGACGAGCCCGTCCGGCTCGATCTGCCCTCCATGGCCTGAAGCGTGTTGGAGAAGGCTGTGATCAGGGGTGGTCAGCGACCATGGACTCTCACCTCCTTGACCTCGGCCGGAGCCTCTGGGAACACGAGTTTCACCGTGTGCAGAGCGCGGCCTCGCAGGTCGAACGACATCCGCCGCTCGGTGGTGCCGGCGGCCACCTCCTCGGCGGCCTGTCCGTCGGAGACCTCCAGCCGGTACGGCACGGCGTCCGGCTCGCCGAGGAGCACCGTGACGGTGTCCACTCGCCACAGGCCCTCGAGGTCGACGCGGATCCAGGCGCCCGGTCGGTTCGTGGCGCTGATCCAGCCCTCGCCGGTGGAGTAGTCGGTGATCAGGTGCGCCGGACGGTCGGCCAGTGAGCCGCTGCTGAAGACGGGCCGTTTGGCCGACAGCAGGCGCGGGGTGTCGGGGGAGCGCATGAACGAGCGCGTGGGCGGGCCGGGGGCCAGGCGGCGAGGCCGGCCACGCCACGGTTCCCCGCCGACGGCCTCGATGGTCAGCTCCGCAGGGGCCAGCCCGTCCGCGCCGGCCCGCAGCGTGTTGGGGCCGGCGAAGTAGGAGCGGAACTCGATCGCGCCGATCCCGTCGAGCAGGCCGCGGTTTTCGGGGGACAGCGTGATCGAGGTTCCGGTGGGGAAGACGCCGCCGCCCTCGACGACCTCGATGCGCACAGGGCGTTCGTCGGCGACGACGTGACCTGACGCGTCGAGGAGTTCCACCATGATCCGGGTGTCGTCGGTGCCGTCGGTGGCGATCGTCATGCGGTCCGCGCTCAACCGCAGGCCCGTCGCGGTGCCCGGGAGCGGCCACGGGGGTGGTTCGATGCCCCGAAGCTCTTGGCGGTACCAGTACCAGGATCGCAGGGGAAGGCGGAAATAGTCGATGAAGCCCATCCGGCCCATGTCGGGCACGATGCTGCCGTGGTGGATGCCGCACCACAGGGCGATGCCCGACCGCCAGGGGTGCGGGGTTTCGACGCCGTGGGCGTATCGCGGGCCGTAGGCGCCGGGGCGGTCCTCGACGAGGCTGCCGTACTCGGAGACCAGATTGGGCCACGGTGGCTTGTGGTAGAGCGAGGCCCCGTCGCCGTTGTAGCCGGCCACATCCCCGAGTTCGTCGAAGCCACGGCGCTGGGCGCCGCCCACCGCGGCCGGCCGGGTGGGGTCGAGCTCGTGCACCAGGTCGACCAGGCGACGGGTCAGGTCCTTGGCTTGCGGGATCACCTCGTCGTCGCTGAAGAACACCTCGTTGCCGGTGCTCCACGCGATGATGCTGGGGTGATTGCGGTTGACGCGGATCATCTCCGTCATCGCGCGAAGGCAGCTGTCCTCGAATTCCGCGCGGTCGGCTTCGTGCGGTGGGTAGGCGCTGGCGGTCCAGAACCCTTCGGCGCTCTCTCCGCCGATGCCCCAGAAGCACAGCTCCGACCAGAACAGCACGCCCTGGCGGTCGCACTCGGCGGCGAACTGCTCGTGGTGGGGGTAGTGCGAGCCGCGGATGAAGTTCATGCCGCTCTCGCGGATGAGCGCCACATCGCGGCGGATGCCGCTGTGGGTCGCCGCGTCGCACCACCCGGCACGGTCCTGGTGCACGTTGGCGCCGTGGATCGGCAGGTGCTCGCCGTTCAGGAAGAAGCCCTTGTCGGCGGTGAACTCGACGGTGCGCACCCCGAAGGTGGTGACGGTCTGGTCCAGGCAGCGCTCGTCCTGGATCAGGCGCTGCTCCAGCGTGTAGAGGTGCGGCGTGTCGGGGTGCCACAGTCGCGCGCGAGGCAGGGTGAACTCCTGATGGCACGTGCTGGTGGCTCCGGCCGGCACCGACACGTTTTGGTGTAACCGCAGGGTCGGTTCTCCGGCCAGGCGGATCTCGGCGGTCAGGTCGCCCTCGAAGTCCGTGTCGCCGTCGTTGACCAGCTCGGTGGCCACGTCGATGACGGCGTCGCCGTCCAGCAGCGATCGAGTGATGACGAACGTGCCGTACCAGGCGATGCGGGTGCGCTCGGCCACGATCAGCGCGACGTCGCGGTAGATGCCGCCGTTGAACGTGTGCTCTCCGGCGCGGGGCGCAAGCCGCGGATTCCATTCGTTGCTGACCCGTACGGCGAGCTGGTTGGTCCCGGCGCGCACAGCGGTGGAGATGTCGATCGCGAAGGCCGTGTAGCCGCCGAGGTGCCGGCCCACCTGACTCCCGTTGACGTACGCCTCGGCATCCTGGAACACGCCCTGGAACTCCAGCGCGAGATACTTGCCGAGATCCTCGGGACGTATGTCGAGGACCCGCCGGTAGACGCCGCGGCCGACGTAGAAGCCGGTATCCATGAAATACGGGATGCCGAAGGAGTGCGGCAGGCCGACGTCGTAGAGGTCTCCGTCGTCGAAGTCCTCGGCGACCGCGCCGGCGGGGTCGCCGTAGGCGAACTTCCACGCCCTGTTGATGAGCTCCCGACGACGGGTCATGACGCGTCCGTCCCGGTCTTGACGGCGGTCAGGCGCACGTGCGGGAAAACCCGATGCGCGCGACGGACTGTGCTGTAGGGCAAGGGCACGATGAACAGCTCTCCAGGGGGGAATCATGGTGGCCGTGAACGTTCACGGCAACCGTGCGAAGCCTCACCGTAAAGATCGGGTGCCCATGTGTCAATGAGCGTGCGTCAAGCGGATTCGCGCCACAGCATGCGTGGGCGCACCGTACGCCGCATGGACGGCAGCTCGCCGAAGTCGGCGGCGGCCAGCGCGTCGGCGATGTCCAGTGCGTTGCTCACCAGCGCGTGGCGATCGATGGACATCGTCGTCAACGTCGGATGCACGGCCTCGCCCAGGGTGAGACCGTCGATGCCGCAGATCCGCACCTGGCCGGGGACGTCGATGCCGAGGGCGTGCGAGGCCTGCACCGCGCCGATCGCCATGAGGTCGTTGAAGACCAGTACCGCGTCCATCTCCGGATGGGCGCCGACGAGTTCGGCGAACGCCCGGCCGCCACCGGCCATCGACTCCTCGCCGATGACGATCATGTCCGCCGATTCGGCCCCGGCGAACTCCTCGAAGTACCCGCGCCGCGGGGAAGGCGCGTAGGTGGGGGAGAAGCGCAGGGAGTAGGCGGAATCGATCATGCCGATGCGCCGCGCTCCCTTGCCGCGCAGGGCCTCGATCGCTTCACGCACGCCTTCGCGGATGTCGACCTCGACGGAGTGCATGCCGGGCAGGCTGCCGGTCCGCTCCAGCATCACGAGCGGGATGCCGCGGCTGGTCTTGACGAGATCGTCGTCGTCCTGGCCGAAGTGCCCGACGAACAGGTCCACCTGGCCTGACAGCATGTCGAGCGCGCTCGCCTCGTCCTCCGTCTCCGTCGAGGCCATCACCACGTGCCAGCCGCGCTCGGCCGCGGTGTTGAGCAGGTCGCCGGCGATCTCGGTGAAGTACGGGTTGCGGAAGGAGGCCACCAAATAGCCCATCGCGCGGGTCTTCTTCCGCACGACCAGGTTGCGGGCGAACCGGCTCGGCCGGTATCCGAGCCGCTGGCAGGCTTCAAGCACGCGCTGCTTGGTCTGTTCGTTGATCTCCCCCATGTCGTTGATGGCCCGGGTCACGGTCTGCCGGGAGACCCCGGCGGCCTGGGCCACGTCGTTGATCGTCACGCGTTTCGCCATCGCCGTCCTAGGTTCGTTGCCTGGATCGATCGTACTGACGGGACAGGGCCACAAGCCGTCGTCGCTCGCGACAACCTGCGGAATCTGCCCGAATACCGACTATTGACAGCCAAACCACCGATGTTTAGGTTGTGTTTCACGCCAATGTCGTGAACGTTCACGGTACCTGCTTCGTGAACCTTCACGGCGCTGGTCCCGCCCCTGCAACCTGTGCCACGGCATCAAGACGAGACTGCGCCCCGGTGCTCTCCCCGCCCGAAAGGGTCGTTTACCAGGTAGCGGGCGAGCGTGCGGATCCCATCCATCATCTTTCATGGGCCGGTGGAACATTGTCCTTCAGCGAAGCAGACCGTAACGTCTCATCCTTCGAGCCAGGCGCAGGCCGACTGAAACCCCGCGCCAGCTCGGCCGGCAGCGCCCGCTCCATCCCCCTGGCCGGTTATTGGACATTTCACCTGGCTGCCCGCCTTCGGGAAATGAGTGACGGCTTCGAGAGTCCTGACTTCGACGATTCCGCCTGGGCCGCGCTGCGGGTGCCCGGGTCGTGGCAGATGGAAGGCCTCCGCGGTCCTGACGGCACCCTGCTGGAGCGCGGGCAGGCGCAATGGGGAAGACCCGCGTACACCAATGTGATCTACCCGTTCCCGATCGACCCGCCTCACCCGCCGGACGCCAACCCGACGGGGGAGTACCGCCGGACCTTCGAGATGGACAGGCCTGGAGTCACCAGCTGGGTGTTGCGGTTCGAAGGCGTGGATTCGCACTTCACGGTGTGGCTCAACGGAGTGGAGCTCGGTTGGGGGACGGGCAGCAGGCTGCCGACCGAGTTCGACGTGACGCACGCCCTGCGGGAGGGGCCGAACGTCCTGGCCGTCCGGGTGCACCAGTGGTCGGCGGCGAGTTACCTGGAAGACCAGGACATGTGGTGGCTCTCGGGGATCTTCCGCTCGGTCTCCCTCCTGGAACGTCCAGTGGGTGCGATCGGCGACCACTTCGTCCAAGCCGACTTCGATCACGAGGCAGGGGAAGGCATCCTCCGCGTCGAGACGGACGTCCCGGCCGTCGTCGACATCCCGGAGCTGGGCGTCACCGGCCTGCCGGCGGGCGAGAGCCTCCGCATACCCGACGTCGGCCCATGGAGCGCCGAGACCCCGAGGTTGTACGCCGGGGTGCTCAGAAGCGAGGGGGAGTCCATCGAGCTCCGGATCGGATTCCGGACCGTTCGGGTCGTGGACGGGCTCATCACCGTCAACGGGTCGCCGGTACGCTTCCGCGGCGTCAACCGGCACGAGTGGCATCCGGAGACGGGCCGCACGCTCGACCCGGAGACGATGCTGGCCGATGTCCTGCTGATGAAGCAGCACAACATCAACGCGGTGCGGACCAGCCACTACCCGCCGGACAGCCGCTTCCTCGACCTGTGTGACGAGTACGGCCTGTGGGTCATCGATGAATGCGATCTCGAGACCCATGGCTTCGTCCAGGTCGGCTGGGAGCGCAACCCTTCCGCGGACCCGCGGTGGAGACCTGCCTACCTGGATCGGGTCGAGCGCATGGTCGAGCGCGACAAGAACCATCCGTCCGTGATCATGTGGTCGATGGGTAACGAGTGCGGCGTCGGCGACAACCTGCGGGCGATGGCCGAATGGGCCCGCCGCCGCGACAGCACCCGGCTGATTCACTACGAGGGCGACTACGACAGCTCTTACGTCGACGTCTACAGCCGGATGTACGTGGACATCGGCGAACTGGAGCTCATCGGCAAGGGCGCCGACGAGCGCACGGTGGATGCCCAAGCGGATGCCCATCGTCGCGCGCTTCCGGTCATCCTCTGCGAGTACGCCCACGCGATGGGCAACGGCCCGGGCGGCCTGGCGGAGTACGAGGAACTGTTCGACCGGTACCCGCGGCTGCACGGTGGATTCGTCTGGGAGTGGATCGACCACGGCATCCTGCAGCGCGCGACCGAGGGTCCCAACGCCGGGCAACCGTTCTACGCCTACGGCGGGGATTTCGGGGAGGTCGTGCACGACGGCAACTTCATCGCCGACGGCCTCGTCTTCCCGGATCGAACTCCGTCTCCCGGGCTGCTGGAGTACAAGGCCGCGATCGCGCCGGTCGTCCTGTCCATCGACGACGACAGCACGCTGACCGTCCGGAGCAGGTTCGATCACATCGACACCTCCGGCCTGGACTTCCGATGGCTCCTCGAAGAGGATGGCGCCGAGCTGGGCCGCGGCATCGTCGAAGTCCCACCGGTTCCTCCGCGCGGCACGACCCGGGTCCGGCTCGACGACACCATCGCCGAGCTGGCCGGCGACGCCTCGGGCGAGGTCGTCCTCACCGTTCAAGCGTCGCGGGCCAAGGAACGTGACGGCGTGCCCGCGGGCCACGAGATCGCCTTCGCCCAGCGGATCCTGGCCGAAGCCCGGCGGCAGGAGCACGGCTTCACCGAGGGCCTTCCGATCGAGGTGTCCCACCACGGGTACCGCCTGGGCACCGCCGAATTCGACTCCGACGGGCGACTTGTCATGCTCGGCGAGCTGCCCGTGCTCGGCCCTCGGCTGGATCTCTGGCGTGCGCCCACCGACAATGACCGGGCCTGGCTGGGACAGGCGAAAGCCTGGCGTGATCTCGGCCTGGACCGGCTCGAACACCGTACCGCCCGGGTGCAGCCAGGGGATGGCGAACTTGTCGTCGAGACGGTGAGCATGGCCGCTGGACGGGAGGCCGGGATGCGGACACAGATGATCTGGTCCGCGAGTCCTGAGGGCGACCTCCAACTGCGCCTCCACCTGAGCCCGGTAGGCCGGTTCGACACCGATCTGGCCGCGCTCATGCACGACTCCAGCCGTGTGAAGCGAGGCGCCGTACCTCGCCTGGGCCTACGCATCGGGCTCCCCGGCGGTGACGGAACTCTCGAATGGTACGGACTCGGCCCGGGGGAGAACTATCGCGACAGCCGGCTGGCGGCCCGGCTCGGCCGTCACCGGGCCAAGGTGGCAGAACTGCAGACCCCTTACGTCTTTCCCCAGGAGAACGGCAACCGCGGCGCCGTCCGATCCGCGGAGATCTCCTGGCAGACCGGCGAACGATTGCGTATCACCGCACCCTCCGGCGTTGACGTGACATTGCGGCCCTGGACCAGCGAAGCGCTGGACGCGGCGCGGCACACCACCGACCTGGTCCCGGACGGCAGGCTCTGGCTCAACCTCGACATCGCCCACTACGGGCTCGGCTCGGCCTCCTGCGGCCCCGACGCATGGCCGGCCCACCGGTTGTACCCCCACACCTGCTCACTCCTGGTCCGCCTCGCCCAGGTGCGGTGACGCGGCTATGAAGTGGAGTGCCGCCAGGCGGAGTTTCCGGCGCTATTGGCAGCTCTACCTGCTGATCGTCGTGCCGCTGGCCTACTTCGTGATCTTCAAGTACATCCCGATGACGAACGCGGTCATCGCGTTCAAGGACTACAGCGTCGTCGACGGGATCTGGGGCAGCGAGTGGGTCGGTCTCAAGCACTTCTCGGCATTCTTCGCCAACCCCGTCTTCTGGAAGCTGGTCGAGAACACCTTCCTGCTGTCGGTGTACTTCCTCCTGGCCGGCTTCCCCATCCCGATCATCCTGGCCCTCGCGCTGAACGAGGTCCGGCTGCGTGCCTTCAAACGCACGGTCCAGCTGGTCACCTACGCGCCCTACTTCATCTCCACCGTGGTCGTCGTCTCCATGGTGATTCTGATCCTGTCGCCACGGATCGGGCTCATGGACAGAGCCTTCGGCTTCTTCGGCGTGGACGCGCCCGACCTCCTGGGTGACGCGGACTACTTCCGCCACATCTACGTGTGGAGCGATATCTGGCAGACGGCGGGCTATTCGGCCGTCGTCTACATGGCCGCACTGTCGGGCATCGACCCCAGCCTGTACGAGGCGGCCCGAGTCGACGGAGCGACGCGCCTGCAGAAGATCGTCCATGTCGACATCCCGGGCATCATGCCGACGGCGATCATCATCCTGATCCTGGGCGTGGGCAACATCATGGCGGTCGGGTTCGAGAAGGCGTTCCTCCTGCAGAACCCGCTCAACCTCGGCAACTCAGAGATCATCGCCACTTATGTCTACAAGGTCGGCCTGCTGAACGCCGACTTCAGCCAGGCCACCGCGGTGGGACTGTTCAACTCGGTGATCAACCTGCTGCTTCTCATCGGGGTCAACTTCATCGCCAAGCGTGTTTCCGGGAGTGGTCTGTGGTGACCGGCACAATGACGCGGACCGCGGAGAAGAGGCGCCTGCGCCCCGGCCGGGTCAGGGACTCCGGTGTCGACCGGCTCTTCATGGCCTGCGTCTTCCTGCTGCTCGCCACGTTCCTCGCGGTCGTCCTCCTGCCGTTGATGTACATCGTGGCGAGCTCCTTCAGCAGCCCGAACGCCGTCTCGTCCGGCCGGGTGTGGCTGTGGCCGGTCGATTTCTCGATCCGGGGCTACGAGGTGGCGCTGGGCAATCCGCAGATCGTGACGGGGTTCGCCAACTCGCTCTTCTACACCGTCGTGGGAACGCTCGTCAGCGTCGTGCTCACGATCGCCATCGCCTATCCGCTCTCCCGCAAGGATTTCTACGGCCGCAACGTCATCACCGCGTTCATCGTCTTCACGATGATCTTCGCGGGCGGGCTCATCCCCACCTACCTCGTCGTACAGAAACTCGGCCTGCTCGACACCCGCTTGGCGCTGATCGTGCCGGGGGCGATCGGCGTCTGGCAGGTCATCATCGCCCGCGCCTACCTGCGCAACAGCATTCCCGACTCGCTCTACGAGGCCGCCGAGATCGACGGTGCGAGCAGCCTGCGCGTGCTCTGGTCGGTGGTGCTGCCGCTGGCCAAGCCCATGATCGCGGTAGTCGCCCTGATGTACGCGATCGGGCAGTGGAACGCGTACTTCGACGCGCTGCTCTACCTCAAGAGCGACGAGCTGTATCCGCTCCAGCTCGTACTCCGCAACCTGATCATCCTCAACACCCAGGCCGGCGGCCAGATGGACGCCGCCGTCATGATGCAGCGGCAGCAGCTCGCCGACCTGCTCAAATACTCCCTGATCGTCATCTCCACGGTTCCCGTGCTGCTGATCTACCCGTTCGTCGCCCGCTACTTCACCAAGGGAATCATGATCGGCGCGATCAAGGGCTAGCCCGGCGGCCGTCCTTCACCCCCCGAAAGGCATGACCCATGTCCACCCTGCCCAGAAAGCAAGCGGCCCTGCTCGCCGCACTGTCGCTGGCCGCCCTGCCCATTGCCGCCTGCTCGTCGTCCGGCGAGAAGTCCGCAGGCTCGGCAAGCCAGGGAGGAATGACCGAGCTCACGGTCTTCATTCCGCAAGGCGCCGACCAGAATCTCCAGACCAACGCCTACACCAAGCTGCTCAGCGGCAAATTCAAGATCAATTTTGTGTTCCAGACGACGACCTACGACGCCGCCCCTGCGGCGGAGAAGCGGCAGATCTCGCTGGCCAGCGGCGACTACCCCGACCTCTACCTGCTTGTCCCATGGGTGGATCAGTTCGCCCGGCCCGAGTTGCTCAAGCTCTCTAGGCAGGGCGTGATCCTGCCGCTCAACGACCTGATCGCCAAGTACGCGCCCAACATCCAGAAGGCACTGGAGACGACCCCCGCCTACAAGACGATGGCCACCGCGCCCGACGGCAAGATCTACGGCCTGCCGGAGTGGAACGACTGCTACCACTGCTCCTACCAGGCCAAACTCTGGCTCAACACGGCCTGGCTGAAAAAACTCGGACTGTCCATGCCGAAGACGACCGAGGAGATGCGCACCGTCCTGCGGGCCTTCAAGACCAAGGACCCCAACGGCAACGGCAAGGCCGACGAGATCCCGCTCACGGCCGCCACCGGCGATCCGCTCCTGACCTACTTCATGAACGCCTTCATCTACGACCCGCGCGGGGCCGGCGTCGCCGCCTCGACGCTCGCGTTGAACAACGGCAAGGTCCAGCTCCAGGCCGCGCAGGCCAAATGGCGTGAGGGACTGCGCTACATCGCCTCCCTCTACAAGGAGGGACTCATCGACCCGGGTGCCTTCACCCAGAACGGGGACGCGCTGAAGGCCAAGGGGGACAACGCCGACGCAGTGATCGTCGGGGCCGGGACCATGCTCCACCCGGCGCTCATGGTCACCCTGGGCCAGAAGGACGGGCGGGACAAGGACTACGACGCGGTGCCCCCGCTGACCGGCCCCGAAGGAGTCGGCTACACGTCCTACAGCTCGCCCAGCCTTCCGGGCGCCACGTTCGTCCTGACGAACAAGGCCACCGAGCAGGACCAGATCGCCGCCATCAAGATGCTCGACTACATCTTCACCGACGAGGGGCAAGTGCAAGGCCAATTCGGCCAGGAGGGCGTCGGCTGGAAGAAACCGGATGGCGGCGACGTGGCCCTCGACAAGAACCTGAAGCCCCTGTACAAAGTGCTCCCCGCCAAGCCGGGTGCGGCGCCCTCCAACGCCGGATGGGGAGCGCTCACGCAGTACAACAGCACCAGGGCGTTCCGCGACGCCCAGGTCCAGCCGACCGACACCGACAAACCGGAAGGCTACGAGCGAAGGCTTTTCGACGCCACCAAGCTGTATGAGGGCAAGGTGCCGAAGGACCAGATCTTCCCGTCCTGGAACCTGTGGCTCGGCACCGACGTCACCGCCGAGGCCGCGACGCTGCAGACCAACATCCAGAACTACGTGGGCCAGTCCAACCTGGAGTTCGTGACCGGCAAGAAGAACATCGACAGCGACCAGGACTGGACCGCTTACCTGGACGGTCTCAACGGCCTCGGCCTGCAGCGATACCTGCAGATCCAGCAGCAGGCATACGACGCTCAGTGAGAAACGACATGGACGAACGACACCGCATCCGGCTGGCCGCTCCCGCCGCCGCGTTCCACGACGCCTTCCTCCTGGGGAACGGCAGTCTGGGCGCGACGGTGCACGGGCGGGCCGGGGTCGAGCGCGTCGACCTCAACCTCGACACCGTCTGGTCGGGCGGTCCCGGGAGCCCGGAGAGCGGCCCTCCGGCCGGCGAGCTGCTTCCCGAGCTGCGGCAGGCGATCCGTGAGCGCGACCACCTGCGCGCCGACCAGCTCGCCCGCTCCCTGCAGGGGCCCGGCTACACCCAGTCCTACCAGCCACTCGGGTGGCTGGAATGGGGTTACGCCGCGGACCGTCCCCTTGACGGCTACCTCCGCGAGCTCGACCTGGCCGAGGCGGTCACGACCACGACCTATGGGCCGGTGCGGGTGGGGAGCTTCGTCTCGGCACCCGACGGAGTCCTCGTGATGTCGGCCACGGGTGGGGACGAGGTCGCCGCGCCCGCGTTCCGCTCGGAGCACCCGACCATGGAGATCGAGCAGCGGGAGGAGAAAGGCGTCCACTGGCTCGTGGCCACCGGGCGCGCGCCGGCACACGTGCTGCCGAACTACGTCGATGCGGAGCCGGCCGTCGTCTACGCGACCGAGGAGGGGATGGGGTTCGCCGTGGCCGTGGCGGTGCACCGGACCGGCCCCGGAGAGGTGCGGCTCATCGCCGCCGCGGCGAGCGGTTTCCGCGGCTACGACCAGCGGCCCAGCACCGATCGCCGGTCGATAGCCGCCGAGGCCGAGCAGCGGGTCGCGCGAGCCCTGTCCATCGAGACGTCGAAGCTGCGCGCGCGACATCGCGAGGACTACCGCGGCTACTTCGACCGGGCTGATCTGGACCTCTCGGGATCCGGGTCCGAGGCAGCCGGGGCCGAGCTTTTCTTCCACCTCGGCCGGTACCTGCTGATCTCGAGCTCACGCCCGGGTACCCAGGCGGCCAACCTCCAAGGCATCTGGAACGTCGACGTCCGTCCCGGCTGGAGCTGCAACTACACCACCAACATCAACCTCCAGATGAACTACTGGGCGGCGGAGTCCACCGGGCTCCCCGAACTGCACGAGCCGCTGTTCCGGCTGACGCGCGAGCTCGCCCGGAGCGGAGAGCAGACGGCCCGCCGGTACTACGCGGCCCGCGGCTCGGTCGTGCATCACAACACCGACCTCTGGCGGTTCTCCACGCCGGTGTCCGGCGATCCCCAGTGGGCCAACTGGCCGTCGGGGCTCCTGTGGCTGTCGGCTCACCTCTGGGACCACCTCGACTACGGGGCGGACGACGAGTTCGCCGCGGAGACCGCTCTGCCGGTGTTCCGGGCGGCGGCGCGATTCGCACTGGACATGCTGGTCCCGGACGGGCGAGGCGAGCTCGTGATGAGCCCCTCCACCTCGCCCGAGCACCACTTCCTCGTCAGCGCCTCGGCTCACGCGGCCGTGTCCGAGGGAACGGCGATGGACCAGGAACTGGTCCGCGAGGTGCTGGCGCGATACGTGAGCCTGGCCCGGCGCCACTCCTCTGAGGAGGAAGACCAGGTGGAGCGGGCCCGGACCGCGCTGGCCGACCTGCGCGACGTGGCGGTCGGATCGGGTGGCGAGCTGCTCGAGTGGTACGACGAGCGACCACCGCGCGAGCCGGGCCACCGCCACCTGTCCCACCTGTACGGCCTGTATCCAGGCACCCGCATCACCGAAGCGGCCACACCGGACCACTTCGCGGCCGCTCGCCGGGCGCTGCGGCACCGTCTGGAACACGGCAGCGGCTACACCGGATGGAGCCAGGCGTGGACCCTCTGCCTGGCCGCCCGCCTGCGTGACGCGGAGCTCGCCGAGCGGGCGATCTCGGTCCTGCTCAACGAGCTGAGCTCGGAATCTCTGCTCGATCTGCACCCGCATGGCGACTGGCCCGGCGGCAACATCTTCCAGATCGACGGCAACCTGGGCGGTGCCGCCGGGATGACCGAGCTGCTCGTGCAGAGCCATGAGGGAGCGATCAGCCTGCTCAAGGCGCTGCCGCCGAGCTGGCACACCGGATCAGCACGAGGCATCCGCTGCCGCGGCGGACATCAGGTCGAGCTCGCCTGGCGGGCGGGGACCCTGGCCCGTGTGGACGTCACGGCCGGCCGGCCCGGAAGGATAGTCGTCGAAATACCCGGGGACACCCCGCCCTTGAACGTCGTCGACGCAAACGGCACGCAAGTGCCTCTTGCCGAGGTGGGGGGAGCGATCCCCGGTCGGCTCCGCCTGGCGTGGAACGGCCTGCCCGGCCGTCGTTACACGGCCCGCACCTGATTGGTGGCCCGGTCAACGCCCTTGTGCACCCGCACCGTGCGGTCGATGAGCTCGCGCAGCGCGCTCTCGTCGACGTCGTCGAGTCGCTTCAGGTAGAGGCATCCCTTTCCGGTCCTGTGCGGACCGAGCCGGGCCAGCACAGATGCGTGCCGCTCCTCGAACCCGCCCACCAAATAGACGACGAGTTGCTGCTTGCGTGGTGAGAAGCCCGCCAAGGGCCAGTCGCCCGTGCGCCCACTCGCGTAGGTGTAGCGGTAGCTGCCGAAGCCGACGATGCTGGGGCCCCACATCACCGCAGGCTCACCGGTCACCTCGCACAGAATCGCGCGGAGGCGCTCCGCGTCGGCCCGTCGGCGTTCGTCAGAGACTGCGGCCAGGAAATCGTCCACGCTGGCGTCAGTCGGGACCGTCACCGGCTGTTTCGAGGTCACCATGACGTCATGCTCCCACGCCGGTGTGACAAATAGTGGTGGGCACAGGGGACCCCGATCCCGGCCGTCGCGAACCCCAGTACCACGGGCGTACACCTGCTCCCAAGAGCGTAAAGCGAGGACGAAATCCGTCAGCTCAACCTGAACACCGACAACTACGAGCGAATGCCGACAGCTTCAACTGCAACCGACAGTTTTTGTCCCTTCCAGATGAAGTTGGCGGAACAGACACGTGTTGAACTGCGACACGACACCTAGGCTTGGACGACTTCGAGCGGAGCTGTTCAGGTCTTCCTGCCGGCGAGAATGCCTCAAGGCCGGTGGTCGTGGCCAGGTCAAAGCACCGTCGAGGGCGTAATGGGCCGTGCGACCAGAGCGGCCGCAGGCGGTGGTGTGGTCAAAGGAAGCGTGAGTCCTGATCGTCTCGCCGAGTCGGAAGCCAGGTGCGTGGCGGTATCGACGGCGGGTGGCAGGAGTGTGTAGCCAGGCGGTGATGAGGCATGCCGATCCATTCGCGCAGTTCACCCCACCTGATCCCTCGAGAGGGCCTCGATGCGCTCGATGTGCTCCTCGCCCCACTCCCCGAGCGGCGCCATCGCGGTGTTGAGTGAATGACCGAACTCGGTGAGCGAGTATTCCACCTTCGGCGGGACCTGGTGATAGACCTCACGATGCAGCAGCCCGGCGGCCTCCATCTCCCGCAACTGCAGGATCAGCACCCGCTCGCTGATGCCGGGCACCGCGCGCCGCAGCTCCCCGAAGCGCAGGGGACCATCCTGGAGCGCGAAAAGGATCAGTCCCTTCCACTTGCCTCCCATGACGGCGATGGCTGCGTCGAGACCACAGGTGAATGTCCGCTTCTTCGTCTCCTTCACCGACTCATACTCACATTTATGTCAGTACCCGGCAAGAAAGTAGGTACTTGAGAGAATGTGGGTGCTCAAGCCAGCATGAATCAGGCCCGCGCCAAGACCAGGACGGTCTCCAACGCGGCGCGCTCGCCTCCTCATCTCTGTGGCTGGAGTATGCATATGACTGCAATGAACGGGACACCGGTGACCGTCATCGGACTGGGCTCGATGGGCACAGCACTGGCCGAGGCCTTCATCAAGGCCGGACACCCGACCACCGTCTGGAACAGGACCGCCGCCAAAGCCGCGCCCCTCATCACCATGGGAGCCAGGCATGCGCAGGCCATTGAGGACGCGGTGGCGGCAAGTCCCCTGGTCATCGCCTGTCTGACCACCTTCGAGGACACCCGGCTGGCACTGCGGCCGGCCGGCGCGTCGCTGCGTGGGCGGGCCCTGGTCACCCTCAACAGCGGTTCCCCGGCCGGCGGCCGCGAGACGGCGGCCTGGGCCATCGACCATGGCGCCCGGTTTCTGGCCGGGGCGGTCAAGAACGTGCCCTCGGCCGTGGGAGCCCCGGACACCCTGCTGTACTACAGCGGCGACAAGACGGTCTTCGAGGAGTTCGGGACCACTCTGAAAGCGCTGGGCGGCGACACCGTCCACCTCGGCGACGAAGCCGACCTGGCTGCCCTGTATGAGATGGCGGTGGGCGCCATGCTGCTGCCGGCACTCGTCGGCTTTTTCCAGGGCGCCGCCGCGGTCCAGGCGCGCGGGCTGGAGGTGAACACGATGGTGCGCTTCGCCGGCAAGTGGCTGGACATGATCAAGTCCCTGCTGCCGATCTACGCCAAGGAGATCGACGGCGGCGACTACACCGACGCCGCCTCCTCCGTGAACCTCTTCCTGGCGGGGGTGGTCCACGACGAGGACCTGGCCAAGGAGACGAACGTCGACACGGCCTGGCTCGCCCCGCTCCATGACCTGGTGAGGCGGGCAGCCGAGGCAGGCCACGGCGATCACAGCATCTCGGCCCTCACCGAGGTGCTCAGAAAGTCGGCGCGACAGCCATAAGCCGGACGGGGCCCGGACGAAGCGTCCCATCAAGGCCGCACCTGACGAACTGGCCGGACCGGCTCACCTCATCGGTAGGAGTCGATAAGCCGTGCGAGGTGCCTGCCGGCGATCTCCAGCGGCGCCTCGCTCTGGGACACCTGCGCCGACAGTTCCGCGCCCTCCAGCATGTTGATCACGCTGTGGGCGAGGTCGTGCGCCACGTCGTCGGCGAAGCCGGAGCGACTGAGTTTGTCGCGGACCAGCAGGCGCCAGCTCTCGTAGGCGTCCTCTGCTGCCTGCTGGATCTCGGGCACCCGGCCGGCGCTCTCCAACGCCGTGGTGGTGACGGGACAACCGTCCAGCCAGCCGGACTCGCGCAGCCCCTTGGCCAGGTCGCGGGTGCAGGCGACGATCGCCGCGGCCGGATCGTCCTCCTGGTCGAACGCCGCACGCAGGAATTCCGCGAACTCTCTGTCCCCATGGCGTACCGCCTCGACCGCCAGTTCCCGCTTGCCGCCCGGGAAGAAGTGGTAGACCGAGCCGAGTGTGGCCTGCGCCTCCTGGGAGATCTGCTTGAGGCCCGTCGCCTCGTACCCCTGCCGCTGCATCAGGCGAGAGGTCGTCCGGACGATCCGCTCCCGGGTGCCGATCTCGTGCTGGGTCCGCATGGCTCCCATCGTACTGAATAGAGCGCTCGTTCTAGTCGTGTGCTAGCGTGCCGTCTAGATAGAGCGTTCGTTCTAGTGGTCAGGAGAGCGTGGATGAAGTCTGTGACGGTGATCGGGTTGGGCCCCATGGGACACGCCATGGCAGGCGCCTACCTCGACAGCGGCTACGAGGTGACCGTGTGGAACCGTACTCCTGCCAGGGCAGACGAACTGGTGGCGCGGGGCGCGAGGAGAGCGGGATCCGTCGAGGCGGCGCTCACCGCCAACGAGCTGGTGGTGCTGAGCCTGACCGACTATGACGCGATGGATGCCATCCTGGCGCAGGCCCCGCGTACCGCCCTGGTCGGACGTACCCTGGTCAATCTCACCTCCGACGCCCCGGACAGGGCACGTCAGGCGGCCGTGTGGCTGGCCGACCGCGGGGCCGTCCAGATCACCGGGGGCGTGCAGGTGCCGCCTCCGGGCATCGGCACGCCGGACGCGATGACGTACTACAGCGGCCCCAAGGACGCCATCGAGGCGCGCCGGCCCGCCCTTGAGGTGCTGACCGGGATCGACTACCTCGGCGAAGACCCGGGATTGGCGGCGCTGTACTACCAGATCGGGATCGACATGTTCTGGACGGCGCTGGCAGGCTACCTGCACGGCCAGGCGGTGGCGGAGGCCAATGGCATCTCGGCGGAGGATTTTCTGCCGCACGCGGTGAAGACCATGGACCTCCGCTATTTCCTGGAGTTCTACGCGCCGCGCATCACAGCAGGCAACCAAGAGGGGGACGTCGACCGAATCTCCATGGGCGTGGCGAGCCTGGAACACGTGCTGCGCACCACTCAGGTATCCGGCGTTGATGACTCACTTCCCGCCGCAGTCTTGAAGATCTTCCGCCAAGGCGTCACCGCCGGCCACAGCCAGAACAGCCTCACGAGCTTGATCGGCGTGCTAAAGCGGCGCTGATGTGCTTCCACGCGCGCTTGCCTGCTCGTCGGACGGGGCCGTCATCTTGACCGGGTGCACCTCTATCAGACGTACGACGCTACGTGGCGAGGGTGCAGGCCGTGCCATTGAGGGCGAATTGCGTGGGTGCCGAGTTCGTGCCGCTGTAGGTGGCCTGGAAGCCGAAGGTGACGGCGGTTCCCGCGGCGATGGTCGCGTTGTAGGGGGCGTTGCGCGCGGTCACCTGGGCGCCTTGCTGGCTGACGGTGGCGTTCCAGGAGTTGGTGATCTGCTGGTTGCCCGGCCAGCTCCAGGTGAGCGTCCATCCGCTGACGGAGGCCGTGCCGGTGTTGGCGATGGTGACGGCGGCGGTGAACCCGTTGTTCCAGGGGTCGGGTGTGTACGTGGCCCGGCAGGCGCCGGCCGGGGGAGTCGGCGTGCTGGTGGGGCCGCCGCCGGTGAGGCCGAAGAACTGGACGGCGGCGGCGGCCATGCCGCTCATGGGCAGGCTGTGCCCGGCGCCCTGGATGCTGTAAGCCTCGACCTTGACCGTTCCGGCGGGGTCGGCGTAGCGGCGGCGGTTCCAGTTGGCCTGTGGCGTGTCGGTGCCGGTGGGCGTCTGGCTCAGGCCGAAGACGTTCGTCCACTGGTCGATCTCCTGCTGGAGGAGGGCAACGGGCGGGACAACCAGAAATGGCGGTTCAACGCCGATGGCAGCATCACCGCCGTCGGAGCGAACAAGTGCGTGGACGTCAGCGGCGCCGGCACCGCCAACGGCACCAAGGTGCAGATCTGGGCATGCAACGGCCAGAACAACCAGAAGTGGACCCGCGTCTGAACGCCATGTGACGTCCGTCCGGACCCTGGAGCCGGCCCGCTCTCCTGTGGCGGCTCCAGCGGTCTGGACGGCCGCTTATTTCAGGCGGTCGAGCCGAAGCGGAACGCCGCGAGCCGAACGTCGCCGTGCACGTTCACCTGCAGATCATGGACGCCGTCCGGCGACGTCGTCAGGTCGCCGGCCACGGTCATCCATGCGTAGCGGCTCCCGGTGGCCGGCACCGATATCTCCGCCAGCAGCCGGTCACCTGCCAGGAACTCCAGCTTCCCTGGACACACACCGGCGACCTCGGCCTCGACCCGGACCGCGCCGGACAGCTCGACGGAGCGGAACAGCAGGGTCGCGGGCTGCTCGTGCTTCGCGGGAGCGACCGCGTCGCCGGTGGTACGGGTGGCGTCGACCAGGGTGATGGCCGCGTGGTCGTCGAAGTCGACGGCCGGCGTGCGCCTGTCGACGACGACGCGCGGCCCGGGGGCGGGACCGCTCACTGTGATCGGCGCCGTCAGGGTGATGTCACCGGCGGAGCGGCCCACCAGCACCTCATAGTCGCCGGGGTCAACGGTGAAGGCCCCGCCGGCCACGTCCCAGTGGGCGAGGTGCTCGGCTGACAGCCGGAACGTGAGATCCAGCCTGTCGCCCGGAGACAGCGCGACCTTGCGGAAGTCGGCGAGCCGGAGCGAAGGGGCCTCGTAGCGGGCGTTCAACGCCCGGACGTAGAGCTGCACCACCTCAGATCCCTGCCGGGTTCCGGTGTTGGTCAGCGTGAGCGAGACCTCAACCGTACCGTCCTGGGGCAAAGTTCCCGAGGACAGCCGCAGGTCGCCGTAGGCGAACTCCGTGTAGGAGAGCCCGTGGCCGAAGGGGTACAGCGGAGCGGCCCGGTGGTACTGGTAGGTCCAGCCCGCCTTGATGATGTCGTAGTCCAGGGGGTGCGGAAGCTCGTCGTCGCCGCGATACCAGGTCTGCGGCAACCGCCCGCTCGGTTCGGCCTCGCCGAGCAGGACGGCGGCCACCGCCCGGCCGGTTTCCTGCCCGCCGTGGGACGTCCACACCACGGCGGGCAGGTGCTCGTCGGCCCAGTCCAGGGCGTAGGGGTAGCTGCTCATGGTGACGAGCACGGTTTCGGGGCGCACCTCGGCGACCGCGCGCAGCAGCGCTTCCTGCCCCTCGGGCAGCGCGAGGTCCCGGCGATCTTCCGTCTCGCGGCCGTTGATCAGCGGGTGGTTGCCGAGCACCACGACGGCGACGTCTGCGTCCTCGGCCGCGGACCGGGCCGCTGCCGTACCGTCATGGAGCAGTTCCCGCTCCCAGCACTCGGCGTCGGCGGGAGTTTCGGCGGTGACGCTGACCCGCCCGTCAACGGGGTCGACGACGGCGTACCGGCCGGTGCGAACGTTGCGCAGCACCACGCCATCGGCGACCGGTTCAAGGTAGAAAGTTTCGTTGATGTGCCAGGTCTTGAGCACCTCCCGATCTGCGGCGAGCGAGCCGTCTGCCTGGAGGCTGAGGTAGCGGCCGTTGGCGGCGTCACGCAGCGTGGACGCCCCGCCGCCCCAGTCGACGACGTCGAAGGAGGACTTGCCCAGCAGTTCACCGGTGGAGCGTGAACGCAGGGCGATCCGGTCGGCGCCTTCCACTCGCACGACCTCGCCGAGCGCCGCCTCCAGCCCGGCGGCGACGCTGATCTGGTACGGCATGGTGCCGCTGTACCAGTCCTCGAACAACGTGTCCGCGAGCGGTCCGATGACGGCGACTCGCGGGTTGCGCTCCAGGGGCAGCAGGCCGTCGTTCTTGAGCAGCACCACCGACTCGGTCGCGGCGCGCAGGGCGAGAGCCCGGTGTTCGGCGCAGTCGATCACTTCGGGGCCGATGGCGGCGTACGGGTCGAGGTCCGGATCGAACTCCCCGAGCCGGAAGCGCAGCGAAAGTTGCCGTCGCACCGCGCGGTCGATGTCGTCCTCGTCGATCAGTCCTCGATCCAGCGCCTCGCGCAGCCTGCCGACCGGAGTCCCGCTGTCCTCACCGTGGTCGGTGAAACTGTCGATCCCGGCCTTGAGCGCGGCGGCATGGGATTCGGCGTGATCGTCGAAGTAATGCTCCAGGTCGACCAGGTTGGAGGGCGCCTCCGCGTCGCTGACCACGAACAGCTCGTGTCCGGTCGGCTCGGCCCAGCGCCGCAGCTCCGTCTCGATGAGCGGGCTGACGTGGCAGGGACGGCCGTTGACCAGGTTGTACGCGGCCATCGCGCCGGTGGCCAGGCCCGAGGCGACCACTGGCCGGAACGCTGCCAGATCGTATTCGTGCAGCACCCGGGGACGAACGCCGGAGGAGGTGACGCATCGGTCGTCCTCGTTGTTGTACGCGAGGAAGTGCTTGAGCACCGGGGCCGCACGAAGGAAGGCCGGATGATCGCCGGCCAGGCCCCGGCAGTAGGCGACGCCGAGCCGTGCGGTGTGCACCGGGTCCTCGGAGTAGCCCTCCTCGTTGCGCCCCCAGCGCGGGTCGCGCAACGGGTTCACCACGGGAGCCCACGCCTGCAGGCTGTTGGCGCCGGAGCCGATCACGGGCGGGCGGTGGCGGTGGAAGGCGCGCAGCTCGACCGAGACGGCCTCGGCGACCAGCCGCACCAACTCCTCGTCCCACGTCGCACCCAGGCCAACTGCCTGCGGAAATACCGTCGCCACCCCCAGCCACGCCACGCCGTGCAGGGCTTCGCTCCCGGTGCGGAACGAGGCGATGCCCAGGCGCGGTACAGCAGGCGCGTACTGGTGCAGCATCGCGATTCTTTCGTCGAATGTTAACCGTTCGAGTAGGTCGTCGACGCGCTTGTGAATCGGTAGCGCGGGGTCCCTGAAGGGAAACGTGTCGGCTGCGGACGGAGGCGGGAAGCTCACGTGTCAGACCTCTAAGCAGGCTTGATGGGAGGGGGTCAGCGAAGCGCATCGACGCTGTCACGAGCCTGCCGGAGTGTCAACGCCTCACAGGAGGGAAACTTTCGTTTAATACTTGCCCTTGTGCCGCCAGAAACATGTCATTAGTCTCACGGCAACATAGAAGCGCTTCGACGACTTCGAAGGGTAACCCCCCATGAGACCCGAGTTGAACCGCAGAGCCTTCGTCGGTGCCGCGGCGATGGTTCCTCTCCTCGCCGCCTGCAGCAACGCGCCCCAGCGGAAGATCGGCACGAACACCAAGACCGGGCTCCAGGCGGCGCTTCCGTCGTACGTGCCGAGCACCGCCGTCAAGGCGGACATCCCGTCCGTGCCAGGGCCGGCCGGAGCGGCGACCGACCCCGCCTTTCTGGCCTACCCGTCCCCGTCCACTGCGGTCAGGACCGTCTCGGCAATGCCGGGCAAGGGCGGCAGCTACAGCGCCGTCACTCCGCTCTGGGGCACGGTCCCGCCGGCGGGGAACTCCTTCTACGAGGCCATGAACAAGGCCCTGGGCGTCACCCTCACCATGAAGCCGGCGGACGGCAACAACTACAACACCATCGTCCCGCCGATGGCGGCCGCCAAGCGCCTCCCCGACTGGATCCAGCTGCCGACCTGGTGGAACACCGCGTTCAACATCGGCGGGCTGGTCGGGACCCAGCTCGCCGACCTGACCCCCTACCTGGCCGGCGACAAGATCAAGAAGTATCCCAACCTCGCCGCCATCCCCACCGGCGCCTGGCAGGCCGGCGCGTGGGGCGACAAGCTGTACGGCATCCCCTGCTTCTCCAGCAACTTCGTCGTCGCCGGGTGCGTCTACTACCGGCGGGACATCCTGGAGGCGCGGGGAATCACCGCCGACCAGGTGAAGTCCGTCGATGACATGATGAACCTGGGCAAGGAGCTGACCGACGCCAAGCGCGGCGTGTGGGCCTTCGACGACGTGTTCACCTACCTCTTCACCGCCTGGGACATCCCGTCCAACTGGAAGGTCGAGGGGGGCAAGCTGCTCCACAAGTACGAGCTGCCGCAGTTCCTCGAGGCGCTCGACTGGCACTACCGGATGGCGAAGGCCGGCTACCTCCACCCGGACACGATCGCAGGCCAGAACGCCTCCGGCACCACCCGGTTCTACTCGGGCAAGGTGCTGATCCAGGGCGGCGGCACCGGCGGCTGGAACCTCACCGACCACGAGTCGGGCACCGCCGCCGACAAGAGCTACCGGCGCGCCGCGTTCAACTACTTCACCCACGACGGCGCGGGCAAGCCGCAGGTCTTCATGGGCGCCTCCACGAGCGTCATCAGCTATCTCAACGCCGGCCTGAAGCCCCAGCAGATCGAGGAGTTGCTCGCGGTCGCCAACTATCTGGCCGCACCGTACGGGTCCGCCGAGTACACGATGGTCAACTTCGGGGTGGAGGGCGTCCACTACACGATGAAGGACGGGGTGCCGACCGCGAACGAGGACGGCAAGAAGTTCGTCCAGCCGCAGACCTTCCCGTTTCTGGCCGCGCCGCCCGGCGTGATCAGCAATCCCGGCGCCGACCAGGTCACGAAGGACTACGCGGCCTGGCAGGCCGCAAATGTTAACGCTCTCTACAAGCCGGTGTTCTGGAACATGAACATCAACATGCCCCAGCAACTGTCCATGGCCAACGCGCCGCAGTCCATCGACGACGCCATCAAGGACTGCTACCACGGCAAGAAGAAGGTCTCCGAGGTCCAGGCGGTCATCGACACCTGGAAGAAGAGCAGTCTGGACCGGCTCAAGGGGTGGATGACCGAGAACGTGCTGAACAAGTACGGCACGGGCCAGTGAACGAGGGCCTGACCTGGTGGGGCAGGCTGCGCCGCGACCGGTCACTATTGATCATGGTGGCGCCCGCGGTCGTCCTGCTCCTGATCTTCAACTACGCCCCGATGGTCGGGGTCATCACCGCCTTCCAGTACTACGACCCGCTGGTGGGGATCTGGAGCAGTGACTGGGCAGGACTCGACCAGTTCCGCCAGCTCTTCACCGACCCGCTGTTCTGGGGCGCGCTGAAGAACACGCTCTACCTGAGTTTCGTCCAGCTCGTCCTGTTTTTCCCCGTCCCGATCGCGCTGGCGATCCTCCTCAACTCGGTGCTCAGCGAGCGGGTGCGCAACTTCGTCCAGTCGGTCGTCTACCTGCCGCACTTCTTCTCGTGGGTGCTGGTCATCACGATCTTCCAGCAGATGCTGGGCGGCGCGGGCGCGCTCAACCAGTTCCTGCGCTCGCATGACCTCCAGACCTGGGACGTGATGACGAACCCGGACACGTTCGCGCTCCTGGTCACCTTCCAGGGGGTGTGGAAGGAGGCCGGCTGGGGGATCATCGTCTTCCTGGCCGCGCTGGCCGCCATCAACCCCGGCCTCTATGAGGCGGCGGCCGCGGACGGCGCCGGGCCCTTCCGGCGGATATGGCACATCACCCTGCCGGGCCTGCGGGGAGTCATCGTGCTGATGCTGGTGCTCCGGCTCGGTGGAGCGCTCTCCGTCGGGTTCGAGCAGTTCCTCATCCAGCGGGACGCGGTCGGCCACGAGAGCGCGGAGGTGCTCGACACCTACGCCTTCTACTACGGCGTCGCCACGGCCAACTACAGCTTCGGCGCGGCGGCCGGGCTCTTCAAGAGCGTGATCTCGCTCCTGCTCATCTGGGGCGCCAACAGGTTGGCGCACTCCTTCGGCGAGGACGGGTTGTACCGGAAATGACCAAGGTATTCACCATCGGAGGCGCCAGGCGCGCGGCGCGGGCACCGCGAGCGCGGCGGGCGACACGCCCGAGCTGGCAGGAACCGCCGACTGCCGCCGGTCAGTCGGCCAAGGGCATCACCCTCGGCGGTGTGCTGCTGGTCGTGCTGGTCCCCCTGTGGATCGTCGTGGTGACCAGCCTGTCCACCCGCGGCGCCATCGGCCGGGCAGGCGGCCTGGTGATCTGGCCGGATGGCCTGACCTTCCAGGCATATGAGGAGATGCTGACCGACTCGACCGTACGTACCGCGCTGCTGGTGAGCCTCGGCATCACTATCGTCGGCACGGCTCTGTCCATGGTGGTGTCGGTCCTGTGCGCGTACGGCCTGTCGCGGCCGCGTTCGCTCGGGCACCGCTTCATCCTGGTGCTGCTGATCGTCACGATGTTCGTGGGCGGCGGCCTCATCCCGACCTTCCTGGTGGTGACCGGGCTCGGCGGCTATGGCCAGTGGTGGGCGCTGATCCTCCCGAGCGCGGTCTCGGTCTTCAACATCCTGGTGCTCCGCTCCTTCTACTCCAGCACCGCGGGCGAGCTGATCGACGCGGCGCGGATGGACGGCGCGTCGGACTGGCGGATCCTCTTGTCCGTCGTCCTGCCCACCTCGCGGGCGGTGACCGCGGTGATCGCGCTGTTCTACGCCGTCGGCTACTGGAACTCCTTCTTCAACGTCATGCTCTACATGCCGACAGAGAGCGAGAAGTGGCCGCTGCAGTACGTCCTGCTGACCTACGTCAACCGCGGAGTCGGCATGCCCGGCATGGTCAACGCCGGCTTCGGCATGGCACACGCGCAGACCGCCCCCCTGTCGCTGCAGATGGCCGTGGTGGTCCTCACCCTGGTGCCGCTCGTGCTCGTCTACCCGTTCGTTCAGAAGCACTTCCGCACCGGCGTCCTGACCGGCGCCATCAAGGGCTGAACCCGATGGTGACCATCGCCGATGTGGCCAAGGCGGCGGGCGTCTCCCCGAGCACCGTCAGCTATACGCTCAGCGGCAAGCGCCGCGTCTCCGCCGAGACCCGGCGGCGCGTCGAGCGGTGCGTGATCGAGCTCGGATACCACCCGAACGCGGGCGCCCGGGCGCTGGCGGGCAAGCGCTCGCACATCCTCGCTCTGGCAGTGCCGCTCCGCAGCGACGTGTACGTGCCGATCATGATGGAAATCGCCACCTCCGTCACCGTGGCCGCCCGCAAGCACAGCTACGACGTCCTGCTGATCACCAATGACGAGGGCCCCGACGGTATCCGCCGCCTCGCCGCCAGCGGCCTGGCCGACGGCGTCATCCTCATGGACGTCGAGCTGGACGACAAGCGCATCCCGACGCTGGGGGACCTGCGCACCCAGGCGGCGCTCATCGGCCTGCCCGAAGATCCCCGAGGGCTGTCCTGCGTCGACCACGACTTCTCCGCCGCCGGCGCGCTGTGCGCGGATCATCTGGCCGACCAGGGCCACCGCGACATCGCCTTCATCGGCTACGGCTCCGGCATCTACCGGCGGCACGCAGGATACGCCGAGCGCACCCTGGCGGGGTTCCGCGCGCGTGCGGAGGAACGCGGTCTGCGCTTCCTGCACCGCCCTTGCGAGGGCACCTATGAGAGCACGGCCGGTGCGCTCGGACGGATCCTGTCGGACAGGCCCAACACCACTGGCTTCGTGGTGCAGAACGAGGGAGCCATCGGGCCGCTGCTCGACCTCCTGCGCACCAGCGGGCGGACGGTTCCCGAGGACGCGTCGGTGATCGCCCTGTGCCCCGAACATCTGCCCGAACGGTACGCGCCCGCCCTCACAGCGGTAACCGGCCCCGCGAAGGAGCTCGGCCGGATCGCCGTCGAGCAGGTCATGTCACGGATCACCGCGTCCACGCGCGGCGAGCAGCCCACCGACGAACTGGTGCTGCTCGCCCCCACCCTGACCATCCGCGAGAGCACCGGCCCGGCCCCCCGGCACAGCCTCATCTAGGAGCACTCCATATGTCCCCCCGTTTTCGTGACCCCGAGGCCTGGCGCATCGAGGACGCTTTCCTGCGCGACGGGGCCCGGCTCCCGATCAGGGCGGAGGAAGCGTGATGTTCTTCGGCGGCGACTACAACCCCGAGCAGTGGGACGAAGCGGTCTGGAAGGAAGACGACGCGCTGATGCGCCGCGCCAGGGTCAACCTGGCGACGGTCGGCGTCTTCTCCTGGGCGCTGCTGGAGCCGGAGGAGGGCCGCTACGACTTCGCCTGGCTCGACGCCCATCTCGACCGGCTCCACGCCAACGGCGTCTCGGTGGACCTGGCGACTCCCACGGCCTCCCCGCCACCGTGGTTCACCCTGGCCCATCCCGACGCCATGCCCGTCACACGAGACGGCGCCCGGCACATTCACGGCAGCCGGGACACCTATTGCCTGGCCTCCCCCGCCTACCGCACTGCTGCGCGAAACATCGCAAGAGCACTCGCGGAGCGGTACGGCGAGCATCCGGCGGTCGTGATGTGGCACGTGCACAACGAGTACGTCACGCTCTGCTGGTGCGACCACACCGCCGCCGCGTTCCGCGACTGGTTGCGTGACCGTCACGGGTCGCTTGAGGCGCTCAACGAGGCGTGGGGGACGGCGTTCTGGAGTCAGCGGTACGGCTCCTGGGAGCAGGTGCTGCCGCCGCGTGCCACCAACTGGCACCAGAACCCGGGCCAGCACCTGGACTTCCGGCGGTTCTGGTCCGACCTGGTGCTGGCGGCCTTCCGGCGGCATGCGCTCCGACCACGCCCTGCTCTCCCGGCTCCAACTGCAGTCCACCAGCGACCAGCAGAACCTCCAGCTCTACGCGCCCATCGCGGCCTCGGCCCCCCACCGCCGTCCCGCCCGAGCAGGGCGCCGTCTGGGCCTATCCGCAGCCTGGGGACTCCCCGGACGAGGTGGCGTTCACCATGGCCGGCGCGCTGCTCGGCCGGATCCACCTGTCCGGCCTGATCACGGAACTCGGCCCCGAAGCCCGCGACCTCGTCCACGAGGCCGTGACCGTCTACAAGGACCTCCGGGCCGACCTGCCGCAGGCCGTACCCGCCTGGCCGCTCGGCCTGCCGGCCTGGGACGACCCGTGGATCGTGCTGGCTATGCACGCCCCGACCGCCACCTATCTCACCCTCTGTCGACGCGGCAGCGAAGAAACCCTCTGCCCACCGCTCCGTCCGCAGCGTTGCTCCGCCTCCGATGAAAGGACCACGCGGCGTGTCCAACCCTCATCCGGTTATCGCCGGATTCCATCCCGACCCCAGTATCTGCCGCGTCGGCGACGACTACTACCTCGTCTGCTCCAGCTTCGAATACTTCCCCGGCGTGCCCGTCTTCCACAGCCGCGACCTCGTGCGCTGGACGCAGATCGGCAACGCGCTGGAGCGGCCGAGCCAGTTGCGCCTGTCCGCCGGCACCCTCTCGTCGGCCGGGGTCTACGCGCCCACGCTCCGCCACCACGACGGCCGGTTCTGGCTGATCGTCACCGTCGTGGCCGATGGCGGCGGCAACATGCTGTTCACCGCCACCGACCCGGCCGGGCCGTGGTCCGACCCGATCCGGCTGCCCGGCGTCCCCGGCATCGACCCCGATCTGGCCTGGGACGACGACGGCACCTGCTGGTGTACGGTCGCCGGGATCGTGCAGGTGCGTATCGACCCGCGGACGGGAGAGACGTTCGGGGAGCCGCACAAGCTCTGGTCGGGCACGCCGGGCGCCGCCGCCCCGGAGGCGCCGCATCTCTACCGGATCGGTGACTACTGGTACTTGCTCATCGCCGAGGGCGGCACCGAGCGGGGCCACGGCGTGTCGATCGCCCGCGGGCCCGCGCCCGACGGGCCGTTCGAGCCGTGCCCGGCCAACCCGATCCTGACGCACCGCAGCACCGGCCATCCGGTCCAGAACACCGGCCACGCGGATCTCGTCCAGGCTCCCGACGGCTCCTGGTGGATGGCCTTTCTCGGCGTTCGGCCCGGCGGAGGCACCCCCGGCTGGCATGTCCTCGGCCGTGAAACCTTCCTCGCCCCGGTGACCTGGGAGGAGGGCTGGCCGGTCGTCGGCGAGATCGTCTCCGGCTCGCCGTCCGGATCATTCATGGACGACTTCGACCTGGCTGAGCTTCAGGCTTGCTGGATCTCGATGCGGAGCCGCCCGGCGGACCTGTACACCACCAAGGAGCGGGCCGGATCGCTGACACTCCGCGCCGACGGCGCCTCCCTCGACGAGCACGACGTGACCTTCCTCGGCCGCCGCGCGCAGCACCTGAGGTGGCGGGCCAGGACCCTGATCGACTCCGCGCAGGGGCGCGGCGGCCTGGCGGTCCGGCTCGACGAGCACCACCACTACGAGATCGAGGCGGGCGACGGCCGGGTCCAGGTCATCGCCCGCCTCGGCTCGGTACGGAGCGTGGTCGCGGAACAGGCCGTCCCCGCCGGTCCGCTGGTGCTCGCGGTCCAGGCCGGCGACCCGCGGTCTCCCGGTGATCCGCGCTCGGCGCCCGACACGCTCTCGTTCAGCGTCGGGGGCTCCACCGTGCTCGCCTCCCTCGACGGCCGCTACCTGTCCACCGAGGTGGCGGGCGGCTTCACCGGCCGGGTGATCGGCATGTACGCCGCGACCGGCACTGTCCACTTCGACTGGTTCGACTACGAGGTCACGCCATGAACTCCCTGCTGAAGCCGGCCGCCTGATCCTCACGCACCGCATCCACCCCACGGCGCAGCAGGCGCAGTGGCGACTCATGGAAGGGAAGAAATGAGGAGAACCCCCCTCTCGCGCGCGGCGAGCCTTCTCATCGCGCTGATCACCGTACTGGGGCTGGCCAGCAGTCCCACCGCGGCCTCGACCGACAAGGGCGTCCGCAGCGCGATGGATGTCGTGGCGGCCATGCAGCCCGGCTGGAACCTGGGCAACACGCTGGACGCGATCCCCGACGAGACCTCATGGGGTAACCCGCGGGCCACCAAGGCTCTGTTCGAAACCATCCGTGCCCAGGGCTTCCGCAGCGTCCGCATCCCCGTCACCTGGACCGACCACCAGTCCGCCACCGCGCCGTACACCATCGACGCGAAGTGGATGAACCGGGTCAAGGAGGTCGTCGACCTGGCGCTCGCCTCCGACCTCTATGTCCTGATCAACGTCCACCACGACTCGTGGCAGTGGATCGCCAAGATGGCCACCGACCGCGACCAGGTGGTCGCCCGCTTCAACGCCTCCTGGACCCAGATCGCCGCCGCGTTCCGCGACGCGCCGCGCAAGGTGCTCTTCGAGAGCGTCAACGAACCCCAGTTCGACAACGCCACCGAGGGGGAGGCGACCAAGCTCCTGGCCGAGCTCAACCGCTCCTTCCACGGCATCGTCCGCGCCTCCGGCGGCCAGAACGCCGACCGCATCCTGGTGCTGCCGACCCTTCACACCAACGCCACCCAGAATTTCCTGGACGCCCTGTACGGTGAGATCACCTCGCTGAACGACAAGAACCTGGCCGTGACCATCCACCACTACGGCTACTGGCCGTTCAGCGTGAACATCGCCGGAGTCACCACCTTCAACGAAGAGTCCCAGCAGGAACTCATCGGCTACTACGACAGGACGGCCCAGACTTTCATCTCCCGCGGCATCCCGGCGATCCTCGGTGAGTACGGCCTGCTCAGTTTCGACGTGGACGTGAACGCCGTCCAGCGGGGTGAGAAGCTGAAGTTCTTCGAACTGCTGGGCTACCAGGCGCGGATCAAGAAACTGACCACGATGTGGTGGGACAACGGCCAGCACCTCAACCGGGAGACCCTGCGGTGGAAGGACCCGGGGCTGTTCGCCCAGATCAAGTCCAGCTTCACCACCCGTTCCGGTACGGCTTCCACTGATTCGATCTTCGTGTCGAAGTCGGGCGCGATCGAGGCCCAGTCGCTCACCCTGAACCTGAACGGGACCTCGTTCCGTGGACTCTGGCATGGCGATGCCAGGCTTGCCCCGGGCCGGGACTACACGGTGTCCGGCGACAAGCTCACGCTCACGGCGGCCGCCCTCACCCGGCTGGCGGGCGATCGCGCCCACGGCGTCAACGCGACGATCCAGGCCCGGTTCTCCCAGGGCATCCCGTGGCAGATCAACGTGATCAGCTACGAGACGCCGGTGTTGTCGGGCGCGGCCGGCACCACTGAGTCCCTGACCGTCCCGGCCCAGTTCCGGGGTGACCGGGTGGCCACGATGGAGGCCAAGTACGCCGACGGCACCAACGCCGCTCCCCACGAGTGGACGTCCTACAAGGAGTACGGCAGGACCTTCTCTCCCGACTACTCCGGCAACTCCATCCGCCTCCTCAAGGACTTCCTCGGCGTCATGCGCGAGGGCGCGCCGCTGACGCTCACCTTCCACTTCTGGAGTGGCGCGAAGGTCACCTACCAGGTGACCAGGTCCGGCGACACGGTCACCGGCACGGCGTCGTGACTCTTCTGATCTGACGCCACCGCCCCGCGCATACGCGGGGCGGTGGCTCTTTGTTCAGGACGTCGTCGACAGGATGAAGGCGAAGTCGGCGGCTCAGCGGCTCGGGGACCAGGTCGGTCTGGCGCCGGGCCGCTGCGAGGTGCCGGTCGCTCCAGCGCCGGGCGGCGAGACCGAACAGCGGGCCGCCCTCGACGCGGATTCCCGCGCCCGCCCGGTCGGTGGACCGCCCGACTCGATGACGACCGGTTTCGACGCGCGGGTGCTGTTCGCACAGCCGCATGCATTCCGCCAGGCCGCCGGGGCCGTTGCCCATCGCGTGCGCGAACTCGGTGTAGGCGAAGGGCTTGCTGTCGTCCGGCTCGTCGAGTCCCGTCTGGAGAAACGGAACGCCCAGTCGCCGTTCAGGTCGGGTGAGAAGTCTTCGAAATAGCGAAGGGCATGCCTTTTTCAGCGCAGCGCGAAAGTTTCTCGCGAAACCGTACTATCGAACATCTCGTGCGGGAAGCCCTGCCGGTACCAGCGATGACAGCCATGCCTGGCTCTGCATGCCGACCGCTGCGACGTTCGCCCGCATGGTGCGCAAGGCGGAACCACCGTTTGCCGTCAGTGACGGAGTCCTGGCAGCAGGAAAGTTTTCGTCGGACTTGCTCTATAGTTTCCTTGGTGTAAGTGATGATTCCTGGCCTGCCGCCCCCGTGGACAGGACGCATGGCCTACGGTCCGGCCGCCCTCGCGGTGGGCGGCGCGAGAATGGCCGGGGACAAGCCGTGGCGGACCCGCCGCTGATGAGGAAGGGTGAACGTGACGGACAACCGATCGGGCGAACCGGCGGCCGACGAGCAGAGCCCGCGTGGTGACGGACCGGCGTCGGTCACCATCGCGTACATCGCCGAGTCCGCGGGCGTCTCGATCCCCACGGTGTCGAAAGTGCTCAACGGACGTTCGGGAGTATCGGAGCAGACTCGTGCCCGTGTCGAAGAACTGATCAACCGGCACGGATACCGCAGGCCCTCGGCCAGCCGGAGCAATGTCGTGGAACTCGTGTTCCGCGAGCTTGAGCACATGTGGGCCGTGGAGATCATCCGCGGTGTGGAGCAGGTGGCGCGAAAGAGCCGCGTCGGGGTCATGGTTTCGGAGTTCGGCCTCCACGGCACGCCTACGATGTCCATCGACGACACGGTCGGCCGGCGGCCTAGCTGCGTCTTGTCAGTGGCCCAGCTCTCGCCGTCCGAGCGTGACAAGTTGAAGGCGAAAGGCATCCCGTTCGTCGTCTTCGACCCGATCGAAGAGTTGCCGGACGGCGTCCCCTTCGTGGGCGCCACCAACTGGAGGGGTGGCCAGACGGCGACCCGGCACCTGCTCGAACTGGGGCACCGCCGCATCGCCATGATCAGCGGTCCGGATCATGCCTTCTGCCGCGCCAGAGTGGCCGGCTACCTCTCCGCGCTGGCTGAAGCCGACGTGCCCGCGGATCCCGAACTCCTGGTCAGGACCCTTCTCACCCGCGATGACGGCTGCGCCGCGGCGCGCGAACTCCTGTCCAGGCCTGACCGGCCGACCGCGATCTTCACCGCGAACGACATGCAGGCGCTCGGCGTCTACCAAGCCGCTCGCGAGCTCGGGCTGTCCATCCCCGGGGACCTGAGCGTGGTGGGCTTCGACGATGTTCCGGTCGTGGCCTGGGTCGATCCGCCTCTGACCACGGTCCACCAGCCACTGAGCGAGATGGCGGTCGCCGCCACCGAACTGGCGCTGGCCATCGGCCGCGGAGAGTCGGTCCCCCAAGCGGGGATGGAGATCGCGACAACTCTCACGATCCGCGAGAGCACAGCACCGCCGAGGGACTGAGCTGTTTCGGTGGAGCAGATCCACCAAGGTGTCCACGACCGGGGACGACCTGCTCGGCGAGGGGGAGCCCTCGGGGCGCCTGCTGGTGAACTCGGCCCGTTGACCCTTGGATGCCGCGCTCCGGCTCAGGCGGGCGGGAGCATGGGAGGCCCGGTGCTCTCGCGTACGACGAGTTCGGTGGCCAGCTCGACGCGGCTCTGCGGCAGTTGCTCGCCATGGGCCAGTGTCAGCAGCATCGAGGTTGCCGCGGCGGCCATCTCGGTGAGGGGCTGGCGGATGGTGGTCAGCGGTGGAACGGCCCACCGCACCGACGGCATGTCATCGAAGCCGATCACGCTGAGATCATCCGGGATGCGCAGGCCGAGCTGATGGGCCGCGTGGTAGACGCCGATGGCCTGGCCGTCGTTCGTGGCGAAGATCGCGGTTGGCCGGTCGGGCAGGCGCAGCATGCGGTGCGCTTGGGCCAGACCGCCCTCGATGAAGAAGTCCCCCCGGCCGATCAGCTCCGGGTCGACGGGTACGCCGGCCATGTCGAGGGCGGTGCGGTAGCCGTCGAGACGGGCCCGGCTGGACAGCGCGGAGTCGGGCCCCGTGATGATGGCGATACGGCGATGCCCGAGCTCCAGGAGGTGGTGGGTGGCCGTGAGCCCGCCGTTCCAGTTGCCGGCGCCGACCGATGGGATGTTCCGCGCGGGAGTGTCGGCCGGATCCAGCAGGACCAGCGGGATCTCGCGGCGGGCGAGTTGTTCGTGCTGGGTCTCGGTCAGGCCGGAGAACACCGCGATCACGCCGCTCGGGCGGCGCCGCAGCACGCTCTCCAGCCAGACGTCTCCGGCGGTGTGGTCACGGTGCAGGTCCGATATCCCCACCATGAGGTCGTGCTGACGGGCGACCTCCGCCACACCTTTGGTGATCTCGACGGGATAGTCGCCCTCCAGAGCGTGGAAGACGAGCTCCACCAGGGCCGTAGGCATGGAGCGGCGGCGCTGGCGGCGGTAGCCGTGCCGGCGGATGAGCTCCTCCACGGCGGCGCGGGTTTCGGACGACACCTCAGAACGGCCGTTCACGACCTTGGAGACCGTCGCGGTGGAAACTCCGGCCAGCTCGGCGAGCTGAGCGAGGGTGAGAGGAGACGACTCCGTGGGCATGGCGGCAGTTTAGTCACGGAATGCGGGGAGACGGGCAGCCGCTGACGGGGGGCGGCCCGGATCGCCGGGCCGCCCCGAAACGGTGTTCCGAGCCGGAGGCCGTCTCGCGGAAGGGCGCGAGCAGGGAGGCTCTGCCACGCCGGCTCCGAGCCGGACCCGTGTCACGTCATCAGCGTTGCAGGGTCAGCAGACCGGGCCGGTAGGGCAGGAGGCCGTAGTCGCCGCCGGAGTTGGGGTTGCGTCCCTGGTAGAGCAGCTGCAGGTTGCAGGGATCAACGGTCATGGTCTGATCGGCGCCGGCGCGGACCAGCTCGCCGTGGCTGATGTCGTTGGTCCAGGTGGCGCCGCTGTTGGCCTTGCCTGCGAAGGGGTTGCTCTCGGTGGCGGCCTGGGGTGTCCACGAACCGTTCAGACTGGTGGCGGTGAACGAGCGGAAGTAGCGGCCCTGCGAGCCGATCGCCTCGACGAGCATGAGGTATTTGTTCTGGCCCTGGAGCTTGTAGACCTGAACGGCCTCGAACAGGTTGTTCGTCGTGTCGCTCATGATCACCGTCGAGGTCGCGCCGAAACTGCCCGGGAAGTTTCCGATGGGCATACTGGCCCGGTAGATCTTGCCGTTGTCCCCGGCGAAGAACAGGTACATGTTCGTGCTGTCACCGATGAGTGTCTGGTCGATGGGGCCTGTTCCGGAGCCGGAGATGCTTCCGGAGAAGAGCACCTGCTGCGATGACCAGCCATTCGGATTGGTGGGGTCGCTCGACGTCCGGTAGGAGAACGCGGTCCCACCCCACTGGTAGGCGAGCACCCAGATGTTCTTCGGGGCGAAGTAGAGGAGCGTGGGCGCGACAGTGGAGGAGGACATCGTGTTCTGGCTGGCCGAGGCCATGTCGGACCAGTTGGTGAAGAGGCCGAAGTTCATCGAACCCCAACTCGTTCCCATGTCGTGCGTCGTGGCGTAGACGAGGTGCCTGCCGTTGTAGGGGGCGACGGTGAAGTCCTTGAGCGAGACCCACCCCGACTTCGGGTTCGCCAGCGCGCCGGTCGATGTCCAGCGGTACGTCGACGGAAGATCGCACTGACCGGGGTTGCCGCCGCCGTCCACCCGGACGAGCTGCCACTGCTGGTTGTTGCCGCCCCAGTCGTCGTACTGGACGATGTTGGCGCCGTCGGCGGTGGAGGCGCCCTGGACCTCCAGGGCTTTGTTGCTGTGGCGCGAGATGAACCTGACATAGCCGTCCGAGCTGTCGGCCAGTCGCCACTGCTGGTTGGTGCCGTTGCCGTCGGCCCATTGCACGATCGCGCCGCCGTTGGCGGTGGAGAAGTTGTAGACGTCGAGCACCTTGCCGGAGTGGCGGGACTTGATGCGGTAGTAGCCGCCGCCGGAGTCGACGAACTGCCATTGCTGCTGGTTCTGGTTGTTCCTGGTCCACTGGGTGATGCGGCCGCCGTCGGCGGTCGAGAGGTTGTAGACGTCCAGGGCCTTGCCGCTGTTGCGGTTGACCAGGACGTACCAGGCGTTGGTGTCGACGGTGGCCGCGTTGGCGGACTGAGTCTGAAGGGCGACGAACAGGCTCGCCAGTAAGGTGACCACCGTCGCGAGGACGGATAGGGATCTGAATTTCATGATGCGCTCCGATTTATCCGACTTCGGCGAGTTGCCATTGCTGGTTGGTGCCTTCCCGTGTCGACGTGTGCGTCAGGGGGTGGTGAGGTCGAAGCGGCGTACGGTGACCGCGCCGCCGAGGGACTGGGTGGCGTAGTTGAAGATCCCGAAGCGGTAGCCCATGAAGAACTGCCAGGCGTTGTTCAGGGTGAAGGCCGGGCCGAGGCTGACGAAGTTGCTGCCGTCGGTGCTGTAGGAGAAGCGGGCCTGCCTGCCGGAGCCGGGCCTGATGTCGGCGTTGACCCGCAACCAGATCCGGCCGCCTGAGATGTTGGCGCCGGCCGCCTCGGTGCCGGTGCCGGTGGTCTGCCAGGAGCTGTTCATGGTCAGCCCGTTGGTCATCACGACCCGGTTGACGCCGTTGTCGCGTTTGACGCCGATCCAGGCCGACTGGTCGCGCAGCATCGCCAGCCCGGCGCGGTCGCCGTTGGCCAGCTGCGAGTAGTCGAGCTCGATCGTCGCCGTCGACGACGGGCCCTGGATGCGGTGGGTCAAAGTATTCCGGGCGTTGTAGAGGTCGTTGGTGACCGTCGCGGTCTGCAGGCGCAGGCCGTTGCCGGTGGAGAAGCGGCTGGTGTCAGGGTTGTGGTTCCACTCCCAGCGGTGGCCAAGGCTGCCTGAGGTGAAGGTGTCGGGGCCGATCATGGAGGCCACGGTCCGGCTGGTCTGGATGTCCGGCTTCGGGTAGTTGACGCCCCACCCGCCGTTGACGGTCTGGACGGTCGGCCAGTCGTCGGTCCAGGTGATCGGCGCGAGCGCCGGGACCCGGCCGCCGGGGTAGGCGTCGACGAACGACATGTAGTACCAGGCGCCGTTCTGGGTCTGGACGAGCCCGCCCTGGTGGGGCACGCCGCCGCCGGAGATGGGCCCGGGCATGTTGAGCAGGACCTGGCGCATCTCGTACGGGCCCCATGGCGACGTGGAGCGGAGCACGTACTGGCCGTTGGCGGGGCGGGTCAGCCAGATGTAGTAGTAGCCGTTGCGCTTGTAGAAGCGGGAGCCCTCCAGGGTGCCGACGTTGCTCGGGGTCTGGAACACCTGCTGGGAGCGCACCTGGCTGAGCCCGTCGGCCGAGAGCTGGGCCACGCTGATGGTGCTGTTGCCGTAGGCGACGTACATGGTGTCGTTGGTGTCGATCAGCAGGCCGGCGTCGTAGTAGCAGTTGTTGATCTGGGAGCGCTTGGTCCACGTGCCGTCGACGGCTGAGGCGGTGTAGACGTAGGTCCGGTTGAACTCGACGCAGCCGATCCAGTAGTAGGTGCTGTTGCTGGGCCGGTAGTTCAGGGTCGAGGCCCAGATGCCCTTCACGTACGCCCGGCCGCCGTTGAGGTCGTAGGCGGCGGAGTTGAAGTCGAGTCTCGGGACCGAATGTCCGGCGTACTCCCAGTCGACCAGGTTGTAGGAGCGCAGGATCGGCGCGCCCGGCGAGTAGTGCATCGTCGAGGCCGAGTAGTAGTAGGCGTCGCCGACCCGGATGATGTCGCCATCGGCGAAGTCCTGCCAGACGACCGGGTTGGTGTAGTCGCCACCCGGGTTCGGGTCGCTGCCGATCGGGACGAGTTGCCACTGCTGGTTGTCGCCGCCCCAGTCGTCGTACTGGACGATGCTGGCGTTGTCGGCGGTGGAGGCGTTCTGGACCTCCAGGGCCTTGGCGCTGTTGCGGTTGATCAGGCGTACGTAGCCGCCCGCCGAGTCGGCCAGGCGCCACTGCTGGTTGGTGCCGTTGTGGTCGGCCCACTGGACGATCGCGCCGCCGTTGGCGGTGGAGGAGTTGCTGACGTCCAGGACCTTGCCGCTGTTACGGGACTTGAGGCGGTAGTAGCCGCCGCCGGAGTCGACGAACTGCCATTGCTGCTGGTTCTGGTTGTTGCGGGTCCACTGGGTGATCCGGCCGCCGTCGGCGGTGGATGCGTTGTAGACGTCCAGGGCCTTGCCGCTGTTGCGGTTGACCAGGACGTACCACGCGTTGGTGTCGACCGTGGCGGCCGACGCCGTGGGCGTGAGGAGCACGCCCACGAGAAGCAGGGACGAGAGCACCGCGAGCACGCGCCTCACAGGAACCTCCAGAGGTTGTTGTTCGAGCCGTTGTCGTCGGCGAGCACGACCTGCGAGCCCTGGGACGTCCCACCGAGCCCGAGGACCCGGCCGCCGTTGGCGCACTGGACGCGGAAGGCGGCACCCGACCCGTAGCGCAGCCGCCAGCGGTGGTCGTCGGTGCCGCTGTCGGCCCACTGCGTGACGCGCGAGCCGGAGGCGGTGCCACCGTTCTCCACACCCAGCACCTTCTGGCTGTTGGAGTTGCGCAGCCGCAGGTAGCCGCCGGTGTCGACGATCGCCGTCCACAGGTGGTCGGCGGTGCCGGTGTCGCCCCACTGGACGACGAGCGCGCCGTCGGCCGTGGACATGCCGGTGACGCCGAGCACCATCCCGGTGCCCGCGTTCTGGATACGCCGCGCACCGTTCGGCACGAACCGCCACTGGTTGTCCGCGCTGCCGTTGTCGGAGTCCTGGACCACCGGGGCCCCGTTGGCGGTCGAGCCGTTCTGGATGCCGAGCAGCTTGGAGCTGTGGACATTACGGATCTTGACGGAGCCGTCGCCGACGTCGCTGATCGTCCAGCGGTGGTCGGCGGTGCCGGTGTCGCCCCACTGGAGCACCCGGGCGTTGTCGGCGGTCGACATGTTCTCGACGCCGAGCACCTTGCCACTGTGCACGTTGCGGAACCGCAGGCCATCACTGTCGACGACCGGGACCCAGTCGTGGTCGGCGGTGCCGTTGTCGGTCCACTGGAGGGCCAGGCCGCCGTCGGCGGTGGACATGTTCTGGATGCCGAGGGCCAGCCCGCTGGCCGCGTTGAGCAGCCGGAAGCTCGCCGCGCCGGTACCGCCCTGACCACCGGTGTTCCAGTAGACGACGTAGTTGTGGTCATGGGCGTCGTAGAACGGCCCCAGCTGCACCGACGCCCCGTTGGCCGTGGCCGTGAAGGCCAGGGACGAGGTGCTGGTCCGGGTGATCGATGAGGACGTCAGGGCCGGGGCCGACGAAAGGCTGGTGTTGCCGTAGTTGCCCGACAACACGACAGGTCCGTAGGTGACGGCTTGCACGCCGGGGCTGTCGTTGGCGGCCTTCGTGGCCACCCGCATGGGCAGCCGCACGGTCACGGTGTCGCCCGACGTCCACGAGCGGGTGAGGTCGGCGTAGGTGCCTGGCGTGGTGGCGATGGTCTGCTGGACTCCGTTGACGCTGACCGTCGCGCCCTGGGTCCAGGCCGGGATGCGGATGCGCATCGTCCACGATCCGCTCACGTTGCCGGTGACCTGCAGCGACGTGGTGTCGTCGACCGGGTAGGAGGTCGTCTGGGTGACCGTGATGCCGCGTTGGCTCCAGTTGAGCGTGGAGGGCGCGAACAGGTTCACGAACAGCGTGGTGCCGTTGTGGAAGTAGATCGAGTCCATCAGCTTGGTGTTGGTCTCGATGCCGGTGCCCTGGCAGCACCAGAAGGAGTTGTAGTCCGTGCTCCAGGTGCCGCCGCCCCAGGCCGGGCCGACGCCCCGGCGTCCGCCCGGGTTGAGCGGGGTGAAGTAGGTGACGTGCCCGCGCGTGTCGGCTGGATTCTGCTGCCCGATCAGGTGGTTGAGCAGGGCGTTCTCGTAGTAGTCGAAGTAGTCGGCCCGGGTCGGCGACAGCAGCCACAGCTCCCGGGTGAGCTTGAGCATGTTGTAGGTGTTGCACGCCTCGCCGGTGTCTCTGGTCAGGTGGGCGGCGATCGCGTTGGGGGCGCGGAAGTGCTCGGCCTGGCTGTTGGAGCCGTTGGCGTACGTGTGCGCGCCGACGGTGATGGACCAGGCGTTGGCGGCGATGTCGCGGTAGCGGGTCGTGCCCGTGGCCTTGTACTCGCGGGCCGCTCCGATCCACTTGGGCACCTGCGTGTTGGCGTGCAACCCGTTGAGCTGGTCCTGGCCGGCGGCCAGCGGGTTGAATACGGCCGCGTGGTCGAACCGCTGGGCCGTGGTCAGCCAGCGGGAGTCACCGGTCATCTGGTACACGTCCGTCAGCACGGCGTTCATGCCGCCGAACTCGGTGCCGAGCATGGCCTGCATCTGGCTCGAGCTGAGCCGCGACGTGCGGGTGTCCACCCACGCGGCCAGGGCCAGCAGCACGGTCCGGGCCTGGGTGTTGCCGATCAGCCGCCACACGTCCAGCAGCCCGGCCAGGGTCTTGTGGATGCAGTAGTACGGCACGTTGCCATTGGTCAGGGTGCGGTTCTCCACGGCCGTGATGTCCGACTCGGGAAAACCGGACAGGTAGCCGCTGGTGAATCCGGCAGCGCCGTTGTTGGCCTGGCATTTGGCCAGTTCCGCCACCATGTAGTTGGCCTTGTCCCGGCAGGTGGTGTCGCCGAGCACCGCGTAGGCCTGCGCCCACGCCGTCAGGAAATGGCCCTGCATGTGGGACCGGAACGGGAAGCTGGGCGCGTCCCAGCCGCCGTTGGCCGCCGCGCCGTTGGTGGACAGGCGATGGTTGGCCCGGAAGACGTACAGCAGCCGGTCGACATCGACGAAGCGCAGGTAATTCAGGGTGCGGTTCTGGTTGTCCAGCCAACGGCCGGTGGTCAGCCGGACCTGGCCGAGGTCGAACTCGTAGGCCGAGACGCCGATGTCGGATCTGGCCCAGGGGAGTGCGGCCAGAGCGGAGGACGTGCCGATTACCTGGCCGGCGGCCGAGAACGCGACGGTCGCGCCCGCGGCCTGTAAGAGCCGGCGACGGCTCAAGGACATGGGGGCTCCTTGGAGGTGGGGGGCGGTGACCGGCGTCCGCCGGTCACGTGTTCACCAGGTCAGGCCCTCGAAGGCCGTTCTTGGGCCATGTGTTAGCGCTAACACATCGCCGGTGAGCGAACCGTAGCCGTCATGGCTCCTGTGTCGTCGTGGGGGACGAGAGAGGACATCCAGGCCTCCGTTACTGAATCGCAGAGGGCAACCTGTTAGCGCTAACAGTCGATCCTTGGCCTACTCCGTTGAGCGCGTTGTCGCGGAGTACATCCGACGGTCAGGCCCGGCGTCAACGAGGGGCGCCCTCGCCGACCTGGGCGTTGCCGTCGGAACGCCTTCCCGCCTGGAGTTTTGCCTGCAGGGAGATCGCGCCGCACTGCTCGTGCATGTGAAAGTTTCACAGAAGTTACGCGTTGGCAATAGGGTAACTTGCGACAGATCGCGAATTAAGTTGCTGACCTGGAGCCGAGGCGCGGACGATCGCCTTGGGCCTGGCGCTGCGCTCAGGTCGCCGCTCATCGGCAACATGCTGCCGGCCTATGGCTGCGCTACCGGCGCGGCCGGCACCCTGATTGATCTTAGTTAAGTTTCGTCCCTGAGCGGTTCGCGACCACCGGGAACCAGCAGTTCTCGGTGCTGCCCGCGGCGATGGCGGTGCCGAAGTAGCGGCCGCTCTGCGCGGCTGCCGCGCCGGGCGTGGCTCCGCACCACAAGGGCGTCGTTACAGCGCCCCTGTCGCGCACCACCGATCTGACAGGGAAATCGCCTCGGGAACTCAGTGTGGGAATCGCACCGAAATTTGTCAATGGAACGTTGAAAATTTTCGGCGACGCCGTCCGACGCTTATGCCCCTTGTAGTGGTACTACGGTCGATCAGGTGGACCTGAAAGTTTCGGTCTGACTGGCCGTGCGAGACCTCAGCTGAAAGTTTCATGGCGACGCCCTCGTCGATCGACTGCGGCCTTGCCCGGGAAACGCCAGGTGAGCGCGCTCGGCCTCCGTCTCCTTTGATCCGCTGCCGACCCGGAGGCTCTTGACATTACCTTTCTGTCTCGTATTTGCTCCGTGAGGCCACCGCCTCCCACCGGCCCTCCGAGGAGGAGTTCGACGAGCAAGCTGCTTGTTAGCGCTAACAACTGGCATTGGCCGAGCGGGCGCTGACGACCGCAGCCGAGCGAGATCCGCGCAGGCACCACACACCAGGCCGCCGGACGCTCCGTGGCCGCTTTCCGTCCCGTATCGGCGCAGTCGGCTCGCGAGCGTCGGCGACTCGGAGGTAGGGGCCGTCCGACGTGTCCGCTCCAAGACGGCAGCCCCATAGTTGAAGAGAAGGGCAGCGAATGAAACCGCGTCCTAAGGCGTACGCCACCATCGGAGCCGGCGTGGCGGCTCTGATCGCTGTCGTAACCGCCGCACTGTCCATGTTCCTCACCGTTGCCCCGCGAGCGTCGGCGGCGGCCCTGACCGAAGTGACGAACTTCGGAGCCAACCCCGGCGGCCTGCGGATGTACCTCTACGTCCCCGACAGAGTGGCCTCCCGGCCCGGCGTGCTGGTGGCGATGCACGGCTGCAACGGCTGGGCCCCGGGCTTCCACCAGGGCACCGAGTTCGCCTCACTCGCCGACCGGTACGGTTTCATCGTCATCTACCCGCAGGCGAACAAGAGCGCCAACGGCATGTCGAACTGCTTCGACGTGTGGTCGAACGAGGCCCTGCGCCACGGTGGCGGCAGTGATCCGGTGTCGATCGTCTCCATGACGGCCTACGTGCTGCAGCGCTACAACGGTGACCCGGAGCGGGTGTTCGCCACCGGCTTCTCCTCCGGCGCGATGGAGACCAACAACCTGCTCGCCACGTATCCGGACGTGTTCAAGGCCGGCGCGCCGTTCTCCGGAGTTCCTTACGGCTGCCTCGGGCCCGCCGGATGCGGGGACAAGACGCCGCAGCAGTGGGGCGATTTAGTCAGGAACGCCTACCCCGGCTACACCGGGCCCCGGCCGCGCGTGATGGCCTGGCACGGCACCGCCGACTCCGTGCTGCCGTACACGATGCTGCAGGAAGAGGTCGACCAGTGGACCAACGTGCATGGACTGACCCAGACTCCGGCCCCCACTGACAGCCCGCAATCCGGATGGACTCGGCGAGTCTTCGGCTCCGGGCAGGTCGAGGCGTACACCATCACCGGCGCCGGCCACGATCTGCCGCACGCCGGGATGGCCGTCTACGCCATCCGCTTCTTCGGGCTGGACGGCGGCTCGTCCACTCCGACGTCGACTCCCACCGTGCCCGGTGACGGCACCGGGCCCATCAGGGGAGTGGGTTCCGGACGTTGCCTGGACGTTCCGAACGCTGCCACCGCGGATGGCACCGCAGTGCAGTTGTGGGACTGCAACGGGCGGGACAACCAGCAATGGACCGCCACTTCGGCCGGCGAGATCAGGGTCTATGGCAACAAGTGCCTCGACGCGGCCGGGACCGGCAACGGTGCCAGGATCCAGATCTACTCCTGCTGGGGCGGAGACAACCAGAAGTGGCGCGTGAACTCCGACGGCTCCATCACCGGCGTGCAGTCCGGGCTGTGCCTGGACGCCGTGGGCCAGGGCACCGCGAACGGCACCCGGCTCCAGCTCTACACCTGCCACGGCGGCGCCAACCAGCGCTGGACCCGTACCTGACGCGCCGCGGTCCGCAATCCGGAAGGTGATCATGAAACTTCGGTTCGAAGTCTTACCCGGGCGCGGCGCGCTTGTGATCATGGCGCTGCTCTGCCTCGTGACGATGATCCCTGGCACGGCCAGGGCGGACAACCCGATCGTCCAGACCATCTACACTGCCGACCCCGCTCCGCTGGTGCACAACGGCCGGGTTTATCTCTATACGGGACACGACGAGGACGGCTCGACGTACTTCACCATGAAGGAATGGCGGGTCTGGTCGTCCGCGGACATGGTGAACTGGACCGACCACGGCTCGCCGATGAGTGTCGCCACCTTCAGCTGGGCGAGCGCGGACGCGTGGGCCGGCCAGGCCGTCTACAGAAACGGCAAGTTCTACTGGTACGTACCGGTGAAAGACCGGGCGAGCGGTCAGATGGCCATCGGCGTCGGGGTCTCGAACAGCCCCACCGGGCCTTTCACCGACGCCATCGGGCGCCCGCTGGTCAGGAACGGTGAGATCGATCCCACCGTCTTCATCGACGACAACGGGCAGGCCTATCTGTATTGGGGCAATCCCAGCCTGTGGTACGTCAGGCTCAACCCAGACATGATCTCGTACTCGGGCAGCCCCACACAGATCCCCCTCACCACCGCGGGCTTCGGCACCCGCACCGGCAACACGAGCCGACCGACCCTGTACGAAGAGGGACCCTGGGTCTACAAGCGCAACGGCCTGTACTACAACGTCTTCGCGGCGAAATGCTGCTCAGAGTTCATCGGCTACTCGACGGCCCCCGGCCCCACCGGGCCCTGGACCTACCGCGGGACGGTCATGCCCACGCAGGGCAGCAGCTTCACCAACCACCCCGGAATCATCGACTTCAACGGCGGATCGTACTTCTTCTACCACAACGGCGCCCTGCCGGGCGGCGGCGGCTTCACCCGCTCGGTCGCCGTGGAGAAATTCACCTACAACGCCGACGGCACCATCCCCATGATCAACATGACCACGACCGGAGCACCCCAGGTGGGCACGCTGAACCCCTACGTCCGCCAGGAGGCCGAGACGATCGCCGGGGAGTCAGGCGTGGAGACCGAGCCCTCCAGCGAGGGCGGCATGAACGTCGGCTGGATCGAGAACGGCGACCACATCAAGGTCAAGGGCGTCGCCTTCGGCTCCGGCGCAACGTCCTTCACCGCGCGGGTGGCCTCCGCGACCAGCGGCGGCCGGATCGAGCTCCACCTCGACGGTGTCAACGGCACGCTGGTGGGGACCTGCACCGTGCCGGGAACCGGCGGCTGGCAGGCGTGGACGACCGTCACCTGCCCGGTGAACGGCGCGACGGGCACCCATGACCTGTACTTCAAGTACACCGGCGGGAGCGGCAATCTCTTCAACGTCAACGGGTGGCAGTTCACCGGCGGCACTGCTGCCGGCGGGAACCTGCAGACCAACGGCGACATGGAGAGCACGACGGGCTGGGGCGCGTCCGGCGGAGCCCCGTCGTCTGTCACCGGTGGAGGAAAGTGCGGCGCAAGGTCCGGCACCCGCCAGGACCTCAATCCCACGGTGACCGGCCGCGGTCGTCGAACTCCCCGATGCCGAACGCCCCTCGGCCATGTCTCGTCCACCTTCACCCTGACGCCTACACCGGCGTCTACCCAGAGGTGGCCCGCGCCGCCGCGGAATCCACCGCCGCCCTCGTCAGCACCGCAGCCGCAGGCGCCCAGACCTCCCGGCTGATCACTCTGCCGACCCAAGCCGGCGACGCCACAACCTGAACCACCGAACCCGGCAGGCCCGTCGTTTCTTCGGCGGGCCTGCGTCTTTGTCCTCAGCGCTGTCGTGCAGGTGATGCAGCCGATCAATCCCTAGCCCGTCCTGTAAACAGAGCCGAAAGGATCCCCGCGAGAAGCAGCGGATCCTTTGTTGCTCATCACCGGGGTCTGAGTTGACGATGGCCGCCTAAACGATCTACCGCGATACACGGTCCGTACACAAGAGCAACCGCCGAGCAACCATGATCAAAAACGAGCTCAGAGGCCGGCGGGCGGGTGGAACTTGAACCACCGACCCACGGATTATGAAGTGATGCAGGGCCTGCTTGACGTGCATGGATGTGGTTTTCGGCAGGCGCAGAGTCATAGGTCGGATTCCAGGAGGTTCAGGTCCGGCGGGACCAGGGTCGTCGACTCCACCAGGCCCCTGAAGAGGTTGTGCAGGAGCTGGTTGTCGTACGGCCGGCCGGCGTCCTTGTCGTGGAGCAGCGGGTACGGGAAGCCGCCGGCGTCGAGGCGGTGGCGGACGATCTCGATCCTGTTCTCGATGGTGCGTGCTCGCCAGCCCTCCTCCGGGCGGAGGTAGGCCAGCCGCTCCGCGGCCTGCTTGTACGTCAACGGCCGGGGCGACTCCTCGTACAGCAGATAGTGCTCGCCCAGGACCACCAGGAGCAGGCGTTCCGCGTCGCTCAGATCCCAGATCCTGGGCGGGATGGTCTCGGCCCGGTGCCGGTTCGTCTGGGGCTCGCCGTCCTCGCCGGTGACGTAGAGCTCCACCAGGTGCTGCCGGTAGCCGGAGCCCCTGATGAACAGCGGGGTGTAGCCGTCGGCCAGCGGGATGGGATCGGTCGAGGAGTGCACCAGCCGGCCGCGTGGCAGGCGCAGGAGCTGCCAGCCCACGTTACGCAGCCACCACCGTTCGTCCCGGTAGGTCACCTCGGCGTGCAGGCGGCTCACCGACTGGTCGTCCACGCCGACGCTCAGGTCGACGTCGGGGCGTTCGGCGCGGCCGAAGCGCACGTTGCGACCGGGGGTAGGTCGTACCCTGATACCGCCCATGATCGTACGGGCGTGCAGCGTGCCGGGCAGGGCCGAGCCCACGCCGTGCGCGAGGCTGCCACTCATCGTTTCGCCTCCATCGGCGCTGGTCGGATGTGCGCACAAGCAGGATCTCAGGGTTCGTCCGGACCGGTCCCAGAGGTCACGATCCGCGGAGCTGGGCAGCGGCGGAGCGAGCGAGGTCGGTGGCCATCCGGCACAGCCGGTCCGTGGGGAGCGAGCCGTCGACCACGATCCGCACCTTCTCCACGGCGGTCTCGCCGCGCTGGTCAGTGTACGACCGGTAGACCACCTGGAGCAGGCAGGTCCCGCCGCCCTCGCCCTTCGGCGTGACGAAGGCCCGGTAGCCGTTGACGCGGGTGGGCGTCCCGTCGTCCTCGGTGTTTCGCAGGAGTTCGCGGTCGAACTGCAGATACACCGACGTGTCGTCGGTGGTGCTGTCCCAGGAGCACTGCCATCCACCGAACCCGGGATCGAGGTTGGCGGCGTCGATGTGTGCGTCGCCGCGCAGCAGCGCGCAGGCGTCCTTCTGGACCAGGGAGCCGGCGGGCGGTGGCGGGGAGCGGCGTTTGATCGGGCCGCCGGCGAGCACTTGGGCCGCCGTGGTGGTGGCGGCGTCGGCGATGGCGCACAGGTCGGCTGCGCCGTCCTCCACCATGTCCGCGAAGACCTTCACGACGGTGTCATGGACGCCGGGCAGCAAGAGCGTGCGTGAGCACCCCGTGCTCTCGGCGGGGTCGTGGACGATCTCGATCGGGCCCACGGTCCTGGCCGGCCGGGCCCGCTCGGGCGGCGGGTCACGGTCGAGCAGCACTTTGACGTCGACGACGCCCTTGGCGGGAGGGAGCACGATGACGTCGCACCGGTCGAAGTTGCCGTAGTCGACGTCGAGCTCCGTCCTGCCGAACCGGCTGAGCGCGGCGGGGTCGGTCAGGGCGCACGGGTCGGCGGTGCGCGGGTCACCGATCAGGGAAGCCGATGGGCTGACCGATGGGGAGACCGTGCCGGCCGGGTGCCCTGCCGGGCCGGCTGAGGGCCTGGCCGAACTGGCCGAGCTTGCTGTGAGCGCGTCTGGGTTCCTTTCGCCCGGCGGCCCGCTCACCGTGTGATACACCGCGTAAGCGGCGACGACAACGACCAGCGCCGCGCCCGCCACGATGAACGGCCACCGCCGGGGACGGGCCGCCGCGGATCCCTCGATCTTCTCCAACCGCCGCTGGACCTCAGCGGCGCTCGGCCGCTCCACCGGCTCACGCTGCAGCATGTCCGCCAGCAGGCTCTCCAGCGGCCCGACGTCGGCCGTCATATCGACGGCGCCACGCGCGGCCTCCCACGCCGTGACGTACGAATCGGACTCCTCCTCGTCCGCCCCCGGCCGCGGCGGCCGCCCGGCGACCAGCGCATACAGGGTGGCGCCGAGGGAGAAGACATCCGAGACCGGCTCCGGCCGCCCCAGGACCACCTCGGGTGAGGCGTAGTCGACGGTGTAGCTGATGGCGCCGTTGGGCGTGATCGTCTCCCTGCCGCCGACCCGGTACGCGGCGCCGAAGTCGGCCAGCTTGGTCACACCGTCGTCGGTAAGGATGATGTTGCCCGGCTTCACGTCCAGGTGCACGATGCCCTTGCCGTGCAGGGCGGCCAGCGCGCCGGCGATCTGCGCGCCGAGCCGAGCCGCCTGCTGCGGCGGCATGGGCGGGTGTTCGTCGAGGCTTCCGCCGGGCACGTGCTCCATCACCATCCACGATGCCGCCTCGTCCTCGTCCTGCACGGCGTCGTACAGGGTGACCACGTGCGGGTGGTTGAAGGCGGCCAGGGCGCGGGCCTCGGCCTGTAAACGGCTGAAGCCGGCGTTGTCCACGAGCATGCGTTTGAGCACGACATCCCGGTTGAGCAGCAGGTCGCGGGCCACCCAGACCTCTGTGGCGCGGCTGCTGACAAGGCAGGTCTCCTGGCGGTAGCGCCCGCCGACCGTCCTGCCCTGGCGCACCGTCCGTTCTCCCCTCGCCGATCACCGGGAACCTCGAATTTACTGGGTGAGCGGGGAAATACACAGCGTCTTGGTCACCCGTTTGACGGCCTATGTCACCCGAAGTCAGCCCGGTACAGCCCAGACTGCTACGCCGGCCTCGACCTGCACCAGCTGCGCCACAGCGCCGCCACCCACCTCGGCGAAGCCAAAGTGCCCCTGCAGGTCATCATGGGCAAGACCCCCCACAAGAACCCCCGCACCGCCATGTGCTACGTCCAACCCGGCGCTGAGGCCAACACCAAGGCCACCGAGCCTGACATCACCGCGGTGCAGACGCCGCCGCGGACGCCGAGGGCGAACTGCCCTGCTGAGCGCTGGGTCCGGATGGTGGGAGTCGAGACAGCACCGCGATTCCCCCTCATCGGCCGTACGGAACACCGCGCGCTCCAAACTTACGGACGTCCATGGTCGAGGAGTCAGACGCAAGACGGGACCGGTCCCGAATGTGTGGCGCTACCTTGCGTCGAACAGCGGCGATCAAGCGGGAAGGGACGTGCGGACGTGGGACTGCTGAGTTCCATAAGGGCGCAGGTACGGCAGCTACGTCACTCGAGGGAATTCCGCATCCACGCTGCGGCCTGGCCTGAGGATGCCCTGGTGGCGTTCGAGCGTCTCGTGAGGGACCGGCCCACGGAGACTCCGGACGACACTCTCCCAGGGCGCTCGGTGGCCGAGGTGGTGACGAGTATCTGGCGGCTCGATCGCCGGGTGCGGCGGCTCCCGGGGGAGACGCGGGCCGTGACCCGCTACCTGGAGATGGCCTGGGATACCTTCACCCAGGCCGGCATCAAGATCCAGGAGCACTTGAACGATCCGTTCGACCCGGGGCTCGCGATCGAGGTGCTGTCCTACCAGCCCGCGCTCGGACTCGACCGTGACCGGGTGGTGGAGACCATCCGGCCGAGCATCTACCTGAACGATCATGTGATTCAGCGAGGAGAGGTGATCGTGGGAACCCCCGACCCCGTCGCGAAGGAAGCCACCCCGTGACCAGGACCACGATCGGCTACGGGATCGACCTCGGTACCACCAACAGCTCGATCGCCGTGCTGAACGGCGTCGATGTCGAGGTGGTCAAGAACAACCGCCAATCAGAGATCACTCCTTCCGCCATCTGGATCGACCGAGCGGAACGGCTCCACGTCGGCGACGTCGCCAAGAAGCGCAGCGAGTTGGATCACGAGAACACCTGCATCGAGTTCAAGGCCAGGATGGGCATGACAGACCAGCCCAAGGTCTTCGCCGACGGCGGCCTGTCGATGACGCCGGAGGAGATGTCCGCTGAAGTGCTGAAGTCACTGAAGGGCGACGTAGCGCAGCGGACCGGCGATGATCTGCGGGCGGCGGTCATCACGGTGCCGGCGGCCTTCCAGTTGAGCGCTTGCGAGGCGACCAAGCAGGCCGCCAAGCTCGCCGGGCTGGAGCACGCGCCGCTGCTGCAGGAGCCCACCGCGGCCGCGCTGGCGTACGGGTTCCAGAGCACGGCTGACAACGCCTTCTGGCTGGTGTACGACCTGGGAGGCGGGACGTTCGACGCGGCCGTGGTCAATATCAGGGACGGCGAGTTCACCGTCGTCAACCACCGGGGTGACAACACCCTCGGCGGGAAGCTGATCGACTGGAAGATCGTCGAGGAACTGTTCGTCCCGGCCCTGACGAGGGAGTACCGGTTCGCCGATCTCAGCCGGGGCAACCCGAGCTCACTCGCGACCATCAGCCAGCTCAAGCGGGCCGCGGAAGAGGCCAAGATCGAGCTGTCGCGGAGCGATTCCGCGTCGATCTCCCTCTTGCTGAAGGACGACCGTGGCGACGATATCGACTTCTTCTACGACCTGGGGCGGGTGGAGCTGGAGCGGCTCACCGAGCCGCTCATCGTGCGCTCGGTGAACCTCTGCAAGAAGGCCCTGGAGGAGCGCGGGCTCGGCGCGGCCGACATCGGGAAGGTCCTGCTGGTGGGCGGCCCCACACTGTCGCCGTACCTCCGGGAACGGCTTGCCGACCCCCGGGAGGGGCTCGGGATCCCGCTCGACCACAGCAAGGACCCCATCACGGCCGTGGCCACGGGCGCCGCCATCTTCGCCGGAACCCAACGCCTGGACGCCATGGAGCCGCTGTCCGTCCCGCCCGCCGGTGAGTACGTAGTGGATCTGGCCTACCAGCCGGTGGGGGCGGACACCGAGCCGCTCATCGGAGGCCGGGTGTCGGGGGCGGACACAGCGGGGTTCGCGATCGAGCTGGTCAACCCGGAGGCCCGGCCGGAGTGGCGGAGCGGCAAGATCGCGCTGGACGCCGGCGGGACGTTCACCACCACACTGTGGGCCGAGCGCGGGCGGGCCAACACGTTCCGCGTCGAGCTCACCGACGGCTCGGGAACCCGGCGCAAGGTGACCCCCGACCGGCTGACCTACACTGTCGGAGCCGTCGACTCCCAACCCACGCTCACCAACGCGATCGGCGTATGGCTGGAGGACCAAGGCGTGGCCTGGCTGCTCCCGAGGGGGACGCCGCTCCCGGCGCGGCGCAGGCACACGCTGCGCACCACGATCGCGCTCAGCCGGAGCCGTCTCGAGGGCTACATCCGCATCCCGATCGTGGAGGGCGAGCATTCGCGCGCCGACCGCAACCGGCGGGTCGGCCGGTTGCAGATCGATGCTGGCCAGGTCACCCGTGACGTGCCGGCGGGCAGCGAAGTGGAGTTCTCCGTGGTGGTCGACGAATCCCGGCTGGTCGTCGCCCGTGCCTACATCCCGCTCCTTGACGAGGAGTTCGAGCACGTAGTCAACCTGCGTACCGAGACGACTCCCACGCACGACGAGCTGAACAGGAAGGTGCATGCGGAAAAGCACCGGCTGCACGAGCTGCGCACGGAGGCCGGCGACCTCGGCGACGCCAGGGCCGAGACGCTGCTCGCCAGGATCGACGCGGAAGGGACCGCCAAGGACCTCGACCGGCTTGTCGATGCGGCCCGCGCCGATCCGAACGCCGCCACGGAGTGCGGCAAGCGTCTGCTCGATCTCCAGGTTGCCATTGACGAGGTCGAGGAGATGGTGGAGTGGCCCAAGCTGGTCCAGGAGGCGAAGGACACGATGGCCGGCGTCCGGGACATCGTGCTGAGCATGGGCGACATGAACGACCAGCGGACCCTGACCACGCTCGAGTCCGCGATGCGGGAGGCGATCAACGCTCATGACGCCGACCTGCTCAGGAGACGTGTCGACGACCTGTACGGACTGGCAGCGGAAGTGCTGGAGAGAACGGACGAGCTCCCCCGCATCCGGTTCGACCATCTCCGGAGCCTGCTGCCTGACATGCGTGACAGGCGCGAGGCCGCCCAGCTCATCGACACGGGCAGGAAGGCGATGGAGCGGGGCGACATGAGGACGGTACGCGACGTGAACCGCGAACTGGAGAGCATGCTGCCCGCGCCGCCACCGCTCGATCTGTCCAGCACCGTCGTACGCGGGTCATGAAGCAGGTGACCATGTCCCTTTCCATCACCCGCGAGCTGGTCCTGGCCCAGGCCAGGACCCTGGCACGGAGCGGTCGCCACGGCGAGGCCGTGGAGCTGCTGGAAGATCTCCAGGAGGAGCCCAGCGTGACCGTGCTGGACCTGCTGGCTCGCATCCACGCCCAGCAGGGCGACCTCGACCGGGCGGACCAGTGCTGGGCCGAGGCGGAGCGGCTGGCCCCAGGCGGGGCGGAGATCGCCGCCGGGCGGCGGCGGATCGCGGCCATGCGCCCCGCCGCCCGGCGGCGCGGGCTCGGCAAGGGCCTGCTCGCCACGTGCGCGGTGCTGGTCACAGGTGCGGTGCTCGTCCTGCTCGTCGATATCCGCCTGGAGACCGCCGGACTGCGGATGTCCCAGCAGCCCGCGGCCCTGCCGACGGGCCAGGAGGTCGCCGCCCCACCGACAGTCGTGACGATCTCGCCGCCGGAGAAGCCCGACGTGCTCGCCCGCATGAGACTCGATGTGCCGGGAATCCGGGTGAGGCGGTCGCCGGGGGAGATCTCCATCGTCTTCGAAGAGGCCCTGTTCAGCCAGGGCACCGAGCTGACTCGCCGCGGCCAGGCCGTGCTCGACGGCCTGGGCAGGCGCCTGCGCCCGTACGCCAACGAGATAGACGTGGCCGTCGTCGGCCACACGGACCGCGACGCGCTCCTGCCGGGCGGCGAGTACGTCAGCAACACCGACCTCGGCCTGGCCAGGGCTACCTACGTTCGCGAGATCCTCCGCACCACGTCGCGGATCCCCACGACCAGGTTCGCGCTGTCGTCCCTGGGCGGGGTCATGCCGCCGTACCGCGACGACGCTCGGAATCGTACGGTCACCCTGCGGATCTCCGGAGCCGCCGGATGAAGCTGGTGGGGCTGCGGCCGGACCTGTACCGGGAGAACGCCTTCCGGATCACGGGGCTCCCGGTGCGCGCGACGACACGCGACATCCGGAGGCACACAGAGAAACTGCGCCTCATGGAGAGCCTCGGCAGGGCCGGTGCGAGCGAGGGGATACTGCCGCCCGCGCAACCCCCTGACGAGGACGCGCGGCAACGGGCCGCACAGCGGCTCAGGGATCCGGTGTCCCGGCTGGTGGACGAGCTGTTCTGGCTGTGGCCGATGGCCGACGGCGAGACCGACGCCGCCATGGCCGCCCTGCTCAAGGGCGAGCCGTACGACGCGCTCCGCGTGTGGGAGCGCACGACGAAGCGGCCCGCCAAGGCCATCGCGGTGCACAACATCGCGGTGTTGTCACACGTTTGGGCGCTTGACGCGGACGGGCTGGACGCCGACGCCATACGGCTGTGGAAGCGGGCTTACAAGTGCTGGGCCGAGGTGATTGCCGACGACTCCTTCTGGGACCTGATGCGGGCACGGGCCAAGGAACTCGACGATCCGCGGCTGACCGCGGGCACGGTCCGCCGGATACGCGAGGATCTGCCTGCTGCCCTGCTGGCAATCAACGCCCAACTGGCGGTCGCAGCCGCACGGGACGGGCAGCTCAAGGACTCACGCGGGCACATCAGCGGCATGCGTGCGTCCGGATTCGCGTCCGAGCTGGTCGACGAGGCCCTGCACGGCGCGGTGGAGCATGAGAAGTCCAGGATCAAGACGCTGTGCGAGAACGCGGGGCAGGCCATCAGAGCGGCCCCTGGGCGTGGGGACGAGCTGGCCGAGCGGTTCCTCGATGAGGCCAAGCCCCTTCTCAGAGTGGTGGCCGGCGTGCTGCCCGACGATCACCGGGTGGTGCGGGACACCGGTGACGACATGGCCCTGACAGTTCTCGGCTGCGTCGTGGCCTACGTCAACACGGCCAAGGGGTATCAGCGATCTTTGGACCTTCTCCAGCCCGCCCTCGCCCTGGCGAACACGGAATCGGTCCGTGACCGCGTACAGGAGAACGTCGACATCATTCGCGACAACCTCGCCTATGCCTCCTGCTTCTTCTGCGGACAGGACGCCGACAAGGCGTGCGCGCTGAAACTGCCTATGCACGGTGACGTCAACCGCGAGACCGCGTACTACCAGACTCGGATAACCTGGCGGACGGTTACGGTCCACGTGCCGCGCTGCCGCCGGTGCAGGAGGAAGCGCGGCTGGAGAATCGCCGGGTCCGTGCTGATCGGACCCTTGGCCGCGGTTACGGTCGTCGCGTTCTTGATGGACGCCATCGCCCTGGGCACCGTCCTGATCGTGGTCGGAATCTTCGTGACGAGCTGGCTGATCGCGGGTTCGCGCCGCGACCTCACCGAGTTCGGGCCGGTCAAGGAGCTGTACGCCAAGGGTTGGCGGCCCGGTGACCGTCCGTCGGAGGCCAGACGCTAGCCAACCATGCCGGCTACCTACGGGACAGAGCCGTTGACCTGGACACGCCCGCGCGGCGGGGTTGCCGAACTGGGGGGTGTCCAGTCAGTGGCTCTGGCCCACTTTCGGTGGTGACGGAGTGTGGTTAGCCGAGCAGGATGCGGTGGCGAAGGAGAACGAACCCGGCGCGGC
>NZ_JBSFNK010000034.1:0-147307 GCF_053587055.1 Nonomuraea sp. NPDC003707 | reverse complement strand
GCCTGGCGCAGCGTGCTGCCGGACAGCGACTGCATCCAGCCGGGCTGCTGGGAGTGCCAGGCCAGGGTGTGGCCGCGGACCCGCTTGCCGTTCTGCACGGCCCAGTTGTAGACGCGGTCGCCGTTGGTGAAGTTGAACTGGCCCCGGTTCGGCTCGGTGGCGTCGATCTTCATCTCGTTCTCGGCCGTCACCATGTTGAACTCGCGGCCGGCGATCGTGGTGTACTGCGAGTCGCCGAGCTTGCCCGCGCTGATGGCGGCGCCGAAGTACCGCCCGCTCTGCGCGGCGGCCGCGCCGAGCGTGCTCGCCGCCGCACCGGCCGGCGTGGTCGGTACGGTCACCGCGGTGACCACGGCGATAGCGCCGACGGCGGCGGCGATCAGAACCCGCGGGCGCCTGAGGGGCCGCGGCGGAAGTATGGCTGTGTCGCCCATGACTGAGTGCTCCAGACTGAATCACGGAAAAGCGGACACGCGGGGTCACCCCCACGCGATCGACGCCGCGTCCCGTGATCGGGGAACGCACACCACCAGGGCATCGTGAACGGCGGTCCTCGCCGCGACCACCACATGGCGGGAGGAAGCCTTCTCGGACACCCAGTCTGGAAACCGCTCCGAAAGTTGTCAAGTAACGGCGAAAGTTTCAGAGTGGCGCTCTCGCCGTCACGTCAGGCGACCCCTGATAACGCCTGATGAGCCGCACGCGCGTCCGTCGCCCCGCCGCGGGCGCGAGGTGCCCTCCTTGACGTCGCCTCTTCGTCTCGTATTGGCTCGACCTGCCACCACAGCCATCTGACAGAGAAGGAAACGCGACAGGGAAGAAGACGTGTGAGCGCTAACAGCCGACCCGGGGCCACCACCCGGCGGCCGTGGCGCGGGGCGGTCCGGCGGACAGACACCACGTCCCTGGAGCCGCCCCTCTCGGAGAGTCGCCGATGAGGAGGTGCACCGAGGCAGAGCGCCGCCGCAAGATCCAGCGCCTGGTCATCAGCCGTCACCTGGCCAAGTGGCCTCTGTCAAGATCCTGAACCGCCGAACGATGTTCCGGAGTGTCGGCCAATCTCTCTATTAACAAGGTGCTCTTGCTGGGTGACGGTGAGCGCGTAAAGATCCCCCATGCAAGGAGGTCGCCATGATCCGCGCACTCAACAAGCTGGGAGACCGCCTCCTCGACAAGTTCCTGCCGTCGGCGAACGCCTCGGCCGCGTGCTGGACCGACTGGTGCTGCCAGGGCAAGTTCTGCCGGACCTGCTGCTACCACGACTCCACCGGCACGACCAACTGCGGCAGCTTCGACTACTGCTGACGCGCCCTACCGACAGCCCCCAGGACAGTGCGGGCCGACGCCAGGCCGGCACCGTCCTGGTGGGTTTTCCGTGCTTCGCCGCCCACCCCTGAGGAGCTCGCATGCCGTATCTCGTGGCCGCCGTCGTCGTCGTCGGATTGCTGTGCCTGGTGGATCTGGTGCTGACCCTGGCGGTGATCCGCCGGCTGCGCGTGCACACGCTGCGGCTGGCCGAGCTGGCGCCGACGGGCGCCCCGATGGTGCAGCCGGGAACGACGCTCGGCGATTTCAGCGCGACCGCCCTCGGCGGCGAGACCGTGTCGCGCGCGTTCTTCTCGGGGCCCTCCGTGGTGGCGGTGTTCTCCACCGAATGCGCGTCCTGCCACGAGCGGCTGCCGGAGTTCGCGTCCTACCTGGCCGACACCCGTCCCGAACGCGTGCTGGCCGTGGTCACGGGCGACCCCGACGAGGCCCGGCTGTTCACCGGCGAGCTGACCTCGGCCACCGTCGTGGTCGAGCCGATGGGCGGCCCGGTGAGCAGGGCGTTGCAGGTCTCCCGGTTCCCCAGCTTCTACCTGGTCGACGGGGACGGGGTGGTCGTCGCGGCCGACACCGCCCCGGGCAGGCTGCCGGCGGCCACGCGCCGATGACCTCTCCTGCCGGGCACGGCGGCGCCACGCCGCGACGGCGCTTTCGCGCGGCCGCGGCGTCGGCCTGGCGGGCGCACCCGGCCGCCGTCCTGGCATCTGGGATCACGGTGCTGCTCATGGGCCTGGTCCCGGTGGTCACCGCGTGGCTGACCAAGCTCGTGCTCGACGGGCTGGCGGCCGGGGCGGGTCTTGCCGAGCTGCTCCCGTACGGCGTGGCTCTCGGCGTGACCGGCCTGGCGGGCGCGGCCCTGCCCGCGGCCGCGGAGTACGCCCAGGAGCAGCTGCGCCGCGCGCTCCAGGTGCTGATCCAGGACCGGCTCTTCCAGGCCGTCAACGCCCACCCGGGCCTGAGCCGATTCGAGAACCCGGCCTTCCACGACCGCGTACGGCTGGCGCAGGACGCCGGCCAGAACGCGCCGCAGCGGATCGTCCGCTCCTCCCTGGGCATCGCCCAGGGAGCCGTCACCCTCGCCGGGTTCACCGCGGCGCTGGCCGTGCTGGCGCCGGGGATGATCCTCGTCGTGGCGCTCTCCGCGCTCCCCTCGGTCCGCGCCCAGCTCGACCTGTCCCGGCGCCGCGCCGGGATGATGTGGGGCGTCAGCTCGAGGAGCCGGCGGCAGATCTTCTTCGCCGGCCTGCTCACCAGCCCCGACGCGGCCAAGGAGATCCGGCTGTTCGGCCTCGGCGACTTCCTGCGCGCCAGGATGCTGGGCGAGCTGCGCGCGGTCAACGCCGCCGAGCAGGGGCTCGCCCGCAGGACACTGCGTACCCAGGGGACGCTGTCGCTGCTCGGGGCGGCCGTCGCCGCGCTCGGCCTGCTCTGGGCGATCAGCGGCGCCGCGTCGGGCACGCTGAGCGTCGGCGACGTCGCCGTGTTCGTCGCGGCCGTCGCCGGGGTGCAGTCCGCGCTCGCGTCGATCGTCGGCCAGTCCGCCGACGCGCACAACGCGCTGCTGATGTTCGGGCACTACCTCGACGTCGTGGCCGACGCGCCGGACCTGCCCGTCCCCCGGCGTCCGCGCCCCGTCCCCGCGCTGCGCGAGGGCATCGAGGTGCGCGACGTGTGGTTCCGGTACGACGACGCGCATCCGTGGGTGCTGCGCGGAATCGACCTGTTCATCCCGCGCGGCGGCTCCCTCGCCCTGGTCGGGCTGAACGGCGTGGGCAAGAGCACCCTGGTCAAGCTGGTCTGCCGGCTGTACGACCCGGTACGCGGGTCCATCCACTGGGACGGCGCCGACCTGCGGGAGATGGACCCCGCCGAGCTGCGCGGCCGCATCGGCGCGGTGTTCCAGGACTACATGTCGTACGACCTGACCGCGGCCGAGAACATCGGGCTCGGCGACGTCGCGGCGCTCGACGACCGGGACCGGGTCGAGGCCGCCGCTAGGCTGGCCGGTGTCCACGAGACGGTCGCCGGGTTGCCGCGGGGCTACGACACGTTGCTGAGCCGGATCTTCTTCGGCGACCGGGACGACCCCCAGGCCGGAGTGGTGCTGTCCGGCGGGCAGTGGCAGCGTCTCGCGCTGGCCCGCGCCCTGATGCGGAAGGGGCGGGACCTGCTCGTGCTCGACGAGCCGAGCTCCGGCCTGGACGCGCAGGCCGAGCACGCCATCCACCAGAGCCTGCGCCGCCACCGCGCGGGGCGGACCAGCCTGCTGATCTCGCACCGGCTCGGCGCGGTGCGGGAAGCGGACGTGATCGTCGTGCTCGCCGAGGGGCGGATCGCCGAGCGCGGCTCGCACGCGGAGCTGATGGCGCTGGGAGGGGAGTACGCGGGGCTGTTCACCCTGCAGGCGCAGGGCTACGAGCCGACGGAGTCGGGGGAGGGGGCGAGCCGGCGGACGACGACGCCGAGCACGCGGTCGAACGGCACGTAACCCCATGCCCGCGAGTCCTCGCTGACCGGCCCGTCACCGAGGACGACCAGCCGGCGTGCCGGCACCGTGTCGCCCGGCGATGCCTCCACCCGGGCCATGACCTGGGCGGGCACCGGGTCACCCGGCACGGCCACCGCGCGCTTGACGAACCACATGGCCGCCCCCGGCCGAGGCAGCGGCCCCGTACGCCACTTCCCCCCGGGCAGCGCGGTCTGCAGCACCACGACCTGGCCGCGCCCGACACCCGCCCCCGTGGTCCTGCGGACGAGCACCCGGTCGCCCGTGCGGTAGGTCGGCAGCATGCTCGCCCCGCTGATCCGTACGACGACGAACCGCCGCCGGGCGACGACCAGAGCGGCGGCCAGGGCCGCGATCGGGGCCAGCAGGATCATGACGCGCCGCACGGCGCCCTCCAAAGTCGATCACCATGGGTGGACTGCCGACACTAATGCCCGATCGCCTCCGCCGGGGCGGGGGTTCGGCGCACCCGTACCGGGCGGCCTGCTTCAGCGGACGAGCAGATGGACGAGGGCGACCCCGCCGACGGCCACGATCAGGAAGCGTAGCGTCGTGGGGCTGAAGCGGCGGCCCGCCTCGGCGCCGAGCCGGCCGCCGAGTGCGGAGCCGGTCGCGATGAGCGCGACGGCCGTCCAGTCGTAGTCCGCTACGAACAGGAAGAGGAGCGCGGCTGCGGCGTTGACCACGGCGACCAGGACGTTCTTGGCGGCGTTGAGGCGCTGGGGCGTCTCGTCGAGGAGCATGCCCATGAGGGACATGTAGATGATCCCCTGGGCGGCGGCGAAGTAGCCGCCGTAGACGCCGGCGAGCAGCAGCCCGGCGAAGAGCCCGCGACCGGGCGTCTCACGGTGGCGGCGGCGCAGGTACGTGTTGATGCGGGGCTGCAGGATGACCAGGACGAGGGCCAGGGCCACCAGGACGGGGACGATCCGCTCGAACGCCGTGGCCGGCAGGGTCAGCAGGAGCACGGCGCCGCACAGACCGCCGAGCAGGGCGGCGACGCTCAGTTTCAGCAGGCGCCGGGACTGGCCGCGGAGCTCTCGGCGGTACCCGATGGCTCCGCTGATGGAGCCGGGGATCAGGCCGAGCGCGTTGGTGACCGTGGCGGTGACGGGCGGGAGGCCGATGGCGAGCAGTACGGGGAAGGTGATGAGGGTTCCGGAGCCGACGACGGTGTTGAGTCCGCCGGCGCAGATGCTCGTCACGAAGACGGCGAGCATCTCCCAGGGGGTCACGACGTTCCCGCCGGACAGCGGTCAGGGGAGGCGCTGCTCATGGCCGGCGGGGTCGTCGTCATGCGGCCGACGTTAGGCGGGAAAAGCTTCGATGCCCGGCGAAGTGTCGGCGCTCACAGGGGGCGAGCGGCTATCGGGTGGCGTCGGCGTGGTGGGCGAGGGTGGCGATGCGGGAGGCGAGGTCGGGCCAGAGCGGCCTGGGCAGGTCGTGGCCCATGCCGTCGATCATCACCAGTTCCGCGCCCGGGATGGCGGCGGCGGTCGCGCGGCCGCCGCTCGGGTCGCACATGGCGTCCTCGGCGCCGTGGATCACCAGCGTGGGGACCTCGACGGAGCGGAGCCGGGAGGTGCGGTCGCCCGAGGCGACGACCGCGACGGCCTGGCGGGCGACGGCGACCCGGTCGTGGTCGCGGTCGTACGAGAGGCCGGCGCGGTCGCGCAGCGCGGCCTCGTCGAACGCGAAACCGGGCGAGCCGGCCAGGCGGAAGATCAGGACCGACCGCTCGATCGCCTCCTCGCGGGTCGTCGGCGGCGGCCCCGCGAACGCGGCCATCGCCTCGGGCCGGGCCTGGCCCACGGACGGGTCGCCCGTGGTGGACATCATCGACGTCAGCGACCGGACCCGGCCGGGATGCTCGATCGCGATCGTCTGGGCGATCATCCCGCCCATCGAGGCGCCGACCACGTGGGCGCTGTCCAGGCCGAGCGCGTCGAGCAGGCCGACGGTGTCGGCCGCCATGTCGGAGAGCGTGTAGGAGGCCGAGGACGCGTCGCCCGCGAGCGCCGCCGGCAGGTCGGGCGGCGGCGCTCGTACGCGACCTCGATGCCCGACGGACCGACGTTCGACGCCTTCTCAACGGTCACCGATGAATCATCCCCCGGCGGTCCCGGTCGATGCGGCCGGAGACGGCGGGGAGCAGGCCGCGGGGCAGGAAGAGCACGACCAGGATGAGGACGAGCGCGTACACGGCGTACGACAGCACGCCGGGCGCGTACGACGGCATCCCCGGCAGCGCGGCCAGGCTGTTCAGCCCCTGCACGAGCAGCGTGATCGCGGTCGCGCCGACCACGGCGCCCCAGATCGTGCCCAGACCTCCGACCACGGCCATCACGATGTACTGGATCGAGATGAGCACGGGGAACGAGCCCGGCGCGACGTACCCCGTGTAGAAGCAGTAGATCCCGCCCGCGAGCCCCGCGAACGCCGCCGACAGCGCGAACACCACCAGCTTGTACCGCCCGACCGGGATCCCCGAGGACGCGGCGGCGGTCTCGCTGGTGGCCAGCGCGCGCAGGGCGCGGCCCGGCCGTGAGGTGATCACGTTCTGGGTCACCAGCATCACCAGCGCCAGCCCGATCCAGGTCAGGTACGCGTACGCGGACGCGCCGCCCGCCTCGAACGACCCGACCGAGAACTGCGGGATGGCCTGCAGCCCGATGTCCCCGCCGGTGACCTCCAGCTGCCCGGCCAGCGAGAGCAGGATGAGCTGCATGGCCAGCGTCGCGAACGCCAGATGGTGCCCGCGCAGCCGCAGCAGCGGCACGCCGATCACCAGCGCCGACGCGGCCGCCACCACCGGCGCGGCGATCAGCCCGGCCAGCGGCGGCACGCCGTGCAGGGCCAGCAGCGCGGCGGTGTAGGCGCCGACGGCGTAGAAGGCGCCCTGGCCCAGCGACACCTGCCCGGCGTAGCCCATCAGCAGCGACACCCCGACGGTGACCATCGCGGCCAGCCCGAGCAGGATGTACACGGCCAGCGCGCTGTCGTCGAGCACCGCGGGCAGGGCCAGCGTCACGGCCGCGACCAGCAGCCCGGCCACCAGGCGGATCATGTCTGCTCCTGAGAGATGGCCGAGCGCCGGCTCGCCTGTACGATCATGACGACGATCATGAGACCCAGCGCCACCTCCAGCTGGTGCGATCCGTAGCCGTACCCGGCGGCCATGGTCTCGGCCACGCCCAGCAGCAGCGCTCCGGCCAGCGTGATCACGGGCCGGGTGAGCGCGCCGAAGACGGCCGCGGCGAAGGCGTTCACGATGAGCGTGACGTCGGTGTCGAACGAGATCGGCCGCAGCGGCGTCACCAGCACCCCGGCGATCCCGCCGAGCAGCCCGCCCAGCGCGAACGCCAGCAGCCCCATCAGCCGCGTGTCGATCCCGACCACGCGGGCGGCGTACGGATTGGAGGCGCACGCTGTCAGCGCCTTGCCCAGGTAGGTGCGCCCGAAGAAGAGCGCCAGCAGCGCGAACGCGGCCGCCGTCACGCCGATGACCAGCAGGTGCTGCGTCTGGACGCGCGCGCCCGCCAGCGTCACCGAGCCCGCCAGGCCGGGCGCCGAGCGCGGCTGGTCGCCCCACAGGACGATCTCGACGGCATACGCGAGCACGCCCACGCCGAGCGTCACGATCAGGGACGACAGCGGCGTGGTGCCCCGCCGGCCGATGGCGGCCAGGCCGGTCAGCAGCCCGGCCAGCGCCGCGACCAGGACGGCGGCCAGTTCGCTCAGCCCGTGCGGGAACCCGAGCCCGAGCAGCGACGACGTGCACAGCCCGGCCACGACCGCGAACGTGCCCTGCGCGAAGTTCACCACGCCCGTGACCCGGTGGATCACGACCAGGCCGCCGGCGATGAGCGCGACCGCGCACCCGACCGCGAGCCCGTTCAGCAGGTACGTGAGGAAGGCGCTCATGTGATCGCCCCGCCCAGGTACGCGCTGGCCACCCGAGGGTCGCCGGCCAGCTCCGCGCACTCGCCCTCGGCCACAATCCGGCCTGACTCCAGCACGTACGCCCGCCCGCACAGGTCGAACGCCAGCCGCGCGTTCTGCTCGATGAGCAGCACGGTCAGCCCCTGCTCCCGGTTCAGCTCGGCGAGGTGGCCGGCCAGGTCGGCGGTCACGTTCGGGGCCAGGCCCAGGGAGAGCTCGTCCACCACGAGCACCTCGGGCCGCGACATCAGGGCCCGCCCGAACGCCACCATCTGCTGCTCGCCCCCCGACAGCACCCCTGCCTGCCGCCCGGCCAGCTCCGCCAGCCGGGGGAGCAGGTCGTACACGGACGAGGGATCCCGCAGACCCGACCGCCACCCGCCCAGGGCCAGGTTGTCGGCGACCGACAGGTCCGGGAAGAGCTGGCGGCCCTCCGGGATGAGCGCCAGCCTGCCCCCGATCCCGACCGTGCCCGCGGCGGGCCGGAGCAGCCCGGCGAGGGTGTTGGCCAGCGTGGACTTGCCCGCGCCGTTCGGGCCGAGCAGGGCGACCATCTCGCCCCGCCCCACCGTGAGCGTGACGTGGTCGAGCGCGGTCGCGGTGCCGTACGAGACGACCAGGTCCTTGACGTCGATCATGCGGTCTGCCCGAGGTAGGCGGCGAGCACCAGCGGATCGGCCCGCACCTCGGCGGGCGAGCCGTCGGCGATGACCCGGCCCAGGTCGAGCACCACCACGCGGTCGGCCAGCCGGGTCACGAACGCGACGTCGTGCTCGACCAGCAGGATCGTCAGCCCGTCCGCGCGCAGCTCCTCCACCAGCGCCGCGAGCCGCTCGCGCTCCTGGCCGCGCAGCCCCGAGGCGGGCTCGTCGAGCAGCAGCAGCCGGGGCCGGGCGCACAGGGCGCGGGCGAGCTGGAGCGCCCGCTGCTGCCCGATGGGCAGCAGGTCGGCGGGCCGGTCCGCCCACTCGGCCAGCCCCACGCGGCTCAGCACGGCATCCGCCTCGGCGGTGATCGCGCGCTCGTCGCGCCGGTGCCGCGGCAGCCGCAGCGCCGCCGACACGAACCCCGCACCGGTACGGCCGTGCATCCCGACCATGACGTTCTCCCTGACCGTCATGCCGCGGAACACCCTGGCCGCCTGGAACACGATCGACATGCCGAGCCTGGCCCGCCGGTGCGGCGCGAGCCGGTCCACCCGGTGCCCGCGGAAGGAGATCTGGCCCTGGTCGGCCGTCAGATGCCCGGTGATGAGGTTGAACAGCGTGGACTTGCCCGCCCCGTTCGGCCCGATGACGCCGCAGACTTCGCCGTCCGCGACGGCCAGGGACACGTCGCGGACGGCGTAGACGCCCCCGAAGGAGCGGGAGAGCCCGGTGACCGTCAGCACCCGCTACCCCGCGCCGACGGTCTTGGTGAGCTGCTCCTTGGCCCAGTCGGTGGGAACGAACTTCCCGTTCTGCACCGTGTTGACCGAGATGAACTCGGGGGAGAGCCCGGAGTGGTCGGTGGGGGAGTAGCGGAAGCGGCCGTTGGGCGTGACCAGGTCCATGCTCTCCAGGGCCTGCTGCACCTTGGCCTTGTCGGTGCTGTTCGCCTTCTTGATCGCCTCGAAGAGCAGCAGGCTCGCGCTGTAGCCGTCCTGCGCGAACTGCGGTGGCGGATAGCCGTGTTTCTGCTGGTACGGCTTGGCCATCTGTTCGATGACCTGCTTCTGCTTGCCTTCGGGCAGATATTCGCCGACGACGCCGATGGCGCTCTGCACCGTCATGCCCTCGGCCGCGCCGCCCATCGGCTCCAGCCACAGCTTGCTGGCCTGCGACGCGGTCAGGAACAGCGGCGTCTTGAGCCCCGAGGCCACGTACTGCTTGGCCGCCGTCACGCCGGGCGCGCCCGAGCCCCAGAACACCAGCGCCTCGGCGGCGGAGTCGCGCACGTGGGTGAAGAGCGGGCTGAAGTCGGAGGTGGTCGTCTCGTACGGCTCGTCCACGGCGACCTTCACGCCGTACTTGGACGCGAGCGCGATCATCGACTTGTGGCCGGAGACCGAATAGGCGCTCTTGGAGTCCCAGGCCACGGCGATCGTCTTGATGCCCTTGGCCTGGATGTACTGCAGGTAGCGCTCGGCGTACATGCCGGACAGGGCGGGGGTGACGAAGATGTACGACTTGATCGGCTCGACCTGCTCCTGGGCGGGGGCCAGCGACAGGTACGGCATCTTGTCGCGCTGCGCGAGCGGCTCGACCGCCAGCGCCGAGTTGGAGAACACCGGGCCGATCAGCACGTCGATGTCGCCCTTGATCTGGTTATAGGCCACGATGCCCTGGTCAGGGGCGGTCTTGTCGTCGCGCGCGACCAGCTCCACCTTGCGGCCGAGCAGCCCGCCCTGCCCGTTGACCTGCTCGACGGCCAGCTCGACGGCCTTCTTGTCCTCGCTGCCCAGCGGCGTGTAGTTGCCGGTGAGGGAGACGATGAGGCCGACCTTGATCGGGTCTTGGGCGCCGCCGCCGGAATCACTGCCGCAGGCGGTCGCGGCCAACGCGAGACAAACCAGAGACGGGAGCAGCCTGCGCATCAGGACCCTCCAAGCTGGATGTGGCCCTGAATGTAGGCAGATATATTACGGGTGTCAAGAGAATGCCCAAGATACGGGGAGGGCTTCGATGCGGCCTCAGTCGGTGATTCTGACGTTCCTCGGCGATCACGTGTACGGCCGCGGGATCTGCGTGTCCTCGGGCAGCTTCATCGAGGCGTTCGCCAAGGTCGGGATCTCGGAGGAGGCGACGCGTTCGACGCTGACCCGGATGGCCCGCCGCGGCCTGCTGCGCCGCCAGCGCTCGGGCCGTCGCATGTACTTCGGCCTCACCCCGACGAGCACCGAGGTGCTCAAGGACGGCGAGCGGCGCATCTGGCACAGCGGCGTCGTCAACGACGCGGACGAGGACCGCTGGACGCTGATCGGCTTCTCGCTGCCCGAGTCCTGGCAGCGGGAGCGGCACGAGCTGCGCTCGCGGCTGGTCTGGGCCGGGTTCGGGCCACTGCAGAACGGCCTGTGGATCGCTCCCGGCGACGTGGACGCCGCGCACGTGATCGAGGACCTCGGCGCGAACGTGAAGGTCTTCTCCGCCGAACCCCGGCACCCCACCGACATGCAGGCGCTGGTCGGTGACGCCTACGACCTGTCGGGCCTGGGCGAGCGCTACCGGGAGTTCCTGCGCCGCTGGGACCGGGCCGACCCGGCGCCGGACGCGCCCGACGACCTGGCGCGCTCGCTGACGCTGCTGACCGGCTGGTTGCAGATCATCAGGGCCGATCCGCGGCTGCCGCTGCGATACCTGCCGCACGACTGGCCGGCGGAGAAGGCCCAGCGGGTGTGCCACACGCTGCACGAGCGGTTCAGGCCGGAGGCGGGGCGGATCGCGGAGCGGCTCCTCGACGTTGTGCCGGATGAAACTTGGGCAGAACGGTGACAGCCATCGCCCAGTGGCCTAACTTGATGGCTTGAGCGTCAAGGAGCGCCGATGCGGAATCAGGGGATTGGCTCATGGCCCGCACGCCGGGCCCGCATGACGCCCGAACGGGTGGCGGTGACGTACCGGGGACATGACCGCACGTACCGTGAGCTGAGCGAGCGGACGTACCGGTTGGCCTCGGCGCTCGGGGTGGGGCGCGGCGAGCGGGTCGCCTTCCTCGGGGTCAACCAGCCCGCGCTGGTGGAGACGTTCTTCGCGGCAGGGCTGGTGGGGGCCGTGTTCGTGCCGCTCAACGCCCGGCTGGCCCGGCCGGAGCTGCGGTACATCCTGGAGGACGCGCAGGCGTCGGTCCTCGTGCTGGGCGCGGAGCAGGACGGCGAGGGGCTGCCGGGGCGGCACGTCACCGACTATGAGGCGCTGCTCGCCTCCGGCTCGCCCGAGCCGATCGACGTGCCGGTGCGCCAGGACGACGTGTGCCTGATCATGTACACGTCCGGGACGACGGGACGCCCCAAGGGGGCCATGCTCACCCACGCCAACCTGACCTGGAACACCTTCAACCTGCTGGTCGACGTGCCGCTCGCGCACGACGAGGTCACGCTGGTCAGCGCGCCGCTGTTCCACATCGCGGCGCTGGCCCAGACGCTGGTGCCGACCGTGCTCAAGGGCGGCCGGGTCATCCTGGAGCCCTCCTTCGACGTGGACCGGACGTTCGACCTGATCGAGGCGGAGCGGGTGACCGTGATGTTCGGGGTGCCGTCGATGTTCGGCTTCCTCACGCGGTCGCCGCGCTGGGCGGGCGCGGACCTGTCGAGCCTGCGGCACCTGCTGTGCGGGGGAGCGCCGGTGCCCGAGCCGCTGATCCGGATTTATCAGGATCGGGGGCTGACGTTCCTGCAGGGGTACGGCATGACCGAGACGGCGCCCGGCGCTCTCTTCCTCGGGGCCGAGCACTCGATCGCCAAGGCGGGCTCGGCCGGGGTGCCGTGCTTCTTCTCCGACGTACGGCTGGTCGCGCCCGACGGCTCCCCGGCGGGTCCCGGTGAGCCGGGCGAGGTGTACGTACAGGGGCCCAACGTCATGACCGGCTACTGGCGGCGGCCGGAGGAGACCGCGAAGGTGCTGTCGGCGGACGGCTGGTTCCGCTCGGGCGACGTCGGCGTCGCCGACGAGGACGGCTACGTGCGCATCTCCGACCGCCTCAAGGACGTGATCATCTCCGGTGGCGAGAACATCTATCCCGCCGAGGTGGAGAGCGTCCTGTTCGGGCACGACGCGGTCGCCGAGTGCGCGGTGATCGGCGTGCCGGACGACACGTGGGGCGAGGTGGGCAAGGCGCTGGTCGTGCCGGCCCCGGACGCCGCGATCGAGCCCGATGAGCTGCTGGCGTACCTGGACGGCCGCCTGGCCCGCTTCAAAATCCCGAAATATCTGCAATTCGTCCCTGAGCTGCCGAAGAACGCGGCGGGCAAGTTGCTCAAAGCCCACCTCAGACAGCTCTACGGGCACAACCTTGACGACCAGAGGAGATGATCTTCGATGCGCACCTCGCCGCCGTTCCGCGCGGACCACGTCGGCAGCCTGCTCCGCCCGCCCGCGCTGCTCCGCGCCCGCGAGACCCTCACGGGCGACGCGCTGCGGGAGGCCGAGGACGAGGCCATCAGGGAGGTGGTACGCCGCCAGGAGGAGATCGGGCTGCAGAGCGCCACCGACGGCGAGTTCCGGCGGGCCTCGTGGCACATGGACTTCATCTACCGGCTCGGCGGCATCGGCCAGGCCACCGACGAGCACATCACGGTGCGCTTCCACAACGAGCAGGGGGACATCGAGTTCACCCCGGCGGCGCTGCGCGTGCACGAGCGGATCCGGCTGAACGAGCCGATCTTCGCCGACGACTTCACGTTCCTGCGCGACACCGCCACCAGCCGTAACAGCGGGGTCGTGCCGAAGCTGACCATCCCCTCGCCGAGCATGGTCCACTACCGGGGCGGGCCGGCCGCCATCGACCCCGAGGTCTACCCGGACGTGGAGGAGTTCTGGCGGGACCTGAGCGCGGCCTACGCCGAGCAGGTGCGCAGGATCGGCGCGCTGGGGTGCACGTACCTGCAGTTCGACGACACGAGCCTGGCGTACCTGAACGACCCGGCCCAGCGGGCGGAGCTGAGCTCGCGCGGGGACGACGCCGAGCACATGCACCTGCGCTACATCAAGCAGATCAACGCCGCCCTGGCCGCCAAGCCCGCCGGGATGACGATCACCACCCACATGTGCCGGGGGAACTTCCGCTCCTCCTGGGCCGCCTCGGGCGGGTACGACTACGTGGCGGAGGCGCTGTTCGGCGAGCTGAAGGTGGACGGCTTCTTCCTGGAGTTCGACGACGAGCGGTCCGGGGGCTTCGAGCCGCTGCGCTTCGTGCCGCCGGGGAAGATGGTGGTGCTGGGGCTGGTCACGACCAAACGGGGCGAGCTGGAGTCGAAGGACACGCTCAAGCGGCGGATCGACGAGGCCGCCAAGTTCGTCGACCTCGACCAGATCTGCCTGTCGCCGCAGTGCGGGTTCTCCTCGACGGTCGAGGGCAACCAGCTCACGGCCGACGAGCAGTTCGCCAAGCTCCGCCTGATCGTCGAGACGGCCCAGGAGGTCTGGGGCTAGCCCCCACCCGCCCCCAGCGGCGCTTCACGCGTGGGGGGCGAACGTGACGACCGAACCCGTGCGGCGGGCCTGCTCGGCGGCCCACACCACGCGGTGGGTCATGAGGCTCTCGAACGCGTCCGAGCGCAGCGGCGACGGGTCGCCCGAGGCGACGGCGGCGAGGAAGGCGTCCACCAGGCCCTCGTCCCCGCCGCCGTGCCCGTCCGCCGCCGAGGCCCCCTCCGAAGCTCCCCGCGCGCCCGCGTGGGAGGCGGTCGTGTCGACGATTTCCTCCTCACCCGTGCGGAAGTCCACCACGCGCAGGGTACGGCCGTCGCCGTCGACGTAGCCGTGGGTGCCGAACAACCGCGTCCGCCGGTCCTCCATCGGCGTGAACGCGCTCATCGTGAACGAGCACGTCGCCCCGTCGTCGAACTCCATCACCACCTCCTGGTGATCGACCACGTCGTTGTCGCACGCGTACACGCACCGCCCGTACGGCCCCACCCGGAGCGCCTCCAGCACGGCCTCCCGCGTGCGCCCGGGCGTGACGGCCGACAGCGGCCAGAACTCGCTCAACGGGTCCCCGAGGCACCCGAGATAGAGCCGCGGCGCCGAGTACGGGCAGGACGGCTCCAGGGGGCAGTCCACGCACCGGTCCGCGGCCGAAGCGGGGCGGTCCTCGGCGCGGAAGTGGGACAGGGAGCCGAACGACGACACCCGCGCGGGCGGCCGGCCGAAGAGGTGCACGAGCCAGTCGATGTCGTGGCACGCCTTGGCCAGGAGCATCGGCGCCGAGGTGTCCTGGCGGCGCCAGTGGCCGCGGACGAAGGAGTGCGCCTGGTGCCACCACCCCACCGGCTCGAGGTGCTGGGCGCTGATCAGCCGCCCGATCCGGCCGGAGTCGAGCAGGTCCCGCACGGCCCGCGTGTATGGCGTGTACCGCAGCACGTGGCACACGGCCAGCATGATCCCGTTGCGCCTGGCGGCCTCGGCGATCCGTGCCGCCTCCCGCTCGTCCGGCGCCATCGGCTTCTCCAGGAGAATGTGGTAACCGAGGTCCGCCAGCGCCACCGCGGGGTCGGTGTGCAGCTGGTCCTGCGTGGCGATGACGACCGCGTCGGCCAGCCGATCCTCCGCCGCCAGCTCCTTCCACCCGGGGAACGCCGACTCGGCCGGGACGCCGAACTCCGCCGCGAACGCGGCGCGGCGCCGCGGGTCGGGCTCCGCGACCGCCACCACCCGCCCCGCGCCCGTGGCGTGCGCGTGGCGGGCGTAGGTCAGCCCTCGCAGGCCGCCGCCGACGACGGCTAGAGTCACCTCAGTCATGGAACCTTCCCGGCGAAATATCATGGAGACCATCATTATTAGGAGTCGGCTGGCTGACGGCAAGGGGCGTCCATGGGCGAGGATCTGAGCGGCGGTGACCTGTCGCGGCTCAGGCAGCTCAACGCGCTCGCCGTGATCAAGGCGCTGCGGGGCGGGCCCTCGCTCACGCTCACCGAGGTCGCCAAGCGCACCGGCCTGTCGCGCGCGTCCGCCGAGGACGTGGTCCGCGAGCTGCTGCAGAAGGGCTGGGTGGCGGAGGCGGGCGCCACCGCGGGCAGCGTGGGCCGCCCGGCCAGGCGCTACCGCTTCAGGGCGGACGCGGGGCGGGTGCTCGGCGTCGACATCGGCGGCCACAAGATCCGCGCCGTCGTCGCCGACCTCGACGGGAACGTCGGCGACCGGGCCGCCGTCCCGGTGGCGCCGGAGATGGGCAGGCCGGAGCGGCTGGAGGCGGTGGACGCCGCGGTGGCCGCGTGCCTGGAGGGCGCCGGCCTGGCCGCGGGCGACGTCTGGGCCGCCGGCGTCGGCACGACGGGCCTGGTGGACGGCGCGGGCCGGGTGATGCTGTCGGAGGCGCTGCCCGAGTGGACCGGCGTCGACCTGGCCGCCCACGTACGCCGGCTGGTCCCCGGCCCCGTCCTCGTCGAGAACGACAGCAAGCTCGCCGCCAGGGCCGAGTGCTGGCGCGGCGTGGCCCGCTACGCCAAGGACATGGTGTTCCTGCTGGCCGGGCTCCGCACCGGCGCCGGCCTGGTCATCGACGGCAAGGTGCACCGGGGCTTCGCCAACGCCTCGGGCGAGATCGGCGCGCTGCCCGCGCTCGGCTGGATCCGCGCCCAGGAGCACCTCAAGGCCGCCAGCGGCGAGGCGGGCGACGTGTTCGCGGCGGCCCGGGCGGGCGAGCGGGCGGCCGTCACGGCCGTGCGCCGCTACGTCAGGGACCTGGCGCTCGGTGTGTCCGCCCTGGTCCTGGCGCTGGATCCGCAGATGGTCGTGGTCGGCGGCGGCTACTCCCGTTCCGCCGACGTGCTCATCGAGCCGCTCAAGCGCGAGCTGGACCGCTGGTGCATCCGCACGCCCGAGGTCCTCATGTCCGCGCTGGGCGACGAGGCCGTGGTGCTCGGCGCCGTACGGATCGCGCTCGACGACGTCGAGGACCGCCTGCTCGACGGCCGCACCCCGCTCGTGAGCCATCTGTAACAAAGGAGGCCCTTGAAGAAAATTTCACTGGACTCCATCATTACTCCCACGTTCTAGGAGAGGACACGGGAGATGTGGAAGTCGGCACGGAGCGGTGCGGCGCTCCTTTGCGCGGCGTTGCTGGCCTCCGCGTGCGCGGGCGGTGAGCAGGCTGGCACGGGTGCGCGGTCGCAGGAGAAGGTGACGCTGTCCTACGGCGTCTGGGACGCCACCCAGCAGGCGGTCATGCAGGAGCTGGCCGCCGAGTTCACCAAGACGCACCCCAACATCGTCGTCGACGTCCAGGTCACGCCATGGGCCGACTACTGGACCAAGCTCAAGGCGGCGGTGACCGGCGGCGCGGCCCCCGACGTCTTCTGGATGAACGGCCCCAACTTCCAGCTGTACGCCTCCAACGGCGTCATCAAGCCCATCGAGGAGCAGGTCGACAGCTCCGTCTACCCCAAGCCGCTGGTCGACCTCTACACCTACGACGGCAAGCTGTACGGCCTGCCGAAGGACATGGACACCATCGGCGTCTGGTACAACAAGACGCTCTTCGACGCCGCGAAGGTGAAATATCCGGCAGCCGACTGGACCTGGGCCGACTTCAAGGCCGCCGCCGCCAAGCTCACCGACGCCAAGAAGGGCGTCCACGCGATCGGCGCGGAGCTCACGAGCTTCCAGGAGTACCAGTACAACACCATCTACCAGGCCGGCGGCCACGTGATCTCGCCCGACGGCCGCAAGTCCGGCTACGACGACCCCAAGACCATCGAGGGCCTGCGGTTCTGGACCGACCTGATCGCCGGCGGGCAGTCGCCCGACCTCAAGACCATGACCGACACCGCCCCGATCCAGCTCTTCGAGGCCGGCAAGCTGGCGATGTACTGGGGCGGCTCCTGGGACGTGGCCGAGTTCACCAAGAACGACTACACCAAGGACAAGGTGGACGTGGCCCCGCTCCCCAAGGGCGAGAAGCAGGCCACGATCATCCACGGCGTCGCCAACGTCATGTCGGCCAAGACCGAGCATCCGGCCGAGGCGTGGGAGTTCGTCAAGTTCCTCGGCTCCAAGCCGGCCGCCGACCTGCTGGGCAAGAAGGGGCCGATCCCGGCGTACAACGGCACGCAGAGCGCGTGGGCGGCCGCCCATCCCGAGCTGAAGCTGCAGGTCTTCCTCGACGCCGTCGCGTACGCGGTGCCGTACCCCGTCTCCAAGAACACCGCCGCCTGGCAGGAGGCCGAGCTGACCCACCTCACCAAGGCGTGGACCGGCGAGGTGCCGGTCGAGAAGGCGGCCGCGGACCTCGCGGCCGGGATGAACGAGCTGCTGGCCAAGGAGTGACGTGACCGCCACCGCCGAGAAGCGCCTCACCAGGGCGGCTCACGCGGCGAGGAGACGTCCGCCGCGCACCGAGGCCCTGTGGGGGTACGTGTTCATCGCCCCCACCGGGCTCGGGCTCGCGATCTTCTACCTCTGGCCGGTGCTCCAGACCGCGTACTTCTCCTTCACGGAGTGGGGCGCGTTCGGGGGGCACACCTGGACGGGTCTGGACAACTACGTCCGGCTCGTCGCCGACCCGGAGGTAGGCCGGGCCGTGCTCAACACGCTCGCCTACACCGGGCTGGGCCTGGTGGGGATCCCGCTGGCCATCGTGTTCGCCGCGCTGCTCAACCTGCCGGGGCTGCGGGGCGTGGCCGTGTACCGGACGGCCTTCTTCCTGCCCGTGGTCACCATGCCGGTCGCGGTCGCCATGCTCTGGCGGTGGCTCTACAACGGCGACTACGGCCTGGTCAACCAGGTGCTCGCGGTCGTCGGCGTGGACGGGCCCAACTGGATCGCCGATCCGGACACGGCCATGTACGCGCTGGTCGTGGTGGGGATCTGGAGCAGCATCGGGTACAACCTGATCATCTTCCTGGCCGGGATGCAGGCCATCCCGAAGGAGTTGTACGAAGCGGCGAGCCTGGACGGGGCCGGTCGCGTCCGGCAGTTCTTCTCGGTCACGCTGCCGATGTTGTCGCCGACCGCGTTCTTCATCTCGATCGTGTCCGTGATCGGCTCGCTGCAGCTCTTCGACCTGGTCTTCGTGATGACCGGGTCCGGGCAGGCGGCGCGGGCCAACCCGGCGTACTCGCGGCTCCAGACGGTGGTCCAGCTCTTCTACGAGCGCGCCTTCGTCACCGACGACCGCGGCTACGCCGCCGCCATCGTGATCGCGCTGCTCCTGCTCATCGCGGCGCTGACGGTCCTGCAGTTCCGGCTCCAGCGCAGGTGGGTGCACTATGTCTGAGCGTCGTCGGTCGTTCGGCGTGCACGCGGTGCTGGCCGCGGCGTCGCTGGCGATGGTGGCCCCGTTCGTGTGGCAGGCCGTCACCTCGCTCAAGACGCTCAGCGGCGCCACCCGGGTGCCGCCGAGCCTGCTGCCCGAGTGGCGGTGGGACAACTACGCGAAGGTCTTCGAGCTGCTGCCGTTCGGCGACCAGTTCCTCAACACCGTGGTGATGGCGGCGGGGCGGGTGGCGGGGCAGGTGCTGTTCTGCTCGATGGCCGCCTACGCCTTCGCCCGGCTGCGCTTTCCCGGCAGGAACCTGCTCTTCGGCGTCTTCCTGTCGGTGCTCATGGTGCCGCCGCAGCTCTTCGTGATCCCGCAGTACCAGATCATGTCGTCGCTCGGCTGGCTCAACAGCCTGCAGGCGATCATCGTGCCGGGGCTGTTCAGCGCCTTCGGGGTGTTCCTGCTGCGGCAGTTCTTCCTCGGGCTGCCGCGCGAGCTGGAGGAGGCCGCCCGGCTGGACGGCGCCGGGCCGGTGCGCATCTACTGGTCGATCATGCTGCCGCTGGCCCGGCCTGGCCTGGTGGCGCTGGCCATCCTGGTGCTGCTGTGGGCCTGGAACGACCTGTTCTGGCCGCTGGTGGTCAACACTGACCCGGACAAGATGACGCTGTCGGCGGGGCTGGCCGCGCTCCAGGGCCAGTACCAGACGGACTATCCGGTGCTGATGGCCGGCTCGCTCATCGCCTCGCTCCCGGTGATCGCCGTCTTCGTGTTCCTGCAGCGGCAGTTCATCCAGGGCATCGCCACCACGGGCTCGAAGGGCTGACCGCCCCGCTCGTGACGGGAGCCCGGGCCGGCACCTGCCCGGGCTCCCGCGGCCTCCTCAGCGGATGACGATCGTGGTGAGCGCCCGCGGCTGCAGCGTCACCGTGCGGCCCGTCACCGCGGACGGGGTGAGCGAGTTGGCGCCGTCCGTGAGGTACGCGGTCGCCCGGCCGCGCACGCCCTGCCACGTGACCGGCGCGGTGCCCGTGTTGAGCACCTCGACGACGCGCGAGCCGTCCGGGTTGCGGAACGCGGAGACCTTCAGCGTCGGATCCGCCGCCGCCGTCTCCAGCCTGACCGCGCCCGGCCGGATGAACCTGCTGTACGCCGCCAGCGCCCACAGCCGCTTCGACACGCGATACGTCTTCGCCGTGTCGTCGAGCTGCAGCAGCGCCCGGGTCGCGCCGCGCGAGCCGCCCAGCCAGTAGACGTAGCCGCTGACGTTCCCCAGCGTGAGCGCGTCGTGGACGGCCTGCGCGATCGCGAAGCCGTCGTAGCCGCTGCCGTCGTCCCAGCTCTCGTTCCAGGTGCTGCCGTTCGGGTTCCACTCCGACATCCAGGTCTTCCTGGTCGTCGGCAGCGGCGCGTCCACGGGGCTGGCGTAGGTGTGCCCGGTGTGGGTCTTCACCCAGCGGCGGGCCTCGGGGTCGGCCTCGATCGCGGCCGTGTACGCCTTCGCCTGGTTCCAGCCGAAGGAGTCGCAGCAGGTCACGTGCACGCCCTTGGCCACCGGGCCCAGCACCTTGGCGAACTGGGCGGCCTGCTCCGGGGTGAAGCGCATGGAGGCGTACGTGGCCGTCCAGTCGGGCTCGTTCGTGAACCCCAGGTCGGTGATCTTGATGCCTTCCTTGGCGTAGAACTTCGTGTACGCCACCAGGTAGTTCGCGTACGCCCGCTGCCACTCCGGCTTCAGCGTGCCGCCGCCCTTGTCGTCGCCGTTGTCCTTCATGTAGCCGGGCGCGCTCCAGGCGTCGGCGAAGAACCGCTTCACGCCGTACGCCTGGGCCGCCTTGGCCACCCACACCTGGCTGTTGTCGTCGCCGTCCCACACGTACTTGGGCGGGGCGTCCGGGCCGCCGGGGTCCTCGGGCTGGATCGACACCATGTGGTCGTACGGGCTCCCGGCGGGGGAGGAGCCGATGCCGAGCCGCAGGATGCTGAGCCCGGCGCCCTTCTCACGGTCGAACCACAGGTCCAGGACCTCGCGCTGCTGCGACTCCGGCAGCGCCTTGAGCAGCTCGTTGCGCCGGAACGCCTGGGAGATGCCGAAGCCGTCGATCTCCTGGTGCCTGACGTGCTCGTTCACGGTGATGGCGGGGGGCTGGGAGGGATTCACCGCAGGGAGGCCGAGCAAGGCGACCGCGACGACTCCACGAAACATGACGCCTCCGAAAGTTTCGGATTTATATCGATATATTTCACCGATATCGCCGGAACCGTAAGCGGTCCGGAGGCCTCCCGTCAACCGGTGTTCAGCGCGCGGACACGGCGGGGGCCGGGGCGCTGTGCGCGCGCCCCGGCCCCCACTCCGGTGCGTCAGCGGCCGATGCGGCCGGTCAGCGGCTCGCGACCGGCGGATTGACGACGGTGCCCGGCGGCGCCGGGTCCGGGGCGATGATGAACTCCTCCGGCCACACCGTGAGCTGGATCTGCTGCCCGGCCCCCTTGATCACGTCGTGCAGGTTGCCGCGTTCGAGCTTGGTGAGCAGGAACACCTCGTCGTCCCGGTTGACCGGGTCCGCGCGCAGCCAGGCGTCGAAGCCGTCGAAGTCGGTGAAACCGGCCGCGAGGTACGGCACGAGGCGGCGGAACAGCTTCGGCCACATCACCAGGCCCTCGGCGTCGGCCAGGCCGGTGACGGTGGCGGCGCCGTTGGGGTCGGCGGTCGAGCCGGGCCAGATGCCGGCGGCCTTCCCCCTGGCCGCCTGCGACACCTCCGCCAGGTGCGTACGCAGCTGCGCCGGCAGCGTCGCGTAGAACGCCGGATAGACCAGCCCGCCGGCCAGCAGCGTGCCGTTGGCGGACGCGTCCACGAGCGCCGGGTCCAGGAACACCGAGGCCCCGTCGGCCCCCGGAGGGTCACCGGCGTAGGCGAACCCGATCAGCCGGCCGTTCGCGTCGACCCCGTTCGTGAGCACGTGCCCGCGGAGGGAGTCCTGGTCCGCCGACTGCACCTTGTTGGGCAGGTCCTCCCAGTAGCGCACGTTCGTGAACCCGAGCAGGCGCAGCAGCTCGTCCCTGGCCGCATTGGCCCCGGCGAGCTGCTGGTGCGTCTCCTCGAAGTGGGTCTCCAGCGCGTCGATGGCCTCCAGGCGCACGGAGACGCCGCGGCGGTTGATCTTCGGCGGGTGGCCGGAGCGCCGCGGCAACCCCTCCACCAGCGCGGGCGAGTCGGGCAGGAACTTCACGGTGTCGCCGTCGGGCTCGGGGCCCTGCCGCGGGAGATCCGCGTACCGGATCACGAAGTTCCCGCGTAAAAGCGTGTAAGTCATGGATTGCCCCCCATCATGTGGCGAGCGGAGCGTAACCCGCGCACCTCGCGCCGTCCATGGGGGGCGCGGCCGATCAGTCGAGGCAGAACTCGTTGCCCTCGGGGTCGGCCATCACGATGTGACCGGCGCCGAGCGGGGGAGCGGGCTCGTGGCGCTGGAGCCGCGTGGCGCCGTGGGAGACGAGCCGCTCGGCCTCCGCCTCCAGGGCCGCCATCCGCGCGTCGCCCTCGAACCCCGGGGCGGCCCGCACATCGAGGTGCACGCGGTTCTTGACCTGCTTGCCCTCCGGCACCCGCTGGAAGAACAGCCGCGGCCCGGCCCCGTCGGGGTCGATCACCGCGGAGGCGTCGTTGCGGCGCTCGGGCGGCACGCCCATTGCCTCCAGGGCCTGCTCCCACGACTCGAAGCCCTTGGGCGGGTCCTGCACCCGGTAGCCGAGGGCCTCGGCCCAGAACGCGGCCAGCCCGGCCGGATCGGCGCAGTCGAAGGTGATCTGAACGTCGCGGGCCATGTCAGCTCGCCTCCCGGTGAGTGTGCAGGTAGAGGTCGCGCAGCAGGCAGACCTCCGCCAGATGGTGGATCAGTTCGCGGTTGATGTGCAGCACCAGCGCCGCCAGCGGAAACTCGGCGTAGGGCCCCTCCGCCTCCCCGCACGGGCGGGCGAGGCCGGCCTCGCCGAGGGACTCGACCCCGGCCAGCCACGTGGCGTATTCGGCGTCGAGCTGGGCCAGCGCCGCGTCCGCGGTCGGAGCGTACTCGAACGACTCGTAGTCGGTCGGCGTGGCGCCGAAGTGCGAGGCGTTGCGCATCGCCAGCACGCCGACGATCACGTGCCCGAGCCGCCAGGCGATCGTCGTCAACGGCGGCGGCTCGGGCATCGGGAACGCGAAGTCGATGGTCATCGCGCCGGCCCCGGCCTGCACCGGCGCGGCGCCGGTGCCGCGCGGCCGCACGCTCCAGCAGCCGGGCGCCGGCTCCCAGAAGTACTCGTCATCGGTGAGCCCGTCGAGGCGATCGCGCAGCTGATGGGTCCAGTGCCAGTCGGTCTGATCTCGGAGCAGGGTGTTCCAGGGCAGGTCGTTCATGGCTCAAGCCTCTCGCATATAGCGGACAGGATCGGTCCGTGATCTGTGGAACGATGAGCGCGTGTCTGTTGAGTCGACGACCGAGCGGGTGCTGCGGCTGCTGGCGCTGCTGCAGCGCCGGCCGTCCTGGACCGCTGTCGAGCTCGCCGCCGAGCTGGGGGTCACCGACCGCTCGGTGCGCCGCGACGTGGAACGGTTACGCGCGCTCGGCTACCCGGTGCACGCGACGGCGGGCGTCGGCGGCGGCTACCAGCTCGGCGCGGGCACCCGGCTGCCGCCGCTGCTCCTCGACGACGAGGAGGCGATCGCGACGGCGGTGTCCCTGCGGCTGGCGGCGGGAGGCACGGTCGCCGGGGCGGGCGAGGCGGCGCTGCGGGCGCTCGCCAAGCTCGACCAGGTGATGCCGCCCCGGCTGCGCGCCGAGGTCCGGGCGGTGTACGGCGCCACCGAGACCCTCGTCGACCCCGGGGTCGAGATCGACGCGGAGCTGCTGACGATGCTCGCGCGGGCCTGCCGCGACGCCGTGCGGGTGCGCTTCCGGTACGCCGGCCACGACGGCGGGGAGCGCGAGCGCACGGTCGAGCCGGTGCGGATGGTCTCCACCGGCCGCCGCTGGTACCTGATGGCCTGGGACGTCGACCGCGACGGCTGGCGCACCTTCCGGCTGGACCGGATGCACGAGGTGGAGGCGACGACCTGGCGCTTCCGGGCGAGGGAGCACCCTGACCCGGCCGCCTACGTGCAGCGGTCCGTGGCCGAGGCGCCGTACCGCTATCTCGCCCGGGTGCGCCTGCACGCGCCACCAGACCGCGTGCGGGAGCTGGTGCCGCCCCAGGTGGGACGCGTCGAGGACGATCGCGACGGGTGGTGCGTGCTCGTCGCCGGCGGGCAGGACCTCGACTGGCTCGCCGTCCACGTGGCCCGGCTGGGCTTCGAGGCGGAGGTGCTGGAGCCCGCCGAGCTGCGGGAGGCCGTCGCCCGGCTCGCCCGCCGCCTCGCGGCGATGGCCGGGCCCGGCTCAGGTCACGGCTAGCGGTACACCGCCACGGCGGCCTCCCCGACCAGGGTGTCCACGACCGCGACCAGCTCGCCCACCACGGGCGGGGCGGCCGAGGCGATCTCGCGCAGGCGGCCGACCAGCCGGTTCGCCGGCTGGTCGAGGTAGAGCTCCGACTCCAGCCGCAGCACCGCCACCAGCCCGCAGAGCGCGGCGCACCGCGCGTCCGGCGGCTTCCAGCCCTCGACCGCCGAGCGCACCCCCGAAGAGGCCCGGACGACCGAGGCGATGTCGGCGAGCTGGTGACGCGTGTACGGCAGCATGCCCAGGCGGCGCCTGCTCACCCTGACGAGCACGCCCGAGGCGACCAGGGCCTCGCGGGTGCGGTCGTAGAGGCCGTTCGCCGCCTTCTTGATCAGGAGCCTGACGTCGCCGTCCGCCAGGGAGACGGGGGTGTCGCCGGCCGGAGGGCGGGAGACGGTCGCCTGGCCGTCGGCGACGGTGACGCGACCGCTGACGGCCAGTTCGAGCACCACCGCGCCGGCCAGCCCGAGAGCCATCGACGACTGGTGGATCAGGGGCTTGCCGGACTGGTCGTGCGCGATGAGATACAGGTCCTCGTGGAGCGGCAGCCGGTTCATGGTGTCCCCTCGCCCGTCAGAGACGTCCGGTCAGGCCCTGGAGGGTGGGCCGGCGGCCGAGCGCGTACAGGCCGGCCAGCACCAGGCCGCCGACGCCGAGCCAGATCAGGCCCACCAGCTGCGCCATCACATGGGCGTTGATCACGACGAAGATAAGGATCCCCATCCCGATCAGCGGCGCGACGAGGTGCGTCCACATGGCGTCCGAGCCGAGGCGCAGCGAGTAGTGCACGATCACCGACGCGTGCAGGACGATGAACGCGACCATGGCGCCCATGCTGATCAGGCTGCTGAGGAGGTCGACGCCGTCGGAGCGGGTGGACATCCAGACCCCGAGGCCGACGGACAGCAGGGAGACGAGCGCGATGGCGTTGGCCGGCACCGACTGCCTGACCGACACCTTCGCCAGGAACGACGGGAGCTGCCGGTCGCGGGCCATCGCGTACAGCAGGCGGGAGGCCGCGACCTGGGCCACCATGGTGTTGGCCACGCCCCAGGAGAGTGCGGTGGCGGTCGAGGTGAGGTGCCTGAGCCACTGGCCGCCGGCCACCGCGGCCGCGTCGTAGAACGCGGTGTCGCCTCCATTACGCAGGAGGCCCGCCGGGTCGGGCACCAGCAGCGCGGCCACCCACACCTGCACGATGAACAGCACGCCCGCCAGCACCAGGGCCAGCCGCATGGCCCTGCCCACCTGCTCGGACCCGCCGGTGGACTCCTCGACCAGCATGCTGATCCCGTCGAAGCCGATGAACGACAGCACGGCCACCGACACCGCGGCGAACACCACCGGCCAGGAGAACGTCTCCAGGTTGAACAGCGGGGAGAGGCTGAACCCGCGGCCCTTGCCCTGGAGCAGGGCCCAGACGCCGACCACGAGGAACAGCGCCAGCACGACCAGCTCGAACACGATCATGATCCGGGTGAGCTTGACCGTCATCCGGATGCCCCGGAGGTTGATCGCGGTGTTGAGCGCCACGAAGGCGATCAGCCAGACCCACACGGGGATCTCCGGCATGATGGCGTGCATGGCGATGGAGGCGACGAGGTAGAGCAGGCACGGCACGAGGATGTAGTCGAGCAGCACCATCCACCCGGTCAGAAACCCGGCCGGCGGCGCGATGCCGCGGCCGGCGTAGTTGTAGACCGAGCCGGACAGCGGGAACGCCTTGACCATCTGCGCGTACGAGGCGGCCGTGAACAGCAGCGCGATCATCCCGACGAGGTACGCCAGGGCCGGCATGCCGCCCGAGCGGGCGTAGACGGAGCCGAAGATGGCGAACGGGGATATCGGCACCATGAACACCAGGCCGTAGGACACGAGGTCGGTCATCCCGACCCCGCGACGTAACTCCTGCCGGTATCCGAACTGCTCGACGTTCGCGTGCTGTGTGGGCACGACGGCCACTCCAAGGTCATGCGGGAACGGGGGGTTCGATTGGGCGATCCTTCCGTAGCCCGAGGCCGCGTCGCAAGACCGATGGCAGGCTTATGTCACACGTGAGCAGGGCTCGAAATGGGTTCAGCCGAGGCGGGACTGGAGGCCGTCGAGGACCCGCTGGAGGCCGTACTCGAAGCCGTCCTGGTCGGCCTGGGAGGAGAGCTGGCCGCGCTGCGCGGCGTAACGGGCGCGCAGCCGCGGGTAGTCCTGCACGGCCCGCTCGGCCGCCGGCCACAGGTGCTCCACCCACTCCTGCTCGGTCTGACCGCTGCGGGCGATCATGGACAGGATCGCGGCCTCGCTGGTGGTGACGCCGAGCACGTACGCGACGAGCGTGCTCATCGCCTGGTCGGCCTCGTCGAGCGGGAACCCGGCGGACTCGAAGACGCCGAGCATGTGCTCCGTCTGGCGCAGCATGTTGGGCCCCAGGTAGGCCAGCCCCACCTCGCCGAACTTGGCGGCCATCCAGGGGTGGCGCAGGATCGTGGCGCGCAGGCCGTGGGCGATGCGCGCGATGACCTCCCGCCACCGGGTGGCGTCGGTCTCCTCGGGCAGCGGCAGCTCGCCGTAGACCGCGTCCACGGCGAGCTCGATCAGCTCGTCCTTGTTGGCCACGTGGCGGTAGAGCGAGGTCGCCCCGGCGTTGAGCCGGCTGCCGAGGCGGCGCATGCTCAGGGCGTCGATGCCCTCCTCGTCGAGCAGCCGGACGGCCTCGGCCACGATCTGGTCGCGGCTCAGCGCCGGCTGCTCCCGCTCGCGGCGGGGCCGCGCCCACACCGAGGGGATGGACTGCTCGTCTTTCGCCATGCCCCTCACCATAGCGCACGTTGTACGCATGTGCGAACAGTGTTAGCGGCGACGCTTCCGCTTGCGGTCGTGCTGCTGGGGACGGTGGCCGGCGTGGGCCGGGGCCGGGGTCCGGGCGGGGCCGTAGCCGATGGCGCCCATCATGCCCTGCTCCTGGTGATACAGGTTGTGGCAGTGGAACATCCACTCGCCGGGGTTGTCGGCGAGCACGTCCAGGTGGAGCCGCTGGCGCGGCTTGATGTTCACGGTGTCCTTGCGCGGCCCGCTGCCGTCGGGCAGGCGCAGCTGGAACGTGTGGCCGTGCAGGTGCATCGGGTGCCACATGGGCGACTGGTTGTCCAGGATCAGCCGGACCGTCTCCCCCCGGTCCACGCGCAGCCGCAGGTGGTCGCCGGCGACCTTGTCGTTCATCGTCCACTCGTTGCCGGACGGGCGCATGCCGAGCGTCACCGTGATGGCCCTGGACGGGCGGGGGAGATCGAGGGACGACGGGGCCTCCAGGTCCCGGTACGCCAGCATCCGCTCGGTCAGCTCCGGCACCTGGACGGTGCTCGCCGGCGCCTCCGCCCGCCGATCCGTCCGCACCACCGCGAACGCCCGCCCCCGCTTGCCCTCCGCTATCGCGACCAGCGGGAACGCGCCCGAGTCGAGCCGGGTCAGGAAGTCGTAGCGCTCGCCCATGCCGATGAGGAACGTGTCCACGTCCACGGGCCGGCACGGGAACCCGTCGGTGTGGGTGACGGTCATGCGATGCCCGCCGAGCGCCACCCGGAAGGCGGTGTCGGACGCCGCGTTGATCACCCGGAACCTGACCGTGCGGCCCGGCGCGGTGCGGAAGGTCATGGGGGCATCCGGCGCCTGGCCGTTGACCAGGTAGAGCGGGTGCACCATCTCCGCCGCCACGCCGCCGAGGGCCTCGCTGCGCAGGGTGTCGTCGTGGTCGGTGGAGGCGTTCAGCCGGGCCAGGGCGTCGTCGGGAGTGCCGTCGATGCCGTCCAGCCAGTCGTCGAGCACGACGGTGAACTCCTCGTCGTAGTCGAGCGGCTCCCGCGGGTCGAGGACGACCAGCGTGCCGTACAGGCCGCGGTCGGGCTGGGTGCCGACGTGCGAGTGGTAGAAGTACGTGCCGGGATCGGGCACGGTGAAGTCGTAGTCGAACGTCTTGCCCGGCTGGGTCGCCTCCTGGCTGAACCCGGGCGCGCCGTCCATGGGGAAGTCGAGCCTGATGCCGTGCCAGTGCACGGTGGTCGCCGCGGGCAGGTCGTTGACCAGCTTCGCGCGGACCCGCTCACCGGCCATGACCCTGATCTGCGGGCCGGGGACCTCGTCGTTGTACGTCCAGGTGCGCACCGTGCGCCGCCCCAAGGTGACCGTCGCGGGCCGGGCCCGCAGCACCATCGCCCGGGGCCGCGGCTGCGCCGCCGCGGGCGGGGCCCCCAGCAGGGGGACGGCGCCGGCCAGCGCACTGGCGAATGTGCCGGTGACGAACGCCCGGCGGGACACCCGCCCGCCCGTACCCCACGAACTCGACCAACCACCCACGACGTCTCTCCCTCCGCTCACCAGGCGAGATTACGGAGGGTAACGGGCGAAATCCCCTCGCCACGCCGATGGAGATCCCTAGCGCGTGCCGGGCGGGCGCTGGTGGCCGAAGCGGACCGGCTTGGAGCCGCTCAGCCGCACCTCCGGGTCGGTCATCGCCTGCGGCGGCGCCGGTCGCTCGACGGCCGCTTCGATGACCGGCTCGGCCCCCTCGGCCTCCGCGATCCGGCGGACGAGCCGCTCCCGCAGCTCCGCCGCCACCCCGGCGTGCGACGGGAATCCCGCCAGGTTGACCAGCTCGTGCGGGTCGTTCTCCAGGTCGTACAGCGCCTGCTCCCGGTAGCGGTCGGAGGCGGGGTCGTCCCACGGGTGGGCGTCCTCGGCGACGGCGTAGTACTTCCAGCGCGAGGTACGGATCCCGCGTCCCACCTCCGACTCGCTCACCTGGAAGAACACCTCCTCGGGCCACGCCGCCCCGGGGTCCCGGACCAGCGGGAGGAACGAGCGGCCCTGCATCCCCTCGGGGACGGGCAGCCCGGCGGCCTCCAGGAGCGTGGGAGGCAGGTCGATGGTGCTGACCGGCCGGGAGACGGCGCCGCCGCCGTCGAAGCCGGGGCCGCGCAGCGCCAGGGGCACGCGCAGCGAGGCGTCGTGGCACGAGCGCTTGTACTCGCCGTTGCGGGTCTTGAAGTGGTTGCCGTGGTCGGAGGTGTACGCCACGATCGTGTCGTCCAGCAGGTCCATGCTGCGCAGCGCGTCCAGCAGCCGCCCGAGCCCTTCGTCCAGCCGCTTGACCTGCCCCAGGTAGCCGCCCATGTGCTGGTGGGCGGTGCCGCCGAGGGCGGCCAGGTCCGGCGGCATCCAGCGGCCCTGGTAACGCTCCTCGTAGCCGTCGGGGGCCGGGTAGTTGTCCACCTCGTTCTGGTGGTGCGGCTCCAGGAACGACAGGAACAGGAAGAACGGCTCCTCGTGGTGGTCGGCGACGTACCTGATGGCCGCGTCCACGAGGGCGTCGGAGCGGTAGCCGGGCAGCATCACGGGCTCGTTCGCCTCGTCGTACACGATCGTGCGGTAGGCGTCCGAGGTGTGCTCCAGCGCGTTCGCGGCCAGCCACGACCGGTAACCACCGCGCCGGTCGGCCGGGACGGGCTCGCCGCCGCCGAGATGCCACTTGCCGATGTAGCCGGTGGCGTAGCCGGCCGCGCCGAAGTGGTGGGCCAGCGTGCGCTCCTCGGGCGGCAGCACGCGGCCGTTGCGGTGGACGCCGGTCGTGGTCGGGTAACGGCCCGTCTGCAGCGCGGCGCGGGCGGGCGCGCACACCGGCTGCGGCGTGAGCGCGACCGTGGCCTGCGTGCCGTGCCTGGCCATCCTGTCGAGGTTGGGGGTGAAGGGGCCGACGGTGTCCCACCGCTGCTGGTCGGTGAAGACGACGATCACGTTCGGACGCAAGAAATGACTCCTATTTGAGGCCGGTCAGCGCGATGCCGCGCACGAAGTATCGCTGGGTGAAGATGAAAAGGACGGCGGTGGGGACGAAGAGGATCACCGAGCCCGCCGCCGTGAGGTGCCACAACGTGAAGTACTCCTGGTTGAACAGGGTGAGCCCGACGGGAATGGTGCGCATCTCGGGCGTCGTGGTGGCGACCAGCGGCCAGAGGAACTCGTTCCACTGGAAGACGAACGTGAACAGCCCGAGCACGGCCAGCGCGGGCCGCGTCTGCGGCAGGATGATCCGCCGGTAGATGCCCAGCTCGGAGGCGCCGTCGATGCGGGCCGCGCTGATCAGGTCGTCGGGGATGGGCTGGATGAACTGCCGCATGAGGAAGATCCCGAACGCGTCCATGAGGAACGGCGTGATCAACCCCTGGTACGTGTTGAGCCACCCCAGGTTGGCCATGAGCACGTACAGCGGGATCATCCGCACGAAGAACGGCACCATGAGCGTGGCCAGCAGCGCCACGAACAGGGTGTTGCGCAGCGGGAAGCGGAACTTGGCGAACACGTACCCGACCAGCGGGTCGAAGATCAGGTGCGCCAGCGTGATGGCGCCGGCCACGACGAGGCTGTTGACGATGAAGTTCCCGAACGGCGCGCGGGCGAACAGCTCGGCGTAGTTGCCCCACTGCGGCGACTCGGGCCAGACCACGGCCTCGGCCGACAGTGTCTCGGCCTCGGTCTGGAGCGACAGCGACAGCATGTAGAGCAGCGGCACCACCATGACCAGCGAGGCCAGGCCGAGCAGGAGGTAGAGCAGCGTGCGACGCATCAGTACACGACCTCCCCGCGCCGCCCCGCCCGGAGCTGGACCAGCGTGAACGCCACGATCACGATCAGCAGCAGCACCGACTGCGCCGAGGAGTAGCCGAAGTCCCTGGTGCGGAAGGCCACGTTGAAGATGTGGAAGACGGACAGGTCGGTGGCGTCGCCGGGCCCGCCGCCCGTGATGATGTACGCCTGCCCGAACGCCTGCAGCCCCGAGATCACCGCCATCACCGACACGAACAGCGTCGTGGGGGCCAGCAGCGGCAGCGTGATGCGCCAGAAGCGCCGCCACGAGTCGGCGCCGTCGATCTTGGCGGCCTCGTGGTACGTCTCGGGGATGCCCTGCAGCCCGGCCAGGAACAGCACCATCGTGTAGCCCACGCTCTGCCACAGCGTCACCGCGGCGATCGTGAGCAGCGGCGCGGTGTTGAGCCACTGCTGCGCGGGCAGCCCGGCCGCGAGCAGCACCCGGTTCAGCACGCCCAGCTCGGGGTCGAGGATGTTGCGCCACAGCAGGCCGACGATCGCCACGGAGGTCAGGTACGGCACCAGCAGCAGCACCCGGAACGCCACCCGCCCCTTGAGCGGCTGGTCCAGCGCCATCGCCAGGGCCAGCCCGAGCACGATCGAGCCCACGACCACGGCCACCGCGAAGGCCACCGTGACCAGGAACGAGTGCCGCACCGCCGGGTCGGCCAGCGCCTGCGTGTAGTTGCCCAGCCCGGCCCACTGATCGGCCTGCGGCCCGGAGCGCAGGCTGGTGGCCACGACGTTGCCGATCGGCAGGTAGAAGAAGGCCGCGAAGAACAGGATGGCGGGAAGGAGGAACAGGTAGGCCGTCCGCGCGTAACGACCGGCGAGCGTGCGTGTCTTCATGGCCTCACTCCGTGAGGCGGCTCGGTCGCTGAGGTCCGCCGCCTTCCCTCGTCGCTCTGGTCGCTACGCTCCCGCCGCTCCTCAGTCCAGGCGGCGGCGCTCCCTCGCGGCCTGATCACCGCAGGAAGCCCTCGGCCGACTTGGTGAACGCGGCGAGCGCCTCGGCGGCCGGCTGGTTCTGGATGAGCACCTGCTGGTACATGACCTTGAGCTGCTCCTCCCACTTGCCGAGCTGCCCGGTGAGGCGCACCTGCTGGGAGGAGTCCTTGGCGTACGGGAGAGCGTCGGCGAAGACCTTGGTGACCTCGTTCGACGCCACCTCGGGCAGCTTCGTCCAGGAGACGCGCGGCATGAGCATGCCGGTCTCCTTGGTGGCGGCCTGCTCGACCTCGATGGCGGTGATGCGCTTGATGAAGTCCCACGACAGGTCGGGCCTGGCGGCCTTGGCGGGCACGAACATGCTGACCCCGGCCGCCTGCGTGGCCTGCGTCTTGTGCTTGAGCGGCGGCGCGACACCCACCTCGATGTCAGGGCTGGTCTTCCTGATCGGCTCCAGGTCCCACGGGCCGGTGAAGATCATCGCGGCGCGCTTGGCCGAGAACAGCTTCTGCGGGCCCGAGTAGTCGGTGCCCGACACCGGCACCGGGGCCACCTTGTGCTTGTGGACGAGGTCGGCCTGGAACTGCAGGGCGGCGACCGCGTCCTCGACCGGCGTCATGACCTTGCCGGTCGACGGGTCGTAGGGGGTGACGCCGGCCTGGGTCAGCCAGGGCCACAGGTAGGTGTAGTCCTGGTTGAGCGCGACGCCGTACACGCCGTCCTTGGTGAGCTTCTTGGCGGCGGCCAGGAACTCCTCCCACGTGGCCGGCACCTCCACCCCGGCGTCCCTGAGCATGGCCTTGTTGTAGAAGAGCGTGTTGCAGGTCAGGTGGAGCTGCACGCCGTACACCTTGCCCTGGTACGAGTTGCGCTCCACGGTGACCGGCTGCCAGTCGGAGGGGAAGCCCATCGCCTGGCCGTCGCGGTCGACGTACTCCTGCAGCGAGCGGGCGTTGCCGGAGACGGCGAACTCCTGCACCCACCCGCCGGGCTCCTCGACCAGGTCGGGCACGGTCCCGGAGGCGAAGTCCGCCAGCAGCCGCGTGCGCAGGTCGGGCCACTGGTACTTCTGCAGGTTGACCTTGACCTTGTTGGCCTGCTCGAACTCGGCGATCACCTTCCGGTAGGCCTGGTAGTCGTGGCCCGCGTTCCAGTAGACGGTGAACGTCCCGGGCGCGGCGGCCTGGGTGGTCGGGGCGCCCGCACAGGAGGACAGGACGGGGCCGGCGACGGTGGCGGTGGCGGTGGCGGCGGCCAGGCGGAGCAGGTCACGGCGAGACAGAGGGGAGGACATCTCGGGTTTTCCCTTCTACGAAGAGCCCCGCCGCAGGAAGGTCCAGGAGCGGACGATCTCGCGGGCGGGTGGCTGCTCCTCGGCCTGGAGGCGGTCGAAGAGCAGGCGTGCGACGTCGGTGTAGTCGTGGCGGAGCGGGCCGACGGTGCTGAGCTGCGGATTGCTGATGAGACCTTCGTCGATGTTGCCGGCGCCGACGATCGCGACGTCGCCGGGCACGCTGAGCCCGGCGTCCCTGGCTGCCCAGATCGCGCTGATCGCGGCCCGGTCGGAGGCCGCGAAGATCGCGTCGGGGCGGTCGGGCGAGCGCAGCAGCTCGGCGGCGGTCTGGTAGGCCGCCACGCGGTCGTCCGCGCCCGTGGTGATGATCCGCTCGCTCACGCCGTGCCGGTCGAGGGCGGTCGTGTAGCCGAGCAGCCGGCCCGCGGGCTGCTCCCGGTGGAGCTCGTGGCGGTGCGCCAGGAACGCGATGCGCCGCCTGCCCTGGGCCAGCAGGTGCTCGACCGCCTCCGCGCACGCCTCCGTCTCCGGAGTGCGTACGACGTCGCAGCCCTCGAGCCCGTCCTCGTTGCTCAGGACCACCATCGGCAGCCCGGTGCCGGCGAGACCGGTGACCAGGTCGCGGGTGAGGTGGTCGCCGGCGAGGTTGATCAGCGCGCCGTCGGCGACGCCGCCGCGCAGCACGTCGACGGCGGCCTTCGCGCGGGCCTCGGAGTAGACGGCGAGCGTCACCACGGAGTAGCCGCGGGCGTCGGCCATCTCGTGCAGATCGGTGGCCAGGCGCTCGTCGCTCGGCACGCCGCCGAGCGAGCTGAGCACCAGGCAGATCCGCTGGGTGCGGCGCTTGCGCAGGCTCCTGGCGGCCTGGTTGGGGGTGTAGCCGAGCTGCCTGGCTGCCTCGAGCACCCGCTGCCTCGTCTCGGCGGCCACGGGGCGGTCCCGGCCGCTGAGCACGTAGGAGACGGTCGCCACTGACACGTTCGCCAGCTCGGCCACTTGTCGCGCTGTAGGTCTCATGTTAGTCGTATAACCTAGCATTCCCTATAGAGATAAAGGGAAATCTCTGGCCGCTGATGTGGATGAGGACGTCGGCAGGCCGATGGTTCTCACCGGCTGCGCCGACGGCATGTTAATCGATTAGCACCGTATGCCTCCGACGTTCGCCGGATCAACCCCACCGGCTCGGGTTTTCCCTAGGGACTACCCGGTGGCGCGCGATCGTGGGCAATCGCTAGCTTGGGTTCCTGTGACGCCTCTTTTGCCGGGCGACCCGGCACAACTGGGCGAATACTGGCTGGCGGGCCGGCTGGGCGCGGGCGGGCAGGGGGTCGTGTACGACGCCTACGACGACGCCGGCCGGCGGGTGGCGATCAAGGTCATCCGCCCGGAGTTCCTGGAGCACGCCGGGGCCCGGGCCGACTTCGTCAAGGAGGTGACGGCCGCGCGGAAGGTGGCCTCGTTCTGCACGGCCCGCATCATCGACGCCGACCTCGACGGGCCCGCTCCGTACATCGTGAGCGAGCACATCGAGGGGCCCAGCCTGCGCACGGCCGTCGAGCGGCACGGGCCGTTCGACGCCGACCGGCTGCACCGGCTGGCCGTCGGGGTGGCCACGGCGCTGGCCGCCATCCACGACGCGGACGTGGTGCACCGGGACCTGAAGCCGGGCAACGTGCTGCTCGGGCCCGACGGGCCGCGCGTGATCGACTTCGGGCTCGCCAGGACGGGCGAGATGTCGCAGACGACCGAGGGCGGGTTCGCGGCGGGCACGCCGCCGTACATGGCGCCCGAGCGGCTGGCCGGGCAGCGCGGCGGATCCGCCGTGGACGTGTGGGCGTGGGGCGCGATGATGCTGTACGCGGCCACCGGGCGGCCGCCGTTCTCCGGCGACCTCGCCCTCCTGCGTTACCAGGTGACCGGCACGCGGCCCGACTTCACCGTGCTGGCGGAGCCGCTGCGGCGCCTGGTCACCGAGGCGATGTCGCTGGACGCGCAGGCCCGCCCGCCGGCGCGTTCCCTCCTGCTCGACCTCATCGCCATGAACAGCGCCGTCAACGGGCCGGGCCTCTCGCAGGGCGGGCTCTCCGGGCTGCTCAGCAGCGGGAGCCGGGCCGCCGCCGAGGTCAGGCCCCCAGCCGATCTGGCCGCCGATCTGGCCGCCGATCCGGCCGAGCCGCCGCCGGCCGAGGTCGCCGAGGCCGTCTACGGGCGGCTCAGCCCGGAGGACCAGGCGCTCGTCCCCTCGGCGCTGCTGCGCATGGTCCGCTCCGACGAGAGCGCCGAGACCGCGCTCAGGGACGCGGCCCCCCGGGATCTCGTCGACGGCGCGCGGGACCCGGCCGGCGTGCAGCGGGTGCTCCAGGCGTACACGGACGCGGGCCTGCTCGTCCACAAGGGCGAGTCGATCACGCTGGCGGGGGCGGCGCTGCTGCGGGCGTGGCCGCGCCTGCGGGACTGGGTGGAGGCCGACCGCGCGGCGCTGAGCGTCCACGACGCCCTGAACAGGGCGGCCACCGTGTGGCACGCGAACGGCCGCCGCCCCGACGACCTCTACCGGGGCACGGTCCTGGACGAGACCGTCGAATGGGCCGCGAACGGGCGCGGGCCGCTCCGGCCGAACCAGCGCGAGCAGGCGTTCCTGGACGCCTCCCGCGAGCGCACCCGGGAGCTGGCCAGGCGGCGCCGGCGCGTCCGGGGCACGATCGCGGCACTCGTCGCGGTGCTGCTGGCCGCGGTGGGGGTCGTGGTCGTGCAGGACGTGCTGGGCACGCGCCAGCGGGACACGTCGGCCGCCCGCCGGGTGACCGCGCTCGCGAACCGGACCCGGGCCGGCGACCCGCTGACGGCGCTGCTGCTGAGCGTGGCCGCGTGGCGGATCGCGCCGGTGGCCGAGGCGCGCTCCGCCATGTACGCCTCCCTGGCCCAGCGCGAGTGCTCGGCCTTCCGCCCCGGCCCGGTCTCCGGCTCGGCCCGCTTCGACCTCGGCGACGACGGCACGCGGCTGGCCGTGCTGGACGACGGCAGGTTCACGCTGTGGGACGCGATCACCGGGCGGCCCGCTCGAGTCTTCGGCGGGGTGAGCGGGCCCGTGAGCGCGATCGCGCTGAGCGCCGACGGCCGCAGGCTGGCCGTGGCGGGCGAGCGGTCGATCTCCGTGTGGGACGCCGAGCGCGGGGTGCGGGTCGCCGAGTTCGGGGAGGGGGCGCAGCGGCTGGCGTTCAGCCCCAGGCGGCTGCTGCTGGCGGCCACCACGGCCGAGGGCCGCGTGCGGGTGTGGGACCTCACCAGCCAGCGCCCGCTGGCCGTCGGCGACGCCACCGAGGTCGCCTTCTCCGCCGACGACGCCCTGATGGCCACGACCCTGCCCGGCGGCCGGATCGAGCTGCGCGACTGGCAGGGCGTGCTGGCCCGGCTCCCCGGCGCGGCGCTCGCGTTCGACCCGGCGCGGCGCGAGCTGGCGGTACGGGCGGGCGGCGAGGTCCGCTTCTGGGACCTCGTCGCGCGGCGTTGGCGGGAGCCAGTGCTGAAGGGATTCGGGGCCCGCGCGCTGCGCTTCAGCCAGGACGGCCGCCACCTGGCCGCCTACGACGGCTCCGACCTGGCCCTCTGGTCGCGGAACGGCACCCGGCTGCTGTCCCATCCGGTCGGCGAGCTCGTGTCCGGGCTCCGGCTGGGCCCAGGCACGCTCGCCTTCGGCCTGCTCGACGGCACGGTCGTGACCCTGGACGTCTCCGACCTCACCCGCCCGCGCACGCTGGCCCCCGGGGTCGAGGCCGGGCTGTTCGACCCCGCGCGGCGGACGGTGATCGTGCGGCGGCCCAGGGTGGAGGTCTGGCGCCTGGATGAGCCGGCGCGGCCGGCGGCCCTGCCGGTGTCCCCGACCGCGATGGCACTGAACCCCGGCGGCACGCTCCTGGCCGTCGGGACGGCCGATCCCGCGCGGGTCACGCTCTGGAACCTGACGACGGGCACGAAGGACCGGACGTTCCCCGTCAAAGGCGCGAGCGAGGTGGGCGGGCTCGCGTTCGCCCCGGACGGCACGACGCTGGCGGTGGCGCCCTTCCAGGAGACCGTCACCCCGCCCGCGAACAACTGGCGCGACGTCCAGCTCTGGGACGTCCGCCGCGGGGTCAGGACGCGGACGCTGAGCGTCCCCGGCGGCTCCGGCATGATCTTCCGCCCCGACGGGCGGGAGCTGGCGGTGAACGGCGCGGACGGCGCGCTCGCGTCGCTGGGCGGGGCCGAGGCCGTCACCAGGCCGTTCGGGGAGAGCGCGGACGGCGTGCGGGCCATCGCGTACAGCCCGGACAGCAAGGTCATCGCCACCGGCGCGCTGGCCGCAGGGGTGACGCTCTGGAACGCCGCCGACCGCCGGCAGCTGGCCCACCTGCCGCTCAAGGGGTTCGGGGCGGTGGACGTGCTGGCGTTCTCGCCCGACGGGCGGACGCTGGCCGTCGGCGGCTCGAACCGCGTCCAGCTCTGGGACGTCGCCGAACGCGCCCCGCTCGGCTCGCCCGCCGTGTACCCGGCGGGCGAGGTGGTGGCGCTGGCCTTCGACGCCGGGCAACTGCGCTGGCTGCGGACCGACGGCACGCTCGGCGACCAGCCCGCCACCGCCGCCGGCGTGGCCGCCGCCCTGTGCGCTAGGGCCGGGCGCTCGCTCTCCCGGAGCGAGTGGGACCGGCTCATCCCCGGCACGCCCTACCGCGAGATCTGCTGACAGGAGGAGACATGCAGGCTTCGCCCGACATCGTCGCCATCCAGGTGACGCCACAGCCGGTCGTCCTGGACACCGGCGAGGTCGCGCTCCGGATCGAGGTGTCCACCGCGAACGCCACCCGGTTACGCGGCCGGCTGCTGAGCCCGGACGGGACGCGCGTACCGCTCGACTTCGCCGCCCAGCCGCCGCCGTGCGACTGGCTGGCCACGCACACCCTCCGGCCCGCCGACCCGGAGGGAACGTGGCAGGTCGAGGCGCGGGCCGGCCGGGCGACGGCCGTGCACGAGTTCGACGTCGACCGGCGCGGGGCGAAGGCGGAGGCGCGGTTCGAGTCCTTCGACGCGCAGCCCCGGCAGGTCCCCAGGGGCGACCTGATCCGGCTCATCGGCCGGCTGGAGCTGGTCAAGAACGGCGCCTCCGGCCCGGCGGCCGGCCTGACCGTCGTGATCGCGTACCAGGAGCAGGAGACGTGCGGCTGGCGCGAGCTCGCCGACGCGGTCACCGACGACCTCGGCCGGTTCCTCGCCCAGGCGCCCGTCATGGAGAGCGGCGAGTGGCGGGCCGAGGTCCGCAGCGGCCCCGAGGTGATCGGGGCGGTGAGCGCGGCGGTGTTCGTGGAGGCGACGGCCGAGCAGCGGTACGCGACACAGCTCGACTACGCGGTACGGCGGGCGGGCGGCAGCACCGTCCACTCGGGACGGCTGCGCGGCAAGCCGGGCGCGTCCTGGGTGGGGCTGGGGAACCAGCGCATCTGGGTCTTCTACCGCAAGCCGGGCGCGCCGTCCGGGGCTTTCAACTCGGTCAACAAGAGCACCCTGACCCGGGACAGCCCGGTCCTCAGCCAGGGCCGCTTCGAGGTCCGCACCGGGTCGAAGAGCGGGGGAGTGTGGCGGGTGCAGTACTTCGGCACCAACCTGGCGGCGGGCGTCGTCAGCGACGCCAAGCCCGCGCCGTGATTCCGCTCACTGCCCGGCAAGCGCCACATCGGCGATCTTGACAGAGAGGATCTCGGGAAGCTTGGTCAGCGGTATGACGCGCTCAGGATACGCATTGAGAATCATGCCGTGATAAAGGCCTCGCTGGGCGCTTTCTTCGAGCTCGGCCAAGTCAAGTCCGAAGGAATCCAACGCCGTTCGGTCCGCAGAGGTCAGCATGCCCACCCATTCGCTGAACTCTTTGGCAAGGGAGTCTTTGATGCCGAGTTTGCACGCGTCGAAGCCCCTCGAGTCGCAGTATCCGGACTGATCCCATGAAATAGGCATGGGCCGGCCCGGGGAGAAGAGTCCGACGTCTATTTGATACGGCCATATGATTCGGACGTCACGCTCCGGCAGGGGCTTTTTGAATTCGATGACGGCCAGGACTCTGACCTCTGCGCCCTTCAGGGCCTCCAACCGGCTCGCCGCCTCTTTGACGTCCTTCTGACCATCGCCGGAGCCGAGGCCCTGCAGAAGCTCGGTCAGTCTCCAGGAGGTCAGCCGGGGTGCCTCGACCCCGCCCAGTCGGGTGCCGGTGAGGACGGCGTCTCTGCGGCCGCGCGTGGGTAACGTGACGCCGGGAATGGGCCATCTGGCCTCCAGCTGAATGTCGATCGACCGGCTGTCGCGGCGCTCGGGTCGCTGAATCTTTTCGTGGATCACCCGGTAATCCGGGTTCGCCACCGCGAGCGCGTTCACCCAGACGATCCGGCGTGCCCGATCGTCCGTTCGGCCCTCGTCCACGTCAACGGTGCATCCGGCGGGCAAAGAGAGACACATCAAAAAAGCAATGACGGACGTCGTCCGAAGCACCATCTCTCCTTTGTTCCGAGCGGGTGGGTTCCTAGTCTAAGCGGCGAGAAATGTGGTAATTGGCAATTCCATTTCGGATGATGGCTGCAGCGGCCCCCGGCGGGTGGCGGGGATCCGGCTGACGGGAAGATGGGAGGTGCGTAGACGGCCCAGATGACAGCGAAACGGGGAACCCCGCATGTCCATAGAGCTTCAGTCCACCGGCACGTTCGCCATCGGTGACAAGACCGTCCACCGGCTCGGTTTCGGGGCCATGAGTCTCACCGGGCCCGGGGTCTGGGGGCCGCCGCGCGATCACGACGAGTCCGTGCGGGTGTTGCGGCGGGCCGTGGAGCTGGGCGTCGATCTCATCGACACCGCCGACTCCTACGGGCCCTACATCAGTGAGGAGATCATCCGGGGGGCGCTGCACCCGTACCCGGAACGGCTGCTGATCGCGACCAAGGCCGGGTTCGTGCGGCCGGGGCCGGGGCAGTGGGTGGTCGTGGGGCGGCCCGCGTACCTGCGGCAGGAGGTCGAGATGAGCCTGCGGCGGCTCGGGGTGGACCGGATCGACCTGCTGCAGCTGCACCGCATCGACCCGGAGGTGCCGCTGGAGGACCAGCTTGGCGAGCTGAAGGCGCTGCGGGACGAGGGCAAGATCGGCAGCATCGGCCTGTCCGAGGTGAGCGTCGAGGAGCTGGAGCGGGCGCGGCGCATCGTCGAGATCGTCACCGTGCAGAACCGCTACAGCCTCACCAACGGGTTCTCGGAGGACGTGCTGGAGCACTGTGAGGAGCAGGGGATCGGGTTCATCCCCTTCAGCCCCATCGCCAAGGGGGCGCTGGCGGTGGCCGGGAGTCCCGTGGACCACGTGGCCAAGGCCGTCGGGGCCACGCCCGCGCAGGTCAGCCTGGCCTGGTTGCTGGCGCGTTCGCCGGTGATGATGCCGATTCCGGGCACGTCGTCGGTGGCCCATCTGGAGGAGAACCTCGCCGCGTCCACCGTGGAGCTGACGGGTGAGCAGGTGAGCGAGCTGACGGCGGCCGCCCGCTGACGGGCCCCACGGCGGGCCCCTGCTTCCAGCGGCCCGCCGTAGGACGGTGGTCAGTTCAGGCCGGACTTCATGGCCGTGAGGAGTTCGGCGTTCGTGGTGTCGCCGCTGAGCTCCCAGAAGAAGGCGCCGCCGAGGCCCTGGCTCTTCGAGTAGCTCATCTTGCCGCCGATCGTGCTCGGCGTGTCATAGCTCCACCACTGGCCGCCGCAGTACGCGTACGCCGTGCCCGCGACCGTACCGGTGGACGGGCAGCGGGTCTTGAGCACCTTGTAGTCCTCGATGCCCTGCTCGTACGTGCCCGGCGCGGGTCCCGAGGCGGTGCCGCCGGGCGCGGCCTGCGTGACGCCGGCCCAGCCGCGGCCGTAGAAGCCGATGCCGAGCAGCAGCTTGCTCGCCGGCACGCCCTTGCCCTTGAGCTTCTGGATCGCGGCGTCGGAGTAGAAGCCCGGGGTCGGGATCCCGGTGTAGGAGGTGAGCGGGGAGTGCGGGGCGGTCGGGCCCTGCGGCGCGAAGGCGCCGAAGTAGTCGTACGTCATGACGTTGTACCAGTCGATGTACTGCGCGGCGCCCGCGTAGTCGGCCGCGTCGATCTTGCCGCCGTTCGTGCCGTCGGCGGTGATGGCCGCGGTGACCAGGTTGCCGGAGCCGAAGCGGGAGCGCAGCGCCGACATGACGTTCCTGAACGCCGCCGAGCCGCTGGAGTCGCAGGTGAGGCCGCAGGCGTTCGGGTACTCCCAGTCGATGTCGATGCCGTCGAACACGTCCGCCCAGCGCGGGTCCTCGACCAGGTTGTAGCAGGAGTTGGCGAAGGCCGTGGGGTTCTGCGCGGCCTGGGTGAAGCCGCCGGACCAGGTCCAGCCGCCGAAGGAGAACAGCACCTTCAGGTTCGGGTACTTCTTCTTGAGCTTGCGCAGCTGGTTGAAGCTGCCGCGCAGCGCGCCCGCGTCCCAGGTGTCGGCCACGCCGTCCACGCTCTCGCCCGCCTGGTAGAAGCGGTCGTAGTCGGCGTAGCTGTCGCCGATCGTGCACTGGCCGTTCTGCACGTTGCCGAACGCGTAGTTGATGTGGGTCAGCTTGGCCGCGGAGCCGCTCGTGTCGATGTTCTTGACGTGGTATCCGCGCTGGTAGACGCCCCACTGCACGAAGTAGCCGAGCACCTTGTTCCCGCCGCCTCCGCCGCCCGTGGTCGTGGCGGTGATGGAGTTGCTGTTGGCGGAGCGGTTGCCGGCGGCGTCGCGGGCGCGGACGGTGTAGCTGTAGGCGGTGTTGGCGGCTAGCCCGGTGTCGGTGTGGGTGGTGCCGGTGACGGTGGTGATGAGGGTGCCGCCTCGGTAGATCTCGTAGCCGGTGACGGCGACGTTGTCGGTGGAGGCGTTCCAGGCGAGGGAGACGCTGCTGCCGCTCACGCCGGTCGAGCGCAGGTTGCCCGGCACGGTCGGCGGGCTGGTGTCCGTGCCGCCGCCCGTCGTGGTGGCGGTGGCGGTGTTGCTGTTGGCGGAGCGGTTGCCGGCGGCGTCGCGGGCGCGGACGGTGTAGCTGTAGGCCGTGCCGGCGGCCAGTCCGGTGTCGGTGTGGGTGGTGCCGGTGACGGTGGTGATGAGGGTGCCGCCTCGGTAGATCTCGTAGCCGGTGACGGCGACGTTGTCGGTGGAGGCGTCCCAGGCCAGAGAGACGCTGCCGGCGGTCACACCGGTCGAGCGCAGGTTGCCGGGCACCGACGGGGCGGTGGTGTCGGTGCCGCCGCCGGTCGAGGGCTTCCACAGGGCAGGCACGTTCGGGGGCTCCCAGCCGGGCTGGGAGGTGTGGCTCTGGATGCACTCGTACTCGACGCCGTTGTACGTGACGTGCGTGCCCGCCGTGTACGCCGTCCACGGGGCCCACTCGGCGAGGGCGGCGTACGCCGAGGCGGAGACCGGCGGCGGGGCGACCGCCACGGCGGTGAGGGGCAGCAGTAACGCCACCAGGATCTTGCTCAGGACACTGTGTCTCATGACTCTCCGACATCCGGTTGGGGGTGTACGAGGGGTGGGATGTCAGGAAACTATTAGGAAAGTTTCCTTTAAGTTATGAGACGACGTTAGCCTCTGCCTGTGGAGGCGTCAATGAGTGAAATTTCGATGTAAAGCCGATTATTCGGTCGGCGGGGTGCCGTGCGTGTGGAAGGAGGCGATGGTCTTCAGCCCCCACGCCTGGCCCCTGGCCCGCTCGGCCTCCGTCCACGTGATCGTCCGCCAGTCGGGCGCCAGGATGAGTCTGGTCAGCGGGTTGCACAGCTCGACGCGGTTGCCGCCGGGCTCGTAGACGTACAGGAAGAAGGTCTGCTGGATGGCGTGCTTGTGCGGGCCGGTCTCGATGAACACGCCGCTGTCCAGGCAGAGGTCGGCGGCCCGCAGGATGTCCTCGCGGGTGTTCGTGGCGAACGCGAGGTGGTGCAGCCGGCCCGAGGCGCCCGACCAGTCGTCGGTGTAGACGAGGTCGTAGGACTTGTTCGCGAAGTGCAGCCACTGGGCGGAGATCCGGCCGCTGCCCAGCATGATCTGCTCGGTCACCCGGGCGCCGAGCACGTCGCGCACGAAGGCCCCGGCGGTCGCGGCCTCGGCGGCCAGGAAGTTGACGTGGTCGAGGCGGCGCACGCCCACCCCGCGGCCGGGGAACGCCTGCGGCTGGTTCTTCAGCGCGGGACGCAGCTCCTCGGGCGCCTCGTACCACTGCGACTCCCAGTAGAGGCGCAGCTCATGGCCGTCGGGGTCGCGGAAGGCGTACGTCGGGCCGCGGCCCGGGGCGCCGTCGCGCCAGCCGATGCCCAGCCCGGCGTCCTTGATCGCGCGCACCCGGCGCTCCAGCGCCTCCTGGCTGCTCGCCCGCAGTCCGGTCGAGCCGATGCCCGAGGTGCGATGGGCCGTCAGCGTGAGGCTGTGGTGCTCGTAGTCGTCGTACGTGCGCAGGTGGACCGAGTCGCCGTCCTGCCCGGCGGCCGTCATGCCGAGGATCTCGGTGAAGAACCACAGGCTCCGCTCCGGCTCGGGAGTGAGCAGCTCGACGTGGCCGAGGTGGGCGATGTCGTGCAGCAGGGCGTTCATCTCAACCTCGGGGGCATCTCGACCTTGGGGCCATCTCAACGTCGGGCGGCATCTCAGCCTCGGGGGCGGGGGAAGACGGTGCCGTCGAAGAGCTTGCGCGCGGTGCGTACGTTCGCCGCCCGCACCGCGGTCGGCGGGCTGGTGGACAGGTCGAGCTCCACCTCGACCTCCAGGTGGCCGGTGGGGTGCTCGACGTCCACGCGCGAGCCCTCGGGGAGCCGGGCGAAGCGCCGGGCCACGCCGTGCGGGAGCAGCGCGGCGGTGACGACGCTGACCGCGCCCAGCACCCCGATCGCGGTGTGCGGCCGGACCGGGATGAACGTGCGGGTGCACAGCGCGCCGCCGTCGCGGGGCGGCGCGACCAGCGTGGTCTTGGGCACGGCCTCGCCGGTGACGTCGCCGAGCCCCATGAGCTTGCCCGCCTGAACGCGCAGCGACTGCACGCGCTCGCGGAGCCCGGCGTCGGCCACGAGCGTCTCGTACCGCTCGTAGCCGGTGATGCCGAGGTCCTCCGCGGCCGCCACGACGACCGGCATGCCGTTGTCGACGCAGGTCACCTCGATCCCGTCGATCACGTCCACCTCGCGGCCGGTGGGCAGCAGCCGCCCCGTGCCCGAGCCGGCGGTGTCCTCGAACCCGAGCACCACGGCCGCGGCCGTGCCCGGAACACCGGAGATGGCCGTGCCGCCGCGGTAGTCGACGCGGCCGCCCGGGGTGGGGAAGCGGGCGGTGGCGAGGCCGCCGGTGTTCACCAGGCGGATGCGGACCTCGATGTCGTCGCCTCGCGGACGGACGAGGCCGCGCTCCACGGCGAACGGGCCGACGCCGGCGAGCAGGTTGCCGCAGTTCTGCCGCCCGGAGACGGCCGGCTCGTCCACCGCGACCTGGAGGAAGAGGTAGTCGAGGTCCGCGCCGGGATCGGCGCTGGGCGACACCACGGCCACCTTGCTCGTGAGCGGGTGGGCGCCGCCGATGCCGTCGATCTGGCGCGGGTCGGGGCTGCCCAGGACGCGCAGGAGCAGGTCGTCGCGCTCGCGGGGATCGTCGGGGAGGTCGTCGGCCAGGAAGTAGGCGCCTTTGGAGGTGCCGCCGCGCATCAGCATGCACCGCACGCCGCCGTCGTCGCCGATGCCCGTCACGTCGGTCCGTGGTCGGCGCCCGTCGGCGCCGATGTCCGTCGCACCGGTCCGTGGTCGGCGGTCGTGGTCGCCCATGCCCGTCACATCGGTCCGTAGTCGGCGGCCGTCACGTACGTGATGCCGAGCCCGGGCAGGCGCTCGCGCAGGCCGTAGCGGTCGAGCCCCAGCTCGCCCTTGGCGAACGCCTCGCGGGCGGCGGCCTCCTTCGCGGCCCTGGCGGCGGAGGCGGAGATGCCCCGCTCGAGGTCGCCCCACGGCACCACCAGCACCCCGTCGTCGTCGCCGAGGATCGTGTCGCCCGGCCGGACGAGCTGCCCGCCCACGGTGACGGGCACGTTGACCGCCCCGGGCGTCGCCTTGACCGTGCCCTGGGCGCTGACGGCCGCGCTCCACACCGGGAAGCCCATGGCCCGCAGCCCGGCGACGTCGCGCACGCCCGCGTCGATCACCAGCCCGCGCACGCCCCGGGAGCGCAACGAGGTGGCCAGCAGCTCACCGAACATCCCGTCGGTGGACGGCGAGGTCGTGGTCACGACCAGGACGTCGCCCTCCTGGCACTGCTCGACCGCGACGTGGATCATCAGGTTGTCGCCCGGCCAGCACAGCACCGTGACCGCGTTGCCGCCCGCGCTGCACCCGGGCCACGCGGGGCGCAGCCCGGGCCCCAGGTAGCCGGTGCGGCCGAGCGCCTCGTGGACGGTCGCGACGCCGTACGCGGCCAGGGTGTCGATCCGGTCGAGGCTCGCCCGCGGCGTGCCGGTGACGACCACGTGCCTCATGCCAGCACGTCCGTCACCTGCGGGTAGAGCCGCATGTAGGCCTCGCCCATGGTGTCGTGCGGCAGGCCGAGGTTGGGGCCCGCGTTGCGGCGCAGCTGCACCCCGCGGCGCTTGGCGAGGTCGGTGTAGTAGTCCCACATGTGCTGCTGGGCCGGCAGGCACTCCATCGCCTTGCGCTTCCTGTCGAACACCGGGGTGATGTCGAGCAGCACGTCGGGCTTGAAGTCGCACTGCTCGGGCTGGTGCGGCTCGAAGAAGAACACGGGCGGCGCGCCGAGCGGCTCGCCCGGCGCGTCGTAGCCCGCGGCCTGCGCCAGCACGCGCGCCTGCAACGCCATGCGGGCCGCCGCGGGGTGGTCGCCGTTGTACGGGTCGGCCAGCGGATGCGTCAGCACCACGTCGGGCTCGACCTCCCGGTAGATCCGCACCAGCCGGTCGACCAGCTCCGGGGTCTCCACCAGGGGATAGTCGCCAGCGTCGAGGAACTCGATCTCGGCGCCCAGGGCCGCGGCGGCGTTCTGCGCCTCCTCACGGCGGATCGCCTTGATCTCGTCGAGAGTGCGGCCGGCGCGCCACGCCTTCGCGGACTCGCCGCGCTCGCCGAAGCTGAGACAGACCACCTTGGCCCGCTCGCCGCGGCCGGCCGCGAGCGCGATGGCGCCGCCCGCGCGCCAGACGAAGTCGCCCGCGTGGGCGCTGATCACCAGAAGTGTGGGGGTCTTTGCCGAGGTCACTCGCTGACGCTACGAGCCGATCGATCAGATTGTCAACAGTTTCATCGGCAATCTGCCTCTAGCGCAACATCGGGGCCTGGTCGAGCGTGGACTTCGACAATATTGTCAACGATATGGGCTCTCTTATGCAGGTGGCAGTGCTCGGCCCTCCGCTCCTGGACGTGTTCCCAGCCGCCAGGTAGGTCTTGGCTGGGATTGAGCTAAGTCTCAGCTCAGCCGATCACCGGGTAGCTGCTCGACCCGAGGCCGCCGCCGGGCCACGGGCCGATCGCCATGGAGCTGTTGACCACCGACGGTGCGACTCCCGGTTGGGTCTCCCGGTCCGTTCCGGTCCTGCCATCGAGGACGACGGGCCCGTTGGCGGTTCTTCCGTAGACGACCCCATGCCAGGCTCCGGTCACGAGGGGAACCAGGCGCCCGTCGCCCTTCGTGATCGACCACAGCCACGAGCCGGTCTGCGCGTCGAGCGCGGCGACCCAGTCACCGCCTGAGCAGACTGCGATGGCCTGCTCGTCGTACAGGCAATTCAACGGATGCGGGGCTGGTTCACCGGGCTTCTCCTCGGTGACGGTCACCGCCTGTCCCGTCGTGATCTCCACGACATCGACGTACTTCTTCCCGCCCGGGTCGGTGCGTCCTCGGACGACTGCCTTGGAGGGGCCGGCCGGGAATACCTCGACCGAGTAGGCATCGCGGGGCGACGCCCATCGCTGCCGACCGGTCCGCGCGTCGATCCCGCGGACCTGGACCTTCGGCGTCTGCCCGGTTCCGGGCTGTTGGCCCGCGACCATCCCCGCCGCCACGGCTCGGGCCTCGAACCCGCGCATGCTCCACCGCACCTTGCGGCTACTCAGGTCCAGCGCGTACGTGTCGCCGCGCCGAGCCGACAGCGACGGGTCCACGATCCGAACGACCCCCACCCCGTCGGCCACACCCGCGAACGAGACCTCGACGCCGCTCGAACGGTCCGTCCCGGTCCACCCCTCGATGGGGATCTCGGTACGCCAGTCGGTCTTCCCGTTCTCTGGGTCGATCGAGACGACCTCGACCAGCGGACGGCCCGGGGTAGTGCCCTGTCCCGGTGCCTCGCCGAGGAACGGCGCGAGCACGGTCGGCCGGCCTTGGACGGACGTGAGCGTCGGCAGCGCGATCACCGTGCCGATTTTCGGCTGCGGGTAGGTCGGCTTGATCACCTCCCGCACCTTGTTGGTGCGGGTGTCGATCAGGCGGATCTCCTCCCCGGAGGACACGGTCGGCTTGCTGCCATGGATCGGGACGACCGCCGTGGTGCCGTGCAGCAGCACCTCATCCGCGTTCGTGGAGACCTCCAGCGGCGCGGCGGCGGCGGCGTTGAAGCGGGTGGGCGGGTCGATGGACTTGAGGTCGACCGGCGGCCTCGACGTGAAGCGGTTGCCGGGGTCCACCGGTTCGATCGGCGTGATCGGCCTGGACGTACACCCGCCAACCGCCGCCAGCACCAGCACGATTCCCGTGATTAATCGCATCGAATCCCCATCGTCGGCATTCACGTTCGCCAATGCAGCAAACTACTGGTTCGCGCGGGCCGGCCCGTTCGGCGTCCGCCCCGAATCGACGCCGGAGCCCGCCGCACCGGGGGACGACACCGAGCATCCCGCCAGGTGAAGCGGTCCGCAGCTGAGCCACCGAGGCCAGGGGCGGGGCCCTATCCGAAAAGCGCGATCTTCGGGACGCGGCCCGGATAGTCGCAGGCCATGTTCCTTGGTTCAATCTGAGGCGCACCCAGCAGCCCGATGAGCGGGATGGCCGTTCCCGGTTACGACTGATGACGTTCCCCGACGGGCCATGCGATCTGGGTGCGGAACGCGGTAAGTCCACGATCCCGAAGTACGAGTAAGGAAAATATGAAGCCTGTCAAAAAGGCAATGATCAGCACGACGATGCTTGGCACGGTCCTCTGTCTCACGTCCGTGCTGGGGGCCCCAGCTGCTCAGGCTGAAGTATGGCGCTGCGAGCCATACGTCGATACCACCCGCAACGTGGGACAAACCACCTGCTACGAAGGCTACGGCAACTATCGCGTAGTGGTCGAATGCAACTCGGCCCACTGGCCGTACACCAGAAACATCGACGGCCCGGTGGTTTACAAAAGCACAGAACAGCAGTTCGGGCCGACTTCCTCGGTCTATGGGCAGCCAAATGGCTGCCATGTCGTTGACGCGTGGACCGTCGCCCTTTGACCTCAGCCCTCCGTGCGCCCGGCAGGACGGAGGACGAGGGCGTGACGTAATGGCTGATCGAAGGCTCGTCTCGTCCGCGTAGCTGCCAGGAAGCCCGTGAGAGGCCGGCGGCTTCGGCTGGAAAAAGCTGGTCCGCAGAGTCGCGAATCGGGCGTTCCGTCGGCGTGATCTGAGCGGCGACAAGGGAGCGCAGCTGCTCCGGACAAAGGGCCAGGCGGTCGGCAAGGGGTCCTCCAGGCAGGACGAAGGGCGGGGACCGTACGGTTCCCGCCCTTCGTTTCCGGAGGTCAGGCCACGGCCGCTTCCGGTGTCCGCAGCGTCCCGGCCGGCTCGCGGTCGAGCGGCTGGGGCGGGGCGTTGAAGACGGTCTCGTCCAGGCGGCCCTCCGAGCGGGCCACCAGGACCGGGACGACGAGTTGGCTTCCAGGACCGGCAGGAGTCGTTGATCGAGTGATCGGTATTCGTCGGGCTGCTTGTTCAGTTGATCACTGGGTGTGGTCGCTGGGGGAGTAGTGAGTCCAGGATCCTCCGGCGTCCGCGGCGATGCGGGTGGTGGTCTTGTGGTGGAAGCCCAGGGAGTTGGCGATCACTGGGGCGGGAGCTTGCAGGACGAGTTGGCGGAGCGCTGAGGCTCTGGCCGTTCCGGCGGCGAAGCCGGCGAGTCGGAGGTGCTCGCGGATGGTGCCGGCATGGGCGGGCTGGTCGGCCCGTCGGCCGGGGAATAGCCGGCGCGCGTCCGGGTTGGTCGCGGTGTTGAGGTGGGGCCGGTCGTCGGCCGGCTCTCGAAGCAGGCCGGCGAAGGGTTCGGGCACGGGAGTGGGCGGGTCTCCGAGCTTAAGGAGTAGTTCGTCCTGGTCCTGGATGAGGTCATCGACGGTGAGCCGGCCACGACGCTGCGTGCGCGGGCTCGGCGGCCGGAACGTCCGCAGCCGCGCTCGGCTGGCCGGCAGGCGACCCCGCCGACGCGCTCTCGGCGACTTCCGACTCGGTGACCTCCAAGGACAGCTGATACAGCTGCTCCAGCGTGCCCAGATGCCCGTCCGGGTCGACACCGGTCTTGGCCGGCTCCTCCCGTAAGACCTCGAAGTCGAAGACTTCCGCGGCGAGCTGCGCACTTCGCTGAAGGAGCGCAGCTTTGCCCCGTTGCCGGTCCGAGGGCGGATGATTCCCAAGGCGAACGGCAAGCTGCGTCGCCTGGGGCCGGCTGGCTGCGCCGCAAACACCGCCGGGTCACCTGGACGCGCGAGTTTCGAAGCCCTTCAGGCTTGTGGCGACAGATCCACCGGCGGGCGAGCGCCTTGAACCCGGCCTGCCCAGGACTGCCGTCTTCTTCCCTGGCTGACCGGTCAGGGGTCATCCCGTCTCTTGGTCAAAGCCCTGTATCCGTGCGGCTCGGACGGCTTTGTTCCACGAGCCCGGCAATTCGCTGAGTTCACATCAGTGCCGAGCGCCTGGCCTGGCAGTGCCTCCGGTATTGGGTCATCGCGGAGGCACTGCCGAAGCTGACATTGATAAGCATCCGTCCGGATAATCGCTGGATATCCGTAGCGGGATCTGCTCGCTCGCTGGACTAGTTGGGGCTTACCTGGATATAGAGATCCACCCAGCTGGTGCCGGGCCTGCAGTCATAGTCATACCACTCACCTCTCTGCAGCCCGAGATTTCCGCGCTGGGCGCATGACCACCAAGGATTCGGCCCGTAGAAGGTGTCGTAGTAACGGAAGGGCGACATCGCGCTGGGAGAAGTAGCGTTTGCCGTCGCCGCGTGAGCGGGTGCGGTCGCGAGGAGGCCGGCCGCCAGGGCGGCGCTCACGCCCGCGAGCGCCAGGAACTTCTTCATGTAGATCTCCAAATTCGGTACGTGCTTTCGTGGATTCACAAAAGCGCTTCCATCAAGGATTGTCGCCGAGGCCCGAACCCGGCCGCGAGAACTTCGAGTGAACACGGGGGGAATATTGATTATGCATGCTTTAGGCATATCCCCATGGTGGGAATGCGTGGGTATCTTAGTACGCTTTCTCTCGAAAGCTATCCGATAACCGCAATAAGGTTTTCGTTTTCTGGATCGCAATAATGTTGAGTTGCCCTCAAGAGGTGGCGCTGGAGCGATCCGCGGGCCCGGCTGGAGGGCGCTTACGCCCGGGTGCTGGACGGGCTGGGATCCAACACCGCGGTGCAGTTCGTCGGCGGCCGGCTGCGGCTGGAGAGGCCCGGCGCGCTGGCCGAACCGCCGCTGATGAAGGAGCCGCGTGCCCTGGTCGACGGCATGCTGCCCCGGATGGACTTCCCCGAGCTGCTGCTGGAGGTCTTCGACCGCACCGGCCTGCCCGCCGACTTCACCCACATCTCGGGCGCGGTGCGCCCGGCGGCGGCCAGGTAGGGTCAGCGCCGAGTGGCGCAGTTGGTGCGGCGTCCAGCCGTCGCCGGGTGTGCCGCGGGTCGCCCGCACGGCGACCATGCCCGTACCCAGCCGGTCAACATGATGATCAGCGCATGTCGCTACTGGCTGCTCGGCTGTTCCCCCAGGCCGGAAGCACAAGAGATGATCAACGTGATGAGGTCGCGCATCGGGGTCAGGAGGTCCGGGTAGGCCTTGGCGTTGAGGTCGTACAGGCGCAGGGCGCCGTTGCGCCGTACCGTCAGCAGATCCGCATCGCGCAAGATCTTGAGATGGTGGGAGGTGGCGGGCTGGGACAGCTCCAGGTGCGCGGCGATGTCACCGACGCTGCGTGGGGCCGCGGACTCCAGGAGGAAGACGACGATCTCCTGCCTGCGCTCATCCCCCAGGGCGGTGAACAGCGGCCGGGTCCGCGCGAACAGCGCGAGGACGTCCTGGGCCTCGATCGAGCCGCTCATGCGGGCAATGAGTCGCGCAGAGCGGACAGATGGCCGACCGGTAGCGTCCTGGCGGCGCCTTCGGCGATCCAGCCGTCCAGCATCAGCCGCGTCTGCGCGCTCACCTTCGTGAAATGCGTCTCCAGGTAGCTGCGCAGGTTGAAGGGGAGCAGCCATGGCAGCACGCGCAACGCCAGGCCCACGGCCCAGGACGGGACGGAGACGGGAGCGCGCAGCCCGTGCTGAGCGGAGACCACGGCGACGGCCTCCCGGACGGACGCGGTAGCGCCCCGCAACCGTGTGCTCGACGCGGGCAGCCTCCAGCCGGAGGCCTCCAACTCGGCGATGTAGGGGATCATGCGGGCGGCGGCGAGCTCCCCCGCACCGGCCCGCGTCACCCGCTTGGCCCGCACGCCACCGGCCTGAAGTGCGGCGACGACCTGCGAGGCGCGCGCTCCGGTGACGCCCACCGCCGAACCGGGTGGCACCCAGTACGCCACCCCCGGCGCGGGGACCTCTCGCTCCAGCGGCGCCTGGTAGGCGAGCAGAGTCGGGGCCACCTGGACGATCTGCTCCTGTGGCCAGACCCGGGCGAGGGTGCTCAGATCGCCCGGGTCCTGGCCGATGGTGACCACCGTCGCCGCTCCGGCCGCCGCGCGCAGCGCACGCGTCCACTCGCCCCGCAACGCGGGCGAATCCACGCAGAGCCACACCATGTCCCACTGTTCGCGGCGCGGCTCACTGATCACCTCGTACGGCACAATCCGCTCGCTCACCGGCGCTCGCCCCCGCCTGAGCCGGTACAGCGAAGCCCCTTCCCAGCTCTCCCGGCCCGGCCTCACCAAATAGCTGACCCGGGCCCCGGCCGCGGCCAGCCACAACCCGAAGACCTGCCCCAGCGCCCCGGCCCCGACAATCAGCACCTTTGACATCGCTGCTCCATATATCTAAATATTTGGATATGTAGAACATTATCATCGCAGAAGTCCCAGCTTCCACAGCGACCAGCGTGCCACCGTCACGCTGACCAGCTCCCTGGCAATGTTCATGTTGGGAGGCTCGGTGTTACCTGTCAGACTCGCGGTGCCCTTGCTGGCCGCGGCGTCAGCCCTCGTCTCGCTCCCCGCCAACGCGTCCACCGCTGACCATCCGGCCGGCAACGGCGCCCGTAACCGCCACCCGTCGGCGCAGGCCGTACGGCAGAGCACGCCACAGCCGGTCGCGGCGCCGCCGGACGGCAAGCGACCGCTGGTGCCGGCGAAGGGCTTCGTCCCCGCGGCGACGGGATACGGTGTCAAGAACGGCTACATCGTCGCTCTCAAGCAGGCACCCACCCCTGCAGACAGCACCACGACAGGAACTCGCCGACCGTCCCCATGATCTTGTTCGCGGTGTCTTCGCTGCGGTAGCGCGCCGTCGCTCCCGGCCTGCGTGAGCGCGGCCGCATCGGCTCGTCCACCAGCTACCGCTCCCGCCCACCCGCCGTCGCCGTCCGGCGGGCCGCCGCTGGTCGCGTGCAACGCCGAGGCCGTACGCGGGGCCGACGTCGTCATCGCCGTGACCACCGGCGCCGACAGCCTGACCGCCTGCGAGGAGTCGCGCCCCAACCTCAGGCCCGGCGCACTCTACGCCGACCTGTCCACGAGCGCGCCCGGCGACAAGCTCCGCTTCGCTGCCTTCGCCGGCCGTTACGGCATGGACGTGACGCCGATCGGCGGCTCGCCCGGCGACGCGGCGGCCCGCAAGCTGCCGCGCAGCGTGCTGGTGAAGGGGCTGAGCGCGCTCGTCATCGAGTCCCGGCGCGCCGCCGAGGCGGCAGGGCTGGGGGAGTGGTTCTGGGAGCACCTGCTGGAGACGGTGTCCGCGGCCGACGAGCGGTTCGTGGTGCGGCTGCTGGAAGGGGCGGGGCAGCACAGCGTGCGCCGGGTGCACGAGATGCACGCGGCCACCTGGATGCTGGAGTCGCTCGGGGTGCCGCACGCCATGACCGCCACCCTGGAAGAGGTGACCCGCACCGGCGTCCCACCCTCCCCGGGCAGGCCGTGTTGGCGGCCCGCCAGCCGGTGGTCTCCGAGGCGATGGCGGCCCGCCAGCCGGTGGTCTCCGAGGCGATGGTGGTCCGTCGGTCGGTGGTCTCCGAGGTGATGGTGGCTCGTCAGTCGGTGGCCTCCAGGGCCTTGGCGACGCTGCGCAGGTGCTGCTGCATGGCCGTCTGCGCCGCCTCGGGGTCGCGGGCGACGATGGCGGCCACGATCAGCTCGTGCTGCGGCAACGACAGCGCCGCCCGCCCCGGCTGCCGGGCCAGGCGGAACTTGTGCCGGATCACCTGCGCCCCCAGCCGTTCGATGATCGACGCCGAGGTCTGGTGGGCGGCGATCTCGCGGACCTTGGCGTGCAGCGTCGCGTTGAGCTCGGAATATCGGTCGAGGTCGTTGCGCTCCACGGCGGCGCGCATCTCGGCGACGATCTCCCGCAGCCGCCCGGCCTGCTCGGGGGTGACGCGCTCGGCGGCCTTGGCGGCGGACAGGCCCTCCAGCACCATCCGCACCTCCGTGATCTCGATGGCCTCCGCCTTGGAGATCGCTCTTACGCGGGCGCCCTTGTTGCGTAGGATCTCGACCAGCCCCTCCGAGGCCAGCTCTCTGAACGTCTCGCGCACGGCCGCGCGGGTGGCCCCGAACTGCTCGCACACGTCGGCCTCGACCAGCCGCTGGTTGGGCACGAAGTCCCCGCCGAGCACGGCCGCTCTGAGCCGGTCAGTCAGCGTCTCCTCCAGCGGGGACTCAGGGGTCACGGAATCCTCCCGTAGTTGAGCTTCGTTGACAATATTATCGACAATTATCCCAGGAGGCCTGAACCCGCGCGGACCTTGGGCTTTGATCGTTTAGACCCGATCTGTCGGTGAGCTCCGGTAAGTTCCCGGTTCATTGATCAGCCGGTCGCGAAGGCGCGGGCATTCCCGCCTGCGCCCGTGAACCGGCCGGGGCGGGAGGGTTCGAGGTCGTGGACGCGGACAGAGCCGCGTGGGAGCAGCACAGCGTGGTACGGGTGGTGCCGCCTGTCGAGCCGAGGAAACTGGCGAAGGTTCCCTTCGTCGAGCTGGCCGACGGGCGGTTGCAGGGGGTCGTGTCGAGCGGATCCGACATCGAACGGGTCTACGTCTCGTCCGTCACCGCCGGCACCCACGCTTTGAGCTGCAGCACCAACAACAACCGGCCGTGCGGCGCGCTGCACGGCTACGCCTGCAAACACATCCACCAGCTGGCCGACGAGGCGGTCCTGCAGTACGGGCTGGACCGGGTGGCCCGTTACCTGGGGGTGGAGGTGCCGGAGGGCCAGTTCCTGATGTCCTCCATCAAGGGGCCGGTCGAGCGCACCCCGGCCGCCGTGGTGTTCAGCAGGTTCCTGCGCCACCTGGCCTACCTGGAGGTGCCCGACAGCACGGAGCCGCTGGCCGAGCTGCACTGGTTCCCCGCGACGAAGGCGGTGCGCTGATGCTCGACGTACAGCTCGGAGAGCTGCAGGGCGACGCCCCGGCCGGGGCCGGCGAGGCGCTCGACCTGGTGACGGGGTTCGACGACGCGCTCACCCACGGGTTCGCCCGGCTCGGCGAGGAGGCGTCCGGGGCGCTGGCCGCCCTGGCGGGCGCGCTGGCAGGCAGCCCGCTCGGCGACCGGCTGGCCGAGGCGGCGGAGAAGGTGAGCGCCGGGTCGGTCGGCGACGAGCACCTGGCGGCGCTGGCCGGCGGGCGGGCCGCGCTGCTCGGCGCGGTGCACGACGCGCTGCTCGCCCGGTTCGACACGGCGCTGGGCCGCACCCGCGCGGCCTGGGAGCCCGCCGGAGACGCGGGAGACCCGGCGGGCGTGCTCGCCGCTTGCCGGGGCTGGCTGCGCGAGCTGGCGATCACCGGCTGGCGCGGCGTCGACCACGACGTGGTCTCCTCCGCCGATCCGGCCATCGAGGCGCTGCTGGCCGCGCCCGGGCTGCGCGGGCTGGCGGTGCTGCTCGACGGCCTGGCCGCGGAGCTGCGGGCGTCCTGCCCGGTGGGCACGATGGACCGGCTGCCCGTGCGCAGGTGGGCCGACCTGTGGACGCGCGCCCTGCTGCTGTCCCAGAAGGGCACGTGGCACGGCGCGGCCGAGCCGGTCTCGGGGCGGCTGCTGATCCTCGGCGCCGACGTGCACGAGCACGCCACCGTGGTGCGGGTGCAGGTCCACGGCATCCTCGAGCCCGCGGGCGGCGCCGCTTCCCGGCTGGTACGCACGAGCGTGGCGGCCGCGAAGGTGGACACGATCTCCGGCCCGTCCGTGTGGCGGCTGATGGGCGATCACCCCGTGCTCATGGGCGCGCTGGCCGGGCACCTCAGCCTGGAGCTCACCGACATGCCATTGCTGCCGGGCGGTGACCTGGTGTGGCACGACGGCAAGGCGAGCGCCGGCGCGGCGGCCGACCCGTTCGCGACCGCGCGGGTCCAGCTCGCCGAGGCCGTGGCCCCGGCGACCCCGCCGCTCGACCGCCATCCCGTACGCATCGCGGAGCCCGTCTTCCTGGAGGGCTACACGATCCGCGACGAGACGCTCGACCTGGGCGGCAGCTCGCTCCCGGTGGCCCTCGACCGGCTGCCGGCCTGCGGGCCGCTCACGCCCGAGCTGGTGTCGGCCTCCTCCTCCTGCATCGGCCTGATGCGCTGGGACGGCGGGCAGTGGCTCCTGCAGCCGCTCGCCGTGCAGGCCACGGTCAAGAAGAAGGCCGTCACCGCGCACAACGGCGACTGGGCCATGGGCCCCACCGACCCCAAGGTGGTCAAGGCCGAGGCCAAGGCCGGCGACGTGGTCGCCGTGCTGCGCGAGCGAGCGGGGCGGTTGCTGAGGAAATGACCGATTCCCCCACCACATCGGACGCGACCCGGCGCCAGGTGCTCTACTGGCGCCTGCTGTCCCGGCTGTTCAGCCCCGACGAGCAGCCCACCCTGGAGCGGGCGAGCGTGGCCATCGTCGACGACCTCGGCCTCCCGCCCGCGCTGCTTGACCCCGGCGTCTCGGTCGACAACCTCGTACAGCGCTTCCCCGACCTGGCCGCCGAGTTCGAGGGCCTGATGGCGGAGCGGGACCACGAGGAGGGCGACGAGGTCCGTCGCGCGGCCCTGGTCTCCAAGCTGCTGCTCAACGTGTTCGCCACCGGCTCGGGCAACGTCTCGGCGGCTCAGCTGGAGGCGTGGAAGAAGGACACGGCCTGGTTCGAGCGCGGCATGGGCTGCGAGGCGGGCGGGCTGCGCCACAGCCCGGGCAACGAAGAGCTGGCCGCGTTGCTCGCCGGGTTGGAGGGCGACCTGGTCAAGCGCATGCACCTGCGCGAGGTGCTGGCCGACCCGGTGCTGTCCAAACAGCTCACGCCCAGCATGTCGCTCATCGAGCAGCTGCTGCGCGACAAGTCCAACCTGTCGGGCGTCTCGCTGGCCAACGCCAAGGCGCTGATCCGCCGGTACGTGGACGAGGTCGCCGAGGTGCTGCGCACCCAGGTGGAGCAGACCAGTGCAGGCGTCATCGACCGTTCGGTGCCGCCGAAGCGGGTCTTCCGCAACCTCGACGTCGAGCGCACCATCTGGAAGAACCTCACGAACTGGAGCCCGGAGGACGAGCGGCTCTACGTCGACCGGCTCTTCTACAAGCAGACCGCCCGCCGCACCACGCCGGCCCGCCTGATCGTGGTCGTCGACCAGTCGGGCTCGATGGTGGACTCGATGGTCAACTGCACCATCCTGGCCTCGATCTTCGCCGGGCTGCCCAAGGTCGACGTGCACCTCATCGCGTACGACACCCGGGCCCTCGACCTGACTCCGTGGGTGCACGACCCGTTCGAGGTGCTGCTGCGCACCAAGCTCGGCGGCGGCAACGACGGGCCGGTCGCGATGGCCATGGCCCGTCCGAAGATCGCCGATCCGCGCAACACCGTGATGGTGTGGATCTCCGACTTCTACGAGTTCGACCGTTCGCAGCCGCTCTACGACGGCATCGAGGCGGTCTACCGCTCGGGGGTGAAGTTCATCCCCGTCGGTTCGGTCAACAGCTCGGGCCAGCAGAGCGTGGACCCGTGGTTCCGCAAGAAATTCAAGGACCTGGGCACTCCGGTGATCTCAGGCCATATCCGGAAGCTCGTCCTCGAGCTCAAGAACTTCCTCGCTTAGGAGACCTCACCCATGAGTGACGACATGCTGCGCGCCCCCGCAGAGGTGAAGTACGCGGAGGAGCTCGACTGGCTGGAGTCGATCGACGACGGCCCCAAGCCGTTCTCGTGGCGGCTGAGCCCCCGCATGATCAGGCTGTTCATCCTCGGCTCCGAGCGCTCCGACGGGCTCGACCGGGAGATCTCCCAGAAGTGGTTCGGCGACCGCAGCTTCGTCGAGCGCAGCATCGTGACCCTGGCCTCCGACCGGGGCCTGCTGCTGATCGGCGACCCGGGCACCGGCAAGAGCTGGCTGGCCGAGCTGCTGTCCGCGGCCGTCTGCCGCAACTCCACCCTCGTGGTCCAGGGCACGGCGGGCACGACGGAAGACCACATCAAATACTCCTGGAACGTCTCCATGGTCATCGCCAAGGGCCAGTCCCGCCACTCGATGATCCCCTCGCCGATCATGACGGCGATGGAGAGGGGCGTGATCGGCCGCTTCGAGGAGCTGACCCGCTCGACCAGCGACGTGCAGGACGCGCTGATCTCGATCCTGTCGGAGAAGTACGTCTCCATCCCCGAGCTCGACGACGACAACATCGTCTTCGCCCAGCCCGGCTTCTCCATCATCGCCACCGCCAACAGCCGCGACCGGGGCGTCAACGACCTGTCCTCGGCCCTCAAGCGCCGCTTCAACTTCGTCCGCATCCCCGTCGTGACGAACAAGAAGAGCGAGGCGGAGATCGTCCGCTTCCGCACCGAGGAGCTGCTGCGCCGGCACAAGATCGAGCTCGACCTGCCGCCGACGCTGCTGGACATCCTGCTGCAGAGCTTCGCCGACCTGCGCTCGGCCGCCGCGTCGGCCACCAGCGACGACGAGAAGCTGGAGTCGGCGCTGTCCACGGCCGAGCAGATCGGCGTGCTGGAGGACGCCATCCTGCACAGCAACTTCTTCGGCGACCGCGTGCTGCGCGCGCAGACCCTCGCCGGCTCGCTGGTCAGCTCGCTGGCCCGGCGCAGCCCCGAGGACCTCGCGATCCTCAACAAGTACTGGCACGGCGTCGTCGAGCCCCGCAGCAAGAAGGACGGCGGGGAGTGGCCGGAGTTCCTCGTGGGCGGCCGCGAGGCCATCGCCACCCTCTCATGACCGGCCAGACGAGCCCGTTCGGCGCGCTCCGCGAGCAGCTCCTCGACGCCGCCGGCGCGTTCGCCGGCAGTCCCGTGGCCGTGTCGGACATCCTGTCCGGCCTGGTGGACGACGTGGACCGGGCGCTGCGCGAGGAGCTGGAGATCTTCCCGGTCTGCCACCATTCGCCGGCCTCGGCGCTGGCGATGGTGCGCAGGCTGCGCGAGAAGCAGCCGAAGGTCATCTACCTGGAGCTCTGCGAGGACCTGCGGCCGCTGCTGACCGAGCTGCGCAACTGCCGGCTGCCGGTGGCGGTGCAGGCGTTCGCGACCGACATCGACGGCTTCCCGCCGTCGTGGGCGCCGCTCAGCGTGGTGGCGCCCATCACGGAGGCGTCCGCCGAGTACCAGGCCATCTCGTACGCGCTGGAGACCCCGGGTGTCGAGCTGGTGCTGGTCGACCGCTCGACGGACCACGTCTTCCAGTGGGCGCCGAAGGAGGAACCCGGCAAGAAGGAGCACGCCGAAGAGGCCGGCCTGCACGGCGACGCGGTGGGCGTCGAGCTCGGCGACCTGCGCCCGCGCTTCGCCGAACTGGAGGAGCACCTGCTGCACCACGGCAAGGTGCGCCACTGGTCCGAGTGGTGGGACCAGTACGTCGAGCAGCCGCTGTCGGGTGCCGACTACGACACCTACCGCCAGGTCATGGTGCTGATCGGCAGCCTGTTCCGCCGTCTCGACCGCGACGGCGGCCGGCGGACCGTGGACGAGGACCGCGAGCGCTACATGTGGACCAGGATGCGCGAGCACCTGGCCACCTCGGGCGCCGACCCGGCCGACTGCCTGTACGTGTGCGGCGCCTTCCACGCCGCCAGCCACGTCGAGCAGTTCGGGCTGAAGTCCACGGCGACGTTCGAGATCACCCCGCGAACCGGCACGAAATGGGTGTACGGCCTCATCCCGTCCAGCCACTCGGCCATCGAGGCGCAGTTCGGGCTGGCCTCCGGCTCGGTGTCGATCGCGGCGGCGACCTGGGACAAGGCGCTGACCCGCGGCAAGCTGACCCCGTTCCAGCTGGCCGGGCAGAGGGGCGCGCGCAAACGCGTGGCCAAGCTGCCCGCGCCCGTCCCCCAGGGCGAGGTGGCCGACCAGCTGACCGGGTTCCTGTCGAAGCCGCCCGCGCTCGACGAGCTGGACGAGGCCGAGCTGCTCGGCTGGAGCGTGGAGATCGTCCGGCTGGCCCGCCGCAACGGCTACCTGGCCAGCACCGCCGACGCCATCGCCGTGTTCGAGACCTCGATCCTGCTCGCCGGCATGCGCAACCGGGCCAGGCCCACCCCGTACGACTTCCAGGACGCGGCCGTCACCTGCATCGAGAAGGACGTCGTGCCGGGCCGCCGCGACGTGCGGCGGCTGTGCGAGATCATGCTCGGGGGCGACCGCGTCGGCGAGGTCGGCTACGACGCCCTGCCGCCGCTGGCCCGCGACGTGTACGACCGGCTCGCGCCGCTCAAGCTCGACCTGGAGAAGCGCACGATCCAGCGGGCGCTGCTCGACCTCAACGCCAACCCCGAGCTGGTGCCCTGCTCCGACCTGCTGTGGATGCTGCGGTACCTGCTGCCGTCGGACGCCGTCCGCCCCATCATGGGCGAGCGCGGGCTGGGGGAGCGCTCGATCCAGGAGAGCTGGGACCTGGCGTTCGGCAAGCACCAGCGCTCGATCATCGAGCTGGGCTACGAGGGCGTCACCATCGAGCAGGTGATGGAGCAGCGGCTGCGCCGTTCGGTGTGGGACCCCAAGGCCACGGCGGCCGTCGCGCTGGCGGCCGTCGAGGACGCGGTGCTCTTCCTCGGCAGCCGCCGCTTCGCCGACGAGCTGGGGCAGCGGGCGGTGGAGCTGCTGGCGTCCGAGCGCAGCGTGGACGACGCGCCCGAGGTGCTGCGCAGGATCCGGCGGCTGATGTCCTACTACCGCGCCCACGAGCCGGAGCTGCCGGCCTGGTGCGAGGAGTTCGCGACCTCCGGCTACGCGCATTACTGCACCCTCCTGCCGACGGCCTTCGTGTCCGACGACACGGGGGCGCGGCAGGTGGCGGCCATGCTGGGGTTCCTGTTCTCCATGGAGAGCCTCGCGCTCTCGCTGGGCTGCGACCGGGCCCAGCTGGAGCTGGCCGTGCAGCAGTCGCACCCGGAGGCGCCGGACAAGGTGGCGCTGCTGTGGGCGGCGCGGACCCAGCTCGGGCTGCTGCCGCTGGCCGAGCTGCGGGCGCGGTGCGACGAGCTGCTGGCCAACCCGCTGGTCGTCCCGTCGTTCCCGCTCTACATCCTGGGGTTCGTGCAGGCTATGGAGCCCGTCCCGACCCTGTCGGGCTTCGTGGTGGAGGTGATCTCGAAGGCGTTCGGGCAGCTGCCCGACCAGGTGCTGCTGCCGTGGCTGCCGAAGCTGATCACGACGCTGCGGGACCAGGCGGGCGAGCTGATGCCGGTGCTCGTCCGCGAGGCCGGGCGCACGTTCCCCGGCACGCTGGCCGCCGTGGACGGCTGGGTGCCGGCCTGGACGGCGCGTCCCGCCGCAGCACGGGTCGGGTCGGGGCCGGTCGCGTCGGGGCCGGTGGCCGAGCTGCTCCTGGGACATCCGGCCGCGTGTGACGCGGTGGCGGGGCTGCTCGGCTGCGAGGGCTCGTGGCAGGCCCCGCCTCCGGGCCGCGGGGAGGTGGCCGCGCTCCTGGCCGGCCACCCGGAGCCCGCTCTGGCGCTGGCGGGCCTGCTCGCCTGACGCCGCGGGCGGCCCCGTCCGGTACGGGGCCGCCCGCGCTCTCCGGGAGATGAATCACCGGGAAACAGCGCATGACGTTTCTCTGACCAGGGCAAATATGTCCATTTATGTCGCCCTCCGGGGTCATCCATGAGGGCCTTCCGAATCGTAGTATCCGGTGCTGAAGCTCCTGCGCGATTCGAAGAGGGAAGCAGTGTCGCGTCCGCAATCGGGGGATCACCTCGGTCAGATCGCCGCCTACCGCCTCGTCCGGTTCCTCGGCGAGGGCGGGCAGGGCGTGGTCTACGTAGGCCTGAGCCCGTCGGGCGACGAGGTCGCGATCAAGGTGCTGCACGCCCGGCTCTCGGACGATCCCGAGGCGCGGCGCCGGTTCTTCCGGCAGGTGGACCTCGCCCGCCGGGTCGCCCCCTTCTGCACCGCCCGGGTGCTGGACATGGGCATGCAGGCCGACCGGCCGTACATCGTGAGCGAATACGTACGCGGCGAGTCCCTCGAACGCGCCGTCAGGAAGGACGGCCCCCGCACCGGCGGCGGGCTGGAACGGCTCGCGGTCGCGACGGCGACGGCGCTGGCCGCCATCCACCGCGCCGGGGTCGTCCACCGCGACCTGAAGCCGGGCAACGTCATCCTCGGGCCCGAGGGCCCCGTGGTCATCGACTTCGGCATCTCGCGGGCCCTCGACCACGCCGTCACGCAGACCGGGGTGTTCGGCACACCCGGGTACATGGCGCCCGAGCAGGTGAGCGGCGGGGAGGTGGGGCCTGCGGCCGACGTGTTCAGCTGGGCGGCCACGATGGTGTTCGCGGCGACGGGGCGGCGGGCGTTCGCCGGGGAGTCGGTGGCGGCGGTGCTGCACGCGCTCCTGTACGACCCGCCCGACCTGTCCGGAGTGCCCGCGTCGCTCCGGTCGCTGGTGACCACGTGCCTGGACAAGAACCCCGCGCGGCGGCTCACGGCGGACGACCTGGTCCGCGCCCTGACCGGCGACGACACCCTGACCATGCCCGACGCCTCGCCGCCCGACTTCGAGGGCGCGCCGCCCCGCCGGGTGCCGCGCCGCGCGGTGCTGGCCGTCGGCGTGGCCGCCGCGGCGGCGGCCGTGGCCGTGGCGATGTGGCCGCGCGAGCGGGATCCGGTACGCCCGGCCGCGCCCGCCCTCCGGTTCGGCGCGGAGCTCGGCAAGCCCCTGACCGGCCACACCAACGATGTGCGGGCGGTGTCCCTGGGCACCCTCGACGGCGTCCCCGTCACCCTGACCGGCTCGGACGACGAGACCGCCCGCCTGTGGAACCTCCGCACCTCCCAGCAGATCGGCCGCCCGCTCACCGGCCACACCGAATGGGTCAGATCGGTCGTCCTCGACCAGCTCGACGGCGCGCCGATCGCCGTCACCGCGAGCGACGACGACACCGCCCGCGTCTGGGACCTCCCCGCCGGCGCGTCCCGCGTCCTGGCCGGGCACAAGGGTGACGTCAAGTGCGTGGCGACCGGCCGGATCGGCGGCCGGCACGTCGCCGTCACCGCCTCCACCGACGGCACCGCCCGCGTCTGGGACCTGCGTACGGCCAAGGAGTACGGCGACCCGCTGACCGGCCACGAGAGCGGGGTGTGGGCGGTCACCGTCGGCCAGGCCGCCGGCACGACCGTGGCCGTCACCACCGGCGACGACGGGACCGTGCGCGTCTGGGACCTGGCCTCCAGGAAGCAGCTCGGCCGGTCGCTGACCGGCCACTCCGGCTGGGTGCGGTCGGTGGCGCTGGGCTTCCTGAACGGCACGCCCGTGGTGGTCACCGGCGGCGAGGACATGACCGCCCGGATCTGGGACCTGATCGCCTGGAAGCAGCTCGGCACCCCGCTCACCGGCCACACCGGCGTCGTCTGGTCGGTGGCGATGGGCAACCTCGACGGCACGCCCGTGGCGGTCACGGGCAGCGAGGACAGAACGGTACGCGTGTGGGACCTGAACACCAGGAGACCGCTCGGCAGCCCGTTCACCGGGCACTCCGACTGCGTCTGGTCGGTGGCGGTGGGCCTGCTCGACGGCCGGCCGGTCGCCGTCAGCGGCAGCCGCGACCAGACCGCCCGCACCTGGAACCTCGCCCTGGTCCGCTGACCAGCCCGACCCCCGCAGCCCGCGCGGGCCGGCAGCCCGGCCGGCCCACGCGGTGTCCCTGCTGCCGGTGACGCATCCTTTCTGGTCGGCGCCTAAGCGCGATCACCGCTCACACCCGGAGATACGCGGAGGATGCGAGAAGAGTTCACGCTTGGCCGGAAGGATCGATCAGTGCAGGTCAGGCGGGGCGGCGTTGAAGACGAGGCGCGGCGGGTGGCCGCCGAACAGCTGGCTGACGGTGACGAACCGGTAGCCGCGCCCGGCCAGCTTCCGCAGCACGCGCGGGATGGCCCGCACGGTCGTCGGGTGGATGTCGTGGAACAGGATGACGCTGCCGGGCCGCACCGACCTGAGCGCCCGGCGGGCCACCGTGGCGCTGCTGCGGTAGCGCCAGTCCAGGGTGTCCACGCTCCACAGCACCATCGGTCGGCCGGTCTGACGGCGCACGGTGGCGTTGATCGCCCCGTACGGCGGGCGGACGAGCCCGGGCACGATGCCGGTGATCGCCCTGATCGCCTGGTCGGTGCGGCCCAGCTGGGAGCGCACCCGGGCGGGCGACAGTCTCGTCAGGTCGGGGTGCGACCAGGTGTGGTTGCCGATCTCGTGCCCGGCCGCGACGGTGCGGCGCAGGACCCTGGGGTACGTCACGACGTTGCTGCCCACGACGAAGAACGTGGCTTGGGCGTGGTAGGCGGCCAGGTAGGCCAGCAGCGTGTCGGTGTAGGGGCCGGGGCCGTCGTCGAACGTGAGCGCCACGCACTTGACGCGGCGGCAGTCCACGCGGGGCCGCGGCCGCGGCCGGACCTCGGCCCTGTCGTCGGGGGCGGCCATCGCCACCACCCCCTGCGCTCCGGACGCCGCCGCGCCCCATGCCCCGGATGCCGCCGTGCTCGACACCGTGCTCGACGCGGCGCTCGTCGCCGCGGCCGGTGGTGGAGCCGCGTGGGCGGCCTGGGAAGGCGCCGCCAGTGTGCTCGCGCCGCAGGTCATCGCCACCAGCACCGCAGTGGCGACCGTCCTGGCCGTCCCCCGCCTGGCCCCGCCCAGGAAGGGCGGGCGTGACCTCGCACCGATGTCCATCGATCCCCCTCGCGCACCGCCCCCGGCGCGTCTCCCCATAGTGACGACCCCGGCGGGGATCGTTCCACTGAGTACGACAACCGCCGCCCACTCCTGGTTCGCCGGAGACCGCTTTCCAGATGACAGACGACGAAACCCGGCAGCGACCGACCCGACCAGTGGTGCTTGACCGCCGTGTGGGGCTGGGCGGCTACATTGCGCGATGGTATCCCCTGGTACTTATCGCGCACGTGTTCTATCCGGCGCGTTCAACTCTTGGTATCATTATGGTCACGTAACGTTAAACCGGGGGGAGTGCCCATCATGCGAGCGTGCCCGCTCGGCCACTGTCCAACGGCATCGGCAGTGCGACGCGCCTCCGCCCGCTCGTCGGCCGCCGACCGTGCTGCCATCGCACTGCAGGCCTTCCGGCATGGCTGAGTTGCGCCCGGTTGCCGCCGCCTTCGTCGTGCCCGGCCCGTCCGGCGTCGCCGTCCGCGACCGGCTCAAGCACCTCACCCCCGCAGACGGGCAGGTGTTGCGTCTGGTTGGCGCGCATCTGGGCGTGCTGGCCTCGCGCGATCTGAAGACCAGGTGCGCCGATGGGCTGGGGCACAGCGCCGGCACTTGGGCGGCGCGCAAGCGTGAGTTGACGGTGCAGTCGTCGGCGCGCTGGGCCGGGGCCATCACCAAAGCGTCCCATGATCAGTGGGCGTTGGCCCGCCGCGGCCAGGCCGACCACATCCGCGATCTTGAAGCCGTTATCCGGGCGATCACCCGTCGGCTGTCACTGCCCGTCGGGAAGAAGGGCACCCGCAAGGAGCCTGGCGGATACCGCTCAGCACAGGAGTGGTTCGCCAAGTCCCGCCGCCTCGGCGTGTTGCAGGATCGGCTGCAGCAACGGCGGGCCGACCAGCAGGCCGGGCGGGTGCGTGTGGTGCGGGGCGGCAAACGGCTGGCCCGTGCCCGGCACCACCTGGAGGTGGCTGGGCTTACCGAGACCGAGTGGCGGCAGACGTGGGAGGCCGAGCGGTGGTTTCTGGCCGCTGATGGCGAGTCCGGCAAACGCTACGGCAACGAGACCATCCGCATCACCCCCGAGGGCCAGGTGTCGATCCGGCTGCCCGCGCCGCTGGCCCACCATGCGAACGCGCCGCACGGCCGCTACGTGCTGGCCTGCCGGGTGGCCTTCGCCCACCGGCGCACCGAGTGGGCCGATCGTATCGAGGCCGACCGGGCGGTGGCCTACCGCATCCACCTGGACGCGCACCGAGGACGCTGGTACATCACCGCCTCCTGGCAGATTCCCGCGGCCCCGGCCGTGCCCATGGCTGCCGCGCTCGCCGCAGGGGTGATCGGTGTGGACACCAATGCCGACCACCTGGCTGCCTGGCGCCTGGACACCCACGGCAACCCGATCGGCAACCCTCGCCGCTTCCCCTACGACCTGTCCGGGTCGGCAGATCATCGCGACGCCCAGGTCCGCCACGCCCTGACCCGGCTGCTGCACTGGGCAAGGGCCTGCGGGGTGAACGCCATCGCTATCGAAGACCTCGACTTCGATAGCGAGAAGACGCGGGAGAAGCACGGCCGCCGCAAACGCTTTCGCCAGGTGATCTCCAGCATGCCCACCGGCAGGCTGCGCGCCCGGCTTACGTCGATGGCCGACCAGAGCGGGATCGGGATCATCGCCGCCGACCCGGCCTACACCTCCCGGTGGGGCGCCCAGCACTGGCAGGCCCCGCTGACCTCCACGAAACGCACGACCACCCGCCACGACGCAGCCGCCGTGGCGATCGGCAGACGCGCCCAAGGGCACCCGATCCGGCGACGGACGGCACCGCCCCCTGCCCACCGGAGCGATGAGCAGGGGCATCGGACCATCCAGGCCGGACCGCAAGCCCGCGGGCGTGAGGGACCCCGCCCCCGCATCCCCGGACCACGGACACGATCCGTGCCGCCCGGACGCGGCGCGAACGCGGGCGACCAGAACGTTCAACACCGTTCGGAGCGTTCGGCTGAGCACGTACACCTCAGGCTCAGTCCATAGGAACGGTCTGGAGGGGAGTCCGGGCAGCGAGCGGGCCCGTCAGCGGGACCAGGAGCGCTGGACGGCGTCGTGGACGCGGCGGCGGGCCGGGGGAGGCACGTCGCCGTCGGCCGCCACCGGGAGCGCGGGCCGCGCGGGCGGCACGAGCACCGCGGACTCCTCGTCCGTCACCGGCCGTTCGATCTCGGTGAACGCGCCGTCCGCGCCGCGCACGATCACGCCGGTCTCCACCCCGTGCGCCACCGTGTGCCGGTCGCGCGCCAGCAGCCCGAGGCAGATCCGGCGGGCGATCACGAACCCCAGCACCGGCCCCGCGACCACCAGGACCCGGAAGATCCACGTCGTCGCGTACAGCGAGATGTGGAAGGTCGAGGAGAGCACGTCGTTGCCGCCGGCCAGCCAGAGCACGCCGTAGTAGACGATCCCCGCGACCCCGAGGCCCACCCGGGCCGGTGCCTCGCGCGGCCGGTCCAGCAGGTGGTGGATCGCGTGGTCCCGGGTGATCCACCGCTCCACGAACGGGTAGACCGCCAGCGCGGTGAACAGCAGGCCAGGCGCCCCCAGGGCCGGGATCAGCACGCTCATGGTCACCGTGTGCCCGAAGACCGTGAACTCCCACGGCGGCATGACCCGCAGCGCGCCCTCGAGGAAGCCCATGTACCAGTCGGGCTGCGAGCCCGCGCTGACCGTGCTGGGCGCGTACGGGCCGTACAGCCAGATGGGGTTGATCTGGAACACCGTGGCCAGCGCCGCCACCACCGCGAGCACCCACAGGAAGAACACCGTCGTCTTGGCCAGGAACGCCGGGAAGAACGGCGCGCCCCGCACCACCCCGTCGTTCAGCCCCTTGGCCCTGAACTGGGTGTGCGTCTGCCGCCACGTGAGCACCACCGCGTGCAGCGGCAGGAGCACGAGCAGCAGCCCGGGGATCAGCAGCACGTGCAGGCTGAACAGCCGGGAGATGATGTCCGCGCCGGGGAACTCGCCGCCGAACAGGAACATCGCCAGGTACGTGCCCACCAGCGGCACCGAGATCGTGACCCCGTGCAGGATGCGCAGCCCCGCGCCGGACAGCAGGTCGTCGGGGAGCGAATATCCGAACAGCCCGTTGAGCATCACCAGCCCGAACAGGGCCACGCCGATCAGCCAGTTCAGGTCGCGCGGCTTGCGGAAGGCGCCGGTGAAGAAGTTGCGCAGCAGGTGGATGACGATGGCGCCGAGGAAGACGAGCGTGGCCCAGTGGTGCATCTGCCGCATCAGCAGGCCGCCGCGCACCTCGAAGCTGATGTCCAGCGTGGAGGCGTACGCCTGGCTCATCTGGACGCCGCGCAGCGGCACGTAGGTGCCGTCGTAGACGACTTCCTCCATGGTCGGCTTGAAGAAGAACGTGAGGAAGACGCCCGTGAGCAGGACGATCACGAACGCGTACAGCGCGATCTCGCCCAGCAGGAACGTCCAGTGATCGGGAAAGACCTTCCGCATCGCCTTCTTCAGGAACCCGGCCCCGCCGATCCGATCGTCGAGCGCCTGGGCCAGTGAGCTGGCCTTCATCATCACCCCGCCTATGACTGGATGGATACGTCACAGACAAGACGGAATAGGGCTGGGAAATGTGACAGTCAGGCGAAACGTTCTACGGTGACCGGAATCAGGCCCTGCTCGCGGATCGCCTGCCGGTGGTGGTCCAGCAGCGCCCCGAGCACGCCCGCCGGGCCGCTCCCGAGGCGTACGGTCACGTCCACGCACCACGCGATGCCCGCGCCGATCCTGCGCAGCTCCCACGCGAAACCGTCGCCCGACGCCCGGCCCGCCACGCGCGGGTCGTCGGCGGGCTCCAGGCGCAGGGCCGCGCGGGCGTTCGCCAGCCCGTCCGCGTCGAAGTCGCCCGCGAACAGGATGCGGTAGCGGTGCGCGTCCGGCGGCGAGCCCAGGTCGAGCGGGGCGGTCGTGGGCAGGGGCTGGCGCTGCCGGAAGAGCCCGCGCAGCCGCTCCTCCCCGGGCAGTTCGCCCCCGCCGAGCCGCGCGTACGCCTGCGCCGCCGCGCGCCGGCCCATCGGGGTCACCAGCGCGCGGAGCCGGGCGTCGGAGCGCAGCTCGCGGCTCAGATCGGGGGAGGCGGACCACCTGCCGGCCTCCGGGCTCCACACGGCGCTGTCGATGCCGGCGGCGGTGTAATCCTGGTGGAGGGCGAACTCCTCCACGAGGATCCCGTGGGGGCCGGAGATCAGGTAGTAGTCCATCCGCCCCATGATTGTCCTGGGCGGATGGCACGGCAATCTCACACGCGGCGGCTCTCCCTTCGCGACGAAGCCCCGGGCCGGGTGGCCGGGGCGCCGCATGTCCGCAGCCGTTCGGGGCAGAACTGGACCGGGCTATAGAAATACCGTCTAGTGTGAAATGTCCCTATTTGTCAGGTTGTGGGAGGCATTAGCGATGCGGAACGCCCGGACCGTACTCGTCGGCACCTTCGCCACGGCCCTGCTCCTGGCCGCCGGCTGCACCTCGGGTGGAGGCTCGGGCGGCGGCCCCGGCGCGCCCGGCACGTCGCAGGAGCAAGGACCGGTGGCCAAGCTGTCGATCACCCCCGCGAACGGCACGGAGAAGGTGGCCCCGGACGCCGGGGTCAGCGTCAAGGCCACCGACGGCAAGGTCACCAAGCTGACCGTCGCCGACGCCAAGGGGCGTGAGGTGCGCGGGACCCTCGGTGCGGACGGGATGTGGCACCCGAGGTGGCCGTTGCGGCCCTCGACCGCGTACACGGTGAGCGCGCAGGCGACCGGCACGGACGGCAAGCCCGTCACCGCGCGGGCCACGTTCACCACGCTCAAGCCGAAGCGGGTGCTGGAGAGCGGCATGTCCCCGCTGGACGGCGAGAAGGTCGGCGTCGGCATGCCCGTCCAGCTCCTGCTCTCGCAGCCCGTGACCGCCGAGAAGGACCGGGTCGCGGTCGAGAGGTCGCTGGTGGTGCGGATGTCGAAGCCGGTCGAGGGGGCGTGGAGCTGGGTGAGCGACCGCGAGGTCCAGTTCAGGCCGCGCGAGTACTGGCCGGTCGGCGAGCAGGTCACGGTGGTCGCGCACCTGGCCGGGCTGCGGGCGGGCCGGGACCTGTGGGGCACGAAGGACCGCAGCCTGACGTTCACCGTCGGCGACGAGCACATCACCGAGGTCAGCAACGCCACCCACCAGGCGGTCGTGCGGGAGAACGGCGAGGTCGTCAAGACCATCCCGGTCAGCCTGGGCAAGCCCGGGGACGACAGCTACTCCGGCGTCATGATCGCCCAGGAGAAGGCCGCGTCGACCGTCATGGACTCCGCCACCATCGGCAAGCCGGGCGAATATCGCATCACCACCAAGTGGAACGTCCGGATGACCTACAGCGGCACCTTCTTCCACGCCGCCCCCTGGTCGACCGGCGCGCAGGGTAACAGCAACGTCAGCCACGGCTGCGTGAACGCCAGCCCGGCCAACGCCCGCTGGTTCTACGAGTTCACGCAGCGAGGGGACATCATCGAGGTCAAGGGGACGTCGCGGAAACTGCGCTTCGGCAACGGCCCGACGCCGTGGGCGAAGTCGTGGGACGACTGGCTGGCGGGCAGCGCCCTGGGCAAGCCGATCAACAGCTAGTCGTCCTGGATCTCCCTGTTACGTCAGCATCCGGGCCGGGCATGGTCTGGGAGGCACACCGGAATTGTCATCGCCGTCGAGAGAAGGGCGTTGTGAAACTGCGTGCTGAATGACGGAATCGGACGGGGGATGGCCCGGCTTCCCGCCGTGGCCCTGTGGCTGCTGGTCTGGCTCTTGAACGCCTACGAGTTCCTGCTGACGATCTAGGCGCTCGTTCCCGGGACCACCAGGCCGGACTCGTACGCGACGACGACCAACTGCGCCCTGTCGCGCACGCCGAGCTTGGTCATCGACCTGCTCACGTGGGTCTTGGCGGTGGCGCCGCTGATCACCAGGTGCTCGGCGATCTCCTCGTTGGACATGCCCCGGGCCACCAGGGCCACGATCTCGCGTTCGCGGTCGGTCAGGCGTTCGAGGCCGGGCGCGGGAGTGGGGCGGGGAGGGGTGCTGACGTACTCCTCGATGAGGCGGCGGGTCACCGAGGGCGACAGGAGCGCGTCGCCGCGGGCGGCCACCCGCACCGACTGGAGCAGGTCGCCGGGCTCGATGTCCTTGAGCAGGAAGCCGCTGGCCCCGGCCCGGAGCGCGGCGAAGACGTATTCGTCGAGCGCGTAGTTCGTGAGGATCACCACGCGGACGCCGTCGAGGTCGGGGGTGGCGCCTATCCTGCGGGTGGTCTGGATGCCGTCGAGCAGCGGCATGCGCACGTCGAGCAGGGCCACGTCCGGGAGCAGGCGTCTGGCCAGCTCCACGGCCTCCACGCCGTTGGCCGCCTCGCCGACCACGGTGATGTCGTCGGTGAGCTCCAGCAGCGCCCGGAACCCCGCGCGGATCAGCGGCTGGTCGTCCGCCAGCAGAACCCTGATCACCGCAGGACCCGCGCCGCCGGCCGCTGTCACGTCGGGACCGTCACCGCCGCCCCCGTCGGACGCCGTCATGCCGGGACCCGGACGGGCAGCTCGGCGCGGACCGCGAAGCCGCCGTTCTCGTGGGGCCCCGCGGTGAGCGAGCCGCCGATGGCGACCGCGCGCTCGCGCATCCCGATCAACCCCATCCCCGGCCCGGCGGTGCCCGCCTCGCCGTCGTTCTCCACCCGCAGCACGATTCTCGACGGATCGTATTCGACCGCGACCGTGACCGTCGCGGCGCCCGCGTGGCGCAGCACGTTGGTCAGCGCCTCCTGCGCGATGCGGTACGCGGCCCGGTCCACCTCGGGCGGCAGCGCGTACGGCGTCCCGGCCACGGTGTGCGCCACCCGCAGCCCCGCACCCTCGGCCCTGGAGACCAGGCGCGGCAGCCTGGACAGCCCTGCCTCCTCCGGCTCGCTCTGGCGCAGCACGCCCAGCGTGGCCCGCAGCTCGCGCATCGCCTCGTGCCCCGACTCCTTGATCGCGACCAGCGACTCCCTGGCCCGCGCCGGGTCGCGCTCCAGCAACTGCATGGCCACCGCCACCTGCACGTTGACCACGGAGATGCTGTGGGTGAGCGAGTCGTGCAGCTCTTGCGCGATCCACAGCCGCTCCTCGCCGGCTCTGCGCAGCGCCGCCTCCTCGCGGGTGCGCTCGGCCTCCTCGGCGCGCTGCTCCACCGCCCGCAGGTACGCGCGGCCCTGCCCGGTCAGCCGGCCGATCACCACCATGGCCACCAGCCACCCGCTCAGCAGCCCCATCCAGCTGCCCGGGGGCGGATCGTCCGCGCCGATCGCCATGAGCCCGTACATCCCCGCGGCCAGCGCCAGCGACAGCCAGATCGCCGCCTTGCGGCGGCCGAGCGAGGCCAGCGTGTAGATCGAGGCCAGCGCGGGCGCCGAGGTGAACACGCCCGGGTAGTGCAGCGCGTAGTAGACGACCCCGGCGGCCGCCGCGACCACGCCCGCAGCCAGCGGCGCCGCGCGCCGGAAGGCCAGCGTCAGCGACGCGACCACGATCAGCGTCAGGCCCATCGGGTCGAGGGGGCGCTCCAGCGGGCCGGTCCACGAGAGGTTCGCGTACGTCCCTCCCGTGATCGCCGCCAGGGCGGCCGCCGCGACGAGGGCGTCCGTTCTCCGGCTGTCCATGCTCACAAGGTAGGCGACCGGGCCGGGTCCGGTCGTCGCCCCACGGTTGTATGTTCGCGGCCCTGGTGCAGGCCCGGTGTCATCCCACGGTCGTACGTTCGCGGCCCCGGACGGGTGGCGTACTCCACGGGGCGTATGCCCGGAAGCCCTCCTGCGTGGGACGCGGCTCCAGGGGGCCTGCCTGGAGCATTCCGTGCATGACCGCATCACCCTCCCCTCCGCCCGGCTGGATCGTCTGGTCGCTGCGGGTGCTCGCCACCGGGCACCTGGCCGGAGTGCTCGGGCAGGCCGCGCTGGCCGGGCTCTTCGTCACCGGCGACGTCGACCTGCTGGCCTGGCACCAGAACAACGCCGGGTTCACGCACGGCCTGCTCTACCTGCAGCTGGTGGCCGCCGTCCTGCTGTGGCGGCCGGGACGGGGGCCGGGTTGGCCGGCGCCGGCCAGTCTGGGGCTCGTGGCGCTGGAGACGGCGCAGGTGGCGCTGGGGCAGTGGCGGGTGCTGGGGCTGCACTTCCCGATCGGCATGGCGATCTTCGGGCTGTCCGCCGTCTTCACCGTCTGGACCTGGCGGGCCTACCGCCGCGGCGCCGGCGCGGACCGCCCGAGCGCCGCATGAGCGCCCTGACCAGGCGGGGGTTCCTCGGGGTGCTGGGCGGGGCCGCGCTGGCCGCCGCCGGGTGCGCCGAGATCTCGGGAGAGCTGCTGCGCAGCCGGCTGACCCTGCCCCGGCCGTTCACCGTGCCGCTCCCGATCCCCGAGGTCGCCCGCCCGGTACGCCCCGGCCGCTACGAGGTGACGCAGCGGGCCGCCAGGATCGAGATCATCCCCGGCACCACCACCGAGGTCCTGGGCTACGGCGGGACCTTCCCAGGCCCCACGTTCGACCTGCGGCGCGGCAGCCGCGTCACGGTCGCCCTGCGCAACGAGCTGAGCGTGCCCACCTCCACCCACCTGCACGGCGGCGTCACCCCGCCCGGCTCCGACGGCTACCCGACCGACCTCGTGGCGCCCGGAGGCGGGACGAAGGACTACGACTACCCGCTGGAGCAGCGGGCCGCCACGCTCTGGTACCACGACCACCGGATGGACTTCACCGGGCCGCAGGTGTGGCGGGGGCTGGCCGGGATGGCGCTGGTGCGCGACGAGGAGGAGGACGCGCTGCCGCTGCCGAGGGGGGAGCGGGAGCTGCCGTTGATGATCTGCGACCGGGCGTTCGACGAGGACGGCTCCTTCCGGTACCCGAGCCCGCCCGAGAGCGGTCACACCGGTCACATGGGCGGCCACATGGCCGCGGTCGACGGCGACTATATGGAAGGCGTCGAGGGGGACGTGATCCTCGTCAACGGGGCGCCCTGGCCGGTGGCCGAGGTGACGGCCACCCGCTACCGGCTGCGGCTGCTGAACGCCTCGAACGCCCGCCGCTACCGGCTCCGGCTCGCGCCGGGCGGCCGGTTCACGCAGATCGGGAGCGACTCCGGCCTGCTGGCCGCGCCCGTCGCGCACGACGAGCTCCCGATCTCGCCGGGCGAGCGGTACGACGTGGTGGTCGACTTCTCCGCCTACCCCGTCGGCGCCGCGGTCACCCTCCTCAACACCCTCGCCGACGGCCCCGCCCGGAACGTCATGCGGTTCGTCGTCGCCCGCCGGGCCGCCGACGACACCGCCGTACCGGCCGTGCTGTCCCGCCCGCCCGGTCGCGTGGCGCCCGTGACCACCCGCGGGTTCGACTTCCGCAGATCGGCGGAGGGGGTATGGACGATCAACGGCCGGCCCTACCGGCCCGGCGTCCCGCTGGCCCGCCCCCGGCTGGGCACCGCCGAGGTCTGGCGCCTGTCCAGCGACTTCCACCACCCCGTGCACGTCCACCTGGCCCACTTCCTGGTGCTGGCCAGGAACGGCCGGGCTCCCGCAGCCTCGGACGCGGGGTGGAAGGACACCGTGGACGTGCGCCCGTACGAGGTGGTGGACGTGCTCGCCCGCTTCGACGGCCACCGCGGCCGGTACATGCTCCACTGCCACAACCTGGAGCACGAGGACATGGCGATGATGGCCGACTTCGAGGTGATCTGACCCACCAGAAGCCTGCTCGGCCGGGTAGGGAAGACTCTCATCAGACTCGTCTGATGAGAATGAGGAGCAGGCATGCACATCGTACGGTTCGTCAGCCCTTTGACCGACGCTCCCGCGGTCGGCGTCGACGACGGCGAGCAGGTGGTGGAGCTGGCCGGCGTCACGACCATGGCCGAGCTGCTGCGGCTCCCGGTCGAGGGGCTGCGCGAGCGGCTGGCGGGGGCCGACGGGCAGGGTCACCCGTCCGCGTCCGTGCGGCGGCTCGCGCCGGTGGACGGGCTGATGGAGGTCTGGGCGGCCGGCGTGACGTACCGGCGCTCGCGCGAGGCGCGGGTGCTGGAGAGCGAGCGCGCCGCCGACGTGTACGAGCTGGTCTACGACGCCGAGCGCCCGGAGCTGTTCTTCAAGTCGGTGGCCTGGAAGGTCTCGGGTGACGGCGGGCGCATCGCGGTGCGGTCGGACTCCGAGATCGACGTGCCGGAGCCGGAGCTCGGCCTGGTGCTGAACACGGCGGGGGAGATCGCCGGCTACACGGTCGTCGACGACGTGAGCTCACGCACCATCGAGGGCGTCAACCCGCTGTACCTGCCGCAGGCCAAGATCTACCTGGGCGCGTGCGCGGTCGGCCCGGCGATCAGGCCCGTGTGGGAGGTCTCCGACCCGTACGCGCTGGACATCACGCTCACGATCGCCAGGGGCGGCGAGACGGTGTGGGACGGCAAGGCGTCCACGTCGGGCCTGCACCGGCGCCTCGACGAGCTGGCGGGCTACCTGTTCCGCGCCGACTCCTTCCCCGACGGCGCCGTGCTGGCCACCGGCACCAGCCTGGTGCCCGACCTGCCGTTCACGCTGCAGGACGGCGACACGGTGACGATCGGCATCGCCGAGATCGGCATCCTGACGACCACCGTGGTCAGGGGCCTGGAGGCCATGCGCCGCCCGGTGTGAGCCCCCGGCGGGGCCGGCGCGGCGAGCGCGCCGGCCCGGTCACCAGGGGGACGGAGGCGGGGGCGCCACGACCGGCGGACGGTCGTCGCAGGTGATGGTGTTCGGCAGGAGCCACGGCGCCAGCCAGGGCCCCGCCGCGCCGCCACCGTCGTTCCCGCCGAGATCGGTCAGGGCGAACTCCGAGCCCGTGGGCGGGAAGCCGAACGAGCCGCAGTTGTTCACCCCGACCGCGCCGACGTTCCGCGCGTCCACGTTCTCGAACGTCGCCGACCCCTTCACCCGCGCGCTCACCACCGACGTCCCGGTCCCGTCGACCCGGATGTCCTTGAAGTGCACGTTCGTGATCGAGTACAGGTCCTTCACCGACCACTCGCTCACCAGCATGATCGCGTTGTACGTGTTGTCCAGGAAGTGGTTGCCGACCACCTGGACGTCCGCGGAGATGTCCCTCTCCAGCGCGTAGAACCAGATGGCCCCGAGCCCGATGTTCCAGTTCAGCTCGTACGTCCCGGACCTGACCGTGGTGTTGCCGGTGATCAGCAGCCGCCCGGTGAACGGCTCGGCGCCGAACCGGGAGCCGACCTGGATGGCGCTGCCCTCCCTGACCGGGTCGGCCACGAGGTTGTTCGAGATCGTGTTGTCCCTGCCGCCGTAGACGGCGATGCCGTTGGCGAGCACGGGCGTCTGGACGGTGTTGTGGTCGAACGTGTTGCCGCTGTCTGCGCTCTTCTCCGACCACATGGCCAGCGCGTCGTCGCCGCTGTTGCGGATGAAGTTGTTCGACACGACGGAGCCGGTGACGCCGGTGTGGAAGTTCACGGCGTCGGCGATCTGGTCGACGATCACGTTGTTCGTGATCCGCACGTTCGTCATCGGCCCGTCGAACCACATGCCGACCTTGGTGTGCCGGATGTGCAGGCCGTCGATGGTGGAATCGCTCATCGCGCCGCCGATCGCGTTCACCTGGTCGGTGTCGACGCGCTCCCGCACGTCCCCCTCGATGGCGAACCCCGACAGGTGCACGTTCGTGCTGCCGCCGGGCTTGCCGTAGAAGCCGACGCCCGTGTGCACCGAGCCGTCCGGCGCCGGGCTCCCGAGCGGGACCTCATGGCCCTTGATGATCGTGTACCAGTTCCCCGCGCCCGTGATGGTCACGTCGTCCACGATGATGTGCCGGTTCACCTGGTACGTGCCCGGCGGGACGTACACCTCCAGTCGCTTGCGCTTGGCGAAGGTGATGGCCCGGTCGAACGCGTCCGACGACTCGCGCCGTCCGGACGGGTCGGCCCCGAACGCCAGCACATCGGCCGCCGCGAGCCTGACCCGCGGCGGTCCCACGAGCTGGGAGTCCAGCAGGTCGATGACCGTCCAGGCGGCGGCGCTCCCCGCGGGGGCCGTGAGGCGTACCCGGTCGCCCGCGCGGTACGTGCGGCCGAGCAGCAGGCGCTGCTCGTCGTAGAAGTGGTTCGGGCGGAACGGCTTCGCGATCACGGGCGGCGGCGTCGTGGCGCTCGGCACGCACGAGCACTCGGTGATCCACCAGTCGGGGTGCAGCAGGCCGGCGCCGGGGTCGTTGGAGAACGGGTACTGGTTGTACAGCCACGCGTACCGGGACGTCAGCGTCATGGTCCGGCGGCCCCTGCCGTTGACCGTGACGTCGAGCGGCGCGGTGATGCCGCCCCCGCCGGGCGCGTCGGGGATGCTGTAGCGGACGGTGATCGCGTCGGCCGCGCGCGGCAGCGTGAACTCCACGTGCTGCCCCGGCGCCAGCCGCACCGCCTTCCGGCCCGACGCCTCCGCGGGCAGCGTGTACGCGCCGCGGTCGGGGCCGATGACCGTGCCGTTCGTGACGGCGTTCTCCGCCTCCTGCTCCAGGAAGTCCACGGCGGCGCCCCGCCCCGCGACGAGCGCCGGATCGAGGGCCGCCCGCGTCACGACGGGGGCGGGGCCGGAAGAGGCGCGGGCCGGGGAGACGGAGAGGGCCGTCGCGGCCGCGCATAAGACAGCCAGGACCGTGCGTGGCATCCGGTGCTCGTTTCTCTCGGGGGGTGAGGCGACAGTAGGCGTCCGCACACCGATACACAAGATGTTGTGAAGTAGTTTCGCGAATCTGCTGATTTCTTGCGTCGACTTGCGTTCTGTTGCGGACCATGGCTTTGTCAGGGATGCGCATTTATGTTCATGAATATGAGCGAGACGGCCGTCGGGCTGCGCGGGCTGCGCAAGGAGTTCGGACCCGTCACGGCCGTCGACGGCATCGACCTGGACGTACGCGACGGAGAGTTCTTCGCCATGCTCGGGCCGTCCGGCTCGGGCAAGACCACCGTGCTGCGGATGATCGCCGGATTCGAGGCGCCGACGGCGGGCCGCGTCGAGCTGGACGGCAGGGACGTGACCCGCCTGGCCCCGTTCGAGCGGGACGTCAACACCGTCTTCCAGGACTACGCGCTCTTCCCCCACATGAACGTGCTGGCCAACGTCGAGTACGGGCTGCGCGTGAAGAGGGTGCCGCGGGCCGAGCGGCGCGAGCGGGCACGGGACGCGCTGCGCTCCGTGCGCCTGGAGGGCTTCGAGGACCGGCGCCCGGCCCAGCTCTCCGGCGGCCAGCGGCAGCGCGTCGCGCTCGCCCGCGCGCTGGTCAACCGCCCGCGCGTGCTGCTGCTGGACGAGCCGCTCGGCGCGCTCGACCTCAAGCTGCGCGAGGAGATGCAGGTCGAGCTGAAGGAGCTGCAGCGCGAGGTCGGCATCACCTTCCTGTTCGTCACGCACGACCAGGAGGAGGCGTTGACGATGAGCGACCGGGTGGCCGTGTTCGACCGGGGCAGGATCGAGCAGGTCGGCACGCCGGCCGAGGTCTACGAGCGGCCCGCCACCGAGTTCGTGGCCGGGTTCGTGGGCACCTCCAACCTCATCTCCGGCGCCGCGGCCGAGAAGGTGCTCGGCCGCGCGGGCACCTACAGCATCCGCCCCGAGAAGCTGCGCGTCGCCCTCGACGGCGCCCCGGACGCCGGTCCGGGGGAGCAGTCGGCGGCGGGCACGATCGCGGAGATCGTGTACGCCGGCGCCGCCACCAGGTTCGTCGTGGACCTCGATGCCGGCGGCAGGCTGATCGCGCTCCAGCAGAACCTCCAGGTCTCGTCCATGGACGTGACGGGCCTGCGAGGTGCCCGCGTCCGGCTCGTGTGGCAGCGGCGGCACGAGTTCGCGATCACGTCCAGGTAAGGAGAGGACATGCGACCGAGCGGATTAGCTATCACCGCGGCGGCACTCGCGCTCGTCACCGCCTGCGGTGGCGGCCCCGCCACGACCGGCGGCGCGCCGGCGCCGGGCCAGAGCGGCTTCGTGCCGCCCAAGATCGACGCGCTGGGGAGCCTCGGCGCGGGCGAGGGCCAGGTCAACCTCGTGGCCTGGGCCGGGTACGTCGAGGACGGCGGCAACGACCCCAAGGTCGACTGGGTCACCCCGTTCGAGCAGGCCACCGGATGCCAGGTGAACACCAAGGTCGCGGGCACCTCGGACGAGATGGTCAACCTCATGAAGACCGGCCAGTACGACGCGGTCTCGGCCTCCGGCGACGCCTCGCTGCGGCTGATCGCGGCCGGCACGGTCGCGCCCGTCAACACCGGCCTGATCCCGAACTACGCGGACGTGTTCGACGGCCTGAAGGAGAAGCCGTGGAACTCGGTCGGCGGCGTCCCGTACGGCGTCCCGCACGGCCGCGGCGCCAACCTGCTGATGTGGCGCACCGACACCGTGAAGCCCGCGCCCGACTCGTGGAGCGTGGTGTTCGACCCGGCCTCGCCGTACAAGGGCAAGGTGACGGCCTACGACTCGCCCATCTCCATCGCGGACGCGGCCGTCTACCTGATGGCGACCAGGCCGGAGCTCGGCGTCAAGAACCCGTACGCGCTGGACGACCGGCAGTTCCAGGCCGCGGTCGACCTGCTCAAGCAGCAGAAGCAGATCGTCGGCGAGTACTGGTCCGACTACACCAAGGAGATCCAGGCGTTCAAGAGCGGCGACTCGGTGGTCGGCACCACCTGGCAGGTGATCGTCAACGTGGCGCAGGGCGAGAAGGCGCCGGTACAGGCCACGCTGCCGAAGGAGGGCGCGACCGGCTGGTCGGACACGTGGATGGTGGCCGCCAAGGCCGCGCACCCCAACTGTGCGTACAAGTGGCTCGACCACATCATCTCGCCGAAGGCGAACGCCCAGGTGGCGGAGTACTTCGGGGAGGCGCCGTCGAACGCGAAGGCGTGCCGGGAGACCGCCGACCCCAAGCACTGCGACACGTTCCACGCCACCGACGAGGCGTACTTCTCCAAGGTCCACTACTGGACGACGCCGATCGCGCAGTGCCTCGACGGGCGCACCGACGTGAAGTGCAAGGACTACGCCGAGTGGACGCGGGCCTGGACGGAGATCAAGGGGTGAGAGCGGCCGCCCGGGGCCCGGCGCGGCGGTGGCTCGCGGGCTTCCTGCACCGCCGGGCCGGGGTGCGGCTGTCGCTGCTGCTGTCGGCGCCGCTGGCGTGGCTCGGGCTGGCGTACCTGGGTGCGCTGGCGGCGCTGTTCGTCACCGCGTTCTACACCACCGACACCTTCACCGGGAACCTGGTCAGGACGTTCACCTGGGCGAACTTCCGGGACCTCGTCACCACCGAGGTCTACAGGACGGTCGCGCTGCGCTCGGTCGGCGTGGCGCTCGCGGTGACCGCGATCGATCTGGTGGTGGCCTTCCCGATGGCGTTCGCCATGGCCAAGCTGGCCTCGCCGCGGGCGCGACGCTGGCTGGTGATCGCGGTGCTGACGCCGCTGTGGGCGTCGTACCTGGTCAAGGCGTACGCGTGGCGGGTCATGCTGTCGTCGGGCGGGCTGCTGGGGTGGGGGTTCGGGGTGACGGCGACGATCCTGACGCTGGCGTACCTGTGGCTGCCGTACATGATCCTGCCGATCTACGCGGGGCTCGAGCGGCTGCCGGACTCGCTGCTGGAGGCGGCCGGGGATCTCGGGGCGCGGTCGTGGCGGGTGTTCCGCACGGTGGTGTGGCCGCTGGCGTTCCCCGCCGTGGTCGCGGGGTCGATCTTCACCTTCTCGCTGTCGCTCGGCGACTACATCGCCGTCAAGATCGTCGGCGGGCGCAGCCAGCTCATCGGGAACGTCGTCTACGACAACATCGGGGCGGCCAACAACCTGCCGTTCGCGGCCGCGGTGGCGACCGTGCCCGTCGTGATCATGCTGGCGTACCTGGCGGCGGTGCGCCGTACCGGGGCCTTGGAGAACCTGTGAACCTTTCGCGCACGGCCCGGCTGCTGTTCCGCCTCGCGCTCTTCGCGGGGCTCGGTGTGATCTACGTGCCGCTGCTCGTCGTGCTGCTCAACTCCGTCAACGCCGACCGCACCTTCGGCTGGCCGCCCCCGGGGCTGACGACCCGCTGGTGGGGCGCGGCCTGGAACTCGTCGGGGGTGCGCGACGCGCTGTGGACGTCCGTGCAGGCGGGGCTGGGGGCGACGGCCGTCGCGCTGGTGCTGGGGACGATGGCGGCCTTCGCCGTGCAGCGCTACCGCTTCTTCGGCCGCGACACGGTCTCCCTCGTGATCATCCTGCCCATCGCCCTGCCGGGCATCGTGACCGGGATCGCGCTGAACAACGCCTTCCGCACCGTGCTGGAGCCGTTCGGGATCGGCCTGGGGCTGTTCACGGTGGTGGTGGGGCACGCCACGTTCTGCGTGGTGACGGTCTACAACAACGTGCTGGCGCGGCTGCGGCGGATGGGCGGCTCACTGGAGGAGGCGTCGGCGGATCTGGGGGCGGACCCGTTCACCACCTTCCGGTTGGTGACGTTCCCGATGATGCGCTCGGCGCTGTTGGCGGGCGGGCTGCTGGCGTTCGCGCTGTCGTTCGACGAGATCATCGTCACCACGTTCACGGCGGGGGCGGGGGTCCGGACGCTGCCGATCTGGATCTTCGAGAACCTCTTCAGGCCGAACCAGGCGCCGGTGGTGAACGTGGTGGCCGCCGCGCTGATCGTCGCCTCGGTGGCGCCGGTCTACCTCGCCCAGCGACTGTCCACCGACGTGGGTGCCCACTGACCCGCCTTCAGGGGGGCGCCCACGGGATGGCGTGTGTCAGTCGCGGTACGTGCGGACGTAGTCGAACTCGGCGAGGGCGCCCGACCGGTTCATCGAGATCAGGCCGATCCTGAGCGGCCCCTTCGCCGGGAGGGTCCACACACCGTTGCGCACCCAGCGCCGGCCGTCCCGGCTGGTCGCCGCGCGCACCTCGTTCTCGCCGTTGGCCGCGTCGAAGTGGTACGACATCCGCAACCACATCGTCCCGGCCGCCGGCCCCCCGAACATGGGCCCGTTGAACACGGCGGTCGGCGGCGTGGTCGTCGGCCGCTCGCCCTCCTTGGAGAACTCGCTGACCTGCAGCATCGCCCCGTTGCCGCGGGCCAGCGGCAGCACCGAGTGGGCCATCTTGAAGTACCGGTCGTCGTTCTCGTACAGCACGAGCCCGGCCTGCTGGTTGCCCTGCGTCGGCGCGAAGTCCAGCTTCGCCTCGACCGTGTAGTCGCCCTGCGGCGCCTCCCGCAGCAGCACCGACGCCGTGTTGGTGCCCCGGTGCAGCTCGGCGTTCTGGGTGGGCCAGGACAGCGCGCCGCCGGAGACGGCGACCCCGGGCGCCGGGCCGCGTACCCACTGCCACTTCGCGTCGATCGCCGTGCCGTCGAACTCGTCGCCGAACTCCGGCAGCAGCTCCCCGGGCGACGGCTCGGGCACCCGTTGGGTGACGGGCGTGTACAGCCTGGCGGCCCCGACGTTGTCGGCGTCGGCCGCGCCGCGCGCCACCACGCCGGCCGAGCCGGGGCGGGCGGCGGCCCGCGGCAGGGAGCGCGTCTGCTCCGCGACCGGATCGCCGAGCTTGTCACCGCTCACCTGGACGGTGAGCCGGGTGCCGCGCAACTCGGCGACCACGGTGTGCCAGGTGCCGAGGTCGAATCCGGCGGGCAGCGCCGTCACCTGCGCGCCGCGACTCGTGCCGCCGATCACCACGTCGGTGACCAGGGCGTTGCGGTCCCGGTCGAGCCAGGCCGCCACGTGGTTGTTCCGGTTGACGTGGGCGAGCGTGAGCCCGGCCGCGCCGGAGGACACCCGCAGGTCCGCCTGCGCCCGCACGTCGGCGGCGGTCGTCTTCTTCGCCGAGACCAGGTAGGACAGGGCGCCGGTGTGGCCCGCGTACCCGTGGGCGTCCTGGCCGGTCCTCGCCTGCCAGCCGGGCCCGGTCTGCCAGCCGTTCAGCGAGCCGTCGCCGAAGGTGCCCCCGGCGTCGTACGAGGTGACCGGCGCGGGCTGGGCGCCCTCCGACGGCCCGGCCCCCGCGCGGACCACGGGCCAGCCGTCGATCCAGTCCAGCCGGTCGATCAGCAGCGGGCGCTTGGTCAGCCCCGACGGCCCGTTGGTGATCGGCGGGAAGTCCGGGTCGGCCGTCGAGATGGCGTGGTAGACCAGCCAGTCCTGGCCGGACAGGTCCGTGACGAAGCCGCTGTGGCCCGGCCCGGCCCAGCGGTTGCCGTTCGCGCCGACGACGATGGCGCCCTTGGAGGTCAGCTCCATCAGGTCCACGCCCTCGTCGTCCGTGAACGGGCCGAGCGGGCTGGTCGCGCGGCCCGCCTTGACCTGGTAGCCGCTGTAGGAGCCGTCGCAGCAGCCGGCGTCGGAGTAGAACAGGTAGTAGAAGCCGCCGCGGCGGACCACGTACCCGCCCTCCATCCGGCGGCCCCTGGCGATCTGCATCACCGGGCCCTCGACGCGGGTGGCGTCGGCGTTCATCCGCGCGACGCAGATGGTGTCGTAGCTGCCCCAGTACAGGTAGTGGCTGCCGTCCACGTCCGTGAACTGCGCCTGGTCGATGGTGTTCGTCGGGCACGCGTCCTGGGCGGCGGCCGGGATCACGTCGCCCCGGTCCGTCCACGGGCCGGTCGGGCCCGGCGCGGTGGCCAGGCCGACGTCGCCGGAGGCCAGCGAGTAGTAGAGGTGGTACTGCCCGTCGACGTAGCGGATGTCGGGGGCCCAGAGCCGGGCGCCGGCGTGCCAGGCGGGCTTGGTCTGCGGGGTGAAGACCTCGCCGGCGTACTCCCAGCTCACCAGGTCCTTGGAGCGCAGGATCGGCAGCATCCGCTCGCCGGCCTCGCCCTTGCTGCTGAACACGGGGTTCTGGGTGCCGTAGGCGTACCAGAGCCCGTCCCTGGCGTGGATCACCGTCGGGTCGGGGAGGGAGTCGACCACGCCGGCCGAGACCGGGTTGGTGAACAGCCCGGACAGCAGGGCGGCGACGCCTAAGAGGATCTTCATCCCGTGGTGCCCTCTTTCTCGAAAGCGCTCAGCGTGGGGTCGTAGTCGGAATGGCCGATGTCGTACATCGGGGTCATCCAGTGGTAGAAGTTGTCGCCGCGCTCCCGCAGCAGGTCGTACATCCTGCGCATCAGGCGGCGGCGGACCGGGGCCAGCTCGGGGTGGGTGTAGCGGTTGCCGAGCTCGTACGGGTCGGCGTGCAGGTCGTACAGCTCGTTGACCGACTCCGGGTTGACGACCAGCTTGTAGCGGTCGTCGCGGAGCATCCGCTGGGGGTAGGGGAAGTGGTGGCCGTGGAACTCGGCGAGCAGCTCGCCCGGCCACTCCGGACGCTCGCCCCGGACCAGCGGCACCAGGCTGCGGCTGTCCACCGCGGGCTCCGTGTCGCAGCCCGCCAGCTCCAGGATCGTCGCGGTGCAGTCGGTGAGCGTCACGAACTCGGTCCTGACCTGCGGTTCCGCGCCGGGGATCCGGACGATGCCGGGGATGCGGTAGATGTCCTCGTACATGGCCGGGCCCTTGTCGTGCAGCCGGTGCGCGCCGGTGAACTCGCCGTGGTCGGCGGTGAAGAAGACCGAGGTCTGGTCCGACAGACCCAGCTCGTCGAGGCGGTCGAGGATCCGCCCGAGCTGCCGGTCGATCAGCGTCACGTAGCCCCAGTAGACCGCGATCAGCTTCCGCGTGACCTCGATCGGGATCGTGTCGAACGTCCAGTGCTCGCTGTAGTTGCGCTGCACCGGCGGCTTGCCCTCGAACGTCTCCGCGATCGACGGCGGCAGCTCGACCAGCGCCGGGTCGTACATGTCGAAGTACTCGTCCGGCAGCAGGTAGGGCAGGTGCGGCCCGAAGAAGTGCGCGGCCAGGAAGAACGGCCGGCCGTCGGCCGCGTACCTGTCCAGGTGCTCGATGGTCCGGGTCGCCAGGTAGTGCTCGAACGTGGCCTCCTCCGGCTGGTGCAGCCGGGCGGCCAGCAGGTTGCCCTGGTTGCCGTTGGGCGTGGTGCCCCGGATCAGGTCCGAGATCCGGTACGGCGGCAGCCCTCGCTCCTCCAGGTACGCCAGGTAGTCGGGGTGATCGACCGGGTTGTGCCAGCCGGGCAGGTCGGGCCCGTCGAAGCCGTAGGAGGCGGCGTTGCGCGTGGTGCCCCCGTGCCACTTGCCGATCAGCCCCAGCTGGTAGCCGCGCTCCTTCAGCGCGCCGGGGAAGGTGAAGGCGTCCTCCCGCAGGTCCTCCAGGTAGCCGACGTTGCGCTCGTAGTTCGCCAGCAGCCGGTGCCGGAACGGCGCCTGCCCGGTGAGCAGGCTGGCCCGCGCCGGCGTGCAGATGGCCGTCGGCGTGTAGAACCGGTCGAACCGGGTGCCGGTCGCGGCCAGCCTGTCCAGGTTGGGCGTGGCCACGTGCGGGTTGCCGTAGCAGCCCAGGGTGTCGACGCGGTGCTGGTCGGTCATCAGGAACAGCAGGTTCACTTGGTGAACGCCTTCTCGTAGAGGTCGCCGGTGTAGTACGTGGCCGGGTCGGGCCGCGACTTGAGCTGGCCGGTGCCGACGAAGAAGTCGCCCAGGCTGTTCAGCCACTTGGCGACCGTGCCGTCCTTGGTCTTGGCGACCAGGTCGGCCGTCGTCATCGTCTGGACGTTCGCCGCGTCGGCCTTGACCTTGGCCGGGTCGAGCTTGAGCAGCGCGGCGGCCTCGGTGATCGCCTCGTCGGGGTGGGCGGCCCGCCAGTCGTTGGCCTCCTGCAGCACCTTGATGACCTTGCCGGTGAGCTCCTGGTCCACCTTGGGGCCGCCGACGAACGCGGTCGGGAACGAGTTGTCCGGGAACTCCCTGGTGCTGGCCACCTCCACCATGCCCGGCACCTTCTGCTTGATCGTGTCGATCAGCGGATACCAGATGCCGGCGCCGTCGATCTGCCCCGCCGAGAACGCCGACACGACGGTGGCCGGGTCCATCGGCACCTTCTGGATGTCCTGGGCGGTCATCCCGGCCTTCTTCAGCGCCAGGTTGAGCACCATGTCGCCGGACGTGCCCTCGGGCACGCCGACTTTCTTGCCCTTGAGGTCCTGCATGGTCGAGATGCCGGGGCGGCCGATGACGCGGTCGGCGTACGCGAGCGTGTTGATCGCGACGACCTTGGCCTTGCCGGTGGCGGGCAGCCACATGGCGCCCGGGCCGATGTAGCCGAAGTCGAGGTCGCCCGCGCCGAGCGCCTGGATCTGCAGCGGCCCGTTGGTGAAGACCTTGATCTCGGGGGTGAGGCCCTGCTTCTGCCACAGGCCCTGCTTGTTCGCGATCGCGAGCAGGCTGGCGCCGTTGTAGTCGCTGATGTAGCCGAAGCGGACCGTGCTGCCGTCGCCGGAGCAGGCGGTCACGGAGAGTGCCAGCACGGTCGCCGCCGTGGCGGCCGTCAGGGCGCGGCGAAGAGAACGCATGGCGGGTGGCTCCTTTCGGGAAAGGGGGGAGGGGGGAGGGAGCAGGGTCAGGCCGCGGGTGCCTGGTGGTAGACGGAGTGCCAGACCTCGTTGCGGATCCGCCCGAACTCGGGCGACAGCCGCATCTCCTCTGTCCTCGGGTAGGGCAGGTCCACGTCGATGACCTGCTGGACGCGGCCGGGTCTGGCCGCCATGACGATCACGCGCCTGGCCAGGTAGACGGCCTCGTCCACGTCGTGGGTGATGAACATGACCGTGCGCTGCTCCTGGCTCCAGGTGTCGAGGAGCTGGTCCTGCAGCTGCACCCGGGTGAGCGCGTCGAGCGCGCCGAACGGCTCGTCCATGAGCAGGACCTGCGGGTTCACCGCGTACGCGCGGGCGATCGCGCAGCGCTGCTTCATGCCGCCGGACAGCGTCTTGGGCAGCGCGTCGGCGAAGTCGGACAGCCCGACCAGCTCGATCGCCCGCTCGGCCCGCCGCCTGCGCTCGTCGGCGGGCAACTGGGCCAGCTTCAGGCCGAACTCGACGTTCTTGCGCACGGTCAGCCACGGGAACAGCGCGTACTGCTGGAAGATCACCCCCCGCTCGGGCCCCGGCCCGGTGACCGGCACGCCGTCCACCAGCACCTCGCCCGACGTGGGCTCGACCAGCCCGGCCGCCATGCTCATCAGCGTGCTCTTGCCGCACCCCGACGGGCCCACGACCGTGACGAACTCGCGGTCGGCGATGTCCAGGGACACGCGGTCGAGCGCGGTGAACGTGGTGTCCTTCATCGGGTACGTCTTGATGACGTCCCGGAACGAGATCTTGCTGTTCATCGGCGTTCCTGCCAGTCGGTGAGGTGGCGCTCGGCCAGCAGCAGCAGCCGGTCCATCAGCAGGCCGAGCACGCCGATGGCGATCAGGCCCACGAAGATCGTGGACAGGTCGTAGTAGAGCTGGGCCTGCTGCATGCGGAAGCCCAGGCCCTCCTGGGCGGCGATCAGCTCCGCGGCGACCAGCGTGCCCCAGGCCGAGCCGAGCCCGACCCGCATGCCGACCAGGATGAACGGCGTGGAGGCCGGCACCACGACCTTGAGGAAGATCGTCCGGTCGGACGCACCGAGCACGCGGGCGGCGTTGATCAGGGTCCTGTCCACGTCCACCACGCCCTGGAAGGTCGCCACGACGCTGGACAGGAAGGCCGCCAGGAAGATCACGAAGACCTTCGGCACCTCGCCGATGCCGAGGAGCACGATGGCCAGCGGGATGATCGCCAGGGGCGGGATGGTCCGGAAGAACTGGATGTAGGGCTCGAGCAGGCCGCGCGCGGTGGCGTACCAGCCCATGAGGAAGCCGATCGGGACGGCCAGCAGGGTGCCGAGCAGGAAGCCCAGCAGCACCCTGCGCAGGCTGGCCAGCGCGTCGCCCAGGAGCGTGCCGTCGGCGATGAGCTCGCCTGCCTTGGCCGCGACCTCAAGGGGGGTCGGCAGGGCCTGCACGCCCAGAACGCCCAGCAGCGTCCAGACGGCCAGCCCGGCGGCGACCGCGATCAGGTTGAGCGCGACGGCCCGCTGAGGGTGCCTGGGTGCGCGCCGCACCGCCGGGGATTTGGCCAGTGTGGTGAGCTGAGTCATGGTTGCCTCTGCTTGGTGTCCTCGAGGAGGTCGGGGGCGAGATCGGGGCCCGCGGGGTAGCGGGACAGCAGCGGGGACTCGTGCAGCACCAGGGCGATGCCGCCGAGGGCGCCCGCGGCCTCGCCGAGCGTGGCCCGGCGCAGGCTGACGCGGTGCCTGGAGACCGGCATGACCCGGGCGCGCAGCGCCCGCTCGACCGGCTCGATCAGCGCGGGGCCGGTCTCCGCCAGCTCGCCGCCGACCACGATCGCGGAGGGGCCGATCGCGTTGCACACGGCCGCGAGCACGCCGCCGATCGCGCCGCCCACGTCCTTCAGGAGGGTCAGGGCCGTGCCGTCGCCCGCCCTGATCGCCTTCACCAGCTCGGGCACGTCGTCGGCCCGCCCGCCCGCGGCGCGGTAGGCGTCCAGCACGGCTCTTATCGAGGCCACGGTCTCCAGGCAGCCGGCGCCGCCGCAGTCGCAGGGCGCGCCGTCCGGGTCGACCGTGATGTGGCCGAACTCGCCGGACAGCCCGTACGCGCCCCGGTGCAGCGCGCCGCCGACCACCAGGCCGCCGCCGACACCGTGGGACAGGCGCAGGTAGAGCACGTCGCGGTCGCCGGCGGCGGCGCCCCAGATCGCCTCGCCCAGGGCGGCCAGCCTGGTGTTGTTGTCCAGCAGCACCGGCGCGCCGAACCGCTCGCGCAGCAGCGACTGCACGGGGTGGGCGGGCTCGTCCGACTCCAGGTCGTCCTCGGGCTCCGGCCAGCCGACCGGGCCGACCACGCCGGCGCCGATCGCGCTGAGCGCGCCCAGCCGCAGGCCGCCGTCGTTGAGGGAGCCGACGAGCCGTTCGGCCAGGTCCACCCGCTGCTCCCAGGGCAGGTCGGCGTCGTGCGGCTCGCTGGCCGAGCCGACGATCTCGTGGGCCAGGTTGACGGCGGCGACGTGCACCGCGCGGCGGGCGAAGTCGATGCCGATGGCCTGGCCGGCCTCCGGGTTGAGGGTCAGCGTCTCGGCCGGCCGGCCGCGGCCGCGCGGGGCGTCCTGCGGGCTGGCGGTGACGACCGCGCCGCCGGCGACCAGCCCGGCGAGGATGTCGTACAGGGTGGTGCGGGAGAGCTGGCAGAGCTTGCCGAGCTCGCCCCGGCTGAGCGGGCCGTGCTTGCGCAGCAGCCCGAGCACGAGCTCTTCGTGCCCGCGCCTCAGCTGCGCCAAGGGACCACGGGGGTGTGACATAACGCGAAGTGTGCCGACCTTGCGTGTTTTTCGTCAATAACCCGGAAAAAACCACAAATATGGCGATGAGCTGGGAGAACGCCGTGCGAAGGGTTTCGCGGCGCTCGTAACTTTCCGGTAACAGGCCGTGCGCGGTGATCGCCCCGCAAGTCCGATCCGTTGACTTTTGTTTGGATGGTCGCCAAATTAAAGACAGTCCGCAGCCGACCCTGGAAGGCGACCATGAGGCGCTTGCTCGCGGTGTTCCCGGTCCTGCTCTGCGTCCTGCTGGGAGCGCCCGCGGGCGTCGGCGCGGCCGCGCACGAGGTCACGTACGACAGGTACTCGCTGAAGGTGGACGGCGAGCGGCTCGTCCTGCAGTCGGCCGAGTTCCACTACTTCCGGCTGCCGAGCCCCGAGCTGTGGCGGGACGTGCTGGAGAAGCTCAGGGCGGCCGGGTTCAACGCGGTCTCGATCTACTTCTCGTGGGCGTACCACTCGCCGAAGCCCGGCGTGTACGACTTCACCGGCGTGCGCGACGTGGACCGCCTCCTGCGGACCGCCCGGCAGGCCGGCCTGTACGTGATCGCCCGCCCCGGGCCGTACATCAACGCCGAGAGCACCGGCGGCGGCCTGCCCGCCTGGGTGAAGACCGTACCGGGCCGGGCCCGCAGCAGCGCGCCCGGCTACCAGGCCGCCTATCGCGAGTGGCTGCACCGGATCAACCCGATCATCGCCCGGCACCAGGTCACCGGCGGCGGCCCGGTCATCCTCTACAACGCGGAGAACGAGTACCAGGTCAACACCGACGCCGCGTACATGCAGGACATCCAGGACCAGGCGCGGGCGGACGGCATCGACGTGCCGATCACCACCAACGACTGCTGCGACGCCGGGAGCTGGAGCTCGACATGGGCGACCGGCCCGGGGGCGGTGCAGATCCCGGGGGTGGACGACTACCCGCAGTCCTTCGAGTGCGCCACTCCCGAGGTCTGGGGGCCCTGGGGGGAAGGGCTGACCGAGCGGCTGCGCGACGACATCCCGGTGTTCGCCGCCGAGTACCAGGCGGGCGCGATCGACCTGGGCAACGCCGGGTACGACAAGTGCCGCGAGCTGACCGGACCGGCCTACATGAAGTACTTCTACAAGAACAACCTGGTCACGACCGGGGCGACGATGTTCTCGTACTACATGGGGTACGGCGGCACGAACTGGGGCTGGCTGGCCCAGCCCAACGACGTCTACACCTCCTACGACTACGGCGCCGCCATCACCGAGGCCCGGCAGCTCACGCCCAAGTACGACGAGTTCAAGCGCCAGGGCTACTTCCTGGAGGCCGTCGCGCCGCTGGCCAAGACCGATTCGGTCACCTCGCCGGCCGCGCCGGACAACCCCGCCCTCACCACCACGGCCCGCGCGAACCCCGACACCGGCACCCAGTTCGTCCTGGTCAAACATGCCGACCTGGCCGCCACCGGCACGGACGACGCCACCCTCGACTGGGCCGCCCCTGACGGCCGCCACCGGGTGCCCGTGCGGGTCAAGGGGCGCGACGCGCACGTCCTGGTCGCCGGGTACGACCTGGGCGGCCAGCGCCTGGTCCTGTCCACGTCCGAGATCATGACGCACGCCTCCATCGGCGGCCGTGACGTCGCCGTCCTGTACGGCACCGCGGGCTCGCCCGGCGCCACGATCCTGCGCTACGGCTCGCGGCCGGCGGTCAAGGTGCTCGAAGGGGACGTACGGGCCGAGTACACCGAGGGCGACCTGCGCCTCGACTACACGCACGACGGCCTGGCCCGGGTGCTCGTCACGGGCGGCGGGCGGCGGCCGCTGCTGCTCCTGCTCGGCACGGACGAAGCGGCGGCCGGGTTCTGGCGGGCCGAGACGGGGGCGGGGCCGGTGCTCGTCCGCGGCACCGAGCTGGTCCGCTCGGCCTCGGCGAGCGGCGACACCCTGAGGCTGGCGGCGGACACCGCGGGCGGGCAGGTCGAGGTGTTCGCGGGCCCCGCGGCGAGGCGGCTGCGGATCGGCGCGGAGGACGTACCCGTCACCCGCACCCTGAGCGGCTCGCTCCTGGGCGCCACCCGCGCCCCCGAACCGGTCCGCCTGCCCACGCTGACCGCCTGGCGCTCCCGCGCCGAGGCCCCGGAGGCCGCGCCCGGCTTCGACGACTCCCGCTGGACCGCCGCCGACCACACCACGACCATCAGCCCGCACCAGCCGAAGACCCTGCCCGTCCTGTACGCCGACGACTACGGCTACCACTACGGCAACGTCTGGTACCGGGGCCACTTCACCGCCGCCGGATCCGAGACCAGGATCGACCTGAACGCCGTCACCGGCCTGCGCGGCAACTACCTGGTCTGGCTGAACGGCCGCTATCTCGGCTCGGCCGCGGGAGGCGTGGAGGCGGACTCCGGCGACGCGTCGACCCCGCCCAACCCCGACCCGGGCCCCGGCCACTTCGACCTCCCGGCGGGCGTGCTCAGGCCGGGCGCGGACAACGTGATCTCCGTCCTCGTCGCCAACATGGGCCACAACGACGACTGGATCGCCGACGACCTGCGCTTCAAGCAGCCGCGCGGCCTGGTGGCCGCCACTGTCGGCGGCCCTGTCGGCGGCACCCCGATCTCGTGGCGCATCCAGGGCTCACCGGGCACGGACCCGCTGCGCGGGCCGCTCAACAACGGCGGCTTGTACGGGGAGCGCACCGGCTGGCATCTGCCGACTTATCCCGACAAATCCTGGAAAACCGCCAGCGCTGAGCTGGCCCCCGGCGTCACCTGGCTCCGGACCGCGTTCCGCCTCGACCTCCCCAAGAGCCAGGACGCGCCGGTCGGGCTCCGCTTCGGCGGCGACCCGTCGCCCGCGTACCGCGTGCAGATCTTCCTGAACGGCTGGAACGTCGGCCAGTACGGCGGCGACATCGGCCCGCAGCGCGACTTCGTGCTCCCCGCCGGGATCCTGGACGAGCACGGGACCAACACGATCGCCCTGGCCGTCACCGCCGAGCAGCCTGTGGCGGGCCCCGGGCCGATCAGCCTGTTCACCTACGGCAACGTCCGCCAGGGCCGCTGACCGCCGTACTCCGGCGAAGGTCCCTTCGAGGGGGGAGGGGGGCGCCGCGCTCGGGCCCTCGGGCTTCGGAGGGCCGGCCGCCACACGCGGGCCGCTAGTCGCGGTCCGGGACGGCCAGTTCGCCGAGCAGGGACCAGTCGTCCTGCGGGACGGTGGCGTTCACGATGCGCGGCGTCTCGGCGAGGTGGGGCGGCAGCGTCTGCTGGGCCTGCTTGAAGTGGGCCGACTGGACGTGCGCCGCCCCGGCGTCGCCGTCGCGGAACGCCTCCACCAGGACGTACTCCACCGGGTCCTCGACACTGCGCGACCAGTCGAACCACAGGCAGCCCGGCTCGGCCCTGGTCGCCTCGGTGAAGTCGGCGACGATCTCCGGCCAGCGGTCGGCGTGCTCGGGCAGGATGCGGAACTTGGCGGTAATGAAGATCATCGGGCTGGCTCCTTCGAGTCCGTGGGGATCAAGCGTATCGAGATGACGTTGACAGGCATTCATGCATTACCTACCGTTTAGCTAGGTAATGCCTCGGCCCCAAGGAATGCGTGTGAAGAGACTCAAGGGCATCGTCCCCTTCGTCCTCGTCGTCTCCCTGACCGCCTGCGGCTCTCAGCAGCCCGCCCAGCCAACCCAGGACACCTCCCTGACCTGGGCCATCGAGACCCAGCCGCTCACCTTGAACCCCCAGCAATGGGGCCAGAACAAGGTCAGGCTGCTCGTGTTCAACCAGTTCGACGCGCTGCTCTCGCGCCAGAAGGACGGCACGTTCCAGCCATGGCTGGCCAAGTCGTGGAAGGTGTCGGACGACGGTCTGACGTACACGCTGGAACTACGCGACGACGTGACCTTCCACGACGGCACGAAGTTCGACGCGGCGGCGGTCAAGGCGAACCTGGAGCAGTTCCTGGTGCCCGGCTACAACCCCGGCATCGCCTCCATCCAGCTCAAGTCCTTCGCCAAGGCCGAGGTGAAATCGCCGACCACCGTCGAGATCACGCTGAAGGAGCCGGACGCGCTCTTCCTCGACTTCCTCGCCTCGCCCCTCGCGGGGCAGGTCTCGCCGAAGTCGCTGAAGGCGGCCAAGGACCTCAAGTCCGGCGGGCCCGACCTGGTCGGCACCGGGCCGTTCATCCTGGAGTCGTACGTGCGGGGCCAGGAGATCCGCTACCGGCGCAACCCGGACTACAAGTGGCCGCCCGCCGGGTCCGGGCACCAGGGGCCGGCCTACCTGTCGCGGATCACGTACCGGTTCCTGCCGGAGGCGGCGGTGCGCGTCGGCGCGCTCACCTCGGGGCAGGTGCAGGTCATCGAGGGCGTCCCGGCCACCGACGCCGCCATGATCAAGCAGGATCCGGGTCTGACGTACCAGACCTCGCTCAACTCGGGCACCTCCTTCTCCTACTACTTCAACACCGCCCACGCCCCCTTCGACGACCAGCGCGTACGGGAGGCGTTCCGCGAGGCCGTGGACGTGGACGCGGTGTTGAAGGCCGTCTACCAGGGCACCGCCACCAGGGCGTGGAGCGTCGTCACCAAGGGCGGGCCGTTCTACGACGCCTCGCTGGAGGGCGCCTTCGGCGGCGACACCGCCAAGGCCAACGCCCTGCTCGACGCGGCCGGCTGGAAGCAGCGCGACGCCCAGGGCTACCGCGTCAAGGACGGCAGGCGGCTCACCGTGCGCTCCGTCGCCTCCGCGCCGTTCGTCCGCGACCGCCGCGACATCCTCGCCCAGGCCATCCAGGCGCAGGTCAAGCAGAGCGCCGGGATCGACCTCCAGGTCAAGATCGTGGACCAGGGAACGGCGCAGAAGGCCTACACCGAGGGGGAGTACGAGATCTTCGAGAACTCCCGCGGCGACGCCGACGCGGGCGCCGCGCTCAACCTGATCCTGCCGCGCAAGGGGCCGATCAACCGCACCGGCTTCTCCGACCCCGACGTGGAGAAGTGGCTGGCCACGGCCGCGGCCTCCGCCTCCCTGGACGAGCGGAAGGCGCTGTACGCCAAGGTGCAGCAGGCCGTGGTGAAGGACAAGGCGATCGTGTTCCCGGTCTACGTGCCCGCCGACCAGATCGCGGCGCAGAAGAGCGTACAGGGCCTGGGCTTCGAGGCCGGCTCCGGCACGCCGCGCAGCGCGTACGACGTCCGGATCGGCACATGACCGGACAGCCGGCGACGGCCCGCGACAGGGACGCCGTCAAAGCCCGGGTCAGGGGTGTCGTCAAGCGGGTGCTCGCCGGGCTCGCGGTGCTCTGGGCGGCGGCCAGCGCCTCGTACGTCGCGCTGCTGCTCGCGCCGGGCGACACCGTCGACATCCTGGTCGGCGACGGCCCCGACACCCCCGAGATCCGGGCGCGGATCGTCGCCGAATGGGGGCTCGACCGGCCGGAGGTCGTCCAGTACGTGTCCTACCTGTGGCGGCTGCTCCACGGCGACCTCGGCCGCTCGTACCAGCTCCAGCTCGGCGTCGGCGAGATCCTGTCCACCCAGGTGGGCCCGACCCTGCAGCTCACGCTGGCGGCGGCCGGGGTCGGAGTGTCGCTCGCCGGGGTGATCGCCGTCGTGACCGCGGGGCGGGGCCGGTGGCTGCGCGGCGCGGCCTCGGCGGCCGAGCTGGTCTCGGTGTCGGTGCCGCCGTTCCTGATCGGGCTGGTGCTGCTGGCGGTGTTCTCGTTCACGCTCGGCTGGTTCCCCGTGTCGGGCGCGTCCGGGCCGCAGGCGCTCGTGCTGCCCGCACTCGCGCTGGGCCTGCCGATCGCGGGTGTGCTCGGTCAGGTGCTGCGCGGCGGCCTGGAGCGGGCGCTGGAGCAGCCGTTCGCGGTCACGGCCAGGGCACGTGGGCTGAGCGAGCCGCGGCTGGTGGCCAGGCACGCGCTCCGGCACGCGCTGATCCCCGCCGTGACGCTGGCCGGGTGGTTCACCGGGACGCTGCTCGGCGGGGCCGTCATCACCGAGGTGCTCTTCGGCCGGCCGGGGCTCGGGCAGGTGGCGATGCAGGCCGTCACGGGCCGGGACATGCCGGTGGTGATGGCCGTCGTCCTGCTGTCGGCCATCGTGTACGTGACCATCAGCACCCTCCTCGACCTGGCCTACCGCGCCATCGACCCCCGGATCGGAGGCCGGCCGTGACCTCGTCGCGCTCGCTGCTCGCGCCCGCGGCGTTCCTCGTCCTGCTGGCGGTGGCGGTGGCCGCCCCCGGGCTGCTGGCCGGCGTGGACCCGCTGGCGGCCGACCCGGTGAGCGCGCTCGCGCCGCCGGGCGGCGCGCACTGGTTCGGCAGCGACCACCTCGGCCGCGACGTGCTGTCCAGGGTCGTGCACGGCGCCCGCCACTCGCTCAGCATCGGCGTCACCGCGACCGCCCTGGCCGTGGCCGCCGGGGTGCTGCTCGGCCTGGCCGCCGGGCTGTCGCCGAAGTGGCTGGACGAGGCGCTGGCCAGGTCGTTCGACGTCCTGTCCACCCTGCCGGAGCTGCTGCTCGCCCTGCTCGTCATCGCCGTCACCGGCCCCGGCACGGGCAATGTCATCTTCGCCATCGCGGTCGCCCAGATCCCCAACTACGCCCGCGTCATCCGCGCCCAGACCTTCGTCGTGCGCCACGCCGGATACGTCGAGCAGGCCGTCACGTTCGGCCGGTCCAGGGCCGCGATCACGGCCGGGCACGTGCTGCCGAACGTGCTCGGGCCGATCCCCGTCCTGGCCACCATCGGGCTCGGCCAGGCCGTCATCGCCGCCTCCGGGCTCAGCTTCCTCGGCATGGGCCCGCAGCCCCCGGCCGCCGAATGGGGCGCGATGCTCTCAGAGGCCCGCAACTACCTGCGGGTTGCCTGGTGGGAGGCGCTGTTCCCGGGCGTCGCGATCACGCTGACCGTGGTCAGCCTCACCGTCGTCGGCCGCCGGCTCCAACGCCGCTTCGAGGGGAGAACCCCATGACGACCTTTGTCTCCCCTCCGACGGTCGCCACCCTGGTCGCCGTGGAGGACCTGCGCGTGAGCTTCGGCGGGACCGAGGTCGTGCGCGGCGTCTCCTTGTCGCTCGCCCCGGGCGAGTGCGTGGCCGTCGTCGGCGAGTCCGGGTCCGGCAAGAGCGTCACGGCCCGCACGCTGCTCGGCCTGGCCGGGCCGGGCGCCACCGTGCGGGCGGCCGCGTTCAGCGTCGGCGGCCGGGACGCGCTCGGCTTCGGACCGGCGCAGTGGCGCGGGTTGCGCGGCGGGTTCGCCGGGCTGGTGCTGCAGGACGCGCTGGTCTCCCTCGACCCGCTGCGGACCGTGGGGGCCGAGATCGGCGAGGTGCTGGCCGTCCACGACGTCGTCCCGCGGGCACGGCGCCGCGACAGGACGCTCGAACTGCTCGACGCGGTCGGCGTGCCCGATCCGCCGCTGCGTGTCGGGCAGCACCCGCACCAGCTCTCCGGCGGGCTGCGGCAGCGGGTGCTGATCGCCTCGGCCATCGCGGCCGGACCCGAGCTGATCATCGCCGACGAGCCGACCACCGCGCTCGACGTCACCGTGCAGGCCCAGATCCTGCGGCTGCTGGCCGCGCGCCGGGCCGCCGGCTGCGCGCTGCTGCTGATCAGCCACGACCTGGCCGTCGTCGCCTCGATCGCCGACCGCATCCTCGTCATGAAGGACGGCCGCGTCGTCGAGGAGGGCCCTGCCGGGAGCGTGCTGTCGGCGCCGTCGCACGACTACACCCGCTCGCTGCTGGCCGCCGTCCCGTCGGCCGCCTCCCGGGGCACCCGCCTGTCCACCGCGCTGCCAGGCTCGCCTTTGCCTCGGCGCACGCCGAACCCGTCGGCGCCGGTGCTCGCCGGCACCGGCCTGTCCAGGTCGTACGGGCCGCGCCGGGTGGTCGACGACGTCTCGTTCACCCTGTGCGAGGGCGAGACGCTCGGCGTCGTCGGCGAGTCGGGCTCGGGCAAGACCACCCTGGCCCGCCTGGCCCTCGGCCTGCTCGAACCGGACGCGGGCCAGGTCACCCTGCACGGCCGCCCGTGGAGCCAGGTGCCAGAACGCAAGCGCCGCCCGCTCCGCCGCCGGATCCAGCTCATCTCCCAGAACCCGCTCGACTCCTTCGACCCCCGCCACACCGTCGGCCGCCTGGTCGCCGAGCCGCTCGACCTGCCCGCGGCCGAGCGCCGGGCGCGGGTGCTCGACCTGCTCGAACGCGTCGGCCTGCCGCCCGGCGTCGCCGGCCGCCACCCGCGCGAGCTGTCGGGCGGCCAGCGGCAGCGCGTCGCCATCGCCAGGGCCCTCGGACCCCGCCCCGACGTGCTGGTCTGCGACGAGCCGGTCTCCGCGCTCGACGTCTCGATCCAGGCCCAGGTGCTGGACCTGCTCGCCGAGATCCAGGCCGAGTACGGTACTGCCATGCTGTTCATCAGCCACGACCTCGGCGTGGTGCACCACGTCAGCGATCGGGTCCTGGTCATGAAGGACGGCCGGGTGGTCGAGGAGGGCGACGTGACGGAGGTGTTCACCCGCCCCCGGCACCCGTACACGCGGGAACTGGTCGCGGCGGTTCCTCGGCTTTCCTGAATTTCCTACCAAATGTGTGGGATACTGGACGGGTGAGTCTGGACAGGATCCGCGCGTCGAGCGCCCGAGCCGATTCCCCGCTGACCGCCGCCATCCTGGCGGGGCGATGGATCAGATCCGCCGCGGCCGACGACGAGCACGGAAGGCGCTGGCTGGCCAATCCCGATCCGCACGGCGGGTCGGCGGTCACCTCCGAGCCCTCGTCCCTCTACTCGGGGGCGGCGGGCGTCGTGCTGTTCTTCCTCGAACTGGCCGCGGCCACCGGCCACGAGGCGTACCTGGAGGACGCCAGGCAGGGGGCCCGCAGGCTCGCCGCCACCTGGCGCGAGCAGGACGACGTCTCCCTCTACCACGGGCTGACCGGCACGATGGTCGCGCTCATGGAGGCGGGCTGGGTGCTCGGCGACGGCGCGTTCGAGGCCGAGGCCGCCGCGATCGCGGACGTGATCGTCCGCCGGGGCCGGGAGTCCGAGGGCGGTGTCGGGTGGTCGCGGGATCCCGCGCAGCGTGGCGAGGGTGGCGTCATCCTCGGGCTGCTGCGGGCCGCCGCCCACCTCGGCGTGCCCGCGTACGAGGAGGCGGCCGTCGAGGCGGGCCTGCGGATCGCCCGGCTGCCCGTCCCCGGGCACCGGTTCGGCGACTGCGCCGACCTGCCCGTGGACGCCGTCACGCCCGGCTTCCTCGCCGGCACGGCCGGGACCGCGTTCCTGCTGGCCCGCCTGTACGGGGTGACCGGCGACGAGCGCTTCCTGTTCGCCGCGCGCAGCGGCGCGGCCTTCGTCCGCGAGGTCAGCGTCGTGGCCGGCGGCTGCGCGGTCGTGCCGCACCACGTGCCGCACGCCAGGGAATTGCACTATCTGGGCTTCTGCTCCGGCTCGGCGGGCGTGGCCAGGATGTTCTACGAGCTGTACCGGGTGGGGGGCGACCCCGGCGACCTGGAGTGGGTGGAGCGGCTGGCCAGCGGCATCGTCAAGAGCGGCGTGCCGCGCCGCCGTACCGAGGGCTACTGGAACGTGGCCTGCCAGTGCTGCGGGACGGCCGGGCTCATCGAGTTCTTCGTGGGGCTGTGGGCGGCGACGGGGGAGGAGTCCCACCTGGAGTACGCCCGCGGGCTCGCCACCGACCTGATCGGCCGGGCCACCGACCACGACGGGCGCGGCTACCGCTGGTACCAGGCCTACCGGCGGCTGCGGCCGGGCGAGGTGACGGCCGACACCGGCTACATGGTGGGCGCGGCCGGCATCGGCGCCGCCCTCCTCCACCTCGACGCCGCAGGTCAGGCCGACCATCCGCGCCGCGTCATCCTGCTGCCCGACAATCCGTTCCCCGCCATCCCGCTGCCTGCTTCCGCGCTCCGTTGACAGCGATACCCAGTTTTCCTACTGTTTAACTGGGTATTGAGCCAAGGAGCACATCATGACCGAATGTGACGTCCCCTGCCACCGCGAGCAGGTCGCATGAAGCAGGTCCACCTGGCCGCGCACTTCCCCGGCGTCAACAACACCACCGTCTGGACCGACCCCCGCTCCCGCAGCCAGATCGACTTCGAGTCGTTCGCCGACCTGGCCCGCACCGCGGAGCGGGGCAAGTTCGACTTCTTCTTCCTGGCCGAGGGCCTGCGGCTGCGCGAGCTGAAGGGCCGCATCCACGACCTGGACGTGGTCGGCCGCCCCGAGTCGCTCACCGTGCTGGCCGCGCTGGCCGCCGTCACCGAACGCCTCGGGCTGGCCGCCACCGTCAACGCCACCTTCAACGAGCCGTACGAGCTGGCCAGGCGGCTGGCCACGCTCGACCACCTCAGCGCGGGCCGGGCCGCCTGGAACGTGGTCACCACCTCCGACGCCTTCACCGGTGAGAACTTCCGCCGCGGCGGCTACCTGGATCGTTCCGAGCGCTACACGCGGGCCGAGGAGTTCGTCCGGCTGTCGCGCGAGCTGTGGGACTCCTGGCGGCCCGACGCCGTGCTCGCCGACCAGGAGAGCGGGCGGTTCCTGCGGCCCGGGTCCGTCTCGGCGGTCAGCCACCGGGGCCGCCACTTCACCGTCGAGGGGCGCTTCAACGTCCCGCGCGGCCCGCAGGGCCACCCCGTGGTCATCCAGGCGGGGGACTCCGACGAGGGCAGGGAGTTCGCCGCGGCCAACGCCGACGTCATCTTCAGCCGCCACGGCACGCTGGAGGAGGGCCGGGCCTTCTACGCCGACGTCAAACGCCGGCTGGCCACGTACGGGCGGCAGCCGCACCAGCTCAAGATCATGCCGGCGGCGACGTTCGCGCTCGGCGACACCGACGCCGAGGCGGCCGAGCGCGCCGCCGAGATCCGCCGCCAGCAGGTGGGGCCGCAGACCGCGATCGCCTTCCTGGAGCAGATCTGGGGCCGGGACATGTCCGCCTACGACCCCGAAGGACCGCTGCCCGACGTGGAGCCCGCCGTCGAGCAGGGCGTCTCCCAGGGCCGGGTGCAGGTGGCCGACCGGGTCGCCGTGGCGGCGCGATGGCGGGCCGTGGCCGAGGAGAAGGAGCTGAGCATCCGCGAACTGGTGATCCACATGACCGGGCGGCAGTCGTTCGTGGGCTCGCCCGCGACCGTGGCCGCGCAGATCGAGGAGTTCGTGCGCACGGACGCCGCCGACGGGTTCATCCTCGTCCCGCACCTCACGCCGGGCGGGCTGGACGACTTCGTGGCCGAGGTGGTGCCGCTGCTGCAGGACCGCGGCGTGTTCCGTACCGACTACGAGGGCGCCACGCTCCGCGAGCACCTCGGGCTGGGAGGCGCGGCATGACGCGGCCACCCCTGCACCTGGCCGTCGCGCTCGACGGCGCCGGCTGGCATCCCGCCGCCTGGCGGGACCCCGCCGTCGACGCGCGGGAGCTGTTCACCGCCCGCCACTGGGCCGGGCTGATCGCCGAGGCCGAGCACGGTCTGCTCGACTTCGTCACCATCGAGGACGCCCTGGGCCTGCAGTCCTCGGGCCTCGACGGGCCCGACGACCGCACCGACCAGGTGCGCGGCCGGTTCGACGCGGTGCTGCTCGCGGCGGCGCTCGCGCCGCTGACCACGCGCATCGGGCTGGTGCCCACGGCCACGACGACGCACACTGAGCCGTTCCACGTGGCCGTCGGCATCGCGAGCCTGGACCACGTCAGCCTGGGGCGCGCGGGGTGGCGGGTCCAGGTCTCGGCCCGCGCCTGGGAGGCGGCTCACTTCGGCCGCAGGGAGATCCCGGCGCTCATCCCCAAACGGGACACGGCGGGCCGGTGGGAGCCCGACGAGCGGGCCCGAGAGCTCATCGCGGACCTCTTCGAGGAGGCGGCCGACGCCGTGGAGGTGGCCAGGCGGCTGTGGGACAGCTGGGAGGACGACGCCGAGATCCGCGACGTGGCCACCGGCCGGTTCGTCGACCGGGACAAGCTCCACTACATCGACTTCGCCGGATCCCGGTTCTCCGTCAAGGGGCCGTCGATCACGCCCAGGCCGCCGCAAGGGCAGCCGGTCGTGACCGTGCTCGACCACGGCGGGTCGCCGGTGCCGTACGAGCTGCCCGCCCGCGCCGCCGACGTCGTCCTCGTCACCCCGCACAGCCGTGACCACGCGCGGGACATCGTCGAGCAGGTCAGGAGCCGTCCCAGGGACGGGCACCCGCTCAAGATCCTGGCCGACCTGCTCGTCCACGTCGGCGACCACGCGGCTGACCGGAAGGACCGGCTCGACGGGCTCGCCGCGCCGCCCGAATCGGACGCGTACACCTTCGCCGGCTCCGCCGCCGAGCTGGCCGACCTGCTGCTGGACTGGCAGGAGGCCGGGATCGAGGGGTACCGGCTGCGGCCCGGCGCCGTGCCGCACGACCTGGCGGCGATCACCCGCGAGCTGGTCCCCGAGCTGCGGCGGCGCGGCGCCTTCAGGAGCCGGTACGAGGCCGCCACCCTGCGCGGGCACCTCGGCCTGCCGCGCGCGATCAACCGTTACGCCTCCCAGAAAGCAGATATTGCGTGAAATTTCTGGCCATCACCTTGATCGCTCATGACGGCCGCACGTCCACCAACGAGCGATTCCGCGAGGTCGTCTCCAACGCGGTCCTGGCCGAGGAGCTCGGGTTCGACGGGTTCGGGGTGGGGGAGCGGCACGAGCGGCCGTTCATCTCCTCCTCCCCGCCCGTGGTGCTCAGCCACATCGCCGCCCGGACCTCCCACATCCGGCTGTTCACCGCGGTCACCACGCTCAGCCTGCTGGACCCGGTCCGGGCGTACGAGGACTACGCCACCCTCGATCACCTGTCCGGCGGGCGGCTCGAACTGATCATCGGCAAGGGGAACGGCGCCGCCCAGGCCCAGCTCTTCCACGTCACCGCCGAGGACCAGTGGGAGCGCAACCGCGAGTCGTACGAGCTGTTCCGCAGGCTGTGGCGGGAGGACAAGGTCACCTGGGAGGGGCGGTTCAGGCCGTCGCTGACCGAGGCCGAGACCTGGCCGCGCCCGCTCCAGCGGCCGGTGCGCGTCTGGCACGGCAGCGCCACCAGCAAGGAGTCGGTGGACCTGGCCGCGCGCTTCGGCGACCCGCTCTTCTCCGCGAACGTCACCAACCCCATCGAGCCCTACGCCGAGCTGATCGAACACTACCGGGAGCGGTGGGCGCACTACGGGCACGACCCGGCCGAAGCCCTGGTCGGAGCGGGCACCGCGGGCTACTACGCCGCGAAGACCTCGCAGGAGGCCATCGAGACGTACCGGCCGATCTTCGAGGCCCGCCAGGAGACCTTCAAGCGGTACGGCGCCCCGCTCGTCTTCCACTCGCTGGAGGACGCCATCGAGCGCAGCTCCATCCTGGTCGGGAGCCCGCAGCAGATCATCGACAAGGTGCACCGCTACCACGACCGGTTCGGGCACGAGGTGATGCACCTGCACGCGGACGCCGACGGGCTGACGGACGCGCAGCACCGCTCGGCGCTGGAGCTGTTCCAGTCGGACATCGCTCCCGTGCTGCGCAAGGAGATACCCAGCAGGCCGCTCCCGTTCCCCGGAGGCTCCTCATGACGGTCCCCCTGTCCATCCTCGACCTGGCGCCGATCCCCTCCGGCGGGACCGGCCGGGACGCGATCCGCAACACCGTCGACCTGGCGCGGCAGGCCGAGTCCTTCGGCTACCACCGGTACTGGCTGGCCGAGCACCACTTCGCGGCGGGTGTGGCCAGCTCGGCGCCCGCCGTGCTCATCGGGCTGGTCGCCGCGGCGACCGGCCGGATCCGGGTCGGCTCGGGGGCGGTGCAGCTCGGTCACCAGACGCCGCTGGCGGTGGTGGAGCAGTTCGGCCTCCTGGACGCGGCCCATCCGGGGCGCATCGACCTGGGTCTCGGCCGCTCCGGCCAGCGCCGCGCCGAGCTCGCCCGCCCCTCGGAACGTCCCCCGGAGCCTCCTCCTTCCGAGGCGAGGGTGGTGGACGGGCTGCTCATCCCGCCCCCGTTCGACTTCTCCGCGCTGATCAGGGCGGCGCCGCACCTCGCCGTCCAGGCCTCCCTCCTCCAGCAGCCCGGCGCCGAGACGCCGGACTTCGCCGACCAGCTCGACGACGTCCAGGCGTTCCTGGCCGGCACCTACACCTCCGCCGACGGGCGGAGCGCCCATGCGATCCCGGGCGAGGGCGCGGACGTCGAGGTGTGGATCCTGGGCAGCAGCGGCGGCCAGAGCGCGCAGGTGGCGGGGGAGCGGGGCCTGCCGTTCGCCGCCAACTACCACGTCAGCCCGGCCAGTGTGCTGGAGGCGGTGGAGGCGTACCGGGAGGCGTTCAAGCCGTCCGACGTCCTGGAGGAGCCGTACGTGATCGTGTCCGCCGACGTCGTCGTGGCGCGGGACGCGGCCACGGCGCGGGAGCTGGCCAAGCCCTACGGCCTGTGGGTACGCAGCATCCGCACCGGGCAGGGCGCGATGCCGTACCCCACGCCGGAGGAGGCAGACGCCCACGTGTGGAGCGAGGAGGACAGGAAGCTGGTGGCCGACCGCCTCGACACCCAGTTCGTCGGGGACGCGGAGGCGGTGGCGGACGGGCTGCGGGTGCTCCAGCGGGTCACCGGGGCCGACGAGCTGCTGATCACCACCATCACGCACGGCCACGCCGACCGCGTCCGCTCGTATGAGCTGCTCGCGGACGCCTGGCGGTAATTCATGTATGTCCAGTAGGAAAAGTTGACTTTAGGGACCGGGGAACGTAGTTTCGTAGGCATGGGCCTTTACCTGACCCGGCGCCCGCACGTGGACTTCGGCCACGTCGCCAGCGCGCAGTGTCGCTGATCACGTACCGCTGAACCCCCCTCTCTCCCCTTCAGAGGAAACAACGTGATCAAGACCAGACATGCCCTCCTGGCCGCCTTGATGTCCGCCGTCCTGGCGGCCTGCGGCACGGCCCAGGCGAACCCCCAACAAGAGGTGAAGGTGCTGCGCTACCAGGGCAGCGCCGGCAACGTCACCTTCCCCGAACTGGCCGAGGAGCTCGGCTATCTCGGCGACGTCAAGCTCAAGTGGGTCGGCAACACCACCTCCGGCCCCCAGGACATCCAGTCGGCCGCGACCGGGCAGACCGACTTCGGCGGCGCCTTCAACGGCGCCATCGTCAAGCTCAAGGCCGCCAAGGCGCCGATCAAGGCCGTGATCGGCTACTACGGCTCCGACCAGGCCACCTACAACGGCTATTACGTCAAAGAGGACAGCCCGATCAGGTCCGCCCGGGACCTGATCGGCAAGAAGATCGGCGTCAACACCCTCGGCGCCCACCACGAGGCCGTCATCAAGGAGTACCTCAAGCGCGAAGGGCTGACGCCCGAGGAGGTCAAGCAGGTCCAGCTCGTGGTGATCCCGCCGGTCAACACCGAGCAGGCCCTGCGCCAGGGGCAGCTCGACGTCGGCACCCTCGGCGGCGTGCTCAGGGACAAGGCGCTGGAACGTGGCGGCCTGCGCCCCCTGTTCAAGGACGTGGACCTGTTCGGGCCGTTCACCGCCGGGTCCGTCGTGCTCCGCGAGGACTTCATCGCCGCCAACCCCCACACCGTCAAGACGTTCGTGACCGGATTCGCGAAGGCCATCGAGTGGGCGCAAACCCACTCGCGCGAGGAGGTCGTCGCCAAGTTCCAGCAGATCATCGCCAAGCGCGGCCGCAACGAGAGCGCCGACGCCGTGCGGTTCTGGAAGAGCACCGGCATCGCCGCCAAGGGCGGTGTCATCGCCGACCAGGAGTTCAAGACCTGGACCGGCTGGCTGGAGCGCGAGGGCGAGATCAAGCCCGGCCAGGTGAAGGTCTCCGACCTCTACACCAACCAGTTCAACCCCTATGCCGGCGGGAGCGGGTCATGACCAAGATCAGCATCCGGAACGTGGCCAAGACGTTCCAGGTCAGGGACGCCGACCAGCCGTTCACCGCGCTGTCCGGCATCGACCTCGACGTGCGCGAGGGCGAGTTCCTCACGCTCGTCGGCCCCAGCGGCTGCGGCAAGTCCACCCTGCTCGACCTCATCGCCGGGCTGACCGCGCCGACGTCCGGCGAGATCCTCATCGACGGCGCGCAGGTGACCGGGCCCGGGCTCGACCGGGGCATCGTCTTCCAGCAGTACGCGCTGTTCCCCTGGCGCACGGCGCAGTCCAACGTCGAGTTCGGGCTGGAGGCCAAGGGCGTGCCCAGGAAGGAACGGGCGCGGCGGGCCCGCGAGCACCTCGCGCTCGTGGGGCTGGCCGGGTTCGAGGAGCGCTATCCGCACGAGCTGTCCGGCGGCATGCGCCAGCGGGTGGCCATCGCGCGCAGCCTCGCGTTCGACCCCGACGTGCTGCTGATGGACGAGCCGTTCGCCGCCCTGGACGCGCAGACCCGCGAGTCCCTCCAGGAGGAGCTCGTGCACGTGTGGGAGCAGACCGGCAAGACCGTCGTGTTCATCACGCACGGCATCGACGAGGCCGTCTACCTCGGGCAGCGGGTCGCCGTCATGACCTCCCGGCCGGGGCGGATCAAGGAGGTCATCGACGTGCGCTTCGCCTCGCGCGAGGGAGATCTGCGGGCGGATCCGGTGTTCGGGGAATACCGGCACCGGGTGTGGGGGCTGCTGCGGGAAGAGGTCGCGGCGGCGCAGGTGCAGGAGCGGAAGGTGGCGACCAGTCGTGGCTGACCAGAAACTGCTCCCCGGCGACGTCCACCAGTACTACGAGGCCACCCCGGCTCCAACTCCGGCCTCGACTCCGGCTCCGACCTCGGCTTCGGCCTTGACGGAGCCGTCGCGCCGGCGGCTTCTCGGCGGGCGGTGGCTCAGGCGGGCGGTCACGAACTCCACCGCCATCCTGCTCCTCCTCGCCGCCTGGGAGGTGCTGCCCAGGCTCGGCGTCGTCGACCCCGTCTTCGTCCCGCCGCTCTCGGAGAACCTCGTCGCCTGGTACGACCTCCTCGTCGGCGGCCAGCTCCCCGAGCACCTCGAGGCGTCCCTCGCCCGCTCGCTGTCCGGCTTCGGCCTGGCCATCGTGCTGGCGATCCCGCTCGGCCTGCTGATCGGCTGGTACAAGCCGGTCGCCGACTTCCTCACCCCGCTGCTGGAGCTGTTCCGCAACACCTCGGCGGTGGCGCTGCTGCCGGTGTTCACGCTGATCCTGGGCATCGGGGAGACGACGAAGGTCACCTTCGTGCTGTACGCGTGCGCGTGGCCGATCCTGCTCAACACGATCAGCGGCGTGAAGACCGTCGAGCCGCTGCTCATCAAGTCGGCCAGGTCGATGGGCCTCGGCCCGGTCCGCCTGTTCCAGAAGGTGATCCTGCCCGCCGCCGTGCCCACCATCTTCACCGGGGTGCGGCTGGCGGGCGCGTACTCGATCCTCGTCCTGCTCTTCGCCGAGATGGTGGGCGCCAAGGCCGGACTCGGGTATCTCATCCTCGACACCCAGTCCAGCTTCCGCATCCCCGACATGTACGCGGGAATCATCACGATCTCCGTACTCGGCCTGCTGTTCAACCTGCTCCTGGTCGGCGTCGAGCGCCGCTTCTCCACCTGGAGGACCACTTGACGAGAAAGCTCCACCTGAACGCCTTCCTCATGGGCGTCGGCCACCACGAGGCGGCCTGGAGACACCCCCGAACCGAACCCGCCCGCCTCACCGACGTCCGCCACTACCAGGAGCTCGCCAGGATCGCCGAACGCGGCAAGCTCGACTCCGTCTTCCTCGCCGACGGCGTGGCCCTGCACGGCAACGTCCGGCACAACGCGCTCGGCGGCCTCGAACCCCTGACCCTGCTGTCGGCCCTGGCCGCCGTCACCGATCACATCGGCCTCATCGCCACCGTGTCGACGACGTACAACGAGCCCTTCCACGTGGCCCGCAAGTTCGCCTCGCTCGACCACATCAGCGGCGGCCGGGCCGGCTGGAACATCGTCACCTCCGCCGGCGAGGCCGAGGCCCGCAACTTCGGCATCGTCCGTCCCTCGCACGCCGACCGCTACGCCAGGGCCGGCGAGTTCCTGGAGGTCACGCGGAAGCTGTGGGACAGCTGGGAGGACGACGCGATCCTGGGCGACCGCGTCGCCGGCGACTACGCCGACACCGGCAAGATCCACCCGATCGAGCACGCGGGGGAGCACTTCTCGGTCAGCGGCCCCCTGAACACCTCCCGCTCACCCCAGGGCCACCCGCTCCTGGTCCAGGCCGGGTCCTCGGAGGACGGCAAGGACTTCGCCGCCCGCTACGCCGAGGCCGTCTTCACCGCCCAGCAGACCCTGCGGGAAGGGCAGGAGTTCTACGCCGACCTGAAGCGGCGGCTGGCCGCCTACGGGCGGCGGCACGAGGACGTGCTCATCCTGCCGGGCATCTCGCCGATCATCGGCTCGACCGAGCGCGAGGCGCTGCGGCTGGAGAAGGAGCTGGAGGACCTGATCATCCCCGCGTACGGGCTGGCGCAGCTCTCCCACATGACCGGCATCGACCTCACCGAGGACGCGCTGGACGGGCCCCTGCCCGACGTGCCCGTGGAGACGGAGGGCGCGCAGAGCCGCCGCAAGCTCGTCGTGGACCTGGCCAGGCGCGAGAACCTCACGGTCAGGCAGCTCCTCAACCGCCTGGCGGGCGGCCGGGGCCACCGCGTGCTCGCGGGAACGCCGGAGCAGATCGCCGACCAGCTCCAGGAATGGTTCCTGGCCGGCGCGGCCGACGGGTTCAACGTCATGCCGCCGATCCTGCCCGGCGGCCTGAGCGACTTCGTCGACCACGTGGTGCCGGAGCTGCAGATCAGGGGCCTGTTCCGGTACGAGTACGAGGGGCGCACGCTCCGCGAGAACTACGGCCTGCCCAGACCCCCGTCCCGCTACGCCGCCGGCGGACGCCGCGAAGTGGCGGTGGCGCGATGAGCATCGTGACCCTCGTGGGCAACCCCCGGCCCGGCTCCCGCACGCTCTCGGTGGCGACCTCCGCCGCCCTGGCCGTCGGCGACCGCCTGGGTGCTGCCTCGGAGGCGTACGAGGTCGTGGACCTGTCGGGCCTCGCGCCCCACCTGCTGTCACCCGTCGCGCACCCCGACGTGCGCGCGGCCCTGGAACTGGTGACCGGCGCGAGCATCCTCGTCGTGGCGAGCCCCACCTACAAGGGCACCTACACGGGGCTGCTGAAGTCGTTCCTCGACCGCCTGCCACCGGACGCGCTGGCGGGCACGGCGGCGCTGCCGCTCCTGGTCATGGGGGATCCCAAGCATTCGCTGGCGGTGGAGGTGCACCTGCGCCCGCTGCTGGTGGAACTGGGCGCCTTCGTGCCGACACCGGGACTGGCGGTGCTGGAGTCGCAGATTCCGGAGCTGGGAGAGGTGGTGGCGGGGTGGGCCGATCGTGTGGCGCCGCAGGTGGCCGCTGTGCTCAAGGAAGGGGCGCTTTCGTGACGGAGACGGTGGCCGCCCGGGAGGCCCGCCGAGCCAGAGAGGCCCGCCAGGCCCGGGACGCCCGCCGCACCTCAGACCCCCGCCCTGTGCCCGACTCCCGCCCTGTGCCTGGCTCCCGCAATGGGCGCGCGTCCGAGGCGCCGACGGTGCCTGCGACGCGCCCGGCCCCGGAGGAGCCGGAGAGAAGTGCGGTCGACCCCGACGGGTTCCGTCGGGCGCTCGCCGTACACGCGGCCGGGGTTGTCATCATCACGGCCCAGAACGACGGCATCCCCGTCGGGCTGACGGCCACGTCCTTCTCCTCCGTCAGCCTCGACCCACCCCTGGTCTCGTTCTACGTCGACCAGTCCTCCACCACCTGGCCCTGGCTGCGCGACGCGGACCACTTCGCGGTCAACGTCCTGGCCAGCGACCAGGCCGAGCTGGCCGCCAGGTTCGCGCGCAAGGACATCGACCGGTTCGCCGAGCCCACCCGCTGGCGTCCGGGCCCTCTGGGCGCGCCCCTGCTCCAGGACGTCTCCGCCCACCTCATCTGCCTCCCGCACGAGACCGTGGACGTCGGCGACCACACCCTGGTGGTCGGCCTGGTAGCCGAGGCCAGGGTGCACAGCCCGGGCCGTCCCCTCATCTACCACCAGGGCCGCTTCGGCCGCTTCATCGCCCACCCCTAGAGAAACGACTGAGCGGCCGCCCGGCACATCGCCGGGCGGCCGTTCCATTTCCACCCACAGGGCCCGGACATGCGTATGGCCCTGGCCACGTCATCGGGGCCAGGGCCATGCACAAGGAGCAGAGGTCAGGCGGCGATCGGGGAGTAGGCGGCCGCGTCGCCCTTCAGCACGACACTGGGCCGGCCGTCCACGCCCACCGGCACGTCACCGGCGATCGTGACCCGGTGCAGCCGCCTCGGACGGTTGCCGAAGTCGTGCACCACCCGGTGCTGCGTTGCCCGGTTGTCCCAGATGGCGACGTCGCCGGGTGCCCAGCGCCAGCGCACGGTGTTCTCGACCTCGGTGACGTGCTCCTGGATCAGCCGGATGAGCGAGGCGGACGTGTGCGCCGACAGCCCCACCAGCCGCTTGGCGAAGTCCCCGAGCAGGATCGAGCGTTCGCCGGTCTCCGGGTGCACCCGCACCACCGGGTGCTCGGTCTCGAACACCGTGGAGGCGAACACCTCGGCGCGTTCCCGCGCCCGTTCGGGATCGTCGGAGGTGGCGATGCGGACGTAGTCGTGCTGGTTGGTGTGCACGGCCCGCAGCCGGTCGAGCAGGTCCCGCAGCTCGGCGGGCAGGTGCTCGTACGCGGCCACGGTGTTGGTCCACAGCGTGTCGCCGCCGGCCGCCGGAACGGCGACGGCCCGCAGCACCGACGCCAGCGGCGGCCGGTCCACGAACGTCACGTCCGTGTGCCAGCGATCCACCTTCTGGCCGTCGCGGTAGTCGAGGTCGAGGACGTGGTCGTTCCCGTCGAGCGAGGGGACGGTCGGATGCGCGGCGGTCGGTTCGCCGAGCAACCGGGCGAAGGCCACCTGGCTCTGCTCGTCGAGATGGTCTTGTCCGCGGAAGAAGACCACCTTGTGGCCGAGCAGCGCCAGGCGGATCTCCGCGACGACGCCGGCGGGCAGATCGCCGCCGAGCCGTACGCCGGAGATCTCCGCGCCTATCCGGCCGGCGACGGGGATGATGGACAGGGATGACATGGGATTTTTCCTTCCGTTAGAGGGATTGCCTGCGTTGGGAAGGAAGGACAGAGCGCGCTGGCCACGCGGCAGAAGTCCACGTGACCCCTGATGGTCAGAGCCGTCGTCGTCACGCCATCAAACGTAGATCGCCCTACCTCTAAAGTCAATTGAATTGGTAGGGAATTAGGGTTTCTCTATGTGCAGGTGACCAAGTACGTCATCGGGCCGGAGGCGATGACGTTGGGCAGCCTGGTCTCCATGTATCCGGTGACGGTCTTGCCCGTGGACTCGTCCACCGTGAACTCGCGCTCGATGACCTTGGTCAGCGGATCACCCGGCGGGAAGGCCGCGCCGTCGAGCCAGGCGGCCAAGGTCTCGTCGAAGTACCACTGCGCGTACATCATCTGCTCCATCGGCGCCGACACCGTCACCTTGGCCCGGGCTTTCAAGGTGACCGGGCACTCGCCCCGGTAGGTCGCCGGGGTGACGGAGGCTTCGGTGACCGAGACCACGTGCGGGTATGAATCCGCGGGCGGCTTGCCACCGCAGTCGACCGCGTAGCCGATCGCCTCGCCGCGCGTGACCCTGTCGTTCGCGGTCACCTCCAGCCAGATCTTGCCGGTCTTGCTGATCCACTCGTCCCAGACCCGTTGCGGACGCAGTGCGGCGGCCTGGGTGAAGGTGTGGGTGAACGGCGCGGTGTAGCTGCCGTCGGCCCAGCGCCACCGGTAGCTGATCGTGAGCGGCAGCGACGCGGAGGGCGTCGGGGTGACCTGCGAGAGGATCGTGAACTGTTTGGACGTTCCCGGACAGGGCTGCGGGTTCCGGCTTTCGATGACCTGGGTTCCGGTGATCGTGACCGCGTCGCCGTTCCGGCAGGTGATCGTGAAGGCGGCAGGCTGGGTGGTGGTCGCGTTCGGGGTGAGGACGCGCAAGTACGCCGAGCCGCCGCTCACCTTCGACGGGTCCGTCACCTTCCAGGTGGTCTCCAGCACCGTGGTCAGGTCTCCTCCGAGCATGACCTCGCCGGGGATGGTCGTGCCGTCGCCGCGTACCCACTGGTAGGTGACCTTGGCCGGCTTGGTGACCGCGAGGTCGACGCGGAACACGAACTCCACCGGCCGTCCGCACGGCCCTTCGTACCGCGCGGGCGTCACCCGCGGGTTGGCGGCGGCGGCGACCGGGCCGGGCTGGGGCGGGTCGGTGCAGGTCACGCGGTAGGGGACCTGGGCGGAGTCCGTCACGCGGCCCTTGACGTCCAGGATCTCCAGCCGGCGATGGCCGGAATGGCCGGTCAGGAACGTCCGGCGGGAGCTGACCGCCGTGCTCCGCGCGGTGAGCCACAGCCGCTCGACCGGCTCGGCGCCGCCGTCGCCGTCCACCCACCGGTACGCCACCGCCGCAGGCGTCCTCGACACCGTGATCCGCCCGTCGAACGTCACCGTGCGGCCGGGCGCCCGGCACGCTCCCCGGTACGGCGCGGGCGTGGCCAGCGTGACCCCGATGCGCGTTCTGTCTTCGGAAACGTCCTCCAACCGCAGGGGGTCACACGACACCGTGAAGCGGGCCTTGGCCGAGGTCGCCTTCCGGGGGCTGAGCACCTGCAGCGCCTGCCACCCCGACGTGCTCGCCGCGAACATCTGCCGATCCCGTACGACCACCGCCCCGCCCTTGACCTGGGCCGTGCGGATAGGCCCCTTGGTGCCGTCGCCGCGCAGCCAGCGCCAGAGCGGCGGCCAGTGCCGTCCATGCTCTACGCACCTCGATCTCCTCAATCTCCTCAAGATCGGACTGATCCCGGGAGTCTGGCGGGAGAGGGTTGTGCGGGACTTGGGTGAAACTTGAGGCCCGAGGAGTCAGGCGTGCTACTCGCGCAGCCGATCGAGCATCGACTCTGCGGGCCTGCCCAGCACGTGAGCCAGGTCCGGGCTCTGGAACTCCAGCGCCCCCGCCCGTACCTGCGCATTGAGCCAGCTCATCGGCCCCGGCCCGGCATCGGGCACCTCCCGGTAGGGCACCCCCAGCACCTCGGCTGCCTCCCGGTAGGTCCACAACGGCCCGGTGAAGTCGTACGCCCGCCCCAGATGCCCGTCCCCGGTCAGCACCCGAACGGCGGCATCCGCCAGGTCGGACCTGAAAGCGGTGTTCAGCCCGCGCCCGCCGGTGCTGCCGGCGAGCTCGCCGCCGGAGACCTGCGGCACGAAGGCGTCGCCGTAGTAGGGGTGGCGCAGCAGCGTGTACGGCAGGCTGCTGTCGAGGATGGCCCGTTCGGTGGCGTGATGGGCCTCGGTGGCGCCGGTGGCGACGGTGCCCGCTCCCAGCAGGCTCGTGTAGGCGATGGCGCCGACCCCGGCGTCGGCCGCCGCCGCGACCGCGTCCAGGTGCTGCTTGATCCTGCGCGCCGGGTCGAGTTCCGGCGACGAGATGAGCAGGAGCCGTGTGGCCCCCTCGAACGCCTCGTGCAGGCTGTCCGGCTCGTCGTAGTCGCCCCGCCGTACCCGGACGCCCTGCGGGGCCCGTACGGGATCGCGCACGACGGCCACCACATCGGGCCGAGCGGACAACCGGTCGATGACCAGACGACCGAGCACCCCGGACGCCCCGGTGACCACGATCATGGAACTCCCTCCGACGAAGATCGGCCAAGTCAACCGCCCACGACCCGCCGCCTGCCACCCATTTCTCACCCACCCCGGCCACCGGCCTACGCCCCACCCCCGTCACCGGCCTACGAGCCCACCACCCCGGCCCTCGGCCTGCCAGCCCACCCACCCTGGTCACTGGCGCCGGCGGGCCCGCCCACCCTCGGTCGCCCGGTGCGGGCCCGACCGGCCACCCCCTGCTACCAGCCCGCGGACGGCCCTCTGGGATACTCCCGCGCATGACAACAGACGGGGGGCGGCCGGGGTTCGCGACGCACGGGATCGGGTCGGACCACCCGATGACGTGGACGCTGCGCCGCGCGGAGCCGACAGACGTCGAGGCGATCGCGGACCTGCGCGCGTCGGTCATGCGCCCGGACCTGCAGCGGCTGGGCCGCTTCGACGAGCACCGGGTCCGTCAGCGGTTCCGGGACGCCTTCTCCCCGGACTACACGTCGGTCATCGAGACGGACGGCGACTTCGCGGGTTGCGTGACATTCCGCCCGGGCGAGGACACGTGGTGGTTCGAGCACTTCTACCTCGCCCAGGAACTCCAGGGCCGCGGCCTCGGCTCGGCCGTGCTGCGCGAACTGCTGGAGCGATCCGACGCCGAAGGCCTGACCGTCCGGCTGAACGTCCTGCAGGGAAGCGCCGCACAACGGCTGTACGAACGCCACGGGTTCACTGTGGAGACCGAGGACCCGGTCGACGTCTTCATGGTGCGGGAACCGGCAGGAAGCTGAAGGGCCAGACCGGGACACGGTCACACGTCCATCTCCACGCTGGAGGAGTCAGCCATTCCCTTCACGTCGGACACCCACTTCCGACGCGTCAGGGTGATCCACCCCGGCGGCTCACGACCGGGATCCCACACCTCCACGACCACGCCGTTGAGCCTGCGGTGGAGCCCCTCCGGCGAACACCCCTGGTGCAGTTGCCGACAGGCGAGTGCGCAGGTGGAGGGGCATCCAGAGCCCGATGGGACGGGCACTTGCGCGGCTGGGCTCAGGCAATTTTCCGAACGTGCGACGCCTCGGCGGAGAGCGGCGCGCCGTCTCGGCTGAGCGGGTGGAGTTCGGGAAGCTCCCGCCCTTGGTCGTCGACGAGAACGGAGTGCGACTCGTCCGGGGCGAAGGCGTGGCGCTCGCCCCATTGGCGGAGGGCGACGACGGCCGTGAAGAGGTCCAGCCCGGCTTCGGTGAGCCGGTACGTGTGCCGTCTGCCGTCGGCCGCGGCGCTCTTGTCAAGGATGCCGTGCTCGACGAGTTTGCGGAGCCGGTCGGTGAGGATGTTGCGGGCGATCCCCAGCCGTTGAAGGAACTCGGTGAAGGTCGTCGCCCCGTCCATCGCGTCGCGGATGATCAGCAGGCTCCACCGGTCGCCTATCAGGTCGACGGTCCGTGCGACCGGGCAGGCCGGGTCGGTCCAAGCGCTTCCTGCGGCGAGTGCGACGTCCACCGGCCCCCTCCAAGATGAGTTGCAATATGAAACCAGTATGCCCTAGCTTCAGATAGGTTGCATTTTGCAACTTACTGGAGGGTGATATGTCGTCAGGATTGACCGGGAGGCAGCGGGCCGTGCTCGCGCTGGTGTGCGCGGTGGCGGTGTCGACCATCTACGGCATCCAGCCGGTCATCGAGGCCGCGGGCGAGGACCTCGGGTTGGGGGAAGGAGCGTTGGGGTGGCTGGTCGCCGCCGGCCAGATCGGCTATCTCGCGGGGCTGGTGCTGCTGGTACCGCTCGGTGACCTGTTCGACCGCCGCCGACTCATCACGGTGCACATGCTGCTCACAGCGGTAGGTGCGGGGGTGGCCGCCGCCGCACCCAGCGGTGTCGTCGCGATCGCGGGCCTGGCCCTGGCCGGACTGTTCGCCGTGGTCGTCCAGATCACGGTGGCCTACGTCGCCGCCGTCTCACCGGCCGGCGAGCGCGGCCGCAACATCGGAGCGGTCACCTCGGGCGTGGTCATCGGGATCCTCGGAGTGCGGGTGGTCGCGGGCACGCTGGGCGAGTTGGCCGACTGGCGCATGGTCTACCTCGTGATCGCCGGACTCTGCGGGATGCTCGCGTTCGCCGCCCGATTCACCCTCGAGGCCGACATCCGCCGCCCCCGAGCCCGGTACGGGCAGCTGCTGTCATCGCTGGGTCGTCTGGTCGTCGGCGACCGGCTCTTCCTCAGCCGGGGACTGGTCGCGTTCTTCCTGTTCGCCTCCTTCGGCACGCTGTGGAGCGGGCTGGCGCTCCCGCTCGGCGCCGCGCCCTGGCGCTTGGGCACTACCGAGATCGGACTGTTCGGACTCGCCGGTCTCATCGGGGCGCTGGGCGCGGCCCGGGCAGGCCGATGGGCCGACCGGGGCCTGGCGCCCTCGGTCACCGGCTGGTCGCTGGCCCTGCTCACGGCCTCGTGGCTGCTGATCGCCCAAGCGGGGTCGTCGCTGTGGCCGTTGATCGTCGGCGTCATCGTCCTGGACTTCGCCGTGCAAGCCGTTCACGTCAGCAGCCAGCACCTGCTCACCAACGCCCGCCCCGACCAGAGCAGCAGCGTCATCGGCGCCTACATGGCCTTCTACTCCCTCGGCTCCGCGCTCGGTGCGATCACCACCACCTGGGCCTACAGCGCCGCCGGATGGCCGGCCGCCAGCCTGCTCGGCGCGGCCTACGCCGCACTCGGACTCCTCGTCGCCACCTCGACCCGACGCTTCACCGCTCTACCGCAGGCGCAGCGACCACGTGCGTCCGTATCGGACACGTCCCGCTGACACTCGATGGCGCGTTCGCTTCTCGGGTCCTCCTGCGCCCGCCGACGTCACCCGGGAGAAGTGTCACATGACAGTTGTCACAGGGGTTCGTGTTAGTTGTTTCTACCGGCGAAGGGGCCCGGCGGGCGAGGCTTGACCTGCAACAAGGGGCAGCGAGCAGTCCAGATGCCCGCTGCCACTCCCATCGGATCTCGGCTGCGAGCCGAGGCGGAAGGAGAGTGGGCCCGATGGCCGAAAGCCTCTACATTCTCGGTGACGAGGACCGCAAGAAGTTCGCCAGGCTGATCGCCGCCGCGTGGTCGGAGGACGATGTGAAGACCCGTTACGGCCGCGAGCCTCGCCTGTTGCTGGCCGAGTACGGCATCGCGTACCCGGAGGGTGTGGCCACGCCGCCGCTGCCCCCGAAGCCCGCCGGTCAGTTCAGCATCGAGGAGCTCGAGGTCGCGGCCGGCACCGAGGCCCCGGCCGACGGTTGCTTCGGCTCCGCCAGCTCGGTCAGCTGCTTCACCGGCTGCGTCGCCACCGCCTCCACCTTCGGCTGCGCGGGCGTGGCGGAGACCTGACAGTGCCGCGGGGGGCGCGGTCCGGCCCGCGGCGCGCTCCCACGCCCTTGCCGTGGCACCCGGCGGCCCGCCGCCGCCGGGTGCCACCACCGCCCCATCCCCGGCCGGGCGGGCAGATGTCTCCCCGGTCAGGGCGGGCTCGCGGGCGACGGTCAAGCCTCCGGTCAGCGGCGTCGGCATCAACGGCGCCGGACTGTTCGGTGCGGAAGCCACGAAAAATCCGATATGCGAGAAAAGTAACCAGTGATGCGTTGCCTCCGCCGAGATCGGTTGTCATGATCCGCTTGTGACCCAGACAGGGGTTCCCGGTTCGAGGGTGGCGGCTCGCGCGCCACTGGAGGTGCGGCTCGGCCGCGCGGCGATCGTGGCGTTCGCCGTTTACCTGATCTTTCCCACGTTCGGTTACTACATCGAGAATCCACATCCCTGGCGCATCCCAGGCATCCTCCTGGCGATCGCGGTCCTCGCCCTCTACATCGCGGCCGGCTGCACCGGCCCGCGCGGGCCGTGGCACCGGTGGGCGGTGGGGGTCATGGCGCTCCTGGTCTACCTGCCGCTTCCGTTCCTGGGCGAGTGGTGGGCCGCGTCGGGCGTCTTCCTCGCCGCGATGGCGCTGGGGCTCCTGCCCAGGCCGTACCCGCTGCCGGCGTTCCTGCTGGTGGCCGTCGCCGAGACGGCCAAGTCGATGGTGCTCGGCGACGATCTCGTGGGCGGGCTGTCCTGGACCCTGTCCCTCTCCGTGGCGGCCATCCCCCTGGCGGGTCTGACGCATTTCGCGGAAACGGCGCGGGTCCTCTACGCGACCCGGGCCGAGCTGGCCATGGTCGAGGTGGCGGCGCAGCGCGCGCGGGCGATGGGCGAGCTGGAGGGCATCCTCGGCAGCCGGATCGACGCCATCGCCGAGCAGGGCCGCAGGGCCGTCGCCGGCGTGGAGGGCGACGCGGAGAACGTCAAGAAAGAGCTGGGCCGCATGCTCGACATGGCCCGCGAGGCCCAGAGAGAGATGCGCGGTTTCGCGCATCGGGAGCAGCGGCTCCCATCGGGAAATCCTGATTACCAGAAATGATGAACATCACGATATGTCGGTGTTAGTTGTTTCTGGCGGCTTTTGCCGCTGATGACGAATCTGGACCTCGTAGGCGGCCGCCCCCGACCCACCCGGAACCCCGGGGCCTCATCAACGAGGTGACCTCATGCCAGAAGACCCCACCCTGTCCCCAGAACTGCGCAGGCAGATCGCCAGATTCGTCGCACGCGCCTGGTCCGACGAGTCGCTCAGGCGGGAGTTCGAACGAGACCCGCGCGCCGCCCTCGCCGAAGCGGGCGTCGACTGGCCGCGTGAGCTGGCCCCGCCCGACCTGCCTGACCAACCCGGCCAGGCCATCGACCTGGAGAGCCTCGAATCGTCCGCGGGCGGCGCCCTCGGCACGATCGGCACGGTGAGCTGCCCGACCGGATGCTTCTCCGGCGGACAGAGCGCCTGACGACTTCGCAAGGCGTGGTGGTGGGCAGTCCAGATGCCCACCACCTCGCCAGACCAGCATCTCACACACCCGCGGCGGGAGGACTTGTGATGACTGTGGACACGATCGGCTGGGACACGACTCAGCGCAGGGCGTTCGGCGAGCTGACCGCGAGGTCGTGGCTCGACGCCGACTTCAGACTCCGGTACGAGCGCGATCCCCTCTCGGTCCTGGCCGAGTACAACCTCCGGCCGGCCGACGGGGCAGGCGCCCCGACGCTGCCGCCGGAGCCCGGCGCCGAGCTCGTCATCGAGATCCTCGACGGGTCCGCGGAGATGCCGCCACCCCCTCCGTGCCTGCTCAGCCTCTGCTTCTGCCTGTACACACCGACCCCGGGAGAGTGACACGCGATGACCATGACCGCGACGGAGGCGCCAGGAGGCGAGCGGATCGACGAGCTCGTCTCCACGGTGCGGGCCAAGGCATGGCTCGCCGCGGCCGCGCTCATCCTGGTCGCGGGCTGCGCGGCGAGCTGGGCCTGGCTGGGGCAGGTCCGTGACGTGGTCGCCGGCACCGGCGTGCTGGTGGCGGGCGCCGGTCCCGTGCCGGTGGCCGCCCCCGTGCCCGGCAGCGTGGCCGAGGTCCTGGTCCGGGTGGGCCAGGAGGTGACCCCGGCGACGCCGTTGGCCGTGCTGGCCGACGAGCGGGGACGCAGGCACGTCGTGACGGGCACCGCGAAGGGACGGGTGCTGCGTACGGCGGCCCCCGGCGCGGTCCTGGCCGCGGGTGGCACCGTCGCGGCGGTCGACCCGGCCGCCGGCCCCCTGCGGGCGCTGCTCATGGTCGGCCGGGACAGGATCGGCGCGCTCGCCCCGGGCCAGACCGTCACGTTCGGCGGCACGGGCGCGCGGGGCCGGGTGAGCGCGGTCGAACCGTACCCCGCCTCGGGCGAGCTGCTGCGCCCGCTGTTCGGCGAGGCCCTGCGGGCGGACGGGCGGCACCTGGTGACCGTCGACCTCGACCGGCCGGCCTGGCCGGGCGCCACGCTCACCCCGGTGTCGGGGGAGATCACCGTCGCCGTCGTCCGCCCCGTGGACGCCCTGTTCGCCGGAGGACGTCGTGGCTGAGCACGCGACCAGGCCGCGGCCGGTCCGCACCGAGCGCCGGCCGCAGATGGAGGACGCCGACTGCGGGCCCGCCTGCCTGAGCACGATCTTCGCCCACCACGGACTGCGCGTCCCCGTACGCGAGATCAGAGAACGGTGCGGAGTGGGCAGGGACGGCCTCACGGGCGCCGGGCTCAAGGCGGCGGCCGAGGAGTACGGCTTCACCATCGGCGGCTGGCGGGTGGAGGCCGACGCGCTGGAGAGCTTCCCCGTCCCCTCGATGATCTTCGTCGATCAGCGGCACTACGTGGTGCTGGAGGGCATGCGCAAGCGGTGGGCCTACCTCAACGACCCCGCCGTGGGCAGGATCCGGCTGAGCAGGGAGGAGTTCCGGCGGCGATTCAGCGGGATCGTGCTGGTACCGCGTCCGGGCGAGGGCTTCACACCGGGAGGGCCGCGGTTCCCCATGGCCCGCTCGGTGCTGGCGAAGGTGCGGCCGTACCTGTCCACGCTGCTCGCCATCGCCGTCATGGCCTTCATGCTGGCCCTGCCCGCGGCGGTCACCGCGCTGCTGACCCGGCTCCTGCTGGGCAAGGTGCTGGTCGCCGGCGGCGCGGCCTGGTCCGCGCCCGTGCTCCTCGGGCTGCTCGGCTGCGTCGGCTTCACCCTGGCCGGCATGTGGGCGCAGCAGCGGCTGCTCGGCGCCGTGCAGCTGGCGATGGCGGCCGACCTGTCCGGCCGGTACGTGTGGCGGCTGCTCAGGCTGCCGGGCGACCACTTCCACCGGCGGCAGACCGGTGGCCTGGTGACCAGGACGTCCTTCGGCGCGGGGCTGGCCCTGCTGCTGTCGGACCGGGTCGCCGCCGTCATCGCGGCCCTGCTCACCATGGTGGTGCACTCGTCGATCCTGTTCGCCTTCCACCCGGCCTTCGCCGCCGTCGCCGTGCTGCTCGCGGCGGTCAATCTGGTGGCGATGCGCGCGGTCAGCCGCCGCACCGCCCCGCACCAGCAGCGGCTCATCTTCGACGAGCACCGCAGGGACAGCATGGCGTTCAACGGCGTCTCGATGGCCGAGTCGCTGAAGGCCGACGGCGCCGAGGGATGGTTCTTCGCCAAGTGGGCGGGGCTGTCGGCGCGGACCATGTCGGCCGTCCAGGAACTGATGCGGGTCACGCAGGCGCTGATGGTGGTGCCCGCCGCGCTCGGCTCGCTCGCCGGGGCCACCATGGTGATCACCGGGGCGGTGCTGATGGCCCGCGGTGAGGTCACGATGGAGACCGTCATCGCGGCCCAGCTCCTCGTCGGCGCCTTCCTCGTACCCATGTCCTCGCTGGTCGGGGTCGGCGCCGAGGCACAGGTCGCGGTCGCGCAGACCGGCATGCTCGACGACACGCTGCATGCCGAGCCCGACCCCCGCCACGCCGAGCCCCCCGGCGCCCCCGAGGGGGCGGGGGGCCTGCGCGGCACGGTGGAGTTCGACGGGGTCACCTTCGGCTACGACCGCCAGCACGGGCCGGTGATCGAGGGGCTGTCGTGGCGCGCGGAGCCCGGCCAGCGCATCGCCATCGTCGGCCGCACCGGCAGCGGCAAGTCCACGGTCGCCCGCCTGCTCACCGGAGCGGCCGTGCCGTGGTCCGGGCAGATCAGATTCGACGGGGTGCCGAGGGACGAGATGCCCAGGGAGACGCTGTCCACCTCGATCGGCTACGTGGAGCAGAACCTGCAGGTGTTCGAGGGCACGGTGGCCGACAACCTCACGCTGTGGGACCCGACGGTTCCCGGGTACCGGCTGCGCCGTGCGCTCGGCGACGCCTGCATCGCCGAGGTGGTCCACCGCAGGGGCGGGCTGTCGGGCGGCTGGGTCGAGGAGCGGGGCCGCAACCTGTCGGGCGGCGAGCGGCAGCGCCTGGAGATCGCCAGGGCGCTCGCGCTGTCCCCCTCGGTGCTGGTGCTGGACGAGGCCACCAGCGCGCTGGACGCGGAGACCGAGGCCCTGGTGGACGCCAACCTCAAAGCCAGGGGCTGCACGTGCGTGGTCATCGCGCACCGGCTCAGCACCGTACGCGACAGCGATCTGATCCTCGTGCTGGACCGCGGCAAGGTCGTCCAGCGGGGAACCCACGCCGAGCTCATCGCCGAGTCCGGCCCCTACCGCACACTCGTCGAGGAAGCGGCATGAACGGCTACCCCGTCAGCGAGATCGAGCTGATCGACCCCTATGCCTGCTGGCACGTGGTCAGCGGCTCCGTCGACGTCCTGCTGGCGCCCGTGGACGGCCAGGGCCCCCGCCGCCGCGTCGTCCGCGTGGAGAGCGGGCAACTCATGCACGGCTTCGCCGCCACCGACCTGCCGCGGGGCTACACCGTTCTGGCCTCCCCGGCCGACGGGACGTCGGTGCGCCGCGTCCGCAGGGACGCGGGCGCGCTGTCGGCGTGGGCGCGCCGCCTCCACCGGCCCATCGCGCAACACGGCGCGGGCGGCGGCCGGACGGCGGCGCTCGACCCGCCGAGCGAGCGCGAGCTGCGCGCACTGCACCGCGGGGCGCTGGAGCAGGTGCTGCTGCTGGCCGAGGCGGAGGAGGCCGACCGGGACAACTGGCGCGTGGCCAGGGTGGCGGCCACGAGCGAGACGCTCCGGCGGTCGTTCGCCGATGTCGGGGTCGCCGCCGGCGCGCCGCCCTCCCCTGACCGGCCCCGGACGACCGCCGAACACGCCGCGAAAGTGGTCAAGACGCTCGGCGACCACTGCGGGTTCGCCGTGCGGGAGAGCGCCCCGGACACCGGCCCCGACGCCGGCCCCGACGCCGGCCCTGACGCCGGCTCTGCGTCTGGCGACCCGCTCGGCGCGGCGCTGGACGCCGCCAGGGTCAGGCACCGGCGGGTACGCCTTTCCGGACGATGGTGGCGCACGGCCACCGTCCCCATGATCGGCTTCACCCGGGAGGGCGGGCGGCCGGTGGCGCTCCTGCCGCACCGGGGCGGCTACCGCGCCGCGGACCCGGCGGCGGACCCGTGCCGGGTGACCGAGTCCGTGGCCGCCGGCCTCGCCCCGGACGCCTGGCAGATCTACCCGCCGCTCGGCGAGGGCGTCGCCACCCCCGTCGCGCTGCTCAGGTTCGGCCTGCGCGGCGCGGGCAGGGAGCTGGCCTGGCTCCTCGCGGCCGGCGGCGGCGCCGGGCTGCTCGCGCTCGGCGTCCCCCTGTTCACCTTCAGCCTGCTGACCTCCGCGTCCAACCCCGCCGACCGGCCCGCGACGATCTGGACCGCGGTGATCATCGCCGCCATGGTGTGCGCGAGCGCCCTGCTCCTCGCCGTGCGCAACTCGGTGCTCGTACGCGTCCACGGACGTCTCCAGGAACGGCTCGAACCCGCCGTCTGGAGCCACCTCATCTCCCTCGACCTACCGTTCTTCAACCGGTACAGCACCGGCGAGCTGGTCCAGCGCGCCAACGCCATCTCCGACATGCGCAAGGCGCTCGGCGAGGCCGCGGTCAGCTCTCTCCTCGGCGGCATGTTCTCCCTGTTCGGCCTGCTGGCGCTGCTCGCCGTGGACTGGCGGCTGGCCCTGGTCGCGCTGGGCGGGGTGGTCGCGCTGCTCGCCGTGCTCGCCGGGCGCGCGGTCCGCCAGCAGCGGCACGAGCTGGTCATGCACGAGCAGTACGGGAAGGTCTACTCCCTGCTGTACGCGTGCCTCGGCGCGATCGACAAGATCCACGTCGCGGGCCGGGAGGCCCAGGTGTTCGGGCTGTGGTCCCGGCTGTTCGCGACTCAGCAGCGCGCGGCCGAGGCGATCCAGCGCGAGCGGGCGGTGTCGACGGCGATCGGCGCCTCGGCGCAGCCGGCGCTGCTGCTGCTCCTCGCCGCCACCGGCCTGGCCTGGGGCGTCCCGACGGCGTCCTTCGTGATCGCCGCCGTGGCGCTCGGCCAGTTCGTGCTCGCGCTCGGCCAGATGAACAGGGCGGTGGAAGCGGCCTTCGCCCTCCTGCCCCGGTTCGAGCGGCTGCGCCCGGTGCTGGAGCGGGCGCCCGAGACGTCGCCGGGCGCGAAGGACCCGGGCGAGCTGAGCGGGCTGGTCCGGCTCAGCGGCGTCTCCTTCGCCTACCCCGGCACCGCGATGCGGATCCTCGACGACGTGTCGATGGTGTTCAAGCCGGGCGAGTTCGTCGCGGTCGCGGGCCCGTCCGGCGCGGGCAAGTCCACGCTGGTACGGCTGCTGCTGGGCTTCGAACCGCCCCGCACCGGCCAGGTGCTCTACGACGGCGGCGACCTGCGCGACCTCGATCTGCGGCGCGTGCGCGCCCAGGTGGGCGTGGTGATGCAGCAGGCCAGAGTGCTCAGGGGCTCGATCCTGGAGAACATCATCGGCGACGTGCCCGGCGCGACGGAGGAGGACGCCTGGTGGGCGGCCCGCCTGGCCGACCTGGACGGCGACATCGCCGCGATGCCCATGGGCCTGCACACCGTCGTCGGAGAGGACAACGCGTCCTTCTCGGGCGGTCAGCTCCAGCGGCTGCTCATCGCCAGAGCGCTGGTGAAACGCCCGCGCATCCTCATCCTCGACGAGGCGACGAGCGCCCTGGACAACCACACCCAGGCGCTGGTCAGCCGGAGGGTCGCCGAGTTGGACATCACCCGGATCGTGATCGCGCACCGGCTGAGCACCATCAAGTCGGCGGATCGGATCTACGTACTCGACCAGGGGAGGGTCGTCGCCGACGGCCCCTTCGAGGAGCTGATGGACGACAGCCGGCTCTTCGCCCGCATGGTCCGCCGACAGGAGGTCTGAGATGACGGTCTCGGTTCACGCCGGATACGCCGAAGCGCAGGGCGAGGGCCTGCTCGCGGTTCCGGGTGGGGACGAACGGCTGATAGCCGTGCTCGCCGCGGCGGCGCCCTTCCCCGAGCGCGTGTCGGGAGAGTTCTTCGTCCCCGTGGCGGGGCGCAGCCCGCGCCAGGCGTCCGAACGCACCAAACGCTGGCTGAAGGCCGCCGTCGGCGACGACGAGGACGCCAAGCGGGCGCTGCTGCATCACCGCAGGCGCTCCGGCCGCGACCTCGGCGCCGGGCTCGTCGACGTCCGGCTCGCCGACCCGGGCAGGCTGCCCGACTGGGGTTACGCCCTGGTGGACTTCCTGCTCGCCCAGCCGCCCACGGCCGCGGCCGACCCCGCGTCCGGGCGGCCCGGCTCCCCGTTCGTGGCGTTCAGGCGCGCCGTCAACCGGCTGGTGGACATGAAGGACGGGACGGTACGCGGCGTACCCGTCACCCCCGAGGCGTGCGAGGACATCGCGGGACAGCTGATCGAGCGCCTGACGCAGGTCTGCTTCTCCGGCTTCGCGTTCGAGGCGCAGCTCGCCGGCACCGCCAACGACGTGTCCGCCTGGCTGCAGAGCCCCGGCCTGGACGTCAGCCAGTCCGGCTGGCTCGACCGGCTGGAGACGCTCCCGGGGCTGGCCTACGTCATGGGCATGGCCTGCCTGCAGTGGCGGCGCGTCGTTCACGAGCTCTTCGACCGGTTGAACGCCGACCTGCCGGAGCTGCGCAGGACGTTGTGGGGCTGGACCGCCCCCGGACCGGTCACGGGATACTCCGGCGACTCGGGCGACCCGCACAACCACGGCCGGGTGGTCACGTTGCTCACCTTCGCCTCGGGCGAGCGGGTCGTCTACAAGCCGAAGGACCTGCGCTCGGTGGTCGGGCTGATGGACGTGTGCACCCTGCTGAACAACCACGGGCTGCCGCTCACCCTGCACACCCGCGCGGTCGTCCTGCGCGACGGCTACGGCTGGGAGGAGTACGTCACCGCCGAGCCCGCCACCGACGAGGACAGCGTACGGCGCTACTACACGCGCCTGGGCATGCTGGCCAGGCTCGCCCAGTTCCTGGAGTGCCGCGACCTGTGGGCCGACAACCTGGTCGCCAAGGGGGACACGCCGGTCTTCATCGACCTGGAGAACGTCCTCCAGGGCCGCATCAGCAAGCCCGCCCTCATCGGAGACCGCATCCAGTCCCTGTGGGGGCAGGTCGAGGAGACGGTGGTCAAGACCGCCGTCATCAGTTTTCCCCGGGTGATCGCGGGCGGCGTCCAGTCGCACGACATCGGCTGCATGGCCGGACTGCAGGAGCAGGTCGCACAGAACCCCCAGTTGTACCCGCTCGGCTGGGAGGCGCCGCCGTACCGGCCCACGTGGGGCGCGGGCGAGCTGGCCGACCCGAGCCGCTACGCCGACGAGGTGGCCGAGGGCTACCGGCAGATGCAGGACTGCCTGACGCGCAACCGGGAGCTGCTGGCCGACGCCCGCGGCCCGCTCGCGCTGTTGGAGGACGCGCCGGTCCGCTACATCTGGCGCAGCACCTGGGACTGCGTCGAACTGCTCGGCATGAGCCTGAGCCCGGGGGCGCTGATCGACGGGATGGCCAGGGAGATCACCTTCGCCCACCTGTTCCGCAGCGCCCGCGAGACGCTGCGGCGGGACCCGGGGCGCGAGGACATCCTGGAGATCGTCGAGCAGGAGATCGACGCGTTCCGCCGGATGGACATCCCCCTGTTCGTCTCCAGGCCCGGCTCGGACTCGGTGTTCACCCCCGACGGCGTCGAGATCCCCGGGCACTTCTCGGGCACGGCGTGGCAGCGGGTTCAGGACCGCCTCGCCGACCTGGCGGGGTTCCCGGTGGACGAGCAGCTCGCCGTGCTGGAGACCTGCCTGGACTTCACGGGCGCGGGGCAACTGCCCACCGCGTTCCCCGGCCCCGGCCCCGGGCCCCGGCCCCGCACGGTGCGCGAGATCGGCCAGTACGTCTACGACCTGTCGGGCCGGCGGGCGGAGCCCGAGGCCGAGGTGCTGCTCGCCCGCGCCGGCGAGCTCGCCGACCAGGTGCTCGCCAGCGCCGTCCCGCTCGGCACGCCCGCGGGCGGCCCCGTCGGCGAGCGGTCCGGCTGGATCGGCGTGGTCACCTATCCCGCGCACGGCCTGGACCAGGTCGAACCCCTTCAGGGTGACCTGCTCACCGGTACCGCCGGCCTCGCCGTCTTCCTCGCCGAGCTGTACGCCAACACGGGCGCCCCCGGCCACTGGACGGCCGCGCAGGACGCGCTGGACGCCTCGGCCGAGTTCGCGACGCTGTCCACGCAGTCGGGCGTCTACCGCAGGATGTGCGGGACACTCGCGCCCGTCGGGGCGTTCGTGGGCCTCGGCTCGACCATCTACGCGCTGAGCCGCTGCGGCGCCACCCTGGCCGACACCAGGCTCGTGGAGCGGGCGGTCGCGCTGGTGCCGCTCGCCGAGGCCCAGCTGTCCCTGCCGACCAGCGCCGAACCCGTGCTGGGCCGGGCCGGGCTGCTGCTCGCCCTGCACAAGCTGCGCGAGGCCGCCCCGACGGCGGTCCCCGCGGCCGAGGCGCTCGCCGCGCGGCTGCATGAGGAGCTGCTGGCCGAGCTGGCCGGCGGCGGCGCGGCCCGGTCGCCGTACCCGCCGGGCGTGCCCGCGCTCGACGGTGTGCCCACCGGGGTGGACGGGCTGGTGTGGGCGCTGGCCGCCAGCGCGAGCGCGCTGGGGGAGGCCGGCCCCGGGAAGGCCGGCCCCGGGAAGATCGGCGCTGCCGCCGCGCCGCTGCTGGCGCACCGGTTCGCCCTCGACACGCCCGGCTCGCTGCTCGCCGCCGTCGCCACCGCCCACCTCCTCACCGGCGAGGTGCCCGGCGACCTGCGGGAGCGCGTGGCCAGGTACTGCGCGCCCGAGGCCGGACGTTCCTGCGCGCGGCTCGTCGTGGACGCCGAGGTGGCGCTGCACACGGCCCGCCTGACCGGCGACGGGGCGCTGGAGCGGTCCGCCCGCGAACTGGCCGCCGAACTGCTGCGCCGCCGCGACCACACGGGCCGCTGGTTCGCCGACCGGCGGCGCGCCGACCGCCTGTCCCTGTCCGCCACCGACGGGCTCGCCGCGGCGGGGCTCACCCTCCTCCGGCTCGCCGACGACCAGGTCGCCTCGCTGCGCCTCGTGCACTGACCCGAGTGCACTGACCGAAAGGAACGTTATGGACGCCCGACCAGCTTTCCGCCGCCATTTCAGGGTCGAGGTCATCGAGGGAGACGGGGTCTTCCTGATCAACGAGCGCGACACGCACGTGCTCACCGGCCGGTCGATCGAGGCGGTGGCCGGCCTGCTCGACGGCAAGCACACCGTCAACGACATCCTGGTCGCGGTGGAGCCGGACGTCCCGCCGGAGAACGTCTACTACGTGCTCCACACGCTCAGGCAGCGCGATCTGCTGGTCGACGTCACCGAGGACGTGGATCGGAGGACGGCCGCCTACTGGGAGATGGCCGGACTCCAGGCGCAGGAGGCGGTCGCCGCGGTGCGCGGCGGGCGGGCCGAGCTGCTCACCGTCGGGGACGTGCCCGCCGAGGAGTTGCGGGACCTGCTGGTCGCCGAGGGGGTGGAGGTGACCGGCCCCGGGGAGGACGCGGCGCTGACCGTCGTGCTGACCGACGACTACCTGCGCGGAGAGCTGGCCGACGTCAACCGGCGGCACCTGGCGGAGCGGCGGCCATGGCTGCCGGCCCGCACAACCGGCCCCGTCCTCTGGCTGGGCCCCGTCTTCCAGCCGGGGGAGGGCGACGGCGGCTGCTGGCGATGCCTGTCCCAGCGGTTGGAAGGGCACCGGCAGTCGCTGACGTACGTGGAGGACAGGTTACGGAGCAGCCGCCCGCTGGCCCTGCCCGCCGCCGACCTGGCGCTGACCCGCGGCGCGGGCGTGCGGCTCGTCGCGGCCGAGGCGGCGAAGTGGCTGGCCGGGGCGAGGAATCCGCAGCAGCGCGACCTGGTCACCTTCGACACCATGCGCCTCGGCGCCACCCGCCACGAGCTGCGGCGCAGGCCGCAGTGCCCGGAGTGCGGCGACGACGGCCTGATGGCCGCGGCCGCGCAGTCCCCGGTCGAGCTGCGCTCCCGGCCCAAGACCTTCACCGCCGACGGCGGCCACCGCTCCAAGCACCCGGAGGACACCGCCGAGCGGTACGCCCACCTGGTCAGCCCGGTCACGGGCGTCATCCGTGAACTCACCCGGATGGACACCAGGACGCCGTTCGTCAAGGCGTACGTGGCCGGGCACAACTTCTCCCGGGAGACCCGCGACCTCGCCATGCTGCGCAAGGGCCTGCGGACCCAGAGCGCCGGCAAGGGCATGACCGACCTGCAGGCCAAGGTCAGCGCCATGTGCGAGGCGATGGAACGCTACTCGGGCATCTTCCAGGGCGACGAGGCCAGGCGCACGGCGAGCCTGCGGGAGCTCGGCGCGGACGCCGTGCACCCGAACACCTGCTCGCTCTACAGCGACGCCCAGTACCGCACCCGCCGGGAGGTCCGCGCCACCTCCAGCTACTCCTACGTCAACGACCCCTTCGACGAGGACGCCGCGATCGAATGGACGCCCGTGTGGTCGCTGACCGAGCGGCGGCACAAGTACCTGCCCACCGGCTACCTCTATTACTACTACAACGACCAACGCTCCACCGGCCCGCTCTACACCTGGGCCGACTCCAACGGCAACGCCGCCGGCTCCTCCCTGGAGGACGCCGTCCTGCAGGGCTTCATGGAGCTCGTCGAGCGGGACGCGGTGGCCGTGTGGTGGTACAACCGCCTGCGCCGGCCCGCCTTCGATCTCGGCACCTTCGCCGACCCGTGGATCGCCGAGTTCCAGGAGGTCTACGCCGGTCTCGGCCGCGACCTGCACGTGCTCGACCTCACCAACGACCTCGGCGTCCCGGTGGCCGCCGCGGTCAGCCGCCGGGTCGACGGGCCGACCGAGGACATCCTCATGGCCTTCGGCGCCCACTTCGACGTGCGCATCGCCGTGCAGCGCGCCCTGGCCGAGCTGAACCAGTTCATCCCCGCGGTCATCGACGTCGGCCCGGACGGCGTCACCCGTTACCGGTTCCCCGAGCGCGACCAGGTCGACTGGTGGACGAACGCGCGCGTCGCCGACCACCCCTACCTCTCGCCCACCTCGATCTCCGTGCCCGCGTCCGCCTACGCCCGGCCGGCCACCGCCGACCTGCTCGACGACGTCGAAGCGGCCCGCGCGCTGGTCGAGGAGCGCGGGATGGAGATGCTCGTGCTCGACCAGACCAGGCCCGACATCGGCCTGCCGGTCGTCAAGGTCATCGTGCCCGGCCTGCGCCACTTCTGGCGGCGGCTGGCCCCCGGCCGCCTCTACGACGTGCCCGTACGGCTCGGCTGGCTCGCCGAGCCCACCCCGGAGGAGCAGATGAACCCCATCACGATGTTCCTGTGACCGGCCCGGCGCCCCTCTCTATGGTGGGCCTGCGCGAGGACGCGGTCGTCGAGTCCGCGGGCGGCGTGCTGACCATCGCGCAACCCTTCGGCACGGTCACCCTGCGCGGCCTGCCGCAGGCCGTCGAGTCGCTGCTGCGCGAGCTGCCCGGCACGCTGGCGGACCAGGACGATCTGGCCGAGCGGCTCCTCGCGGCGGGCGGCAGCAGCCACGACGCTGCCCTGCTGTACCTGACGCTGTCGCGGCTGAGCGCGGTCCTCGTCCACGCGGTCGAGCCGCTGCTGCGGGTCGTGCCCATCGCCCGCGACGCCCGGTTCCGGCTGCCCGCGCTCGCTCCCAGTGACACCGTGCGCCTGTCGAGGTTCGCGCTCGTCCGCAGGACGGATCAGGGACTCGTCCTGGAGTCCCCGCTGTCCCGGCACCGCGTCACGCTCACCGAGGACGCCATGCCGCTGCTCTCCGCGCTCGGCCGCCCGGTCATGGTGAAGGAGGCGCCCGAGGCGATCGGTCATCTCGTCGCCGCCGGCATGGCCTTCGCCGGAGACGCCGAGGAACGCGACCCCGCGCTGCGCTCGTGGGACTTCCACGACCTGCTCTTTCACGCCAGGAGCAGAGCGGGGCGGCACGACCAGCCGTTCGGCGCGACCTTCCGCTTCCTGGACGAGACGCCGCCGCCACCGGTGATCAAGCAGCCTCCCGAGGGCGCCGCCGTCGAGCTGTACACGCCCTCCCTGGAGGAGGCCGCCGCGGCAGACCCGCCGTTCACCACCGTGCTGGAGTCGCGCAGATCGGTGCGCCAGTACGCCGGCCCGCCGACGGTCCGGCAGCTCGGCGAGCTGCTCTACCGGGCCGCCAGGGTCAGGCGAGTCTTCGGGCCGGCGCCCGGCATGCCGTACGAGGCCAGCAGCAGGCCCTACCCGGGCGGCGGCGCCGTCTACGAGCTGGAGCTGTACCTGACCGTGGCCCGATGCGAGGGCCTGGACAGCGGCGCCTACTACTACGACCCGCGCGGCCACCGGCTCGTCACCCTCCCCGCCAGGGACGAGGACGCGCGGGCGATGCTGGCCGCGGCGAGCCTGGCCACGGGCGGGACGGCCAGCCCCGACGTGCTGATCACCATCACCTCGCGCTTCCAGCGCATGTCGTGGAAGTACTCCTCGATCGCCTACGCCGCCACGTTGAAGACAGTCGGCGCGCTCTACCAGACCTTCTACCTGGTGGCCACCGCGATGGGCATGGCGCCCTGCGGCCTCGGCAGCGGCGACGCCGACCTGGCCGCCCGCACCTTCGGCCTCGACTGGGCCACCGAGTCGTCGGTCGGGGACTTCCTCATCGGCGGCGCCCCCGCAGAGTCCGATCCGCACAGACAAGGAGACCGCTGATGGCCGAAAGCATCTACATCCTCGGGGACGAGGACCGCAGGAAGTTCGCCCGGCTGGTGGCGGCGGCGTGGCAGGACGCCGAGCTGCGGAGCCGCTACGAGAGCGGTCCCAGGGCCCTGCTGAGCCAGTACGGCATCGTCTACCCCGAGGGGGTGCCCACGCCGCCGCTGCCGCCCAAGCCGGAGGGCGAGTTCGACATCACCGACCTGGAGTCGGCCGCCGGCTCTTCCGAGCCCGGCACGGTCAGCACCATTCTCACGCTCACCAGCATGACCGGGCCGAGCGTCCCCAACACAACGGGCGACACGTTCTGAGCGATCGCGCTCTGTCCGGAATCCACACAGACAAGGAGACCTCTGATGGCTGAGAGCATGTACGTCTTCGGGGACGAGGACCGCAGGAAGTTCGCCCGGCTGGTGGCGGCGGCGTGGCAGGACGGCGGGCTGCGGGGCCGCTATGACGGCGACCCCAGGCCCCTGCTGAGCCAGTACGGCATCGTCTACCCCGAGGGGGTGCCCACGCCGCCGCTGCCGCCCCAGCCGGAGGGCGAGTTCGACATCAGCGAACTGGAGTCGGCCGGCGGCTCTGTCGCGTTCACGACGGATGGCACGGCCAGCTCGATCGGCACCGCCCTGTGCAATTCGGTCTGCTTCGGCGACACGCAGTGAGCGAGACGGTGATCGAGGTCTCCGGACTTCGTAAACGCTACGGGCAGTTCACGGCCGTGGACGGCATCTCCTTCGACGTACGCGAGGGGGAGGTGTTCGCCCTCCTCGGCACGAACGGCGCGGGCAAGACCACCACGATCGAGATCCTGGAGGGCTACCTCAGGCCCACCGAGGGCACGGTGCGGGTGTTCGGCGAGGACCCGGCGGGACACCGCGCCCCGCGCGCCAGGATCGGCCTGGTGCTGCAGGAGTCCGGCCTGTTCGGCGACCTGTCGGCGGCCGAGACGGTGGCCGCCTGGAGCAGGTTCACCACCGGCGCCAGACCCGTGGCCGAGGCGCTGGAGCTGGTGGGGCTGTCCGGCCAGGCCCGGACCCGGGTCAAGCGGATGTCCGGCGGCGAGCGGCGCAAGCTCGACATCGCGCTGGCCACCCTCGGAAGCCCCGACCTGCTGTTCCTCGACGAACCGACCACGGGGCTCGACCCCGAGGCCCGCCACCGGGTCCGGGACCTGGTCAGGGATCTCGCGGCCGGCGGGATGACGGTGCTGCTCACCACGCACTACCTGGAGGAGGCCCAGGAGCTCGCCGGCCGGGTGGCCATCATGGACAAGGGCGCCATCGTCACCCAGGGCACGATGGCTGAGGTGCTGGGCCGGGGCTCGGGCCGGGTCGCCTTCGAGCTGCCCGAGGACACCGCCCTCGACGGGCTGCCGGTGGGCGAGCAGGACGCGCTCACCGTCACCGGGCGGCGGTGCGTGATCCTCACCGCCGAGCCCGAGTCGGTGGCGCACTCCGTGCTCGGGTGGGCGCATGTACGTGGCGTGCGGCTCAGCGGTCTGGACGTCCGACAGGCGACGCTCGAAGAGGTCTTCCTCGACATCGCCGGCGCGCGCGGGGAGGAGGCCAGGACGTGACCGCCTACACGCTCGCGCACTTCCGGCTGACCCAGACGCTGTTCTGGCGCACGCCGGTGTCGGTCGGCGTCGCCCTGTTCTTCCCCGTCGTGTTCGGCGGGCTGATGCCGCTGATGCTGCCGGGCGGGACCAGGGACGGGGCGCCGGTCGATGTCGCCATCATGACCGGCGTCATCGTGATGGGCATCGCCAACCTGGGCTTCATGACCCTGGTGGAGTCCTTCGTCGTGCGGCGGCAACTGCTGATACTCAAGCGGCTGCGCGGGACGGAGCTGCCCGACCTCGCCATCTTCGGCGGGGAGATCCTCACCGTGCTGTCGATCGGCCTGCTGCAGCTCGTGCTGATCGTCGGCCTGGCCAGGGTGATGCACGGTGTCGCGCTGCCGGCCAATCCCGCCCTGCTGGTGGTCACGGTGCTCCTCGGGCTCGCGGTGTTCGCCGCGATGGCCGTCGCGGTGAGCGGCAGGATTCCCGCGCAGGGCTCCACGGTCGTGGTGAGCCTGCCGTTCCTGCTGCTCGCCATCGGCCTGTCCGGGTTCGCCTACCCCGTCTCGGCGTTCCCCGGCTGGTTGCAGATAGTGTCCTCCTTCCTCCCGTTCGGACGGGTGGCCGAGGGGGTCAGCACCGCCTATCTCGGGCGGGACTACGTGGGACACGCCGGGGCCGGCGTGCCCCCCAAGGTGGGGATCCTGGAGGGCTTCCTGGTCATGTGGCCGGGGTGGCTCGTCCTGGCCGCCTGGCTCGTCCTCTCATTGCTCGCCGCGAGAAGGTGGTTCAAGTGGGAGCCTCGCAGAGGCTGAGGGGCGTCGGGCCGGGCATCGTACGGCTGGCCCGCGCCACGGCCGGGGTCTTCCTCGTCGGCATGGCGGCCTTCGCCGCCGTGCCGCTCGCGGAGGCGCTCGGCGCCTACTCCTCCGTCAGGGTCGCGACCGCGGTCGTCCTCATCCTCGGCCTCACCGGCTGCTACCTGTGGCTGGCGGTGCGGGCCGTGCTCGACCGGGGTTCGCGGTGGGATCTCGCGGTGCTGGCCGTGATGTGCGTGCCGGCCCTCGCCGTGCCGTTCGCCGCCGGGCCCACCTGGCTGAGCGTCGGGTTCATGCTTCCGCTCGCGTTCGCGGTCACGCTGCGGGGCCGGTGGGCGGCGCTGGGGTTCTTCGCCTCGCTGGCCGCCGGCCTGGTCCTGCCGGCCTCGCAGGACCTGAGCTGGGTGCTCTTCGGTTCCCTGCAGAACCTGCTCACGGCCGGCGCGCTCGCGGGCCTGACCATCTTCGCGACCTTGCTCGCCGAGTTGCAGCGCACCCGCGAGGAGGCCGCCAAGCTCGCCATCACCGAGGAGCGGCTCAGGTTCGCCCGTGAGCTGCACGACGTGCTGGGGCACAACCTCTCGGTCATCGCCATGCGGACCGAGCTGGGCACACGGATCCCGCCCGAGGAGATCGGGCGGCTGCGCCGCGAGCTGACGGAGATCCACGACATCGCCAGTCGCTCGCTGCACGACGTGCGGGCGGTGGTCAAGGGCTACCGCGAGATGTCGCTGGAGAGGGAGCTGAGCGGGGTGCGCCGGGTGCTGGAGACCGCCGGTGTCCGATGCGACTTCGCCGAACTGCCGCCCTCGCTGCCGCCGGAGGTCCGCGTGGCGCTGGCCTGGGCGGTGCGCGAGGCGGCCACCAACCTGCTGCGCCACAGCGACGCCACGGTCTGCCTGCTCGGGGTCGAGACCGACGGCGACCGCATCACCGTGACCGTCGCCAACGACGGCGTGCGCCCGGACGGCGACTCGATCGCCGCCGGAGCGGCGGACGCCGAGGCGACCGTGGGCGGGAGTGGCCTGGCCGGGCTCGACGAGCGGCTCGCGCAGGTGGGCGGGAGCTGCGGACGGCACACCGAAGACGGCTGGTTCACGCTGTCGCTGGACGTTCCTGGCCGCCTCCCGGCGGCCGCACTCACCTCTGCTACAGGAGACCGGAGATGATCAAAGTTCTGATCGCGGAGGACCACGACCTCATCAGAGGTGCCCTGATCGCCCTGCTGTCGGAGGAGCGGGACATCCGCGTGGTCGAGGAGGTGTCCAGGGGCGACGAGATCGTGCCCGCCGTCGTCGGCTCCAAGCCGGACGTGGCGCTGCTGGACATCGGGCTGCCGGGCATCGACGGCCTGGAGGCGGCGGGCCTGATCAAGGAGCTGGAACAGCCGCCCCCGGTGCTCATTCTCACCAGTGTCGGCACGCCCGGTAACTTCGAGCGGGCCATGGCCGCGGGGGTGCGCGGCTTCCTGGTCAAGGACGCGCCCGCCCACCGGCTCACCGACGCCATCCGGGTGGTGGCCAGGGGTGAACGTTACATCGACTTCGACGTGGCCGCCGACGGCGGCGAGCAGGAGATCGACACCAATCCGCTGACCACGCGGGAGATCGCCGTGCTGTCGGCCGTCGCGGCCGGTGGGCGGGGCAGCGACCTGCGGAGCACCTTGGGACTGTCGATCCACACGATCAGGAACTACCTCGCGGCCGCCCGCCTGAAGACGGGCGCCCGCAGCGACGAGGACGCCGTGCGCATCGCGCGGGCGAACGGGTGGCTGAACGAGGGATCGGCGGCCGCCGGTAGTTGATTCGCGGGCCAGGAAGGCGTCACGATCAGTACGAAATCATGATGCATCCGGACATGTGGGAGCCCGCCGGTGGCCCAGGACAGCGAAGCGCAGGTCAGGTGGTTGACGACGGCCGTCGTCGCGGTCACCGGGGCGCTGTGGGGGCTCACCCCGCTCGCCTTCCTGCTCAACGGCGATCCGGGCCGGGCCCTGATGGCGCTCGTGCTGCTCGGAGGGCTGCTCGTGGTGTACGCCAGGATCGTCGCCCGGCACATCGCGGGCACGAGCCAGGGGCCGCACCGGGCGCGGACCTTCCTGCTGTTCGCCGTCGTCGTCTACGGGGCGATCCCGTTCCAGGGATCGGTGTGGATCTACACGCCGCTCGTCGTCGCCACCGCCGGGCTGCTCCTGCTGCCCTTCCGGTACGGCGTCATCGTGCTCCTGGTGGTGGCCGCCGCCGAGTACCCACTGACGCTCGTCGAGTGGGCCCCCGTGGCATCCTCCGCGGCGCAGCGGAGCGCCGGAGTGCTCGTCGCCTCGGTGGTCGCCGCGGGCATCGTGCACTACGCGAGGTTCGTCCGGGAGCTGCGCGAGCTGCGGGTCGCGCTGGCCGAGATGGCCGTGGACCAGGACCGGCTGCGGCTGGCGGGACAGCTGCACGACCTGCTCGGCCAGACGCTGGCGTCGATCACCCTGAAGACGGAGCTGGCCCTGGCCCTGGTCGACGTGGACCGCAGGCAGGCCGCCGCCGAGCTGGAGGGGACGATCGCCATCGCCGGCGAGGCGCGCGCGGAGATCGGCGACGTCGTGGAGGCCAAACGCTCGCTCGACCTGGGCGCGGAGCTGACGGCGGCCGCCGCGCTGATCGAGCTCACCGGCGCGAGCTGCGACCTGCGCCTGGGGTTCAAGGAGATCGACAAGGAGACCGGCGGCGTACTCGGCTGGACAGTACGCGAGGCGGCCACGAACATCGTCAGGCACAGCGACGCCCGGCACTGCCTGATCGAGCTGGACGAGGTCGACGGACGCGTTCAACTGCTGGTGCGCAACGACGGCGCTCGCCGCGAAACGGGCCATCAACCCGGTTCGGGGCTCGCCGGGCTGCGCCGGCGGGTGGAGAAACTGGGCGGATCCCTGGAGGCGGGCGCCACCGGGGAAGGCGTGTTCCAGGTGCGGGTGTGCCTGCCCGCCGTACACGATCGGGAGAGTGGTCACCGGTGATTCGCGTCCTGCTCGCAGAGGACCACGGCGTCGTCAGGGGGGCCCTGACAGCTCTGCTGAACCTCACGGGCGACATCCAGGTCGTGGCCGAGGCCGACCGAGGCGACAAGGTCGTCCCGCGCGCTCTCGCCTGCAACCCGGATGTGGCCGTCATCGACATCGAGATGCCCGGCGTCGACGGCGTCGAGGCCACCCGCCGTCTCAGACCGGCGATGCCGGACTGCCGCGTGCTCATCCTCACCGGCCTCGCCAGCGCCGGGCTGCTGAAGCGGGCGATGGAAGCGGGAGCGAGCGGATTCCTGCTCAAGGACGCCCCCACGGAGCGGCTGGCCGAGAGCATCCGCCGGGTCTCCCAGGGCGAGCGGGTGATCGACGCCTCCCTGGCCCTGGCCGCGATGAGCGCCACGGTGACCCCGCTCACCGAGCGGGAGGTGGCCGTGCTCGGCCTGGTCGGTTCGGGCGCCAGCACCGGCGAGATCGCCGCCGAACTCCACCTGTCGGCCGCGACGGTCCGCAACTACATCTCCAGCGCCATCACCAAGACCGGCGCCCGCAACAGGACCGACGCCGTCCGCATCGCCGCCGAATCAGGCTGGATCGAAGGCCTCCGCCACACCTGACCGGCCCTCGCTCGTCCGGCACCCCGATCCCGGGGGGTGGCCGGGCCCGGCTGGCGACAGCGCGACGACAGGGCCACGACAGGTCCGTTTCCTAACGTGTCGGTGCAAGGGGGACCCGGTTCGACACGGAGGGGAAAACACATGCGTGGAAGGCAACTCGGCCTGGTCGTGGCTTCGGCGGCCGTCGTCATGGGGGCGCTCCTGACCGCCCCGGCCGCGGCGGGGGCGGCGACGACCATTGGGACGACGGCGGCGACGACGGGGGCGCGGGCGGCGGCAGGGCCGATCGACTGCGGCGGCTGGTGGCACTACACCGGCAACAATCCGCAGTCCGTGCGGATGGTGCGGTGGGGTGGCGCCAACGGGCGTCCCCAGTTCAACGTCATGTCCGGCTACATCCAGGGCATCCAGCACGGCTGGGCCCAGCTCTCCGGGGCCAAGAAGGGCGACTGGGTCACGCTGGACGTGACCACCGACGGCGGCAGGACGTGGGGGTACTGCGGGCCGTTCGAGGCGCGCTGGGACGGCGAGATCGTCATAACGCCGGCCGCGCGCACGTCGAGCGACCCGAACCTGAAGTTCCGCGCCTGCGGCGCCCCGGCGGGAGTCCCCGGCAGCCGGGCGGTCTGCACGACGCCCTGGTGATCTGACCCGGGGTACACAACGCGATCAGCAGGTGGACGACCACGTGCGCGGGGAGCTTGCGAACGCGACGCTCCCCGCATCCGTGCATGGTGATGGCCGCGTCCAGGACCTGGCGAGGGATCAGCGAGGTCAGCGCGCTGACCGCGACCAGATCCGTCAACCCCCCCGAACCGCCTGTATCACCCGACAAGATCATCAAGTGATGCTACCGGCAAGATCGCTATCTGAACGGCATTGGAGCGCTCACCGGACTCCTTATGCGGTGCGCCCTGCAGCGAACGGGTGGTCGGGTAATGGGCGATCAATGTCGCCCCGATTGGCAAATAAACGACGTGCCATCGGCCGACCTGGCCCGGAAGGCGCACGGTCCGGGGTGGGCATTAGACGGCCCACCGCTTCGCAGGTCAACGGGTGGGTTCGATGGCGCCGTCAGGCGCGGGTGCGCCGTCAGGCGCGCCACCGGAAGGGCAGTCCGAGCGGAGCGAGGTCCTTTGTGGTGTCGGGGTGGGTGTCAGCAGGACCATCATCCAGTCGGGCAACGGGTGGGTGATTCTCGGCCCACCTACCCCGTAAACTTCGCTGACGTATTAGCCTGATAATCGCGTCCCGTTTTTTTCGGATGGGAGAGCGAATGAAGGCCGATCCCGTTGTTCTGCTTACGGCGGTGTTCAGTCTCGTCCTCGGTCTCGGTGCCTTCGCCTGGCAGTGGCGCGCGCCGGACGGTGGAAACGAGCGGGTGCACATGATCTCCTGGACCCTGCTCGCCCTCTTTCCCGTCACGCTCCTGTTCTCATTCTTCCCGCAGAGCCAATTCTCCGCCGAGATCAAGGGTGCCACCATGACGGGCGCCGTCGGGTTGTGGGCGTTCATCTGGTGGTACGGGCTGCGTTCCCTGCGCACCGCGGGCCGGGCCGACGAATACCGGAAGGAGATCCGCGTGCTGCGCGGGCAGATCGACACGCACGCGAAGATGCGGCAGCCGCAGCCCATCGAGGAGACCCGCACGTACGAATACACGGTCCATGGCCGGCCCTCCCGGCGGCTCGTGCTCATCACCGGCGACCTGCGCAACGTCAAGGACGTGGACGTCTGGGTGAACTCCGAGAACACCGACATGCAGATGTCCAGGTTCCACGAGCGGTCGATCTCCGCCGTCATCCGGTACGAGGGCGCGCGGCGCGATCCCCTGACCGAGCGGGTGGTCGAGGACTGCGTGGCCGACGAACTCGGCCGGCGGGTGGGCGCCAACGTGCCCGTGGAGCCGGGGACCGCCATCGTGACCCGGGCGCACCAGCTCGCCGAGCGCAACGGCGTCATGGGCATCGTGCACGCCGCCGCCGTCCACGGGGCCGCCGGCGTCGGGTACCGCCGGGTGGACAATCTGGGTACGTGCGTGCGCAACGTGTTCCTGCGGGCCGAGGAGATCGCCGACGGCGGGCGGCGGGCCGCCTCGATCGTGTTTCCCATCTTCGGGACCGGTGAGGCGGCGGCCGACGTCGAGTCCACGGTCCAGAGCATGCTGACGGCCATTGTCGCCCACCTGGCCGACGGTCGCCCCCGGCACGTCGAAACCGTCTATTTGCTGGCCTACACCGACGCGGAATTGGCGGTCTGCGAAAAAGCACTTGACGCCGGCGCGCATATCTCTCCGGCCGGGAAGGCCGGGAAGAAACGTACCCGCCAAAAATAGGTGTCGCCCGGCGGGCCGGATTCCTTAATCTCGATCTCGTGGACATCCCGGCTCTTCTCCAGCATTTCAGGACGCACGACGCCCCTTTGATCCTGTCCAGGGGCGGCGATCTGGCCTGGGACGACGCGGAGCTCCACCGCACTGCCCGGCTGAGCGACCCCGAGGGATACGCGCTGCTGGCGCTGGTGCCCGGTGTGCTCCCCTGGCAGCGGGCCCGCGTGCTGCTGTGCACGCTGGCCGCCTCGCAGGACGGCCTGGACGAGCGCACCCGCGCGACTCTGGCCAAGGTCACGAGGGCGCTCATGTTCGGCCTGCCGCCGGCGTACGCCGTCACCGCGCTCCTGGCGCTGCGGCGGCTGCGCGTCAACCACAAGCACGCCACACGGGCCGTCGTCGCGTTCGTCCTGGAGCACCCGGAGGCGGACGCGCTCATCGAGGCGCGTCGGCCGGCGCTGGTCGACTGCTTCGAGCATGCGCTCGGCAAGGCGACCGCGCGTGGGTGCGCCCGCCTGATCGCGGAGGGCGACACCGGCTCCGGCCGGCTGCGCAGGAGCCTGCTGCGCTTCACCTCCGACCCGGCCGCGGCGATCGGGCGGGTGCGCGCGCTCTACGCGCCCGGCACGTACGGCGCGGAGGCCCCGCAGGAGCCGCCGGCGCCGCTCGACCAGGTCGGGGAGCGCCCGCCGATCGTGACGCCGACCAACCGGGGCGACATCGCCGCGACGCTGGTGCACCTCTACCGGGGTGGGCCGGCCGCCGAGCTGCGGCCCGCGCTGGCGGGCTACGTGGCCGAGGCGACGCGCGGGCTGCCGCGCCTGGCCGGCCACGTGGCCGTGGTGCTCGACACGTCGGGCTCCATGCGCGGGTACGGCGATCGCGAGTGGGCGGTCATGTCGCAGGCCGCGGCGCTGAGGCTGGTCCTGGCCGAGGTCTGTGAGCGCCTCACGGTGGTCGAGACGGGTGAGGTTTGTGAGCGCCTCACGGTGATCGAGACTGCCGAGGCCCCCGAGGTCCGCGAGCGCCTCACGGCGGGCGAGACCGTCGATGGCGCGACCGACCTGGCGACCCGGCTGCTCGACGCCCTGGACACCCGCCCCGACCTGGTGGTGATCGTGACCGACGGCTACGAGAACGTCCTGCCGGGCGACCTGGCCAGGGTGGCGGCCACGCTGCCCCGCGCGGGCGTCACCACTCCGGTGGTGCTCTGCCAGGCCACGTTCACCGCCGGCGACGACCTGACCCTGCGCGACCCGGCGTCGCTGCTGCCGCGCCGGCCGTTCTGGCATCAGGACGACTTCGCCGGGCTGCTGCCGTGGCTGTTCGGCCACTGCGCGCCCGGCCGTGACTGGATCCGTACGGCCATGCTGAGCCGTCTGGAAGGAGGACGCACATGACCGCACTTGAGACGCTCCTGCCCGCGCCGCTCGACCTGCGCGGCTACCGCGCGGGCGCGCCACAGCGCGCCGGGGCGCTGACCATGGTGCCGATCTGGGGCCCCGAGCGGCCCGGCATCGTGCCGCCCCGTTCCGGGCTGAAGCTCGAGCGGGTCGTCGGGTACGGCCGGGTCGAGCTGCTCAACGGCGCCCGCGAGGGCGTGGCCATCGTGCCGCTGCACATCGGCTACATCCAGGACGCCGCCCAGAACCACGCCCTGTGCTCCGCGGCGCTGATGGGCGCCGGGCAGACGAGGCGGTTCGACGACGCCTGCTGCGTCCAGGCCGGCCAGGGCGGTTACCTGGAGGGCCGCGACCAGTGGTTCTTCGTGCTGCCGGTGGAGCTGCGGGCCAAGGCGCTGGAGCTGCGCGGGCACCACGACTACGCCAAGCTGTGGCCGGACATCTCCGAGCTCAACGCCGCGTGCGGGCTGCCGTCGCGCGGGCACCTGGAGCAGATCCTGTCGCGCAAGCGGGCGACGCTGACCCAGTTCCAGAGCCGGCTGGAACTGCTGCCGGGGCAGCTCGGCGCGCTGTTCTTCGTGGGCGACAGGTTCGCGGGGCTGGAGCTGGCGCCCGATCCGGTGTACTTCGCCGAGATGTGGATGGCGCTGGTCTGCTTCGCGTACGGGGTCGCCGCCTGGCGGGCCGAGCCCGGGCAGGCCCACGCGGAGCCGTACGAGGCGGGCAGCCTGGCCGAGCTGCGCGCGGAGCTGGCGCGCGACCGGGCCGCCCGTCAGGCAGAGGTGGCCTCCTGGCTGCCCGCGCCGGCCGGTGACGTGCGCATGGTCGAGGAGGAGCGCTACCTCGACCTGCGGCTGTCCACCGTGACCGGCGACGGGCTGGCCGGCCAGGTGGTCACCGAGCACGGGCGGCCGGTGTACGCGTCGCTGTTCGCGAGCCGGTAAATCCGGTTGCGGCGGGTCCACGACGACAGGTTGAATGATCAGTGCGGGAACTGCGCCGGGCACGGCGGGCTCAACCCCTCATGCCATGTAAGGGCGTCGTTTTGAGAACGGCTCTATGGTCCGCCGAGGCGCCGGCCACCGGTCCCGCACTGAGATCTTGCCAGCCCCCAGACTCGGTGTTACCTCTTGCGGGATGCGTGCAATCCGCGCATCCCTGAGACGCAGGAGGGAACCGTTGTCCTGGTTACGCAGTGCACTCGTCGCCGTCGCGCTCGCCGCGTCGGCACTACCCCTCGCAGGGCCCGCCCGGGGCGAACCCGGCGGGCAGGCCCCCATCCATGACTTCCAGGCCGAAGAGCACGGCAAGCCGGACGTGGACAACCGGCAGGGCAGGGTCGCCCCGCCCGCCGGACTGAACGCCCGCAGCGCCGGGACGGCGGCCGAGATCCGCTGGAACGCTCTCGGCACCCCCGCGGCCGTCACCAGCGCCGAACCGCTGGCCGAAGGACTCGGGTCCGATCCCGAGCAGGCCGCCCGCACGTACCTCAAGAACAACCCCACCGTCTTCGGACTGTCCGCGCAGGCGGTGGACGCGCTGGAGCGGGTCGCGGTCAACCCCGTCGGCGCGGGTCACGCCGTGCTGCTGCGCCAGCGCTTCGGCGACCTGCCGGCCGGCGTGGACGGCCTCGTCGCGATCGGCGTGGTGAACGGCCAGATCAGGCACGTCACCTCCTCGCTGTCCCGCGAGACGGAGGCGCCGCCGGCCGCGACGATCACCGCGCAGCAGGCGCTGGAGCTCGCGGCCAGGGACGGCGGCATCGACCTGGCCACGGCGGCCACCAAGCAGGCCACGCCGGTGGCGGTGCCCGCTCCCGACGGGGTGCACAGCGCGTACCAGGTGGTCCTGATCGGCGGCTCGAGCGGCGAGGCGGCGGGGTACACGACGCACGTGGACGCCGTCAGCGGCGCCATCCTCGTACGGGAGAACCTGGTCGACCACTTCGACCCCGAGAACCCGCGCTGGAAGGCCTTCCCGGCGAACCCGCGCGACGACTACTCCTCCCGCGACACCCGCCAGACCTGGTGCTTCGCGGCGGGCCCCGGCTGCGACTACGTGACCGGCGGCGACCCGGCGACCGGCAAGGCGTGGGACGTCGACCACACCACGGACGCCTCGACGAACACCAGCGCCGGCAACGCGACCAAGACGACCGAGAACCGGGCGAACGGCGACCCGTTCTCCGTCGGGACCCGCACCAACGTGCTCACCCCGAGCAGGAACTACCTCTTCCCGTGGAAGAACACCTGGCACGAGTCCAAGTGCGACCCGGCGGTGTTCGACCAGGCCGGCGAGGCCGACCTGGAAGCCGCCATCGCCAACCTGAACGCCATGCACAACCGCATGCACGACTGGTCGTATCGGCTCGGCTTCACCGAGACGGCCTGGAACATGCAGGCGGACAACGGCGCCCGCGGCGGCCTCGGCGGCGACGCCGAGCAGGGGAACGCGCAGGCCGGCGCGCGGGTGCTGTCCGTGCGCGACAACGCCAACCAGATCACCGGCCCTGACGGGCTCGCGCCGATCACGAACATGTACCTGTGGCAGCCGATCGCCGGCTCGTTCTACTCGCCCTGCGTGGACGGCGACTACGACATGTCGGTCATCGGCCACGAATACACGCACGCGATCTCCGGCCGCATGATCGGCGGCCCGAACGCCGGCTGGAGCGGCGCCCAGGCCGGGGCCATGAACGAGAGCACCTCCGACCTGTTCGCGATGGAGCACCTCTTCGAGTACGGCTTCCGCCCCTCGGGCCTGACCCCGTACGTGACCGGCGGCTACGTGACCGGGGACAAGGAACGCGGCATCAGGAACTACGACATGTCCAAGTCGCCGCTGAACTACAGCGACGTCGCGTACGACATCGTCGGCCAGCAGGTGCACGCGGACGGCGAGATCTGGTCGGCGACCCAGTTCGACGTGCGCGCGGCGTTCGTCAAGCGGTACGGCGACGGCACGGCCAGGCAGCAGCGGGCCTGCGCGGACGGGCAGACGCCGGTCGAGCGGTGCCCGGGCAACCGGCGCTGGGCGCAGCTGTCGTTCGACGCCCTGCTGCTGATGGCCTCGGGCGCGGTCAGCTACGTCGACCACCGCGACGCGCTGCTGGCGGCCGACGTGATGCGGTTCGGCGGCAAGAACCAGGACATCATGTGGCGCGCGTTCGCCGAGCACGGCCTGGGCAAGGGCGCGGCCAGCACCGGCCCGAACGACGCCGACCCGACGCCGAGCTTCGTCAACCCCGCGGGCAAGAACGGCTCGCTGCAGCTCAAGCCGCTGGGTGAGGCGAAGGGTGCGGCGCTGCGGCTGTACGTGGGCGACTACGAGGGCCGCGCGGTCCCGGTCGCCGACACCGACCCGGCGACGCCGCTGGGCGACACGGTGGAGATGACGCCCGGCGTGTACTCGTTCATCGTGGCGGGCAACGGGTTCGGGCACACGCGGCTGAAGTTCGTGGTGGTGGGCGGCGTGCAGTTGCCGCTCCCGCTGCCGCTGACCCGCAACCTCGCCTCGGCGGCGGGCGGCGCGACGGCCGCGGGCGACGGCGTCAACCAGGCCAAGCTGATCGACGAGACCGAGGCCACGAACTGGGCCTCGCTCACCGGCGCGCCCGCCGGCAAGTCGGTCGTGGTGGACCTGGCGGGTGACGCGCCGGTCAAGGTCCGCCGCGTGCAGGTGAGCGCGATGCTGCGGCCCAACGTCAACGACGCGGCCGACCCGGGCGGGCAGAACCGCTTCTCCAGTGTGCGCTCGTTCGAGGTGCTGGCCTGCGGTTCGGGCTGCACCGACCCGGCGAACTTCACGAAGATCTACACCAGCCCCGCGGACGCCTTCAAGTCGGGGCTGCCGCGTCCCCGCGGCGCCGACATGATCTTCAAGTCGTTCGACGTGCGGGCCACGAGTGCCACGCATCTGATGTTCCGGGTGCTCAGCACGCAGTGCACCGGCAATCCGCTGTACGCCGGTGAGCAGGACCAGGATCCGAACTCCGCGACGGACTGCGCCACGGCCAGCCCGCAGCGGGAGCAGGTGAGGGCGGCCGAGTTCCAGGCGTTCTCGCACTGAGGTCGTGATTCCGTACGGCCCGCGTCCTCTTGGGCGCGGGCCGTTCGCGTGTTTGCTCTCTGGTAGTTCGAGGTCGTACTATTCGAGGCAGAGCTAGTTAGATATCGAATTATCTGGGGGAGAAGTATGCGTACCCTGATTCGTGGTGTCCGGGTCTTCGACGGCGAGCGGACCGTGCCGGTGGCCGACGTGGTGATCGACGGCGACCGCATCGGCGCGGTCGCCATCGGCGGCGAGGTCGCCGGCCACGTGGACGCCGTGATCGACGGCGCCGGGAAGACCCTGCTGCCGGGCCTGATCGACGCCCACACGCACGCCTTCGAGGGCGACCTGGCCGAGGCGCTGACGTTCGGCGTCACCACCGAGCTCGACATGAACAACCTGCCGCCGCTCCTCGCCGCCCAGCGCCGCCAGGCCGCCGAACGCGACGACGTGGCCGACATCCGCAGCTCCAGCATGATCGCCACCGCCCCGAACGGGCACCCGACCCAGATCATGACCGCGGACGTGCTCAAGGCCCTCGGCACGGACCGCACCCTCGACACGGTGGCCGACTCGGGCGAGGCCAAGGCGTTCGTGGAGGCCCGGCTGGCCGAGGGCGTCGACTACCTCAAGATCGCCATCGACGACGGCGGGTCGTCCGGGATGCGGCTGCCCGCCCTCGGCTCCGAGCTCGCCGCCGTCCTGGTCGAGGCCGGGCACGCCGCCGGCCTGCGGGTCATCGCGCACACGGTCACCGCCAGGGAGGCGCTCATCGCCCTGGACGCGGGCGCCGACGGGCTCGCGCACCTGTACTCCGACGTGAACGAGGAGCAGGCCGAGGAGATGGCGGCCAGGATCGCCGCGTACGACGCGTTCGTGATCAGCACGATCACCTACATCGAGGCCGTCACCGGCGACCCGAACGGCCGGGAACTGCTGCGCGACCCGCGGATCGCCGCGCGCATGTCGGACCGCTCGAAGGCCACGTTCGGCCGGGAGTGGGCGGACATCCCCATGCACTCCCAGGGTGTCATCAACGCCTCGCACGCGGCCGCGGCCCTGCGACGCGCGGGGGTGCCGGTGCTGGCGGGCACGGACTGCACCCCGTTCGGGCCGGTGCACGGGGCGGGCCTGCACCACGAGCTGCTCCTGCTGACGGAGGCGGGCTGGACGGCGGAGCAGGCGCTCGCGGCGGCCACCGGCACCACGGCCCGCCTCTTCGGCCTGACGGACCGGGGCCGCATCGCCCCTGGCCTCCGGGCCGACCTGCTGCTCGTGAACGGCGACCCGACCACGGACATCACGGCTTCCCGGGCCATCGAGGAGGTGTGGCGAGGCGGCGTACGACGTAGGCAGGCCGCCTGACACCCGCCCGTTGCCCGACGAGGCGGTGGGCCGCCTGACACCAACCCTGCCAAAAGGATCAGCCCAGCCGATTGACCGCGTAATTGTTCGATCGGTCGCTACCCATGTCGGCCCCACGATGCTTGCCGGCTCAGACAAGACACCCTTGCGATCTGTGACAGCTTTCGGTGCCGAGTTGTCACAGACCGGGCCGCCGCCCTGTCTTACAGACGGACCGGACGTTGCGCAGCGACAGGAGCGAGACCTTGCCACCCACCGGCACCACCATCCGCCTGCGGGTCCGGATGAGCGCCCGCCCCATCGACGAGCCGCACCGCGCTTCGAGCCAGCTCGAGCTGCTGTTCGACCTCACCTTCGTGGTCGCGGTCGCCGCCGTCACCGCCCAGCTCGCGCACAACCTCGCCGACGGTCACGGCCTCGCCGCACTGGTCCCGTTCCTCCAGGTGTTCTTCGCGATCTGGTGGGCGTGGATGAACTTCACCTGGTTCGCCTCGTCCTACGACACCGACGATGTCGCCTACCGGCTGCTGACGATGGTGCAGATGGCCGGCGTGCTGACCCTCGCCGCCGGCGTGCCCGCCGCGTTCAGTCACTCCGACTACGGCATCATCACCCTCGGCTACGTCATCATGAGGATCGGGCTCGTCGCCCAATGGCTGCGAGCCGGTCTCGAAGACCCGGCCGGCCGACGCACCGCGCTGCGCTACGCCGCCGGCATCGGCCTCGTGACGGCGGGTTGGGCGCTGCGCTACCTGTTCGCGGAGCTGGGCCTGCTGCCCTCCTTCGTCGGACTGTTGGTCCTTGTCTTCCTGGACGTACTGGAACTCTCGGTGCCGCGGTGGGCGGAACGGGCCAGGCCCACCACCTGGCACCCGCACCACATCGCCGAGCGCTACGGCCTGTTCACGATCATTCTGCTCGGTGAGAGCGTGCTGGCCGCGAGCAGGGGAGTCGAGGGAGCGCTCGAAGCGGGCCAGATCAGGGGAGCCTTCGTCGTCATCGCCGGTTGCGGGCTCGTGCTGCTGTTCGCGCTTTGGTGGCTGTACTTCCTCATCGAGGCGGGGGAGGGGCTCAGCGACCGCCGGCATCGCTCGTACCTGTGGGGGTACGGCCACTACGGCATCTTCGCGGCACTGGCGGCCCTCGGCGCGGGGCTGGAGGTGGCGGTGGAGCAGAGCGGGCACGCGGTCGCGGCGTCGCCGCAGGCACTCGGCTACGCGGTCGCCATCCCGGTCGGTGTGTATCTCGCTCTGCTGTGGGCGGCGCACGCGCTGGTCGCCGCCGAGCCCGTCATCTATCCCGCCGCGGTCCTGGGCTGCGTCGCCGCCGTCCTGCTGCTGCCGCTCGCGGCGCCCTGGATCGGGGTGGCCGCCGTGGTCGCGGCGATCACGGCCCTCTGCGTGCTGCTGGTCGCCGTCTCGATCACGACCGCGGCCGTCGGGAGGCGTCGTCAGGGCCCGCTGCTGTCCGCCTCCGGCGAGTCGTGACCTTCGGCGGCGGTGGACATGGCGCTGAGCTTGGCGGGGTTCATCATCCACAGCACCTGGTCGATGCCCTGGTCCGAGGCGTTGACGGTGAGGACCGTGAACACCTGTCCGTCGCGGCTCAGCAGCGCTGAGGTCTGGCCGTTCGTGCTCGCCCAGGCCACCTCGACCCCGACCCAGAACCGGCTCGCGAACGCCCTCAGGTACTTCGCCACCCGCTCCGCGCCCACCACGGGGAAGCGGGAGGCGCGGACGGCGCCGCCGCCGTCGGAGTAGCTGATCACGTCCGCGGCGAAGAGCTCTTCGAGTGCGGTCATGTCGCCGGAGCGGGCGGCGGCGACGAAGGCGGTGAGGAGG
>NZ_JBSFNK010000033.1:0-160279 GCF_053587055.1 Nonomuraea sp. NPDC003707 | reverse complement strand
TACATGCCTTCCGGCTGGTCTCCCCTGGCGACGCCGTTGGTGTTGTTGTTGCGGTAGCCGGTGCCGGGGGCCACGTAGACGCCGTACGCCTTGTGGCCGTTGACCGTGGTCGGTGCCGCGGTCGCGTTCGCGAGGTTGTCGTACCCGCCCGGAGCCGGGCCCGGGAACCCGCCGGGAGGCGCCTGGGTGAGGTGGTTACCGCGGCCGGACTGGTCGTAAATGACGGTGATGAGGCAGGTCGTGCCAGCGCAGAACGAATCCTGCGTGGCGGCGTTGGCGTACCCGCCCGCGCTGAGCAGGCCGATGTTCTGGGTGGCGTTGTCCGAGGAGCGCCGTACCTGGTAGAGCGAGCCGTTGTAGGCGGCGTACAGGGCGCGGGTCGTGCTGTGCGCCGCCACGCACGGCGTGCCGCCCGCGGCGTAGATGTCGCACGGCTGGTTCGACGACGGCGGGGGCGTGACGGTGGGGGTGGGAGTGGGGGTGGAGACGCCGCCGGTGCAGGTGACGCCATTGAGGGCGAAGCTCGTCGGCACCGGGTTGGAGCCGCTGTACGCCCCGTTGAACCCGAAGCCGGTGCTGCCGCCGCTGGGGATGCCGGCGTTGTAGCTGACGTTGGACACCGTGACCTGGGAGCCGGACTGGGTGTAGGTGCCGTTCCACAGCTGGGTGATGGTCTGTCCGGCGGGGAACGCCCAGGTGAGCTTCCAGCCGTTGATCGGGTCCCCCAGGTTGTTAACGCTAACATTTGCGCCGAAACCTCCGGGCCACTGGTTGGTCACCGTGTAGGTGACCTGGCAACCGGCTGCGACGGCCGACGCGACGTGCGTTCCGGCCAAACCAACACCGGCCGTCAACAGCGCGGCGACGGCCGCGGCCGACAGTTTCCACCGTCGGCGGAAAGAGCTGACATGTCGCACTGGTGTTTTCCCATTCTCCGAGATGTGGTCGAGCCGACGGTCCTCGGCGGGGAGCGATTAGTCAACTAGCCCGGCTCCCCTCAATTCCGGATCCCCGCTGACCTGGGGCTCGGTAACTCGGGGAACCCGTCGGAGGCGAAACTTTCATCCGTTTCTTCGGCAACGATCGGTAGATCTCTCGGGGCTGCTGTGGCGGATGAGCTCAAACACAAAAATCGTGATTACATACGACGCTTGGGCTTTGACGTGCTATTTGCGATTAACGAGGTAACTGAGAATATCTGTATGGGTATGTCCGGTTCCATCTGAGTGTCCGCTGAATCGGCGGATGCCAGGTTCCGGACCGATCTATCCATGAACGGAAACGAGACACGTGAACACCAACAGTCGGCGGACGCAAGGGCGGCTCGCAGCACTAGCTATCACCGGCGCGGTCGCCGGTGTCATGCTCCTTCCACTGGGTCAGGGGGTGGCCTCCGCGAGCGCGGCCGGCGGCCCGCCGGCACCGCGTAAGGTGACCCGCGTGGTGCAGCAGGCCGCGCCGAGAGTCGTCAGCCACGAGAAGCCCGTCTTCATTCCTCGGCCCATCCGGCAGGGGCGCGAGCGCGTCTTCGTCGACGTGGAGAACCGCAACCGCAACCTCAACAGGCACGAGCGCCGGCGCGAGCACCGCCACCACGAGCACCAGGACAATCACAAGAACGACGGCAGCTGGACCGACAACTCCGCCACCGAGACCCCGGAGTGGTCGGAAGACACCTCGGCGGAGTGAGGGTTCCTTCCGCTGACACCGCGGCCGGCGCCAGGTGAGAATCGCTCGCGCCTGCTCGGTGACGGTGGACGATATCGGCGTCGAGGAACAATGGAGTGGTTTATTCCATTGTTCCCGACGCCGAACTCGGCGTTAGGCTTCGGTCGTATGGATGTGATCTCTCCTCCCAAGCTGAACGCAGGCGACGTCGTACGAGTGGTGGCCCCGGCCATGTCCCGCGCGATGGTCATGGAGCACGATCACACCGACCTCATCAGGTCCCGGTTCGCCGAGCTCGGCCTGACGCTCTCCTACGGCGCCCATGTCGATGAGCGGGACGCGTTCGACTCGTCCAGCGTCGCCTCGCGGGTCGCCGATCTGCACGAGGCCTTCGCGGACCCGTCGGTGGCGGCGATCCTGACGGTCATCGGCGGCTTCAACTGCAACGAACTCCTGCCGTACCTGGACTGGGAGCTGATCCGCGCCAACCCGAAGATCTTGTGCGGCTACTCCGACATCACCGCCCTGCAGAACGCCATCCTCGCTCGCGCCGGGCTGGTCACCTACTCCGGTCCGCACTGGTCGACGTTCGGGATGCGGGATCACTTCGAGGAGACGCTGCGCTGGTTCACCTCGGTCATGTTCGACACCGCTCCGGTCGCCCTGACCCCGGCGGCGCGGTGGACCGACGATCTCTGGTTCCTCGACCAGGACAAGCGCGCACCGATCCCCAACGAGGGATGGTGGCCGCTGCGGCCCGGCACCGCCGAGGGACGCATCGTCGGCGGCAATCTGTGCACACTGAACCTGCTGGCGGGCACCCCGTACATGCCATCCCTCGACGGCGCGATCCTGATCGTCGAGGACGACTTCGAGTCGCACCCGGCGACGTTCGCCCGTGACCTGACCTCACTGCTGCAGCTTCCCGACGCCCCGAAGATCCGAGGACTGGCCGTCGGACGGTTCCAGCACGCCAGCCGCATGTCCCGCCCGCTGCTGGAACAGATCATCGCCACCCAACCGGCGCTGAGCCGCGTCCCCGTCCTGGCCAACATCGACGTCGGCCACACCAACCCCCTGGCCACCTTCCCGATCGGCGGCCAGGCCCGGCTCGCCGTCACCGACGCCGAGTCGAGCCTGACGCTGCTCCGCCACTGAACGCCCGGATCAATGTGCGGGGCGGAGGGCGAAGACGGCCAGCGCGGCGGCGATCAGGAAACCGAGGCCGCCGACGGCGACGTCGGCGTGCAGGCCCGCCACGAGACCGCCGCCCGCGACCAGCGTGCCGACCAGCGCCACCCCGATCGCGCTGCCGGTCTGACGGGCGGCGTTGAACACCGCGGAGGCCGCCCCGCCGAGCTCGGGCGGCGCCGCCTCCATGATCGCCGCGGTGGCGGCCGGCATCGTGAAACCGGTCCCGAAGCCGGTGAGCATCAGCGGGACGACCAGCGCCCAGTAGCTCGTGCCGGCGTCGGCTGGCAGCCAGCTCAGCAGGCCGATCCCGCCGATGACCAGCCCGTACGCCATCGGCGGGCGCGGCCCGGTGCGCGCGGCGACCCAGCCGCTCAGCGGCGAGGCGATCGGCGGCATCAGGGCCATCGGCAGCATCGCCAGCCCGGTCGCCATCGCGTCGAGGTGCCGTACCTGCTGGAAGTACAGCGGCACGACGAACAGCAGGCCGTAGAAGCCGAGGTTGAGCAGCACGCCGATGGCGGCCGAGGCGGAGAAGCGGCGGCTCGCGAACAGCTCCAGCGGCAGCATCGGCGCGCTCGCCCGGCGTTCGAGCAGCAGGAACGCCGGCAGCGCGAGCACGAACAGAGCCAGCCCGCCCAGCACCACCGGCGAGGTCCAGCCGCTGGCCCCGGCCTCGATCAACGCCGCGGTCAGCCCGGCCAGGCACAACGCCCCGGCCACCTGCGCCGGCACGTCCAGCCCCCTGCGCCCCGTACCCCGCCCTGCCCGGCCGGGGACGTGCCGGACGGTGAGCAGGACGCCGAGCAGGCCGAACGGGATGTTCACGAAGAACACCGCCCGCCAGCCGATCGCGGACACCAGCACGCCGCCGAGCACCGGCCCCGTGCAGGCGGCGATCCCCGCGACCATGCCCCACACGCCGAACGCCCGCGCCCGCGCCTCCCGCTCCGGGTACGCGTCACGCAGCAGCGCCAGCGAGGCCGGCACCATGGCCGCGGCACCGGCGCCCTGCACCAGCCGGGCCCCGATCAGCGCACCGGCCGACGTCGCCAGCCCGCACCAGGCCGAGGCCACGGTGAACACCGCCAGCCCGGCCAGGAAAACCGGCCTCCCGCCGAGCCGGTCGTTGAGCCCGCCACAGAACAGCAGCAGCCCGGCGAACGCCAGCGTGTAGCCGTCGACGACCCACTGCAGCTCGGTCAGCCCGGCGGGCAACCTGGCGCCGATCACCGGGATCGCCACGGTGACCACGGTGACGTCCAGGATGACCAGGAAATATCCGAGACAGAGCGCGATCAGCGGTGACCAGCCCGCGGTCCGCGAGAGGGACGCGGTCGGCTCTCTCGTTGTACGCGTCATGCCTTCAGTCTGGAACGGAACTACTACGGCGAACGCCGAACTGTCGTCGTCCTAGACTGGCCCCATGTGGAAGACCGCCACGGAGGCCGACATCGCGCACGTCGCGGCGGCCATCGGCGATCCGACCCGGACCAAGGTGCTGCGCGCCCTCGCCGACGGCGGCGTGCTGCCCGCCAGCGCGCTGGCCGCCGAGGCCGGGGTGAGCATGTCCACGATCAGCGGCCACCTGACCAAGCTGCGCGAGGCCAAGCTGCTCACCGTCGAGCACGACGGCCGGCACCGCTATTACCGCCTGGCCAGCACCGACGTGGCGCGGGCGCTGGAGGAGCTGGCCAGGATCGCCCGGCCGCTGCCGGTCACGTCGCTGCGGGAGGACGTCCGCAACCAGGCGCTGCTGCGCGCCCGGCTCTGCTACGACCACCTCGCCGGGCGGCTCGGGGTGGTGCTGCTGGCCGCGCTGGTGGACGGCCGCGTGCTCGCCACCGCCGCGAACGGCTACCGGATCACCCCGACGGGCCTCGGCAGGCTGGGGGAGTTCGGGATCGACGTCGAGGAGTTCTCCCGGCGGCGACCGGCGATCCGCTACTGCGTCGACTGGGGCGAGGGCCGCCACCATCTTGCGGGCGCGCTCGGCGCGGCCATCGCGACCCGGTTGTTCGCGCTGGACTGGCTGCGCCGCGGCCGGGCCCGCCGGGTCGTCCAGCTCACCGACGCGGGCCGCACCGGCCTGCACGAGACCTTCGGCGTCCCTCTCGACTGGGACACCCCGCAAGCCGCACCCCGCTGATCCGGGCCGGCCGGGGTGCCGAGGATCGGGTGCGTACGACGGCGCCGGTCAGGCGGCTAGAGTCGTCCACCGTGACCGAAACCCCCTCCTATCTGACCACGACGGCGGAGGCCTACGACGCCGTCGCCGTCCTCTACGCCGAGCTCGCCCGGGACGCACTCGACCGCCAGCCCCTGGACCGCGCAGCACTCGCCGCGTTCGCGGACTACGTGCGGACCGGCGAGGCCGGACCCTTGGTCGTCGAGGTGGGATGCGGCCCCGGCCAGACGACGGCGCACCTCCGGGATCTGGGGCTGGACGCCTTCGGCATCGACCTGTCCCCTGCGATGATCAAGCTTGCCCGCGAGGCCCAGCCCGACCTGCGCTTCGAGGTGGGTTCCATGGACGCCCTCGACCTGGCCGACGGTGAACTGGGCGGCATCCTGTCCTGGTACTCCGTCATCCACATTCCGCCGCAGGAGCTGCCGCCGTACTTCGCCGAGTTCCACCGGGTGCTGGCCACGGGCGGCCACCTGCTGCTCGGCTTCTTCGAATCCGAGGGCGGGCCGCTGGTGTCGTTCGATCACAAGGTCACGCTCGCCTACCGCTGGCCGATCGACGACCTCGCCGAATTGGCGCGCGCGGCAGGGTTCGTCGAAGTGGGACGAATGCTGCGTGAGCCCCAGGAGGACGAGCGATTCCGCCGAGGCTGTCTGCTGATGCAGAGACGGTAGATCCGGGTCGATTCTCCTGACCTGCCCCTGCGGCACAAGCCCGAAGGCCACTTCCTGACCTCAGGAAGTGGCCTTCGACGTGCAAGCGCTAGATGCGCCTCCGGCTCAGCTGCAGCGCGCGACCCGGCTCACGGAGTACGGCTTGTAGGCGGCGGCGTAGAACTTCTTCTTGCCCTTGGTGTGGGCGTTGACGGTCATGCAGCGGTACTTGGAGGCCTTGTCACCGACCGAGCCCTTCCTGACGAACATGATCTTGACACTGACCTTGTGGCTGCAGTGGTTGTTGAAGTAGATGGTCGCGGTCGTGTTGCCCTCACCCCAGGAGTAGTTGGCCCACTTGCCCCTGGGCTTGGAGCAACTGACGCTGTCGCGCTCGATCCCGGCTCGGGCCGACGCCGTACCAGCCTTGGTCGCGGTGGAGGCCGCGCTTGCCGGTGCCGAGGACAGCAGCAGAGCGGCCGTGGCGGCGGAGCCGAGGAGAACGGATACGAGCTTCTTGCGAGTCATGCTTCAACCTCATGAAGGTAAATAGATCTTGACAAATCCACCATACCGGTTGTCCGAATCATGGGTAAAGCCACTCCCTCACCATCCGTAGAACAGCCGGTTACGCAGCGAAGGGCTCAGGCCGTCTCGGCGGAGCTCAGGCGGGGAGCACCTTGAAGCGACGGTTGACCAGGCTCGGGTTCTTGGCGCGTACGGCGCGCAGCCGCTCCGCGCCGATGACGGCCGACGCGACCCCGGGGGCCTCGCCCGCCGACGCCACCACCGTGCCCATCGGGTCCACGACCGCGCTCTGCCCGGTGCAGACGGGGCCGGTCTGGCCGCTGGCCAGGACGTACGCGGTGTTCTCGATCGCGCGGGCGCGGACCAACGTGATCCAGTGGTCCTCCTTGGCGGGCCCGGCGACCCACGCGGCGGGTACGACGAAGGCCTCGGCCCCGGCGTCGACCAGGAACCGGGCCATCTCCGGGAAACGGAGGTCGTAGCAGGTCAGGACGCCGAAAGTGAGGTCGTCCAGGGTGAAGACGAGCGGTTCCGGCGCGTGCGCCTGCACCCGGTCGGACTCGCGGTAGCCGAAGGCGTCGTAGAGGTGCACCTTGCGGTAGACGCCGAGCAGGTCGCCGCCCGCGTCCACGGCGAGCACGGTGTTGCTGGGCTTGCCGCGCTCCCCGGCGGGCGCCTCGGTCATGCCGGCGACGACGGCGATGCCGTGCTTCTTCGCCAGCGCGCCGATGGCGGTCGCGAAGGGCCCGTCGAGGGGCTCCGAGTCGGGGACGATGTCGGCCGTCACGTCCGGGTTGGAGTACATGGCGTTCTCCGGCAGGACGACGAGCCGCGCCCCTTGGGCCGCCGCCTGCTCGATCAGCCCCGTGGCGGCGTCGAGGTTGGCGGACTTGTCGGTGGTGGCGGTGAACTGTCCGACGGTGACGAGCATGCAGGGTCTCCTAGTGGGTGAGTTCGTGGGTCTGGTCGAGCGCGGCCTTGAAACCGGCCATGATGGCGCCGTGCTCCATGGTCAGGACGAGCTGGTCGGCGCCGTTCTCCAGGGCGAACGCCTTCTCCTCCGGCGACCACGCGGGCAGCACCCAGGGTTTGCCCGCGGCGCGGGCCGCGTCCGCCACGATCTTGAGGTCGGCGAAGTCCCCCTCCGAGCGGGAGTAGGCGCCCCGGCCGCGGCGGATGGACAGGTCGCTGGGGCCGATGAAGACGCCGTCGACCGTGTCGAGCGCGAGGATGTCGTCGATCTGCTCGATGGCGCCCGCGTCCTCGATCATCGGGTAGACGCGGGTCTCGCGATCTTGGCGTACGATCCACTCGTCGTCGAACCCGCCGTACCGCGCCGTTCGTCCGCCCGCGAAGCTTCTGTCGCCCCGAGGGGGGAACTTCCCGAAGGCGCAGACGGCGGCCGCGTGCGCGGCGCCCTCGATGTGGGGGACGACGACGGCGGTGGCGCCGAAGTCGAGGGCCTGCTGGATCGGCCCTCGCTCGGGACCGAGCACCTTGGCCAGCACCTCCAGGCCGAGACCACGGAGGAACGGGATGAAGCGTTCGAGATCGGCCAGGTCGAAAGAGCCGTGTTCGATATCGAGGACCACCGCGCCGTAGCCCAGGTCGGCCACGATCTCGGCCGCGGCGAAACTCGGACCGGACAGCCAGGCGGCGTATCTCCGCTGCAACGGATACTCCTTCTCGCGTTTAATATACGCTGTGTATACACATGAGCGTGGGGGTGGCATGAACTGGGAACCGGACATCGCGCCGGCGGCTACCGCGGGCGAGCGCGCCTATCGATGGACGCGCGAGGCGATTCTCGGGGGCCGGTTTCCCGAGGGGTCCTTCCTGGAGGAGAAGCTGGTCTGCGACGAGGCCGGCGTGTCGCGCACTCCCGTCCGTGAGGCGTTCCACCGCCTGGCGGCCGAGAAGTACATCGACCTCCTGCCCAGGCGCGGCGCGCAGGTGCGCAGCGTGACGGCCGCCGAATTGTTCGAGACGTACGAGATGCGGCTGGTGCTCGAGATCCACGGCTTCCGGATCCTGTGCGACAAGAAGACCGACATCCCGCAGGAGCTGTCCGCGCACCTGGACCTGATGGAAGACCCGGACATGATGGCGCGGTGCAGAGCGGGCGAGCGCGACGCGATCGCCGAGCACGCCAAGATGGACTTCTTCTTCCACTTCGCGTTCGTCAGGGCGACGGGCAACACCGTGCTGACCGACCTGTTCAGCAGCCTCCAGCCACGGCACCAGCGGATCGGGGTCAGCGCCGTGGCGGCGCGCCCCGACCGGCTGGCGGTCATCAACCCCGAGCACCGCACCCTGCTCGCGGCCCTGACTATGCACGACTTCGACACCGCCGAACGCACCCTGCGCAACCACCTGCGGCCCGACGAGCGGGTGGTCTCCCACCTGAGGTGATCACCTGGCGATCGCTCGCCACAGCTCGCGGCGCTCGGCCTGCTCAGCGGGGTCGGGCACCGGCGCCGCCGCGACCAGCCTCCTGGTGTAATCCGTCTGGGGATCGTTCAGCACCTCGCGGGCCGGGCCGTGTTCGACCATCCGCCCCTGCTGCAGCACGGCGACGTCGTGCGAGAGCAGCTCGACCACGCCCAGGTCGTGGCTGATGAACAGGCAGGAGAAACCGAGCCTGTCCTGCAGCTCCTGGAACAACCGCAGCACCGTGGCCTGCACGGAGACGTCCAGCGCCGAGGTGGGCTCATCGGCGATGAGCAGCTCGGGCTCCAGCGCCAGCGCGCGGGCGATCCCGACGCGCTGCCGCTGGCCGCCCGACAGCTCGTGCGGGAACCTGCCGGCCCAGTTCCTGGGCAGCTCCACCTGGTCGAGCAGCTCCAGCACCCGCTCGTGGACGGCGGCGCGGCCCGCGTACCGGTTGATGATCATCGGGGCCGCGATGGAGTCGCCGATCGACCGGCGCGGGTCGAGCGAGGACCCCGGGTCCTGGAAGACCATCGAGTACTTCCTGCGGAACCCGCGCAGCTCCCTGGCGCCGAGCCCGGTCACGTCACGTCCGCAGATCTCGATCGTGCCGGACGTGGCGCGGACCAGCCCGACGATGGCCCGGCCGATCGTGGACTTGCCCGAGCCCGACTCGCCCACCAGGCCGAGGACCTTCCCCTTCCCGATCTCGAAGCTGATGTCGTGCACCGCTTTGAACCCTTTGCGGCCCAGCCGCCCCGGATACTCGACCTGGAGGCCGGCGACCCGCAGCGTGGCGCCCTCCGGCGTGTCGCCGCCGGACGGCGCCGGCTCGGCCTGGCCGCGCCGGGGCACCGCGGACAGCAGCTTGGTGGTGTACTCGTGCCGGGGTTCGGCGAACAACCGGGCGACCGGGGCCTCCTCCACGACCTCGCCCTGCTTCATCACCACCACCCGGTCGGCCAGGTCGGCGACCACGCCCATGTCATGGGTGATGACCACCACCGCCGAGCCGAGGTCCTTCTGCAGGCGGCGCAGCAGCTCCAGGATCTCCGCCTGCACCGTGACGTCGAGGGCCGTGGTCGGCTCGTCGGCGATGATGACCTCGGGTGACCAGGCGATCGCCATCGCGATCATCGCGCGCTGCCGCTGGCCGCCGGAGAGCTGGTGCGGATAGCTGTCGATCCGCGACTCCGGCTCCGGGATGCCGACCTTCCTCAGCAGCTCCAACGTACGTGAGCGGGCCTCGGCGGCCGGTACGCGCTCGTGGCACTGGATCGCCTCGATGATCTGCTCGCCGATGGTGTAGACCGGGTTCAGCGCGGTCATCGGCTCCTGGAAGATCATCGCGATCCGCTTGCCCCGGATGTCGCGCAGGGCCTCCTCGCCGAGGTCGAGCAGCTCGGTGTCGCCGTACCGGATGCTGCCGCGACGGCGCGCGTTCTTGGCCAGCAGCCCGAGCACCGACATCGAGCTGACGGACTTGCCCGAGCCGGACTCCCCGACGAGCGCCACCACCTCGCCCTTGGCGACCGTGAAGCTGACGTTCTTGACGGCGGGCACCCACGTGCCCGCGATCTGGAAGTCCACCGAGAGCCCCTCGACTGAGAGGATCGGCTCCGCGGGATTCGTGCCGGTTGTCATGCGTCCCTCGAGGTGTTCCGGTCGTATTCCTGTATGTAGGCGGAGCAGAAACCGATCACCCGCTCGATCCAGATCTCGCCCGTCTTCGCGTTGCCGAGACTCACGTCGCCGGTGCAGCCGGTCGCGCTCACCTCGGAGAAGTCCCACAGGACGGTCCCGCGCACGTCGTGCCCCGGGATCGCCGCCTCCGTGTAGCTCGTCGGGGTCCAGCCGCTGCCCGACGCCAGGCTGCCCGAGACGGCCAGCTCGCTCTGGACCTGGTCGGGGAACATCGCGAGCATCGCGGAGTGCTCGGGCTCCGCGCCGTGCCCGTACGCCGTGGCCGGGTCGTCGTAGACGTCCCGCATGAGCGCGTAGCCGAGCTGCCACGGGTACAGGTGGCCGATGAGAACGCCCAGGTCATGACGTGCCTGGAGGCCGGCGTCGATGACGGGCCCGACGTTGCCGCCGTTGTTGTTGATGATGATCACGCGACGGAAGCCGGACTGCACCAGAGCCTCGATGATCTCGTACGTGACGGCGCGCAGCGTCGCCGGGCTCAGCGAGAGGTTGCCGTTGAAACCGCGGAAGACCCCGGAGTGCCCGTAGTGGAGGGCGGGCGCGACATAGCACCCGTTCTCCTTCGCCAGCTTGTCGGCCACCCATTCCGCCACGATGGAGTCCTCGTGGATCGGCAGGTGCGGGCCGTGCTGCTCGACCGCGCCGATCGGCAGCAGGATGATCGGGTCCCGTTCCGCCAGCTCCTTGACCTGGGTCCAGGACAGCTCGCCGAGCCTGTGGGTGGAAGGGAGGGTCATGAATGCGTTCCTTTCAGTTGGTGCCACGGCGCCGCGGGTCGAGCAGGTCGCGGATGCCGTCCCCGAACACGTTGAGCGCGAGGACGACGAGGATGATGAGCACGGACGGATAGAGCAGCAGCGTCGGCTGGACCTCCAGGAAGTCGCGGCCCGAGCCGACCATGGTCCCGAGCGAGGGCAGCGGCGGCTGCGCGCCGAGGCCGAGGAAGCTCAGCCCGGCCTCCATCTGGATGGCGAAGCTCACCGACAGGCTCAGCTGGACGATGATGGGCGCCGCCACGTTCGGCAGGATCGTCCCGACGAGGATTCCCGCGGGCCGCGCGCCCATGATCTTCGAGGCTTCGACGTACTCCAGGTTCCGGATGGCCAGAACCTGGGTGTAGACGATCCTGGTGAACCTCGGGATGTACAGGACGCCGATCACCAGGACGACGTTCACCAGGGCCGGGCCCATGATCGCCACCACCGCGATGGCCAGCACGATCGGGGGGAAGCTCAGCAGGACGTCGATGCCGCGCATGATGATCGTCGAGGCCCAGCGGCCGACGTACCCGGCCACGAGCCCGAGCGCGACCCCGATGACCGCCGCCACCAGCACCGCCGACAGCGCCACCCCGAGCGACACCTGGAGCCCGACCAGCAGGCGCGACAGGACGTCGCGCCCGAAGTCGTCGATGCCGAGCACGGAGGCCGAGGTCAACGGCTTGCCGACGATGTCTCGGTAGTCGTACGGCGCGATCAGCCTGGCGAACAGCGTGACGATCGCGATCAGCAGCAGGAAAGCGCCCGCGACGGACGTCCTGCGGTTGGACAGCATGCGCCGGAGGAAGGTCCTCCTGCCGGCGCTCTCGATCGCAGGCGCGCCTGACAGCACGGTGGCCATGATCAGTTATCCTCCGCCCGGGGGTCGAGTGCCCTGGCGACCAGGTCTCCGACCAGGTTGACCAGGATGACGATGGTGGCCGCGGCGAGGACGACGGCCTGGATGACGGGATAGTCGCGCTGTCCCACGGCGTTCATGAGCAGGGAGCTCATCCCCGGCCACCCGAAGATGGTCTCGACCAGGACCGTGCTCCCGATCAGCGTCGTCAGCTCGACCGTCGTCGCGGAGACGACGGCGAGCAGCGCCGTACGCAGCGCGTGCCGGTTGATGACGTGCTTCTCGACCAGGCCCTTCGCCCGGGCCGTGCGGACGTAGTCGGCGTTGAGCGTCTCCAGCATCGACGCCCTGGTCATCCTCGTCACCACCGCGCACGAGGCCGCCGTCAACGTGGCCACGGGCAGGATGAGGATCTGCAGGTGGGCGAGCGGATCGTCGAACGGCGAGGCGAACCGGCGCGGCGGCAGGATCGGGATGAAGAACGCGAACACCAGCAGCAACAAGGTGCCGATCACGAACACGGGCAGCGAGATCCCGAAGATCGACCCGGCGACCAGCGCGTGGTCGGCCGGTTTGTCGGCGCGCGTGGCGGCGATCCGGCCCAGCGCGATGCCGACCACCAGCGAGATCGCCAGCGCGATGAGGACGAGCTCCAGCGAGTTGCCGATCCGGGACGGCAGGTCCTGCATCACCGGGCGGCCGCTGATCAGCGAGGTGCCGAGGTCGCCCTGGAACAACCGGGTCCAGAACCCGACGAACTGGCTGAAGAACGGCTCTTCGAGGTGCATCGCGGCCCGGGTGGCGGCGACCTGCTCGTCGGTGGCCGCGTCGCCGAGCACCGCCCGGGCCGGATCGCCGGGGATGAGCCGTACGAGGAAGAACACGATGGTTCCGACGAGGAGCAACTGCAGGATCGCCTGGGCGAACCGCTTGGCCAGGAAACGCCTCACGCCGTCTTCTCCATCCAGGTCCGGCGCAGGGCCGTGGCGGTCCAGGCGCCCTTCGGGGGGTGCTCGTAGCCCTTGACGTGGTTGTAGTGGGCCTCGCCCTGCTCGCGGCGGATCGTGTACGTCATCGGGACCAGCTCCAGGGCCCGTTTCTCGACGTCCAGGTAGATCTCGTTGCGCAGGCTCTGGTCGGAGCTCCTGCGTGCCTGGGTCAGCAGCTCGTCGATCTTGTCGTCGGCGAAGTCGAGGTACTTGGCGAAGGCGCCGGTGCTGCCGATGAAGTCGCCGAGCGAGGCGGGATCACCGAACTTCGGCGCCGTCCCCCAGGAATGGACGGGGAAGACCTTGGTCGACACGCTGGAGCGGAAGGTCAGCCACTCCTGCTGGGTGAGGTTCACGTTCAGTCCCGCGGCGCGCAGGCCGGGCAGCATCGCCTGCGCGGGCCTGGCGATGACCGAGTACGAACTGGTGGTCACCACCGGCAGCGTCAGGCCCTCCTGCCCGGCCTGTTTGAGCAGGAATCTGGCCTGTTCCGGGTCGTAGGGCATGGAGCCGGCGAGCTGGGGCGCGTACGGGGCGAAGGTCTCCGACATCAGGGCGCCGTCCATCGGCTTGCCGTGCCCCAGCAGCGCGGTGTCCAGGACGGACGGCCTGTTGATCGACATCGCGATGGCCTTGCGGACGCGTACGTCGTCGAAGGGACGCCGGCTGGTCACGAAGCCCACGAAGCCGAACCCGAAGGTCTTGTCCGAGACGAACCGCAGCCGCGGGTTCTCGGAGATGACGCCGACGTGGGTGGCGGGGACGTAGTCGATCATGTCCACGGTCGCCGTGCGCAGCGCCGTCACGCGGGCGTAGTCGTCGCCCATCGGCTGGAAGACGATCCCGTTGAGGTACGGCAGGCCGTCCTCGAAGTAGTTCTCGAACCGGACGTATGTGGTGCTCACCCCCGGGATGCGCTCCACGAACCGGAACGGTCCTGTGCCCATGACCTGTGTCTTGGTGTTCGCTCCCGACTCGATCCACTTCCTGGAGACGATGTTGGTCGTGGGCGCGGCCAGGGCGAACGGGAAGGCCACGTCGGGCTGCTTGAACCGGAACACCACGGTGGTGGCGTCGGGCGCCTCGACGGAGGCCACCTGGTCGAGCAGCGGGGCCGACGCCGCCGCGGTCGCCTTGTCCATCATGCGGCGGAAGGAGAAGACCACGTCGTCGGCGGTCATCGTGGACCCGTCGTGGAAGCCGACCCCGGGGCGCAGCCTGACCTTGTAGGTCAGCTCGTCGGCCCAGCCGAACTCGCTCGCGAGATCACCGACGATCTCTCCGGCCCCGTTGTACTGGACCAGCCCGTTGTAGGCGAGCTGGCGCAGGTAGTCGGAGGCGCTGCCGCTGGTGAGGTGGGGGTCGAGGTTGGCCGGGTCGGTGGAGAGACCGAAATACAGCACCCCGCCGCGGTTCGGTCCACCGCCACCCTGGCCCGGGCGGATTTCCTGCATCGATAGGGGCAAGGTCTCTGGGCTGCCGCAGGCCGTCAGGGCAGATGCCCCCAGCGTGGCTACGCTTCCGGCGAGAAATCCTCGCCTGCTGATCACTGCCATGACATCTCCGCCTCGTCAGGGCCTGGCGCTGAGTCGTTGGGTTGGGGATCCATCAGGTATTGCGTATGTATACATGGCGTTCACACCAGGGTCAACGGGTTGCAGCCTGGCGGAATTTGAGATACCGGCCAGGACAAAACGCTTGCCGATGACCCGTCGTAGGCTGAGTCCCGCACGTAACGGACAGGAGGCTGAGGTGACCGAGACGACGGTGGCCGAGGTGATGGCCGAGCTGGCCGAACTCGAGGACCCGAAGGCACGCGCGGTGAACGAGAGACACGGTGACGATCACGGTGTGAACCTCGGCAAGCTGCGCGCGCTCGCGAAGCGGCTGAAGACGCAGCAGGAACTCGCGGGCCGGCTCTGGAAGACGGATGACACGGCGGCGAGACTGTTGGCGATCCTGATCTGCCGGCCGAAGGCGTTCGAGCGGGACGAGTTGGACGTCATGGTGCGCGAGGCGCGCGCACCCAAGGTGCACGACTGGCTCGTGAACTACGTGGTGAAGAAGAATCCGCACGCCGAAGAGCTGCGCCTGGCCTGGTCCGCCGATCCGGATCCAGCGGTCGCGAGTGCCGGCTGGGCGCTGACCACCGAACGGGTGGCGAAGAAGCCCGAGGTCCTTGACCTCTCAGGGCTGCTCGACGTCATCGAGGTGGAGATGAAGGACGCCCCGGATCGCCTGCAGTGGGCGATGAACCACTGCCTGGCCCAGATCGGGATCGAGCACGCCGAGCACCGCGCCCGTGCGATCGACATCGGTGAGCGCCTGGAGGTGCTCAAGGACTACCCGACCTCCCCGGGCTGCACGTCTCCGTTCGCGCCCACCTGGATCGCCGAGATGGTGCGCCGGCAGGACGATCAGTAGTGGCCTGATGTGTTTCTGCTCTGTACGGCCCGCAGCACGAGCATGAAGCCCAGCAGCGCGCACCAGGCGCCGAGCGTGAACCTGGTGAGCAGGATGACCACGATCAGCAGGACCCTGAAGGTGTGCCCCGACGGCCCCGGCATCAGGTCCACGAAGTGACCGACGGCCTCCACCGACATCAGCAGGCCGCCGATCCCGCCGAGCACCGCGATGAGGGCGTTCAGCCGCCACAGCAGGAGTGCGGCCGCCGCGGTCACCACGCCCAGCAGGACGGCAGGGACGATCGCGAGCAGCACCTCGGGCAGGTCGTCCTCGGTCTTCAGGACGAGCCCCCAGAACAGGAAGACCAGGGCCAGCGGGATCACGAGCGCCATGCTGATCGCCGAGGCAACGCTGTGGCGCCACACCGCCACGCAGAAGGCGGGAACCACCAGGATCAGGCAGCCCATGCTGATCATGATCCAGGCCGGCATGCTCAAGATGTACCTGTGGTGTTCGAGGGCCCGCCCCGCGAGGAGGTCCAGACCCTGGGCGAACAGGGTCAGCGCGAGCAGGGCCATCAAGGCCAGCGTCACCGCGGAGGCGACCAACCGCGGGGCAGGGGAGCGAGGCCGGCTGCCTGGCGCCTGCGACCCCGGGTTGGGCAGGAACAACGTCCCGGACGGCGGAGGCGCCGGGCGGTCCGGCACGGGCGCAGTCTGCGGCAGCTGCCCCGTCAGCAGGCCCAGCAGCTCCTCGGCGCTGGGGCGTGCCTCCGGGTTCTTGGCCAGGCAGCGCGCGAGCAGCGGCCGCAACCCCTCCGGCACCTCGGACAGATCCGGCTCGGTGGTCAGGATGGCGTGCATCAGGGCGGGCATCGTGTCCCCTTTGAACGCCTGCTGCCCGGTAGCCGCGAACACCATCGTGCTGGCCCAGCTGAACAGGTCCACCGCCGGCCCGACCACCCCGCCCGCGAACTGCTCGGGTGCCATGAACGCGGGCGTCCCCATCACACTGCTGGTGGCGGTCTGATCCAGCGCCCGGGCGATCCCGAAGTCGATCACGACCGGCCCCTCGGGCCCCATGATCACGTTGCTCGGCTTGAAGTCCCGGTGCACGATCCCGGCCCGGTGGACGGCGGCCAGCGCGGTCAAGGTGGTCACCGCCAGCCGTTCCAGCCCGCTGCCGAACCGTACCCCCTCGCCTCTCACCAGCCGTTCCAGCGAGGGCCCGGTGATGAACTCGCTCACGATGTACGGCCGGCCGTCGGCGACCCCGACCTCCAGCACCCGAGCCGTGCAGAACGGCGCCACCCGCCGCGCCGCCTCCGCCTCCCGCAGGAACCGCCGGTGCGTCTCCGCATCCCCCATGTACGCGTGCAGCACCTTCACCGCCACCTTCGCCCCGGTGGCGTCCTCCCCTGAATACACCGACCCCTGCCCACCCCGGCCGAGTACGCCGCTCAGCCGGAAGGCGCTGATCTGGCCCGGATCCGCAGACGAGAGAGGCAGCACGAAATGACCTTAGTGCGCCCTCCATCTCCCCACCACCGCCGTGCAGGTATGCCCGACCCCCATGCCCTCTTGCGGCATGACGCGACACTACGTATCGTGCCGATGTATCAAGTCGATATATCGGGCTGACGGTTCGCCGTAGCCCGGCTGACGCGGGAGCTGCGATGAGGCGGATCGACTACGACACAGAGCAGTACCAGGACTACGCGCGTGGCCGTGCGCTCTCCGAGCAGCAGTTGCGGACATGGATCAGCGCCTTCGAAGCGGCGCTGCCCGAGCGGCGTCCGCTGGCGGGGCTGGACGTCGGCTCGGGGACCGGCAGGTACACCCCCGCGCTGGCGCGAACATTCGGGCCGGTGACAGGCGTCGAGCCGTCGGTCCGCATGCGGGAAGTGGCGCAGGCGCAGTCCCGGCATCCCGAGGCGCGGTATCTGGCAGGCTCCGCCGAGGACATACCAGTGCCGTCCGGCAGCGCCGACTACGCTCTCATGTTCCTGTCCTGGCACCACGTCCAGGACAAGCCGCAGGCGGTCCGAGAGCTGGCCAGGGTGCTCAAGCCCTCTGGGCGGCTACTGTTGCGCGCGAATTTCAGCGACCACCACCCCAGGCCGTGGTGGCTGGAGCACTTCCCCCGCGGCTTCGAGGCGGACGCCTCGCTGTTTCAGCCGCTGCACGAGGTCATCGCGATGTTCACGTCGGCCGGCTGGCGCGTTGCCGGCTTCGGCACGGTCACCGAGCCGTCCGTCGGCACCCGCGCTGACATGCTCGAACGGCTGCGCCTGCGCACCCTCTCGTTCTTCGCCCAGCTCAGTCCCGACGAGCTGGAGTCCGGCTTCCGCCGCCTGGAGCAGGCCGTCGCCGCAGATCCCGACGCACCGGCGCCCGTATTCTCCGAGCCGCTCCTCACGCTCGAACGGTGCCAGTAAGGCCCCGCCACGAGCCGGGCGCTCTACCACTGAGCTACGGCGAAAGACCTCAGGTGGCCTGTGGAGAAGCGGTTGGCCCGGGGGTGACACAACCCCGGCGCCTTTGCGATGCAGATCCAATATAGAGCTCGTGCTCCGGATGTGATCCGGCTGCGGCATGATCGCCTGCCATGAAGAAGATGATCACTGTTGTGTTGGTGTGCGGGGCCTTCCTGGTGGCTGCGGCGCCTGCTCAGGCAGCTCCCCAAGATCCCGTACGTGCGCTGAAGGCCAAGCTGGTTGCCGGGCACGGCGTGCGTTTCACCGAGAAGGCCGACTGGTCCGACGGCACCGACACGGAGCAGGCGTACATCAACAAGGGCGTCTTGCAGTTCGACACGAAGGGGCTGGCCGCCTACGACATCGCGAGCACCGCCTGGGACGAGGAGAAGGATCGCGTCATCTACCTCGACAAGACCACATACCTCTCCGGGGCCCTCGCGGGGAGGCTGCCCAAGGGCAAGGCCTGGTTCAAGTACAAGGGCGGCGGCGGGATGCCGTACCTGTACGGGCAGATCCTCAATCCCGCCGAGTCGGCGACGCTGTCCGCGCTGCTCAAGAAGGGCACGACGGCCGGGAACAAGGTCACCGGAAAGATCACCTTCAAGGAGCTGGCCAAGGTCTCGCCATGGTTCTCCCGCTCGGAGGTCAGCTCCTGGCCCGGCGGTACGCAGGTCGAATACACGCTGACGCTGACCTCGGCCGGCCTGGTCAGTAAGCTGTGGAGTTCGTTCACGGCCAAGGGCGTCCCGGACGACTACTCCGATTACGAGGGCAGTAGCTTCATCGTCGACACCCGCTACACCGGCTGGGGAAGCAAGGTGTCGGTCAAGGCGCCGAATCCCAAGACCGTGACCGACAAGCAGACCAGCTGAACGACACCAGGCCCGGCTCTTATCGCCTTGGTCCCCGCAGGTTGACCGCTGGATGGCGGGAACTCCGGCCGCTCTGGCTCGCTCCCGCCTCCTCCTCATAGCTGCTGTGTCAAGGGGCGGGCGTCAGCACTCCACGAAGATGCTCTTCCAACCGACGCCCGTCCCCTGCTTCGCGTTGCCCATGGCGGGCAGCGTGAAGTGCACCGGCCCTCTGGTGTTGATCTGGTTGTGCATCCGGCCGGCCTGGCCGGAGCCGTACCACTTGTACGACCCGCGGTAGCGGAGGTTGGTCACGCCGCACTTGTCGATGACCTGCGTCTGGCCGGTGAAGCCCGGCCCCTCGTAGGCCACGTACGTCGAGCCGGCGTCCTCGGACGTCGAGGCGTTGGCGGCACCGCCCATGATTGCGACCAGGGAGGCAGAGACGGCGCAGACAAGGGCGATTCTCTTGATGCTCTTCACGTCGATTCTCCAGGTGCGTCTTGGGTTGTAGGCGAAAGCATTTTTCCTGACGAAAGGAACATATGGATCAACCCTTGACCGTCACTTGCGCCTCACTTACACCACACGTGACAACGGCAACGATCAGGAGTGGACGTCCCCGATCGGCAGGGTCCGGTTCGCTCGCGGCGACCGGTGAAACCCGGTCGAGGGCGCCGTGAAACCGGCACCGCCGAAAGTGAAGCCATGAGCATCACAGAACTCGGACGTACCGAGGGCCGCTCCGTCCTCGGCGGGGGCGCCGATCTGGCCGTACGCGCGCAAGGGCTGGTGAAGACGTTCGGCGAGCACCGCGCCGTCGACGGGATCGACCTGGAGGTACGCCCCGGTGAGATCTTCGGAGTCCTCGGCCCGAACGGCGCCGGCAAGACCACCACGATACGGATGCTGGCCACCCTGCTGACGATCGACGCGGGCCGCGCCGAGATCTTCGGGGTCGACGTGGCCGGCAACCCGCACATGATCCGCCAGTTGGTCGGCGTCACCGGACAATACGCGTCGGTCGACGAGAACCTGACGGCCCGCGAGAACCTCTGGCTCTTCGGCCGCCTGCAGGGCATCGCCGCGCCGCGCGCCCGGCGCATCGCCGCCGAACTGCTGGGCCAGTTCGGCCTGGAAGAGGCCGCCGACAAGGCGATCGCGCATTTCTCCGGGGGCATGCGCCGGCGCCTCGACCTGGCGGCCAGCCTGATCACCAGGCCACCGCTGATCTTCCTCGACGAGCCGACCACCGGTCTCGATCCGCGCACCCGCGGCCAGATGTGGGACACCATCCGCGGTCTGGTCGCCGACGGCTGCACGGTGCTGCTGACCACGCAATATCTGGACGAGGCCGATCAGCTCGCCGATCGTGTCGCCGTCATCGACCATGGCCGCAAAGTCGCCGAGGGCACGCCCGACGAGCTGAAGACCGAGGTCGGCAACTCCACACTCCAGCTGCTGCTCGCCGACCCGGGCGAGGTACCCGCCGCTGTGGAGGTCGTACGGCGCGTCCTCGGCGACGACCCGGTACTCAGCCCGGAGCAGGGCCGCCTCAACGTCGCCCTCGACCAGGCCGACCTGGCCGCGGACGTACTGATCGCGCTGCGCACCGCCGGGGTGTCGATCTCCTCGGTGAGCGTGGCCAAGCCCAGCCTGGACGAGGTGTTCCTCGCCCTCACCGGTCACGAGACGAATGGGTCCGATGGGGCCGGCACGAAGGAGAACCGATGAGCACCGTGATCGCACCCGCCCGCGAGGCCGTACGGGCCGCCGACCGTGTGGAGGCCGCCCGGCGTCGCGTCTCCATGGGGGAGACGATCGGTCAGACCCTGACGATGGCATGGCGGGCGCTCAAGAAGATGCGCCGCAACCCGGAGCAGTTCTTCGACGTGACGCTGCAGCCCATCCTGTTCACCGCGATGTTCGCCTTCATCTTCGGCGGCGCCATCGCCGGTGACGTGGAGAGCTACCTCCCTCTGATGATCCCCGGCATCCTCGCCCAGACCGTGCTGACGACGTGCATGGCCACGGGCACGCAACTGCGCGAGGACATGGAGAAGGGCGTCTTCGACCGGTTCAAGTCGTTGCCGATCGCCCGGATCGCGCCGCTCGCCGGCCCTATGGTGGCCGACCTGGTGCGCTACACGATCGCGGCCACGCTGACCTTCGGCATGGGCCTGGTGATGGGCTACCGCCCGGGTGGTGGAGCGGGCGGCGTGCTCGCTGCGATCCTGCTGGCGATCTTCACGGGCTGGTCGCTGGCGTGGGTTTTCACCTGGGTCGGCACCATAGCCCGCAGTGCCCAGGCGGTGCAGGGCATCTCCATGATGATCCTGTTCCCGCTGACGTTCCTGTCGAACGCGTTCGTCCCCGTCGAGACCCTGCCCGGCTGGCTGGCCGCGTTCGTCCGCTTCAACCCGGTCTCACACCTGGTCACGGCCACCCGCGACCTCGCCAACAGCGGCCTCGTCAGCGGAGAGGTGGCCTGGACGCTGCTGGCGTGCCTGATCGTCATCGCGATCTTCGCGCCGCTGTCGGTACGCAGCTACAAGCGGCACATGTGACGTGCGCCCGTCACGGCCGGAGACCCGCTCGACGAGACTGCGCGCCTCGTCGAGCAGGTCGGAGCCGCGGCGATCGCCGTACTCGGCCCGCATGGCGGCGATCATCCCGGGCGCGGCCCGCTCCGCGTGCGGTTCGATCCGCTCGAAGGCCATGCTGGGCATGCTGGTGTTGTACGCGAACCGTTCGGCCAGCACCAGCAACCCGATCGCGTCGCGCGGGGCCATGGCTCCGCGCAGCACCCCCCACGCGCCGAGCGCGAAGAGCATCGAGCCGCACAGCGGATAGTCGAGGATCGGGCTGTCCGTGGCCAGCAGGTCGTAGCCCCGGACGATGGAGAACAGTTCCTCGCCGTACCGGGAGTCTTCCGGCGGCGCGTGGTACGCGTACGCCGTCAGAGTGACCGACTCCGCCATGATCGTCCACGGCGTGACCTCCGCGCGCAGCACCCCGGGCAGACGCAGGTTGTGGGCCCGCTGGACGGCCAGGCGGTATTCCGCGAGCGCGGCGGCCGTCCTGCCGCGGGCGAGGGCGAGCTCGGCCGCGCACAACGAGGCCATCGCCACCCCGCCGAGCACGGTCTCGTTGTCGTTGATCCGGATGATCCCGGCGAGTTCGGCCTCCGCGGCGTCGAGGTCGCCGTCGGCGAGAGCGGAGATCAGCAGCAGCGCGCGGAGCTGAACCTCGTCGTCGGCGGCGCCGATCCGGCTCAGCACCGGGATGGCGGTACGCGCGTGTCCGACCGCCCGCCGTCGGTCGCCGTGCTGCATGACCAGGTGGGCCAGCATGGCGTGCATGATCGCGGCGAACCACGGCCCCTCGTCCTCGCGGACCATCGTCAGGGTGAGCTCGGCGGCCTCGATCGCCCCGGTGACGTCTCCCGTGTTCTCCAGGACTTGGGCGCTCATCTGCGTCGCCGCCCAGACCACGTCACGGTCGGTGCTCCGGGACAGCTCCTCCAGCCGACGGCGCACGTCGGCGCCGTCGTCCGCGTCGCACGCGAGCAGCACCGTGGCCATCGCCGCCATTCGGTGATCCGTCGCGTCACCGGTGGGCAGCCTACGGAGGAGGTCGCGCATCGGACCGCTGCCGCGGTCGGTGAAGTTCAGGCTGTTCATGAGCGTGATCAGCATGGCGCCCCTGGTCACCTCGAAGAGCTGCGGCGGCGGCAGCCAGCCGCTGACCACCTGGGCGATCGCGTCCCGGTGAACGAGAATCCGGGAGTGGTCGCCGCGGATCGACCACAGCGCGCCGACACCGGCCAGCAACTGGACCATCGTGACGGGATCGGGCTCGCCCAGAGCCTGCCGGAGCAGATCGGCGAGGTTGCTCTCTTCCGCGTGCAACGCGTCGGCCGCCGCGAACTGCCCCGGGCCGAACAGCTTGGAGCCGTGTTCGAGGGTGTACGCCGTCGCCCAGGCCCGCTGCGCCGCCCGAGCGGACGCCTCTTCGCCGGCCTCCTTCAGCCGCATCCGCCCGAACTCCCTGACGGTCTCCAGCATCCGGTAGCGCAGGCCGTACGTCATCTCGCGGACGCTCAGCATCGACTGCTCGGTCAGCGCGTTCACCACGTGCAGGGCGTCCGAGCCCAGTACGTCCTCGGCCGCGGTCAGCGTGAAACCGTCGCCGAACAGCGACATCCACCGCAACGCCAGCCGTTCCGGCTCGTCCAGCAGATTCCACGACCACTCGATGACCGCGAGCAGCGTCTGGTGCCGATCGGGGGCCGTACGGTTCCCGCCGCGCAGCAGGGCGAACCGGTCCGCCAGGCGCCGGGCGATCTCCTCCACCGACATCGCCCGTACCTTGGCCGCCGCCAGCTCGATCGCGAGCGGCAGCCCGTCAAGGCGGGCGACGATCTCCTCGACCACTCCCTCGTCGATCCGCACACCCGGGCGAGCGGCCGTGGCGCGCTGGCGGAACAACTCCACCGCGTCGCCCGTGGGCAGCTCGCCGAGCGGGTAGACGCGTTCGGCGGGGATCGACAAGGGGGCGCGCGAGGTCGTGAGCACCCGCAGGTCGCGGGTCGTCACGGTCAGGAACGCCACCAGGTCGGCGACGGCCTCGATCACGTGCTCGCAGTTGTCCAGGATCAGCAGCGCCGGAGCCTGATCGAGATGCTGGGCGATCCGGGCGCGAACGTCCGAGCGCTGCTCGGCGGTCAGGCCCCGACGCCCGCTGACCGAATCCCGAACCCCGAGTGCCGAGCCCACCTCGCCCACCACGCCCTCGGGCGAGGACACGCCGACGAGCTCGACGAAGTGAGCGACGGGCTGCGCGACGTCTCTGCCGACGACATGCGCCAGCCGCGTCTTGCCCAGCCCGCCAGGGCCGATGACGGAGACCACCCGGTTGGTCCGCAACAGGGCGTGCACCGCGCGGATGTCGTCATCGCGGCCGAGCAACGAGGAGCCGTCGAACAGGATGCCCGCACGCACCGGCCGGTCCGCGACGAGGAGTTCGGCGTACACGCGGGCGAGCTCGGGCCCCGGTTCGGTGCCGAGCCGGGCCACCAGGCCCGCGCGATACCGTTCGTAGCGCTCCAGAGCGGCGGCGGCACCTCGTACGGCGGCCTCGCTCCGCAGCAGGCAGGCCAGCAGCTCCTCGTCGTGCGGCCCGTCGGCCGCGGCCTCCTCCAGCAGCGGCAGCGCGGCCTCGTGAGCGCCGCTCCGGCCCCGCGCGATCGCCGCCACCCGCCGGGCCTCGGCCACCCACTTCGCCGCCATGCCCCTCAGCTCGGCCAGCGCGCCCGTGGCACCGTCCGAGCCGCCGGCCACGAGACCCATGGCCTCTTCGGCGCGGCGACGCGCGAGCGCCACGTCGTCCTCGCCCAGTGCGGCCCGCGCCTCCTTCACCAGCGCGCCGACCAGCAGCGCGTCCACCTGATCGGCGGCCAGCCCGAGCCGGTAACCACGCGGGATCCGCACCACGACATCAGCACCGGTCGCCGCCCTGGTCCGCGAGACGACCACCTGCAGCGCCTTCGTCGGATTGGCCGGCGCCTCATCGGGCCACAGCTCCTCGACCAGGTGCTCGTCACTGACCCCTGCACGCCCGTGCAGGGCGAGCACGGACAGCAGGGTCTGCGCACGATCGCCGACCACGGGCACACCCTGCCAGCGGACGCCGTCGAGCAGGACCAGAGCGGGGGACACACCCTCAGCTTACGGACGAGTCAGACGAGAGCGGCGTGACCGCTCAGTTTGAAGCGGTCGAGTCGCGGAAGAGGAAGCTGTTGGAGAGATCCGTGTGCAGGTAGTGGTGGAACCGCGTGGCCTTCGCCTGGGCCGTCCTGTCGGCGGTGACGATCGTGAGAAGGACGTACCTCTTGGTCACGGCCACCCGCTGCTTGGCGTAGACGTACCTGTCGAGCATCTTGTCCCGGTGCCACTTCACCGCCCGGGAGGAGCCCGCCAGGTGGACGGCCGTGGCCTTGGCCGCCTTCACGGTGGGGAAGGACATGATGACCTGGACCGCCGTGAGATGCCCACGGTAGGCCTTGTAGGCCAGTTGAACGACGCGCTCGCACTTGTTCCTGGCCAGCACGCCGCTCCTGTCCACCGGCGCACAGGAGTCGTACGTCCAGCCGCCCACCTTCTCGGCCTTGAACGTGACGCCGCCCAGACGGAAGTTCCAGTCGCCGTACGCGTCGGCGTCGATCGGAGAGTCCGGGCGGCGCTCGTTCTCGCTGGGGCTCGGCTCCTTGGGCTCGGGTGTGGGATCCGTGGTCGGCGAGGCCACGGCGGTGCTCGGGTCGGGGGCGCTGAGGTACTTGTACACGCTGAACGTGAAGCCGCCCGGCAGAAGCACTGCCAGGATCACGACCAGAGCAGAAACAACACCGGGGTATTCCCGCGGACCGGGTTGCCGAGGGTGTCCCATGCGTCAATTGTGCTGTACTTCATCACCTTCTGCCCCAAAACACCGTCAGCAGAACATCGGCTTGCCGGCATCCTTCGGAACCTCCGGCATGGAGTCGACGACCTTCACGGTCATCACCGCCGTACTGGCGCCCGGAGTCTCCCTGACCTGTCCGCCCTCCTGCCGCCCGATCCAGCTCCGGTAGCCGAGGAACCGGTAGGTGGCCGGCTCGAAGATGAGCTCCCCGCGTTCCCAGCCGTAGGGGTTCTCAAGCTTGAGCGAGGCGCCAACCCCATGTCGTCCGGCGGGGTCGGTGAGGTCCGGGACGATGGTCACGGTCGGCAGCTTCGACAACGCGCCGAAGACCGTGGCCCTGGTCTGGGACGAGGTGAGCGGGTCCTGCGCCAGCCCGAGCAACGAGCTCGCGACGACCTTCTCGACCCGCATGCCGATCTCGTCCTGGCCGAGGTCCGTCTCCCCTCGTCTGCGCTGGTCCGACCGGACGAACGTCTCCGCGCCCTGGCGGATCTTCGCCAGAACCCGATCAGGATCGGCGGGAAGATCGGCGGCCTGGAACGGCAGGCTCAGGGAGTGCTCGGGGCACTGCCCCGCGCGCTGATACTCCACCGTTCCGGGGGATTGCACGTGCTCAGGGCGCCCGCTGGTGGCGTGTGTCTGACCGTACGTCGAGCGCGTCAGGGCCTTGCCGGGATCCCCGGCGGGCATCCATACCTCTCGGCGCACGTCCTGCGTGTACTCGCCCTCGGAACCGCTGGCGAATGTGACGTTCTTCTGGTCGACGTAGACGAACTGTCCCGGTCCGGGCCGTACGTCCTCCCGCGCCGCGACCGAGGCCGCATGCCGGAGCAACTCGGCGGCGCTGGCCGGAGGGGCCCCGAACGGAGCGGAGTCGTGACCGCCACGCACCACGACCAGTCCCGCGGTCACCGCCGCCGCGAGCCCCACGGCCACGCCGGCCCTCATCGCCCACCAGCCGGCCGGGAAACCGCGAAGAGACCGCCGACGTGGCCGCGCCGGCCGGCGGTGGCCGTTCCCGGTCCGCTCGGCCTCGATCTCTTCGGCCACCAGCACCCATGCGCGCGCGGTCACCTCGGGCGCGGGTCCGGGCAGGCTGTCACGGTGGGCCTTGATCGCTTCGAGTTCGTTCATCACAGTGCCTCCCCGGCGGGACCGATGATCTTGCGGAGCTTCTTGCGGGCGCGGTTGAGACGTGATCCCACCGTTCCCTGAGGTATGCCGAGAGCCTCGGCCACCTCCTCGTAGCTGAGTTGAGCGCAGGCGACCAGCAGCAGGACGTCCCTGTCCCCGGATGAGAGCCGGGCGAGACCGGCGGCCAGCCGCGGTTGCATGACCGCAGCGGAGACCCGCTGCACCACGCGCTCGTCGTGACTGGCGATCTCCGCGGCATCGGCGCTCCTGGCCAGCGCCCGATACCTGCGCGCCTCACCGCGACGGTGCTCGGCGACCAGGTTGGAGGCGATGCCGTACAGCCAGGGCCGGGCGCTGGTGCAGGTGAGGTCGAAACGGTCCCGGCTACGGAAGGCGCGCAGAAAGGTTTCCGCCGCGAGGTCATCCGCGGCCGCCTCACCCAGGCGCAGGTGAACATAGCGGTGGATGGATGCGAAATAGCGATCGAAGACGGCGCCGAAGCGATCAGGGTGACGCCACGACGCCTCTATCACTTGCGCGTCGGTGCCCTCGCTGGGAGGCGCCGAATCTTGGGGGGGAGCTGTCATGCATGCCGGCCTTTCAGGCGATTACCTCGGAACACCCCTAGTTCGGCGAACCCCCCATTCCTCTTCACGGTCCATCACGCCGGCTACGAAGTGCACCGCCGGTCATCGATCTCCGGCATACCGGCAACACTGTCCCGGCTCAAACCCCCGGGGAGAAGGCACGCATCAGCACGGCGCCGGTCGCGAACGCCAGCGCCACGCACAACGGGGTGTAGAGCAGCAGGTTGAGCCAGTAGAACGGGGTGCCGGTGTCCGTGCCCAGCCCGAAGGCCCAGGCGAGGCCTAGCTCCGCACGCGCGAGCAGCCCGCCGCCCAGAGCGAGAGCGACCGCCTTGGCGAGCCGACCGCCCCGCCCTCGGGAGACGGCGAGCACCGCGAGGGCGGTGACGGTGAGCACGACGATCAAGGGTACGAGGATGCGCGCCGTGAAGGGCGTGTCGAAGTTGAGCAACGCCAGGGAGAGCGCTCGCGGGTCCGCGGCCGGCCGTACCAGCCAGGAAAGGTGAAGGAACGCGTCGAGCAGCAGGACGGCGGCGACGAAGGCCGCTGGGAGTGAGATTCTCATGCCCGGCAGGAGGCGCGGAAATCGCCGGTGGTTCCATGGAACCTTCTCCACGGTCGACGCCTCTGGATGGATATGACTTGGCCTGTTGCTGATCTGGACCCGGTACGGAGGCTGCGGGTGCTCGCCTCCGCCATCCCCGGGGCGTACATGGCGGAACGCGTCATCCCCGCCCCGTTCGAGGACGTTTGGTCCGTGGTGAGTGCCCTGGAAGAGGAGTTCGGCACCTTCGAGCCGGACATGCGCCGCTTGACCATCGTGTCCGGGCACGGGAGCGAGCGCCTGGTGGCCAAGGCGCGAAGCAGGTACGGCATGCGTGCGAGGTTCGACGTCGAGCTGCGGCCCGGCTGGTGCTGGATGCAGAGCAGGTTCCTGATCATCGGCGTCGCGGCGGCGGCCGTACCGGGAGGAACCCTGGTCGCCCAGACGGGAGGAATCCGCGTCCCCGGCCGGGCGGCGCTGGTGCCCCTGGGTGTGCGGGTCGCGGGAGAGAAGGCGCTGGCCAGGCTCGAGGCGAGGGTCGTGCGTCGATGAGCGCCGACCTGGTGCGCGCCGCGCAGGGCGGCGACACGATGGCCATGAACGACCTGCTGAGCGAGCTGACGCCCTACCTCGGCCGGATCTGCGGGCCCATCGCGCTCGACAACGGGCCCGACGCCGTCCAGGAGTCGCTGATCGCGATCTTCCGGAACCTGGGGAGCCTGCGCGATCCGCAGGCGCTCCACGGCTGGGCCCGGGCGATAGCCGTACGGGAAGCAGTCAGGATCGCGAAACGGCGGCACCACGTGGTGGAGCTCGCCGAACTCCCGTCGAGGCAGGACGTCGAGAGCGCGGTGGACATCCGCGACGTGCTCGAGCGCCTGTCACCCGAACACCGGGCGGTGCTGGTCCTGCGTGACCTGGAGGGGTTGCCGGAGGATGAGGCCGCACGGCTCCTGCACGTACCGGAGGGGACGGTCAAATCACGCCTGCACCGCGCCCGCCGGAGCTTCCGCAAAGCATGGCAGTCGTGAGGAACCTCGTGAGGCTCGGACGCCTCCTTCTGGTGGAATCCCACAGATCGGAGAGCATCCATGAGACCTCGTACGCTCGCGGTCCTGAGCCTGATCCTCACCCTTGCCGTCGGCGCCGTTCTTTACGGCGCGTACGGCTACCGCCCAGCGGTGGCCGCCTACCGGCCGCCGGCGAACGCGCGGTTCCTCGACACGCCACTCGCTCGCTTCCACTACGTCAAGGAGGGCTCCGGCACCCCCGTCGTGCTGCTGTCGCCCGGGGCTTCATGGACGTACGGCTGGCGCCGTCAGGTGCCGGAGCTCGCCCGCGACCACACGGTCTACGTCGTGGACCTCCCCGGTCAGGGATTCACCCGGCTGAAGGACCGCGCCTTCACCTGGGACCTGAAGGGGATGACCACGGCGATCGGCGTGTTCCTGAACGCGGCGGGCATCGACCGTCCCGCGCTCGGCGGGCTGTCGTGGAGCGGAGGCTGGGCGCTGGCCTACGCCCAGCGCCACCCCGAACGCGTCAGCAGCCTGCTCCTGCTGTCCCCCTCCGGCGCCGCCACCCGCGATACCTGGGTGTATGAACTCATGAAGTACCCGGTCATCGGGGAGTTGTGGAACAACTGGTACTACGCCGACAGGTCCAGCTCCCGCGCCGCGCTCGACCGCATCCACGTCAACCGAAGCAGGATCCTCGAGCAGGACGTCGACGCCTTCTGGGCACCCGGCACCTTCCCCGACAACCTGGAGAGCCAGGTCCTGCTCGAACGCGGCCTGGACTGGCGTGAAACCCTGGCCGCCATGCCGTCCACCACCACTCCCACCTTGGTGATCTGGGGGCGCCAGGACACCGTCAACCGGGTGCGGCAGGCCCAGGAGTACGCTCGCCGGATGCCCGCCGTGCAGGTGCGCGAACTCGACGGCTGCGGCCACGCGCTGACCACCGACTGTCCAGAGGAGATCGGGCGGCTGATGGCGGACTACCTGGCTGCTTCAGGGCTCGCATCTCCATGATTACCGGCACATTGGGGACACGCTCGCGGCCCAGCCCGGCGGACCTCGAGGCCATGACAGCGACCGAACAGCATTGATCTACCAGCACGCCCCGCGCCGGCGAATTGTCGACGCCCCTGAGCGCTCGCGTGGAGAAGATCGAAGACTGGTGGCAGGAACGCCCCGCAGAGACGCATATCGATCTTGCTTTATCAGCGGAAAACGCGGTTCAGCGTGCTGATCGCTTTCGCTGTGACTCCCCGCTGTCCCCGTCGCTTCCTGCCCGGTCCGGGCACGCGACGGGCAGGGCGGTATCGTCGCTGGGACGGTCTTCGGCATTGCACCGCGCCCCTCCGCATGGGTACAGCTTGGCAAGCCAACCAGTAGGCGATCGGGCACGGCGCCGGGGACGCTGGACAGCACCGGAGGCTGTCACCCTGCACGCCGGGGAGCGAGTTGACGCAGGAACCTGCGGATTAAAGGCCCGGCCGGTCATGGTCTCAGGCAGTTCAATGTAGGTGAGAGGGTGTGCGCGATCCGTCCTGAACACCCTCGGACAGCTCTGTATTGCAACCCGAATGGCAACTCTGAGGCAAGTCATCTGCGGCGTCCGAGGAAGCCAGGACGATGGCGACGATCAGCCGTATCGCGGTGACGAGCGCGGCTGGAAGAACGAAGAAGAGCCAGAACCCCCATGCATCCCGCCCCGATGTCCAGGCGATCACGAGCACGAGGATCATGGCAGCGAGAGTGAAGACCAAATCGAGGATCTTGCGGCGCGGGCTACGGGACATCACAAAGAGCGATACCGCCACGATAACGACCGGTATTGCGTACACAAGGATCATGGCGAGTAACACGCCGGACTCCTCGGCTTCCACGAGCGTTCGCAGTGGTTCCCTGCTCGGATCGTCTCACAGAGCTTGAGGTCGGATTCACTTGGACTCCCGAGGCCCGGAACCGGAACTTACGGATTGAAAGTGGAAGATGTCTTCGGTCTTCTCGGACTGCTCACCCGGCCCTTCGTGCGTCTTGTCCTCCTGGCTGGGCGAGGATGATCCGTATCTTGATGGCGGCCCGGTAACCAGGCTGGGAGACTCGACGGTGTGAGCAAGAAGGAGCAGCCGCTCGTACGAGAGTTGTTTCCCGGCCTCGTGACGGAGCTGATCGCGTGCCTGAGAGAAGAGGGGGAGGAGTACCTCGCCATCTCTGCCTGGGACATCCGGTGGTACGAGGACTGCGGATGTGGTGACGACTTCTGCCAGAGCTTCTATACGGCTGAACGTCCACCTGGGGCATATGGTCCTGGGCACAGGAATGTGATGCTGGCTCCGGCAGAAGGTTATCTCATCCTTGATGTTGTCGAGGAGAGAATCGTGTTCGTAGAAGTGCTGTACTATCCCAGGCTGCAACGCTCGGCGCATTGAAGACCGTCAGCTTGGGAATTGCAGCCATCACGGCCCGCTGGGTGCTGAGCTGGGCAACGAACCGGTCCTGAGTGATGGTGATTGACCGCCCTTAATGGCACGGCTTCGTATCAGCTCGTCCAGAGAACGATCCTTCCCACAAGGATCGCGTCGAACCAGAAGGTAAACATCATGGCTACTATCGTGCGAGCCTGCTTGCGCTCCTGATCGTTCCGACCTGGTCGCCGTACTCTTGCGATCAGCGTGATGGCCACGGCTACAAGAGCAAGGGTCATCGAGATCTCGACAGAGGTCATGAGGTGAAGGTACTACGGCCATAATCCCCTCTGTATCCCAGAGCCGAGCCTCCGCCGGAGGCATCGAAGAACTCTCGCCAGTGAGCACCGAGGACGTGAGCCCGGACAAAGCTGAGACGTTCGTCAACTCCCGGACCCGGGGCCGCAGTACAAGATCGAAAAGGCTACTTCTCGATCACGGGGAGTGGCCTTCGACCTGTAGTAGAGCCTAGGAGATTCGAACTCCAGACTTCCTGCTTGCAAATCGGTTTGATCTTGAAGGATGTAGCCCTCGACGTGCTTGAACGGGCGCCCGCAAGTGAGCGTGATTGACCGCCGCTAATAGCACGTTAATGGCACGGCGATCACGCCAAAAATACGCCTCCTCCAATGGCCCTGGGCCCGACACCGCCCAGTGGGCGGAGGCTGAAGAGCAGAGCCATGGACCATCGATCGCCCCAGGCCAGGTACAGGCGACCGTGAGGGGCGTATCAATGCGGTGCATACCACTCACCAAACCGTATAAGCAGCTCAGGAAGGGCCATCCCACGTTGTCCATGTGGGCCCCGCCAGCTCCGGCCACGCGCCGCCACCCGGGTTGAGACGGCCGCTCCAGGTTTCTTGGAGACGCGTCCCGGTGTCGGCAACTAATATGCGCGGCATGTCGTCTCCGTCCCGCCATGAGGTACCGGCCATTCGTCCTGCTGCCTGGCGTGTGCAGCCAACTTGGACCAGTCTGCTGCCGAAGGGCGTGAGGTCATGCCCGCCGCTGGGCACCACCGGCGGCCACACCAATTGGGTGGCGGCGGTGACGACCGCGGTCTTCGACGGCCGTGCCGTAGCGGTCACCGGGGGCGGCGACGACACAATACGGGTTTGGGATCTGTCAACCGGCGAGCGGGTCGGCGCCCCGTGGACTGGTCACACGAACGCGGTGCGGGCGCTGGCGATGTCCGTTCTGGACGGTCGCCCCGTTGTGGTCAGCGGCGGTGACGACGACACCGTACGGGTGTGGGAACTCGCGTCCGGTAGGCCGGTGGGCGAGCCGTTCCACCTTCAGGCTGACAGCGTGCAGGCCCTCGCGATCGCGGAACGCCATGGCCGCCAGGTGGTGGTCACCGGTTGCTACGACACGACGGTACGGGTATGGGACCTGGAAACGCGCCAGGAGGTGATGGCACCGATCCGCGGCCACACCGGCCCGGTGTACGCCGTGGCGACCGCGATGCTGGACGGCCGCTGGGTGGCCGTCACGGGCGGCGACCGAACGGTCCGGGTATGGGACCTGGATACCGGTGATCCGGTGGGCAGCCCGTTCACCGGCCACAGTGGATACGTGAGCGCGGTTGCGGTCACGGAGCTGACTGGCGGCCATCTGGTGGTTGTTTCTGGTGGCTACCAGACGACCACACGCGTGTCGGACCTGGCCACCGGACTGCCGGTCGGTGACCTCCCCCGATCTGCGGACTTGGAGGCCGTGACGACCACGGTCGTACACGGCCGGCTGGTGACGATCACCTGCAACTCCAATGAGCCGACCATCCAGGTGTGGGACCTGAAAACGGCTGAGCTGGTCGGGGAGCTGTTCCCTCAGCATCGCCGCACGGTGCATGCGGTGGCGACGGCAGTGGTGAACGGTCGGCAGGTGGTGGTGTCGAGTTGCGACGGTGGGTCGGTCCGGGTGTCCGATCTGGTCGTCGGTCAACCGGCCGAGAAGCCAGTTCGCCACGACGCCGCGATCACGGCGGTGGCCACCACGTCAGTGGCCGGCCGACCGGTGGCGGTCACCGGCAGCGATGACGAAACCGTACGAGTATGGGATCTGGACACCGGCGATCAGGTGTGCCGGCCACTCACGGACCACACCGGCGCCGTCACTGCCGTGGCCGCGACCCAAGTGGACGGCCGCGCGGTGGCGATCACCGGAGGCAAGGACAGCAAAGTCCACCTCTGGGACCTCGCACTGGGGAAAGCGGCGAGAGCACCGTTGACCACCCACCGCCGCCCGATAACCGCGGTCGCGGCCGACAACACGGACGACCCACCCCGGGCCATCACCGCCAGCGACGACAAGACCATCCGGGTATGGGATCTCCGCACCGGCGAAGAGACCGGAAACCCCCGCAAGAGCGACCATCGATGGGTACAAGGCCTCACCACCACCACGCTCGACGACCAGCCCGTCGCCGTCCTCGGACGGTGGGGCGGCGGCTTCCGGGTCCGTGACCTCACCGTAAACCGCGACACCGGACTCCAGACCACCGGTAGCAACGGCAAACCGGTACGCCTCGTGGCCGCCACCATCGTGGACGGACGACCCATCGCCATCACCACGAACGACGACTGGCGCGACCCACCGATGAAGGTATGGGACGTCGCCACCGCTCAGCAGATCGGCCAGCTTTCCATGGGAACCGTGGTCGCACTCGCCGCCACCACGATCGACGGCCACCCCATCGCAGTCGCCGCCAGCCACAGAACGGTAGCGGCATGGAGCCTCACCACCTTTGACAGGATCAGCCCCGACATCGAATTCCTCGACTCGGTCAACGCCGTCGCTGCCACCCCACAAGGCCACATCATCGTCTGCTTCGACCGTGACATCGCCGTACTCACCGCAACCCGATCGAGCTGACCGTGGCATGGTTCGACAGGACCCCCTGCGCCAGGCCCTCGACCTCCTCGCCGAGCATGGCCCTCAAGCCTGATCACGCAGGTCCGTCCAGCCGAACACTCCGACCCCGAAGGCAGGCGCTGGCCGCGAGGCAAGGTGTATGCCGACGTCACAGCGGTTATATAGCGACGTCTCGTCCGCAGAGACGCGCCGAGCGCTCAAGAAGCTCGGTGATCAGTTGGAGTCGTAGCAGCGTCCAGCACCGGCGAAGGCCAACGAGGCCATTCCCTCGATCATGGGGAATGGCCTTCCGAGTGGGGCAGACGCCGACGTCTCGTCCTGCCGTATCTACGTGGACCCCGTTGACGCGCTGTGGTGGCTTGCGGTTCGTAGCCAGACCATCGAATCAAGACGATGGAGAGGCCGACGAGGATTGTGACCACACCAGAAGCGAAGGTCAGAAACGCTATGCCGGACTCGCCGTCTGGATCGCCGAGTCCGGACGGTCGTCCGTCGATCCAGGTCATCACGGGCCAGGCCTGGGTGGCGACGATCGCTCCGAACGCGGTCGTGATCGCACCCAGGACATGGCTAGGAGGACGCGTCCACAAGCCCATGGCGGCCAGCACGAACCCGACCGCCAACCCGACGGGAACCGTCAGGAATTGGCCCATGCCCAGGGCCGTGAGTACGGCGAACCGCGCGTGCTCGAAACCGTCGCCACGTGGCACGGACCAGAACGGCACCGCTACGACACCGCTGAGAAGGCCGATCGCCAGTAACCGGAGCATCGCCACGTACACATGATTGTGGACTGGTTGGTTGCTGTGCTACCTCACCAGAGCGTGTGGCTGTACGAGATCGAAAACGCCGCTTCCTGACCATAGGAAGTGGCTGCCCAGGATCTTCTTCTCAGACTGGGGATCCTGCCCCCAGGCGGCGACCGTCGGAACTTTCACCCGAGCTGTCTCGTTACCCAGCATGATGAAGTGAAGATCCAGAAGGGGTCGGATGGTGGAGAGGGTGCAGATCTGGTGGGACGCGCAAGGCGTGGCGCGGGGCATCAAGGTCACCAGTACGCTCGGGAGCTACCCCTACTCGATCCACTACGACCAGCGTGGCGCCCAGGTGCATATCAACGGCAAGAAGCTGGTTGCGACTGCCGGATATGTCGCTGAGCTGGGGTGTTATCGGTTCACAGCCGTGGGATTTCTGCCCGACCGCAAGCTGAGCGAAGCGCGGTGGCCAGCCCTGGCCGATGCGGCGGCCGGAGCCGCCCACGCGTACACGAAGTGGATCAACGAGCAGACGCCATTGGTATGTACCCCAATCGTTGTGATGTGACGCCATCCTCCCCTCTGCCCCCGCGGGCTGCCCACCTCCGGGACTGTCAGGCGGGTTCTGTCAAGGACGGCTTCGCGTGTTACCTCATCCGGTGACCTTCCGTGGTGAGCGGTTGTCCTACGTGCACAGCCATCCTTGACAGGTTCGGCCTGCCCCGGACCCATCATGGCCCTCTTGCCTCGTGAGAGCTTGCCTTCATTTGATGATCGGGGTCAGGCGGGGTTGCGCAGGCGGAGCCTGCGCCTGGATAGGGCGTCTTCGCGAAGCGAAGGCCTCCAGGGGTCGGGACCGGGCCCGACTGGAAGCAACGCCTGAGCCCCTTGCGCGAAGCGCGCTTAGGGAAGTCCTTCGACCCGGGTGGGCTCCAGTAGGCCCACTGTTCAGCAGGGCAACGGGTGGGTTGCCCGGGCCCACCTACACACACCGCGGAAGGAGTGGAGCCTAGGAGATTCGAACTCTGTACAGCAGTCGCCTCGTCAAGGCTCTCAAGCCTGGCCCTCATGCCGTCCTCGATCAACACGAGGCGGCGATAGCCGCCGTATTGGCCGGAAGCTGCTGCACCGCCAGACCAAAACGGACGCGTCCGACGCCTCTCTGTCCTTTCCCGAGATCGTCACGACGGCCCTCCGCACCCGTCAACGGGTACGTGACACCGTCCGCGAAGCGGCGGGAGACGACTGGCAGGAGGCCGGGCTCGTCTTCACCACCGCCAGTGGCCGGCCGATCGAACCGTCCAACTTCCGGCGCAGCTTCGCGAACGCCTGTGCCAAGGCCGGAGTGCGGAGAGTCCACGTCCACGCCACCCGCAAGACTTGCGCGTCCTTGCTCGTCGCCCTCGACGTCCACCCGCGGGTGGCCATGCGGATCCTTCGCCACTCACGGATCGCGGTGACCATGAACATCTACAGCGAAGTCTCCTCAGAGGAGACACGCAAGGCGCTCAAACGCTTGGGGCAGCACCTCGGTTTCTAAGCCCCACGCACCTCCAAGGCCACTTCCATGGAAAGCGGCCTTTGCGGCCAGCCAGTCCGGCCGGGGGAAATCCGGTCGACAGGCAAGCCATAGTGCACTGTGATAGTCCAGCCCCCGCCGCACGGAGCGGGCCGATCGCAGGAGGTGCTCTTGGCAACCGTGAGAACCGCGGACACCCGCCCCACGATCGATGCCTCACTGGTCAGGAGGCTGGTCGATACGCAGTTCCCGCAGTGGGCCGCGTTGCCTCTGGAGCTGCTCGATCCGGCCGGCTCCGACCATGTGATCTACCGGCTGGGCGAGCAGCTGTCCGTCCGGCTGCCCCGCCACGACGGCGCCATCGGACAGGCCGAGAAGGAACTTGAGTGGCTGCCTCGGCTCGCCCCGCGACTGCCCCTGGCCATCCCGGTACCGGTGGGAGTGGGTGAGCCCGACTTCGGCTATCCGTGGCGGTGGGCGGTGTCCCGCTGGCTGGAGGGCGAGGTGGCGACCGTCGAGGCGCTGGCCGACTCGTCCGCGGCCGCCGTCCAACTGGCGGAGTTCCTGGTCGCCCTGCAGCAGTTCAGGTCCGAGGACGTTCAGGCCATGGAGGCCCGCGAGGACCTCGCTGACCAGCCGTTGGCGGGCCGGGATCGCGCGACGCGGGCCGCCATCGCAAAGGCCGACGGCGTGTTCGACACCACCGCCATGACCGAACTGTGGAACGCGGCCCTGAGCGCCCCCGGATGGGATCGCCCTCCGATCTGGTTCCACGGCGACTTCCACACCGGCAACCTGCTGACCGTCGGCGGCCGTCTCAGCGCTGTCATCGACTTCGGCGGGCTCGGCATCGGCGATCCGGCCTGTGACCTGACCATCGCCTACACGCTGATGTCGGCCGACAGCCGTGCCGCCTTCCGCGCCGCGCTCGATGTAGACGACGCCACCTGGACCCGGGGTCGCGGCTGGGCCCTTGCCACCGGTCTGAACGCCTACACCGCCTATGCCGCCGTCAACCCGAGGGTCGCCGCGCAGACCACCCGTCAGATCACCGAGGCCCTCATCGGCTAGATCAGACTTCGGCGAAAAGCGGAGCCGTAGCTGTACTCTGCAGTTGTACAAGATCGAAAAGGCTACTTCCCGATCACGAGTAGTGGCCTTTGACCTCCTGTGGAGCCTAGGAGATTCGAACTCCTGACTTCCTGCTTGCAAATAGCTACGACGATCTTGAGTGATCTGCGTAGACACTGCTCAGGGGGCTGATCGTGTCCCCCGTGACTCCCCGTTGTTCCCTCTGGTTTCCCGTCCGATCGGGCACGCGACGGGCACGCCGTAGGCCCTCATTGTGGTCGTTTCGGGCGCTCAACTACTCTCATTCCACCTTGAAGCAGGGAGGCGGCAAGTGACCGTAAGGCGGGCGCGATTCGTTCTGATGTGGATCGGCTGCCTGGTTCTCGTTCCAAGCATCCTTCTCGAACGATACGCACAGGATGCCAGAGAGAGGGCCAGATCTAGCGAACTCTGGACGCTGATGCGAGAGAACCAGTATTTCGGAAGCACACCGCACGCTGATGCGTCCTATGAGTCCTTGATCATTAGTGGATGGATGGGCATCGGCCTTGGCGCTCTCTGGATTCTGGCCTCTATAACGTGTTTCGTCCTCGCTCGGCCCCCGTTGGACCTCACGCCATCTCCAAGGAAACCGAGGAAGTCCGGTACAGGCATACCTATCATTCGGCCCTTTCCCTGATCTTCCCATCGCCGTCGTCCCACCCGTCAGGGGAGCGGGCCAGAGGGCAGGGGTGAAGGTGGAGCCCCCCGCTGGAAGAACGACCTTCGCCCCTGCTCCCTGGTCTGCTCGGGCTTGTCCTGGGCGATGGTGACGGGAAGATCAGGCTTCCCCCTCAGCCACTGATGTACCTGGGCTCCCGGCGATCATCTCGGAGCCTGAGGCGGTCTTGTTAGGGGTGCTGTGCTCGTGGGACAGTTCGCGGCGTGGAGGCATATCGCCGATCTGTCTGGTATAGGGCTGGCCGAACGCTCATGCTGATCAGCTTGGGCTGGATTGCTGCGGGCGTCTTCTTCGTCTTCGCCGTGAATGGCGGGCAGGTGTGGCCGAATGCCTACCGGTTCCTATTCGTATACGCCGGGCTGCAACTGATTGGGGTGCTATGTGCAGTCATCGGCCGGACGCGGTACCGAGCGTGGTCGGAGCTTGCTGGTCGCCCATTGGGGAGCGGAGTGGCCGGCGCTGATCCGAAGGACGCCAAAGGCGCCGCGTAGCGGTGGTGCGGCGCTTCACCGCCAAGACCGGCCTGGACATCAACCCGCCCTGACCTCAGCCATCAAGTCTCTCTAGTTGATCCGGAAGACGGGAAAGCCCGGAGCGATCGCCTGCACCTGTTCCTCGGACGCGCTCGCGTTGACTCCCTCGAAGAACCTTCCGACCTCCCAGCCCCAGCGCTTCAGGTACGCCCGGAGAATGGCCGGCTTTTCGTCGTCGGACAGTTCGGTGGCGGTGAACGTTTCGATGCGGCGACCCACGTGCAGCTCGCCGTTTCCAGCGACACGCAAGTTGCGGACCCACTGGGTGATACCTCGGGGCGCGACCAGGTAGCGGGAGCCGTTCAGGGTCAGCATGTTCACCGGCGTGGTGCGCCATTCGCCACTGGACCGGCCGCGGACGTACAGGATCCGGGAGCCCCAGAGGCTGATCCCGAGCCGGGTCAGCCCTGCAACCATACGGTTGAACAGGTGATCCATGTGGGTCGGTTCGATGTAGCGGGACATCGCCAGCTCCTCAGCAGATGGTTCCGAGAGCATTGCTCTCGCTTGAGAACAAGCATGCTCCGGAGATACGCTCACGGTCAAGAGCGGCGCTCTCTGATTTGTGCGCCGATCTCGCCGGAAACGGACTCGGATGGCTCCCACGGACGCGGAAGAGACCGGACGATCCCCGAAAACCCAGGCCCGTGGTGGTGTTTCGCCTTCTCACGGGCCTTCGAGCATGTGCGCGGCCGAGAGGACTCGAACTCCAAGCCTTCCGACGCTGATCCGAAAATCGGAGGTTCAGTGGGCAGGCGGCAGCGAACGTCAGCTGGGTCGGGCGTGTCGAGGTGAGGTGTGGTCAGTTGGCGGGTTCGAGCCGCTTGGGTGGTCACGCAAACTCCTCAGGTTGCGTGAAGTCCCTGACGATCGGGCGGGTTGCTGCACTCTGATGCTGCACGTAGCAACGCGGCTTGCTCCAGGTCAGCTGGCCACTTCATCGCGTGTACCGACAGTTCTTGTCGTAGCCTCCTAGGGCGAGCAAGAAGTCTCGATGATTCCCCGCTTTACGAATTTATGGCACGCCTGATGGGGCACTTGCTCAATTCTGTCTTAGCACCAGAAAATATTGCGATTCACTATGGCTATGGAACTGCTATGAGCCTGCCTAAGACGCCTGGCGCGACCCTCATGCCTGACCCTAAGTTGCTGAGATCACTGGAGCAGTCTTGTGTCGGGCAAGATCGTACGACAGATTCTGCATATCACCGGCACTCGTGAAGACATCGGTCAGGCCAGCTTGCCAGAAAGACGCAGTGATCATCTCCTCGTCGGGCAGGCACAGCCATACCGGGCCGGACGCACCAGGGTAAGCCGCCGATCGCGTGTACTTATGTCCCGGTGGACTTCCTCGCGCGCTGATTGCCCTGCCTGAAGTCGGCGGCTCACAAGGTTCGGGGAGTGCCGCTTGCCGACACGCGCGCCGCCGCTGGGGGACCGGCCGGAGAGCTGCCCCATGCCACGCTGTTGCCTTTTCGTCCCGAAATCTCGGCAGCGAGATCGCTCTAGGTCGTTTGCGCTGCTCGCAGGGTCATTGACGGCCGCTCAAGGTCGCCCGAATATGGCGCGGTTGCTGCTGCGGTTGCTGCCCCCGGCCCACCGCCGCGCCAGGGGCCAGATTCTCGGAATCATGGCATATCTGCGCGAATCGGATCCTTCGGGAGCCACACGTCGGGATAATGTCCATTTTAATGCGGATATTCGGACATCAAGGACACTCCCTCTTTTCTCTCCTTGCTGATTATTTGCCCGCTTATAAACGTGCGTGCGTCTTTCATGATTGATGCTGGGGTATCTCACTTATCGCACTATCGCAGCGGTGCGGGCGTATACGAAAAAGGAACAACTCCGGCATCCGCGCTACCGCGACACCATTCACGAGCTCGATCTGACACAGGTCAACGAGCCTCGGGAAATTGCTTGACGTTCTCGCTGGGAATGCTCACCACGGAAAGGAATGCCCTATGCCATTCATCATGCGCAAAACACTCCCCATGCTGGCCGCACGTACACTCGCCGCCGCCGCCCTCACCGCAGCAGTCATGACGCCCGCGGTCGCGGCATCCTCTGCCCCCAACCCGGCCGAGGCATACATCTCGAGCGTCAGTGCGAACGGAAACGGGTGCCCGCCCGGGACATGGGAGGCGGCGATCAGCCCCGACGGGAAGTCGTTCACCGTTACATTCAGCTCATACGAGACGCTCATCGAATCTGGTGGTGATGCTTCGGATAAGGAATGCACGCTCTCGCTGAACGTGCATACGCCGCCGGGGACTTCGCTTTCCACCGCCAAGCTCTCCTACCAGGGCTACGCGCTCATGGACCAAGCAGGGATGAGCGCGACGCAGAGCGCAAGCTACGACTTCCGCGGTGCTCCCGTCCCGGCTCAGTCGGTTCGCTCGCAGATCTCGGGGCCACACGACGACACGTACCTCTTCTCCGACCGGATCTTGCTTCACGACGACGTGGCGTCGGCGCAGGGCGCAACCCGCGCGCTGAACGGGGTAACGGGCCTAGTCCTCACCAACAACCCCGCAGAGACCGGCAGCGGCTACTTCAACACCACCAGTGTCGACGGGACGCTCCAAAACGGACCGGGCTGCACCATCGACCGGCGCACCGCCACCTCGGGGCAGACCATCGTCGGCACCTCGGGCGCCGATGTCATCTGCGGGTCACCGTTCGCCGACCGTATCGCCGCGCTGGGCGGCGACGACGTCATCCTCTCCTTCGCGGGCAACGACCGGGTCGCCGCCGGTGCCGGCAACGACACCGTCTTCGGCGGCAACGGCGACGACGACATCAGCGGCGACGACGGCAACGACACCCTCGACGGCGAAGCCGGCAACGACCGGATCCTGGGCGGGCCGGGCACCGACACCGCTAACGGCGGGCCGGGCACCGATTCCTGCATAGCCGAGACGACCACCTCCTGCTGAGTCAGGTCGACGCTCCGGTGATGTGGCTTCGGGACGAAGCAGTCGAGGTCGGAGCCGGGCGACCTGCTTTACCCACCTTGGCCGAGCCGGGTCCCGAAGCGAGGGGACCCAGGTCGGACAGTTGCGGGCAGGAAGGAACCTGCGCGACCCGCCGGGCCAGCGTACGGGCCCCCTCGCTCCCGGCCCGACCAAGGACGCCGGGCGAAAGCTGGCCGCCCTTCACCATCGCCCGGGAGCCGATCCGGCGCAGGAGTGCCAACCGTGTGCGACCAGCGTGCGATCCGCCGCGGTCAGCTTCGGCGAGCAGTGGCGACCCAGAGTCCAACTTCTGAGCGGGGGCAAGGCCCCGATCAGGGCACAAAATCGGGTTCCCAAGCTGACATACCCATCACCCAGGTAGGGGGTTGTTCGCTTGCTGCACTTCGCGTGTCATGGCTAGGCCATCGAGCACGCGACCATGGGGACGGTGAGCGGCTCGCGGAGGACGATCGCTTCAGGACGCGGTCACCACAGGCGACGGATGCGTGACCACGGACGCGGTGGTCACGCAGTTTGTCACTCTCCCTCGCCTCACAGTGATCGGCGAGGGAGAGTCTTCCCAGGTGGAGCCTAGGAGATTCGAACTCCTGACTTCCTGCTTGCAAACGGGAGCCGGACCCACGGTCCTGCCTCCGCGCCCCAGCTCACACGTACGTTGACGTCCGCCTCCGTACAACCGCGTAAGCCCCTGTTGCTGTACTTCTCTGCTGTACAGCAGGAAACGCTATTCGCCGCTCCTCCTGCACATGCTCCCCCTCATCCCATTGCTGCATGGCCCCAACCTCAACCACTGGGGCACGCAATCAGATGCCGCAGGATCGCGACCAGCTCAGCCCTGGACGGCAACCCGACGGACACCACCAACCACCTTTTCCGGTGGCAAGCCGACCCGGACCGCAGGGCCGTCAGGCCCGAGGACCGGAAGCGGCGCGGCAGCACCCCATTTTCGTTTCTAGTTCGTTTCATCGAACGCCGGCAGGGCACGGATCAGATGACCGATCCTCATCTGATCCGGCATTGGCCAGTATGCGTAACGTGGTTCGAGCATGCACTGAAACGCTCCACAACCGATCAACCCCTCAAGAAGATCAAGCGGCGATGCCAGAAGCAACCCAAATCTTTTGAACGCTTCGCGTTGCTTCAAAATGCCCTTGTCAAGGGTCATAAAGACATGCACCTTCATTCGAGCCGCAGATCCAACAAGCCATCGATCATAGCCTGCAGGAATAGCCGTTAATGCATCCTCCAGCATCGAGTCCGGCAGGATCAGCAAGCCCTCCGTGAAAGGAGGCACCTCTTCTGGGAAATTACCATCGACCAGACTCAATGCCGACGTAAACTCTCTGAATGCCCTCGTTCTATCGGCTTGACGTTCAGCCGAGAGGCGTCTTTTTGCATCCTTAATCGACCCAGGAAGCACGATAAATCGAATATCGCGCAGGACCCACAGAGCCAACAGCATCTGGAGTCCTTCTAGTTCAGCTGCATAGTTGCCGTCAGCTTGGGTCGGTAACCCGTCACCCTCCCACAGCGCTCGCCCATATTTGAAGTAGTCAATGAGTATATTCGTGTCCCATGCAATGAACAGCGGACCACGACCTTGACGCGTGTGAAATAGCCATGGAGCGCTCTCGTAGACGAAGTGAGGGCCCTCGGGGATTATTCCAATAGACGGCAGAGGGCCGGAAATTCCTCTCTCTATTTCTCTTAGTGCCGCCCGCAACCGCGCGGCCATCGAGTTGAAGAGGTGAATTCCCCATGCCTCAAGACTGCTGTACTCAGCAGTGAGATCGAAATAGACAATCTGAGGGTTAAGCGGCCGCCCACCACGCGCTTCCACGAGTCCTATCATCGCATCTGCGTCAACTGATTATCGCGCTGATGGCCCATTCCCTAGCTGGTCTTCAGCACTTATTGTAGCCAGTCTTCGGGGCGAGTGGCGGCCGGCGTGAGGTCGGATGGCCTCCTGGGGCGTGGTCTATCCATTCCCGACTGAGGCACGAGTACCACACTGCCAAAGCCGTGCACCGTGATGATCTGCATGTGACCTGGTCAATGATGGGGGCAGCGTGCGGGCGGCGGTGGCCGCGACCGGCCGAAGAGCCGCAGTGCGGCCAGCGACCGTCCGGCGCGCGTGGGCCGCCGCAGGCGGCACGCGCCTTGAAACCGTGGAGAAAAGTCTCATCCAGTCGATCAATCGGGCCCTTGGCCTGCAGATTTGATGCCTCGTTGGCTGCGATCATGGTTGATGCATGAGGGGTAACTGCGCATGGCTCAGCCGATGTGAGGGCCATGCCCTTGGAGGAAATGCCCGATCCTCAGCTTCATCGAGCTGTGCATGGCGTAGTCGTCGAGCTCGTGCCGAGGCACCCACCGCACCTCCTTGGATTCTGCGCTGGGTGTCGGCTGGCCGCTCGTCGCCCTGGCCGTGAGGACGAGAGAGAACTCCTGCCGAACCTCGTCGTTGCTGGTGTGGTGGATCACGTGTCGAGGATCGCTATAGGTGCCGACCAGGCCGGTGATCTCGCAGGTGATCCCGGTCTCTTCGAGCGTCTCTCTGATGGCTGCCTGGGGGATGGACTCGCCGAGGTCGATAGCGCCGCCGGGTAGCGCCCAGTTGTCGTTGTCTGAGCGGCGGATGAGCAGTAGCTTGCCGGCCTCGTTGGTGACCACGACGTTCACGGACGGGACGAGGCTGTTGGCAGCTGGCACGTTCGGGTCGTCGTAGTAGTCGATCCGCTTGCTCACGTCCCCGGAGCCTACTGGCCTCGTCTTCACCACCGCCAGCGGCCGGCCGATCGAACCGTCCAACTTCCGGCGCAGCTTCGCGAACGCCTGCACCAAGGCCGGAGTGCGGAAAGTCCACGTCCACGTGACCCGCAAGACCTGCGCATCCTTGCTCGTCGCCCTTGACGTCCATCCGCGGGTGGCCATGCAGATCCTTCGTCACTCGCAGATCGCGGTGACCATGAATATCTACAGCGAAGTCTCGTCAGAGGAGACGCGCAAGGCGCTGAAGCGCTTGGGGCAGCACCTCGGCTCCTGAGCCGTCCACCATGCTAAAGGGCCGCTTCCCCAGGGGAGCGGCCCTTTAGCATGACGCGGGAACTCTAACCTGTCGGTACCCCTCACTACGATCACCGCATGTTTGGCTTAGACGCGGTGGAGTCGATTCTCCTTGTCCTGCTGCTGGTGATCATCGGGATCGGGATCAGCAGGTGGATGGGACGGCGCAAGGTGGTGCGCATCTACGTCGGCCTGGACCACATCACTCCTGTCGGCGTTCAGGTCCGAGCCCACGACCTCATCGAGGCAGACAGGTTCCGCGACGCCGTAGAGCTGATCCGTAAGGAATCCCAGGTATCCCGGCAAACCGCGGTGGAAGTCGCAGAGGTTCTGCGCGCTGGTGGGGTCCTGCCGGGCTTCCCGGTGTTCGATGAGGGAGATCTGTCCACCAGGGTTCGCAAGCTGATCGAAGCCGGTAGCCGGAAGGAGGCCGTCTTCCTTGTGCGAAGCACCGAGGACATGAGCCAGCCAGAAGCCGAGGCGTTCGTCGACTCCCTCTCGCGAGAGCCGAACGCCTAACTCAGGGTGAGTTGTCGCCGTAGCTGTACTTTGCAGCTTTAAAAGATCGAAAAGGCCACTCCCCGATCACGGGAAGTGGCCTTTGACCTGGGGTGGAGCCTAGGAGATTCGAACTCCTGACTTCCTGCTTGCAAAGCAGGCGCTCTGCCAACTGAGCTAAGGCCCCTTCGACGAAGATAGCTTACCGGGCGGACGAAGCTACCTGCGTCGTACCAAGGTCATCGCTCAGTACCAAACTAGGGAAGTCGGCGATCGAGTCAAGGATGTGGGTCGCGCCGCCCTTCAGAAGGCGCTCCCGGCTGTGGACCCCGGTCATCACCCCCGCCACGATCGACGCCCCCGCCCGCCTGCCGCAGAGCATGTCGCTTTCGGAGTCGCCGATGACGGCCACCTGGCGGACGTCCTCCGCCCCGAGGCGCAGCACCGCGTGCAGGACCATGTCCGGCCAGGGGCGGCCGCGGCCGCCGGCGTCTTCGGGGGAGATGGCCAGGTCGATCTTGTCGTGCCAGCCGAGGACGCTCAGGATGCGGCTCAGGGTGGTGCGGCTGAAGCCGGTGATCAGGGCGAGCTTGATGCCGGTGCCGCGGAGTTTGTCGAGGACCTCCAGAACTCCGGGCATGGGGACGAGACCCGCCCGCTCCAGAGTGCCCTCGTAGGAGCGCTCGAACGTCAGGTTCGCCGCTTGCGCCTGGGCCTCGTTCCCGGGGAAGATCCCACGGAAGACATCGATCTTGGGGCAGCCCCGGGACCGGTGCACGTGAACCATGGCACGCGCGTATGCTCCGGTCCCGGGCACTATGCCCTGGGTCGCGATCGCCTCGGCAAAGGCGCGCTCGACCATGGCGATGTCACCGACTGTGGTGCCTGCCAGGTCCAGGCACACCAGCTTGATGGGGACGACGTCACTCATCGCCTCGCCGGTCGGTTAGTTCTCGCTGCCGGTCGCCTCGGTCCAGAGATCGAGCTCTGCGCGGTCGGCCTGCACCTTACGCCAGATCAGCAACCCCCCAAGGGCGATCAGCGCCAGAACGAGCAGCTTCTTCACGGTGTGACCCCACTTCTTCGACGGCCTCACCTGCCGGGGTGAGACCCAACGGTTGACATGCAGCCTAGCAAGGGATGGCTGCGCTCCCTGTGTTGCGCACAGACCAGATGCGCGGAATGCGCGGAGAACGAGTGGTCAGCCCCAGGTGAGGCGCGTTAACCCCATCCCCCACGACATCTCGGATTCCTCTCCGTGTCCATCCCCCTCCACTCAGGGGGCCACCCGTCAGGCAACAGCTCGATCATGCCAAATATCGCGCCCGGGCGCGCATGACTTCGAACTGGACATACCCCAGGGGGGTGTGTTACGTTCCTCGCCGTTCCCAGATATACCCCCCGGGGGTAGCAAAGAAAGGAAGGGGTCACGTCATGGCTGACGAAAGACGCTGGTGGGCGCTCATCGTGCTCGCGGCGGCACAGTTCATGGTGATCATGGATACCTCCATCATCGGCGTCGCGCTCCCCGACATGCAGCGCGACTTAGGCTTCTCCGACGGCGGGTTGCAGTGGGTGTTCAACGCCTACGTGGTCGCCTTCGGCGGGTTGTTGCTGCTCGGCGGGCGGCTGGCCGACCTGTTCGGGGCGCGCAGGGTGTTCGTCACGGGATGGGCGGTCCTGATCGCCGGATCCGTGGTCGCCGCCGCTGCCACCACCGCCTGGGTCGAGGTGGCCGGGCGTGCCGTGCAGGGCATCGGCGGGGCGCTGATCGCGCCCGCCGCCATGGCGCTGCTCATGATGCTCTTCGGCCACAACGCCCGCGAGCTGGGCAAGGCCATGGCGCTGTACGGCGCCGCCGCCCCGGCGGGTGGCACCGCGGGCGTGTTCCTCGGTGGCGTGATCACCGAGTATCTGAGCTGGCCCTGGGTCTTCATCATCTACGTCCCGATCGGCCTGGCCACGCTGGCAGCCACCAGGCTGCTGCCCGCCGTGCGAGGCAAGCGCGGATCCGTCGACCTCGTGGGCGCCGCGTCCGTCACCGCGGGCATCGCGCTCGTCGTGTACGCCATCGTCGCCGCGAACTGGCCGGCCGGACTCGGTGGCGCGGCGCTGCTCGCCTTGTTCCTGTTCGTGCAGCGTACGGTCAGAGAGCCGCTCATGCCCCTGGCCATCTGGCGCACGCCCGGCCTGGCCACCTCCAACCTGGCCATGGCCCTGCTCGGCGCGGCCTGGATTCCCATGTGGTACTTCCTCAACCTCTACCTGCAGCAGGTCCTCGGGTACGGCGCGTTCGCCAGTGGCGCGGCGCTGCTGCCGATGACCGTGGCGATCATGATCTTCATGATCGGCATCACCGCAAGGCTGCTGGGCAGGTTCGGGGCCAAGCCGCTCATCGTGGTCGGGCTGGCGGTGCTGGCGGCCGGGGTGGCCGGGCTCGGGTTCACCGGCGGGTTCGCCACGAACGTGCTCCCCGCGAGCCTGATCGCGGCGGTCGGGATGTCCCTGGCGTACATCCCGGCGATGATGTCGGCCATGTCGGGCGCCCGCCCGGAGGAGGCGGGCCTCGCCTCCGGCATCGTCAACACCACCTACCAGGTCGGCTCCGCGCTGGGCCTGGCCGTCATGACCGCGCTGGCCACCTCCCAGGAGCAGTTCGGCTTCCAGGCCGCCTTCACGGGCGCCGCGGTGGTGGCCGTCCTGGGCGCGGCGCTCACGGCCGCTCTCATGCGCAGGCCGGCCGTACGCGAGAGCGATCCTGTCGGCTGAATCCCCAAAAACCCTTCTAGATACCCTAGGGGGGTAGGGTGTTAGACTACGAAGAAGGAGACGTCATGAGCACCACCACCTACATCGTCAAGGGCATGACCTGCGGCCACTGCGTGAGCTCGGTGAAGGAAGAGGTCAGCGGCGTCGCGGGGATCACCTCCGTGGAGGTGGACCTGGCCGGCGGCCTGCTGACGGTCAACAGCGAAGGCCCCGTCGACCGGGCGGAGATCGCCGCCGCGGTCGAGGAGGCCGGATACGAGCTGGCGGGCCAGGCATGAACGCCGCCGCCAAGCTCGGCGCCTACGTCCTGGGGCTGACCGTCGTCTTCGGCGGCGCCCTGGGTGTGGGCCAGATGGCCGGCCCGACGGCGGCCCCGGCGCAGGTCGAGGATCACGCCGCAATGGCTCCGCAAGAGGACCACGCCGCGATGGCCCCGCAAGGCGAGCACGAACAGACGAAGAGCGATACCCCTAGGGGGCTTCAAGTGTCCGAGAACGGTTACACCCTGAACCCGTTGACCACCGTCAAGGCCGGCGAGCCGACCGACTTCCGCTTCACGGTGACCGGCCCTGATGGCAGGCCGGTGACCGATTACCAGGTCGAGCATGACAAGAAGCTGCATTTCATCGTGGTGTCGCGGGATCTGGCGAGCTTCCAGCACCTGCACCCGGTCCAGGACGGGGACGGGGCGTGGTCGGTGCGGCTGACGCTGGCGGATCCGGGCGTGTACCGGGCGTTCGCGGACTTCGCTCCGGTGGGCGGAGGTAACCTGACGCTGGGTGCGGATCTGCTGGTCGCGGGGGACTACAAGCCGCAGCCTCTTGCCCCGGTGGCTCGTACGGCTGAGGTGGACGGCTACACGATCTCCCTGACGGGTGATCTCGTGCCCGGCCAGGCGAGCAAGCTGACGCTGAGCGTGAGCAAGGACGGTAAGCCGGTGATGGATCTGCAGCCGTATCTGGGGGCGTACGGGCATCTGGTGGCGTTGCGGGCCGGTGATCTGGCCTACCTGCACGTGCATCCGGAGGAGAGCGTGAAGGCGGGGCCGGAGATCACCTTCTACGCCGAAGTTCCCAGCGGTGGCGATTACCGGTTGTTCCTGGATTTCCAGCATGACGGCAAGGTCCGTACCGCGGACTTCACCGCCCGGGCGAGTGGTGCGGGACCGGCTCAGCCGGGCACCAGCGGTCACGGGCACTGAATCAGGAAAAGGAGGGGTGATGACTTCCCTGGCCCAGGACAGATCCGTCGAGCTGTCGATCGGTGGCATGACCTGCGCGTCCTGCGCGAACCGGATCGAGCGCAAGCTGAACAAGCTCGAGGGTGTGAGCGCGACGGTGAACTACGCGACGGAGAAGGCGAAGGTCACCTTCCCGGATGGTGTGGACCCGAAGGACCTGATCAGCGAGGTGGAGAAGGCCGGGTACACGGCCGCGCTACCGGCGGCCCCGGCCCCGAGCGAAGCACCCCCGCAGGACGAGCTGCGGCAGCGGTTGATCACCGCGGTGGTGTTGAGTGTGCCGGTGGTCGCGATGGCGATGGTCCCGGCGCTGCAGTTCACGAACTGGCAGTGGCTGTCGCTGGTGCTGGCGGCGCCGGTGGTGGTGTACGCGGGCTGGCCGTTCCACAAGGCGGCCTGGACGAACCTGCGGCACGGCGCCGCGACGATGGACACGCTGATCTCGGTCGGCACGCTGGCCGCCTTCGGCTGGTCGCTGTGGGCGCTGTTCTTCGGCAGCGCGGGCACGCCGGGCATGACCCATCCGTTCGCCTTCACGATCGAGCGCACCGACGGCTCGGGCAACATCTATCTGGAGACGGCGGCGGCGGTGACCGCGTTCATCCTGGCCGGCCGGTATTTCGAGTCCCGTTCCAAGCGGCGGGCGGGGGCGGCGTTGCGGGCGTTGCTGGAGTTGGGTGCCAAGGAGGTGGAGCTGGCCGACGGCCGGCGCATCCCCACCGACCAGCTCAAGGCCGGTGACACGTTCGTGGTGCGGCCCGGCGAGAAGGTCGCCACCGACGGCGTCATCCTCGAAGGCTCCTCGGCGGTGGACGCCTCGATGCTGACCGGCGAGTCCGTGCCGGTGGAGGTGCGGCCGGGGGATGCGGTCACCGGGGCGACGGTGAATGCGGGCGGCAGGCTGATCGTCCGGGCCACCCGGGTGGGTGCGGACACGCAGTTGGCGCAGATGGCCAAGCTGGTGGAGGAGGCGCAGACCGGTAAGGCGGCGGTGCAGCGGCTGGCCGACCGGATCTCGGGGATCTTCGTGCCGATCGTGATCGCGTTGGCGGTCGGGACGCTGGGGTTCTGGCTCGGCACTGGGAACGGGGTGGCGGCGGCGTTCACGGCGGCGGTGGCGGTGTTGATCATCGCGTGCCCGTGCGCGCTGGGCCTGGCCACGCCGACCGCGCTTCTGGTCGGGACCGGCCGAGGCGCCCAGCTGGGCATTCTGATCAAGGGTCCGGAGGTGCTGGAGTCCACCCGCAAGGTCGACACGGTTGTGCTGGACAAGACCGGCACGGTCACCGAGGGCAAGATGACCTTGGTCGCGGTGCATCTGGCCGAGGGGGAGGACCGCGAGGAGGTGCTCAGGCTGGCGGGTGCGCTGGAGCACGCCTCGGAGCATCCGATCGCCCAGGCCATCGCCCGCGCGGCCCAGTCAAAGACGACGGTGGAGGACTTCGCCAACGTCGAAGGGCTGGGCGTGCAGGGGATCGTGGACGGTCACGCAGTGCTGGTCGGCCGCCCCCGGCTCCTGACGGAATGGTCCCAGCACCTGCCCGACAGCCTGAACAGCGCGCTGGAAACCGAGCAGGCCAAGGGCCGCACCGCAGTGGCGGTCGGCTGGGACGGCCAGGCGCGTGCCGTCCTCGTGGTGGCCGACGTCATCAAGTCCACCAGCCGCCAGGCGATCGAGCAGCTCAGGGCGCTCGGCCTGCGGCCGGTGCTGTTGACCGGGGACAACGAGGCGGTGGCCAGGACCGTGGCGGCCGAGGTGGGCATCGACGAGGTGATCGCCGAGGTGCTGCCCGCCGACAAGGTCGAGGTGGTCAAGAAGCTGCAGGCCGAGGGCAGGGTCGTGGCCATGGTGGGCGACGGGGTCAACGACGCCGCCGCGCTGGCTCAGGCCGATCTGGGGCTGGCGATGGGCACCGGCACGGACGCCGCGATCGAGGCCGCGGATCTGACGCTGGTGCGGGGTGATCTGCGGGTGGCGCCGGAGGCGATCCGGTTGTCCCGCAGCACGCTGAAGACGATCAAGGGCAACCTGTTCTGGGCGTTCGCCTACAACGTGGCCGCGTTGCCGCTGGCCGCGCTTGGGCTGCTCAACCCGATGATCGCGGGCGCGGCGATGGCGTTCTCAAGCGTGTTCGTGGTGAGCAACAGCCTGCGGCTGCGCCGCTTCAAGTGACCGCTGTCCCCATCTGACGGCCGGCGCCATCGAGGCGCCGGCCGCCGCGAACGCCGCGCCGAGCAGCAGCCAGCCGAGGGTGCCGCCGCCGAGCACCAGTGTGGTGAGCGCGACGGGCCCGAGCATCCTGGCCACGGCCACGCCGGTGCCGAAGAAGCCCTGGTACTGGCCCTGCCTGTGGTCGGGGGCGAGCCCGAAGCTGATCTCCCAGGACCCGGAGGCCAGCAGCATCTCGCTGAGGACCTGCAGGCCGGCCGCCACGAGCAGGAACAGCCACCCGTACGGGCTCAGTGCGAACACCGCGCAGGCCGCGAACATCACCAGACCCGCGTACCGCACCGACCGGGCGGCTGACTGCAGTCCCTTCACGCGCCTGGCCACCCGCACCTGGAAGAGCAGCACGGTGACGGTGTTGAGCAGCAGCAGGACCGAGACCATCCAGGTGGGCGCACTCGTACGTGAGGCGATCCAGAGCGGCACGATCAGGCTGAGCAGCGGCATGTAGAAGAGCATCACCGCGTTGATCAGCGTGATCAGCGCGTACGGCCGGTCTCTGAGCACCGCCAGCCGGGGGCCGGGCGCGGCCGGCGGGACCCGTACGGAAGGCAGTTTGAGCAGCAGCCCGGCGGCGACCAGGAAGCTCACGGCGTCGAGCGCGAACACCGCCAGATAGGCCGGCCGCGTGCCGAGGTGCAGGGCGAGCCCGCCCAGGGCGGCGCCGACGGCCAGGCCGCCGTTGAGCGTGGACTGCAGGACCGCCCGAACGACCGTGCGCTCCTCGGGGGCGATCAGCCCGGCGAGCAGGGCCTGGCGGGCGGCCGACAGGCCCGTCTGCGCCGTCCCGTACAGGCAGGCCACCAGCACGAAGAGCCCGAACGAGCGGACGAACAGGAACGAGGCGACCGCCGTGGCGGTCGTGAACGCGAGCAGGACGGCGACGCCGCGCGGCCCGCGCCGGTCGGCGAGGTGGCCGAGCGGCACGCCGGCCACCATGCCGACGGCCCAGCCGAGGGTGAGGCCGAGGCCGATCTCGGTGGCCGACAGGCCGACGATCCTGGTGAAGTAGAACGCTGAGGTGACGAGGTAGACGCCGTCGCCGATGGAGTTCGCGAGCTGGGCCTGAGCCAGGATGCGCCGGGGTGCCATACCCTCATCTTCGATCCCCCATTGTCCCGATATAAGCTCCAATTTCCGGCAAAGTGATTGGGCCAAGTTGGACGTTCACATAAGCCTTCAAGGGCGGGGTGACCTGGCCGCACAGGTCTACCGGCAGCTGCTCGACGCCATTCTCGACGGCCGGCTCAGATCGGGCGAGCGGCTGCCTCCGACCAGGGAGCTGGCACGCAGGCTGGAGATCTCCAGGAACACGGTCGCCGTGGCCTATGACCGCCTGGTCGCCGACGGGTTCCTGGTGGGACGGGCGGGGGCGGGCACGTTCGTGTCGGGGGAGTCGGTGCGCGGCAGGGCGGCCCCTAAGGGCGTGGTGCGGCCGAGGGCGTTCTGGCAGGGGATCGAGGCACCGCGCGCCATGCGGGGAGCCCGATACGACTTCCGGGTCGGCATGCCGGACCCGCGCCTGTTCCCCATGGAGACGTGGCGCCGGCTGGTGGCCCGCGAGCTGCGGGTGAGCGCCGCCGCGTACAGCAGCCCATCCGGATATGAGCCTCTGAGAGAGGCTATTTCACGTCATATAGGCATCAGTCGCTCGGTCCACGCCGGCCCCGACGACGTGCTGATCACGAACGGCGCCCAGCAGGCGCTCGACCTCATCGGTCGCGTCCTGATCGAGCCGGGCGCCTGCGTGGCCGTCGAGGAGCCCGGCTACCCACCTGCCCGCCTGCTGTTCCGCTCGCTCGGCGCCCGCGTGGCCGGGGTGCCGGTGGACGAGGAGGGCATCGACGTCCGGGCCATCCCCGGCGCCGCCCGCATCGTGTACGTCACCCCCTCGCACCAGTTCCCCCTGGGCACACCCATGTCGCCGGCCCGCCGCGCCGCCCTGCTGGCCTGGGCTGAGCGCCGCAAAGCGGTGGTGATCGAGGACGACTACGACAGCGAGTTCCGCTTCGGCGAGCGCCCGCTCGAACCCCTCCAGAGCCTCGACCGCGCGGGCCGCGTCATCTACGTGGGCTCCTTCTCCAAGACCCTGCTCCCCATGCTCAGGCTCGGCTTCCTCGTCGCCCCGGCCTCGCTGGCCCCGGCACTGCGCGCGGCCAAGCAGCTGTCCGACTGGCACAGCGACGTGCCCGCGCAGGCCGCCCTGGCCCGCTTCATTGACGAGGGGCTCCTGTCCAGGCACATCAGGAAGGCGACCCGCGAGTACGCCGCCAGGCACGCCATGATCGCTGAAACGCTGGCGGGCGACGAGCGGCTGCGATTGGTCCCGTCCACCGCAGGCCTGCACCTGTGTGCCCGGCTCGCCCCGGATATAGAGGTACGGCCCGCGCCGGATCTCGCGGTGGAGCCGCTGGAGGCGTACTGCGGTGAGAGCCCGGCCCAGCCCGGCGTGGTCCTCGGCTACGGCGGCATCACCAGGGACGACATCCCCGAAGGACTCAGGCGCCTACGGATGGCGGCGGCTCCAGAACCGGCGGGCCCGCTCCCCTGACAGCTCAGGGTCGTCGGGCGGCGCCGGCTGCTGCACGATCACGACCGTGGTCCGCGCGTGGCGGGCACAGTACATGCTGGTCGAGGGCAGGAAGATGCGGCTGAGCAGCCCGCGCCGGCTCCGCCCCAGCACCAGCAGGTCGCCCTCGCGGGCCAGGTCGACGAGGTGGTAGCCGGGATCGCCGACCCGGCCGATCACCGCCGTTCTGATGTCGTCGGGCACGCCGCCCGCGACGTCGTCGAACACGCCGGCGATCACCTCGCTGCAGCGCGCCTCCTCGCCGGCCCGGAGCGCGTGCTGGACGGGCAGAGCCTCGGGGAATGGGTGGACGGGCGCGCGGCTGACGTGTACGGCGACCAGGGCCATCCGGTGCAGCCTGGCCGCACCGATGGCCCAGGCAAGCGCCCAGCGCGAGGCCGGGGACTCGTCCACCCCCACGATCAGCCTCGCACCGCCGGGCAGTTCCTGTTCCACGGTGCCTCCTGTTAAGAAGTACGACCATAGTGCGCCCGCCGGTGTGTTACCGGGAGGTGGCACTTTTCGAACTATGGAGTCCCCCCGCGAACCCCGGCGTAGCATGCGGGGGTGGACCGAGGGTGGGTGCGACCCCGTCCCGCCCTCGACCGGCGGCTGGACGCGGCGCTGACGTACAGGCTCACCTCGCTCGTCGCAACTACAGGCTACGGGAAGTCCACTGCCCTGGCAGGGTGGAGCCAGGCCGTCGGCGCGGTGCTGCACCGGCTCGGGCCCGCTGATCGTGATCTTCCCACGCTGGCGGGAGCGGTGGCCTCGGCTCTGTCGGAGCGGGTGGCCGGGTTACCCGCCGACCTGGTGACCGCCGCGGACGCCCCGCTCGGGCCCGACGCCGACGAGGTGTCCAGGGCCGCGGCGCTGGCGGGCGCGCTGGCCGAGGCGCTGGGCAGGCGGCTGCGGCGCGGCCTGGCGCTGGTCTTCGACGGCATCGACGCCATCTCGGGCGCCCCGGGCTCCGTGCGGTACGTGGAGACGCTGGTCCGCGTCGCCCCCAGGCACCTGCATCTGGTCACCGCGTCGCGGGCGCCGCTGCCGTTCCCGACTGCCCGGCTGCGCCAGGACCACGAGGTGCTCGACCTCGACGCGACCGATCTCGCGCTCACCCCGGACGAGACGGCCGCCTGGGCGCGCGACCGGCTGGGCGAGCAGGGCGCGGCCGTCGCCGCCACGCTCCACGACGCCTGCGGCGGCTGGCCCGCCGCCGTGCAGGCCGCGCTCGACGCGCTGGCCCGCGAGGACCCGTCCGGCTGGCCGCGCACGGCCGCCGGGCTGGCCGCCAACTCCGCCACGCTCGAACGCCTCACGCTGGCCGCGTTCAAGGACCTGCCGCCGGCGATGCGCGAGCTGCTGCGGGCCGCCACCGTCCTGCCCGTGCTGACCTCCGGGCTGGCCGCCACGCTGGGCGCGCCGCCCGACACGCTCGACTCGCTCACCAGCCGCGGCCTGTTCCTCGAGGCCGGTCAGGACGGCCACCGCCTGACCTTGACCAGCCGCCACGTGCTGGCCAGGCACGCGCCGCTCGACCGGCACGAGGCGCACGACGTGGCGGCGGTCGCGTCCCGCTGGTACGTCGAGCACGACCAGCCCGAGCTGGCCCTGCGGGCCGCCGTCGCGACGGAGCATCCGAGCCTGGCGGCCGCGCTCCTCGACTCGTACGGCCTGCGCCTGGCCGAGCGCGGGGACGTGGTCGCGGCGCTGGAGCTGCTGCCCGAGGCCGCCAGGAACGCTCCCACCATGATCAAGCTGGCCGGCGTCGCCGAGCAGAACCGCGGCCAGTGGACCCGCGCCCGCGACCTGCTCGCCCGGGCCGCCGAGGGGCCGGCGTTCGACGCGTTCGTGGCCAGGCGGCTCGGCCTCATCGACCACCTGCGCGGCGACCTCGACGCGGCCCTGGCCGGGTACGCCAGGGGATACGAGTACGGCCTTCCGCCCGCCGACGCCGCCATGTGCGCCGCGTCCATGGCGTCGGTGCTCTGGCTGAAGGGCGACCGGGCAGGCTGCGCCGAGCTCGCCGACAAGGCGCTCGAACAGGCCGGCAGCCTGGGCGACCCGAGCGCGCTGGCCATGGCCAACACGGTCCTGGCCATGCTCGCCGCGCTCGACGGCGACCGCCGAGCCAACGACGCCCACTACCTGCGCGCCCTGGAGTACGCCGAACGCGCGGGCGACATCGTCCAGCTCATCCGTATTCACGCCAACCGGGCCTCCCGCCACCTGGACGAGGGCGCCTACGCCGAGGCGCTGGCCGAGACGGAGATCGGGGGCCGGCTGTCCGACCTGGTGTCGTTCGCCCCCTATGCCGCCCTGAACGTCTCCAACCGAGCCAAGGCCCTGATCGGGCTCGGCCGCCTGGAGGAGGCGGCCACCGAGGCCGCCGACGCGGTGGCCAGGTGGGAGGCGATGGGCTCCCGCCTGGTCGGCACCGGCCTGAACCGGCTCGCCGAGATCAACGTCCTGCGCGGCGACCGCAGGACGGCGGCGGCGATCTACCGGCGGATCATCGCCGACTCGGCGCCGTCGGGCGAGGTGCAGTCGCTGTCCAACGCGCTCAACGGTCTCGCCGAGCTGCTGGCCGACGACGATCCGGCCGAGGCCGCACGCGTCGCCGAGCAGGCGCTCGAACACGCCGAAGGCATCGCGGGTGTGACCGCCAGGGTCGTGGCCGCCCGCGTGGCGCTGGCGGGCGGACGCCACGACGACGCCAGGGCGCTGCTCGACGAGACCGAACCCGTCGCGGTGAGCCGCAGGGACCACGCCTCGCAGGCCGCCATCGCCGAGCTGCGGGCCGAGCTGGACGGCGACACGCGGCCGGCCGACGAGGCCGTGCGCACGTGGACGATGCTCGGCGACCCGGTGGGGCAGGCCAGGGCCGAGCTGGTCAGGGCGGCCCTGGCCGATCCGGCGACCGGCGGCGAGCTGGCGACCGGGGTGCGCGAGCGCATGCACGCCATCGGCTGCCGGGCGCTCGACGACCGGATCGACGCGCTGATCGCCCGCGCCGCTCCCGCGCCGGGCGTGAAGGTGATCGTCGAGACCATGGGAACGTTCCGAGTGCTGCGGGGCGGCGTGCCGGTCCCGCGTACGGCCTGGCAGTCGCGCAAGGCGCGCGACCTGCTGAAGATCCTGGTCAGCCGGAGGGGGAGCGCGATCGGCAGGGAGCGGCTGGTCGAGATCCTCTGGCCGGACCAGGAGGGTGAGGCGGTCGGGCTGCGCCGGCTGAACGTCATGGTGTCCACGCTGCGCGCGGTGCTGGATCCGGCGCACGAAAGTCCGGCGGACGAGATCGTGGTCTCGGACGAGGGCGCGTTACGGCTTGACCTGTCCAATGTGGACGTCGATGTCGAGAAATTTCTGGATCTGGTGGCTCAGGCCGTACGGCTGGACCAGGCAGGACGTACGGCCGAGGCGCTGGAGCGGTGGACGGCGGCCGAGAGCGCGTACGGCGGGGAGTTCTGCGAGGAGGACCCCTACGCGGACTGGGCCGTGGGGCTGCGCGAGCAGGCCCGGCTGGCCTACACGCAGGCGGCGGCCAGGCTCGCGGCGGCGCGGGCGGGCGAGCGGCGCTACGACGAGTCCGCCCGCTACTGGCTGCGGCTGCTGGAGCGCGACCGCTACGACGAGCGCGCCCACCTGGGCCTGGTACGGGTGCTCGACCTGGCCGGCCGCCGCGGCGACGCCCGCAGGCGCTACCACCTCTACGCCGAACGCATGCGCGAGCTGGAGGTCGAGCCCGCCCCATACCCCACCTGAACCAGACCTGAACCGCCCGGCGAGATGGTTTCCAGATGAGAACGGTCATCGTCCGGCTGGTCGAGCCCGAGCAATCCGGCGGCCAGCTCCGCGGGCTGCTCGAAGAGGTGGGGGGCGAGCCGGTGCCGTTCAGCGGCACGGAAGCCCTCCTCGACCTCCTGCGTTCCGCCGCCGGATTGAGCACCAACCCGACTTGAACCTCGCGCGAACCTCCGTGACGACGATGGGTGTCGAGAGGAGGCGCGATGAGCGAGCAGGGGAGCGGTTGGCCGTTCGTCGGGCGAGGGGGGCCGCTCACGACCGTGCGGGCGGCGCTGCGGTCGGGAGCGGGCGTGATGATCGCCGGTGAGGCCGGGGTCGGGAAGAGCAGACTGGCGGCGGAGGCGCTGGCCGGGTTACCGGGGTACGCGGTGGTGCGCGCGCTCGGCACGGAGACCGCGTCGATGATCCCGTTCGGGGCGTTCGCGCACGTGCTGACGGGCCCGCCGGAGGGCGGCGAGAACCTGCTGAGCTGGGCCGCCCGCCACCTGCGCGAGCGCGCGCCGCGCGGCGAGCTGCTGATCAGCGTGGACGACGCGCACCGGCTGGATCCGGCCTCGGCGGCGCTGGTGCACTACCTGGCGGACAGCGGCGCGGCGCGCGTCCTGGTGACGGTGCGGTCCGGGGAGCCGCAGCCGGCGCCGGTGGCCGCGCTGTGGAAGGACGAGCTGCTCGACAGGATCGAGCTGCCGCCGCTGACGAGGGCCGAGGTCGGGCAGGTGCTCGCGGGCGCGCTCGGCAGCGAGGTGGCCGCGGAGACCGTACGGCACCTCGCGCGGGTCAGCGAGGGGAACGTGCTCTACCTGCGCGAGGTCGTGCAGGCGGGGCGCAACGCGGGCTGCCTGACCGAGCGGGACGGGCAGTGGCGCTGGCGGGGCGAGCTGTCCATGACGACCAGGCTGCGCGAGCTGGTGGGCGACCGGATCGGCCACCTCGACGAGGACGAGCGCGAGGTGCTGGAGCTGGTGGCGTTCGGGGAACCGCTGGGCACGGAGCTGCTGGTCTCGCTGACCTCGGCCCGGGCGGTCGAGCGGGTCGAGGACCGCGGCCTGGTCGTGGCCGTCAACGAGGGCAGGCGGGAGCAGCTGCGGCTCGGCCACCCTCTCTACGGCGAGGTCGTCCGCGGCGGCTGCGGCACGCTGCGGACGCGGCGGCGGCTGCGGATGCTGGCCGACGCGCTGGAGGCCAGCGGGCTGCGGCGGCGCGAGGACGAGCTGCGCGCGGCCGTGTGGCGGCTGGACTCCGGCTCGGTCGCGGCCCCCGAGATGCTGGTGTCCGCCGCCCGGCTGGCCTGGGGCAGGCAGGATCCCCACCTGGCCGAACGCCTGGCCAAGGCCGCGATCGACGCGGGTGGGGGCGTGGCCGCGGTCGCGGTGCTCGGCGAGGTGCTCATGGTGCTGGGCGACGCGGACACGGCGCTGGCGGCGTTGCGGCGGGCGGCGCGCGACGCGGTCACCGAGGCCGACCGCGCCCAGCACGCCTTCAGCCTGGGGATCAACCTGGCGTGGGCGGGCGCGGACGCCGAGGCGTGCGAGGTGCTCGACCTGGCCGCCGTGACGCTGACCGAGCCCGTCTGGCTGCAGGAGGCGCACATCTACCGCGCCGTGACGGACTGCTTCGCCGGGCGGCTGACCGGGGCGGCGCGCTCGCTGGCGCGGTCCCGCTCGTACGGGCCGATGTCGCGGCGCGCCGAAGCGCACGCGGCGGCCATGGAGGCGTGGGCCGCGGCGTACTCGGGGCGTACCGGGGAGAGCCTCGCCATCGCCGCGCGAACGCTGGAGAGCGTGGACAGCTGGCGGGACGAGGCGCCGCACGCGCTGCCGAGCTTCCTGGACGCGCTCTGCGCCGCCCAGACGTTCGCGGGCCTGCTGGAGGCGGCGGACCGGTCGGCGGAGCAGGGGATGGAGCTGCCGGCCGCCGAGCTGTCGGTGTCGGGGTTCGCGGCATATCGGGCGATGGTCGGCCGGTTGCGCGGGGACGTCGCGGGGGCGCTGCGCTGGTGCCGGGACGACCTGGCCAGGATGCCCGGGCGTGAGCCCTATCTGGGGCGGGTGCTGGCCGAGCAGGCGCACGCGCTGGCGCTGCTGGGCCGTACGGAGCAGGCTCGGGAGGTGCTGGCGGAGGCCGGTGCGACGGCGTCCAGGTGGGCCTTCACCCGGCAGCACGTGCTGCAGGCCGAGGTCTGGGTGGCGGCTTCCGGCGGCGAGCTCGACGAGGCGGTACGGCTGTGCCTCGCGGCGGCCGACCACGCCGAGCGGCACGAGCTGCACGCCGGCCTGATGTTCGCGCTGCACGACCTGGTACGGCTCGGCGCCCCGGACCAGTCCGCCAGGCTGGCCGGTCGGGTGGACGGCCTCCTGGCCGCGCTCCTGGCCAGGCACGCCCGCGCGATCGGCGACCCGGTCGAGCTCCGGGCGGTGGCTGGGGAGTTCGAACGGCTCGGGATGCTCCTGTACGCGGCCGAGGCCACGGCTCAGGAGGCGGCGGCGTACCGGGACGCGGGCCGCGGCACGCTGGCCAAGGGCGCGCAGACCAGGGCGTGGGCGCTGGCCAGGCGCTGCCCGGGCGTGTCGACCCCGGCGCTGGTGGAGCTGGCCACGCCCGAGCTGACGCCGCGCCAGCGGGAGATCCTCCAGCTCGCGGCCGCCGGGCTGACGAACCGGCAGATCGCCGACCGGCTCACGCTGTCCACGCGTACGGCCGCCAATCACCTGCAGGCGGCCTACGAGAAGCTCGGCGTGAACGACCGCACCCAGGTGGGCCGCCTGCTGGCGGCGCTTTAGATCAGTTTCAGCAGGCCGTGGTGCAGCGCCCGCCGCTCGTCCTCGGCCAGCACCTGGTACGGCCGCGCGGCCCGCAGGTTGGTCTCCGCCTCGATCCGCGCACGGACGGGCCCGTCCCGCAGGCCGACGATCTCGGCCGCGGACAGGCCCTCCGCCTGCCAGGCCCCGGCGTGGGCGTCGGCGCGGTGGTAGCGGAGGACGGCGAGCCGGTTGAACAGGAGCAGGCCCGGCCCGCTCCCCTCGGGCTCGTAGGGAGGCGCGACGAGTTCGAGCGCGCCGCCCGGCAGCCGCTCGGCTCCGTCGAGCACCCTGCCGATCAGGTGGGCCAGCCGTGGCAGGTCCTGCCCCGCCCAGCTCCGCCCGGCGGCGGCGCCGTGCGCCTCGTACAGCTTCCGGATGAACGCCAGCCCCGAGGCCGTCGCCCTCAGCGCCCCGTCGCCGTCCTCGGCCAGGGTGCCCTCGCTCAGGTGCTCCCGGATCCCGGCCTCTCGCTCGGCCGCGTCGCGGTAGCGGTAGACGGCGCTCAGGCCGGCTCGGGTCAGCGGGCGCAGCGGCAGCACGAACCTGAGGTCGTACAGCAGCCCTGTGCTCACGCCGGTGGTCTCGGCCAGTGCGGTGATCGCTCTGCGGGCGGAGGCGTGCACGTTGACCTGGGCCGCGTCGATGACGGGCGCGATCGCCGCCGCATACTCAGATATTTCCCGAATTTCCGGCATTGTCCGCCATTATGCCCGCGTTCGTCGTGTTGCAGAATGATCGTGTGACGGAGAATGCCCAGGCCGAGTTCATGCCGGTCGCCGTACGGGCCGCCAGGTTCATCTTGATCCTCGACGTGGCCGTGAGCCTCCTGGCGTTCGGCTTCTCCTATGCGGTGGTCGGCGCGTTCAGCGGTGAGTACCTCTTGCTGCTGCTCTTCCCCGTCTTGGCCATGGCGCTCCTGGCCTGGTTGATCTTCCTCTGGCCGTCGCGGAGGAAAGCGGTGCGCTGGGGCGTCGTTGCCATCGAGGTGGTCCTGAGCGGCGGCAATCTGATCACCAAAGCGATCAATGGCGATCTCGGGTGGACCGCACTGCTCGCTCCGGGTGTGCTCTTCCCGCTGGCGGTGGTCGTCCTGCTGCTGACCCCGGCGGCGGCTCGCTGGTTCGATCGCTGAGCCCGGTGTCGCGCGTTCCGGCGATCAGACGAGTGTGTTCGCTGATCGCCGGTGCACGGCACCACGATCCGGGTCTTAGCCCTTGCTCCAGATCGCCGCGATGGTGCTGCCCTCGGTGTCCAGGACCTCGGGACGGTAGCCCAGCGCCTTCAGCTCGGTGGCCTTGAGCGTGTAGGTCAGCTTGGACAGGTTCAGGTACTCCTTCAGGCCGGTCGCGCTGCCCTTGCTCCACACGGTGGTGTAGAGCTTGCCGGGCTCGACGGCCATGAGGACGGGACGCAGCCCGGCCTTGGTCTTGGCAAGGAGCTCCTGGCCGCGCTGCGTGACCGTCTGGCCGGTGGTCACCTGCACGGCGCCGGTCGCGGCCCCGGCGACCCAGACGGCCGCGTAGAGGGGCTTCTCGACCGTGCCGTAGACGTCCAGCGAGGCGACGCTGAAGCCGGCGGCGGCGAGCTTGGCGTTGGCGGACGCGAAGACGTCCTTGGTCATGCCGAGCTTGGACTGGACCTTCTCGGTCGTCTTCTCGAAGACCGCCGCGAAGATGGCGCTGGGGCCCGTGCCCGTGCCGGTGATCATGGACGGCACGAAGCCGCTCTTCGCCTGCTCGGCGATACGCGTCGGCAGGTCGGTCGCCGACAGGCCCTGCAGGACGCTCACCTTGCGGGTGGTGTCCTTGATCCAGACGGACGTGTACTGCGGGTTGGCGGCGTTGGTCACGCTCAACGCCTCGGGGACGTAACCGGTGCCGAGCAGCTCCTTGACCTTCTTGAGCTGCTCGGTCGGGTTGAGGCTATCGAGGGAGAGCCAGTCCAGCAGCGGCAAGCTCTGGACGCTCTTGGTGGTCTCGGTGGACTGCTGGGCGCTCGCCGGGGTCGCGATGGCCAGCAGGGGAGCGACTGTCGCCGCCACAGCCGCAGTGATGGCGACGGTCCTCGGGGTCCTCATGATCCTCCTCGGGTAAAGGGTGTCCGTTTCTGGACAGTGAGTGACCATAACAAAGGATGAGCGAGAGTTCACCGGATGTGACCACATACGCCGTAATCTGCGTCAGAAAGCTGGGGGCCCAGGTGTCAGGATGGCTGTCAACCCGGGGGTGGCAGGGATCGTTCCAACATCGTGAGGGTCCGGTACGGTTCCAGGCGTGAATGCGGGCATCATCGGGCAAGCCGCCGGCCTGTTCGCCGTGACCAATATCGACGACATCGTCATCCTGGCGCTCTTCTTCGCCCAGGGGGCCGGGCACCTGCGGATCGTCCTCGGGCAGTACATCGGCTTCGCCGGGATCCTCGTGGTCGCCGTCGCGGCCGCCTTCGGGGCCACGTTCCTGCCCGAGTCCGCCGTCCCGTACCTCGGCCTGCTCCCCCTCGCCCTGGGCCTCAAGGCGGCCTGGCAGGTGTGGCGCGACCGCGCCGACGGCGGCGACGACGATGACCCGCCCGCGCGGGGCGGCGGGCCGAAGGCGCTGGAGGTCGCCGCGGTCACCTTCGCCAACGGCGGCGACAACATCGGGGTCTACGTCCCCGTCTTCGCCACGTCCGGCACCTCGGGCATGACCGTGTACGTGGTCGTCTTCCTGATCCTGGTCGCCGTCTGGTGCCTGGCCGGGAGGTTCTTCGCCACCCGCCCGCTGATCGCCGGGGCGCTCAGCCGATGGGGGCACATCCTGCTGCCCCTCGTCCTGATCGGGCTCGGCGTGGTCATCCTCGTGGAAGGCGGGGCTTTCGGCCTCTGAAGCCCGCTGAAGCCCGCTGAAGTCCGCTGAAGTCCGCCGAAAGCTGAAGATCGCGTGTCCTGGCAGCCCCGCGGCTACGCTCGCACCATGACAGCTACCTGGGAGCCCACGGCGGCGGGAGTGCTGCGGCTGCCCTCAGGCCGGCTCGTCCGCGGCCGGGGCCTGCGGCGCCCGCTCCCCGAGGGGCCGCTCCCCACGTTCGCTCTTTACCTGCTGGGCCGCCGGCCCCCGGCCGTCGACTGGGAGCACCGGTGGGTGCGCTGGCCCGACTTCTGGCTGCCGTCCGACCGGGGTGCGGCGGCCGGCGCGTTCCGCGAGGCGTGGGCCCGCGCCGAGTCCGAGCGGGTCGAGGTCGCGTGCGGCGGCGGCCGGGGCCGCACCGGCACGGCCCTGGCCTGCCTGGCCGTGCTCGACGGGGTGCCCGGCGATCGGGCCGTCGCCTACGTACGCGAGCACTACGACTCGCACGCCGTCGAGACCCCCTGGCAACGCCGCTACGTCGCCCTATTCGACGGTTCTTAGGATCTGCTCGATCGAGGTGGTGCGGGCGCGCAGCTCGGCCAGGTCGGCGGCCATCCGCTGCTGGGCGTCCATGGTGTTCTCGGCGAGCTGCTCGAACCGGCGCACGAGCTGCCGCAGGTCGTCCGCCTGATGGGCGTCGAGCTTGGCCTTGCGCATCTCGAACATCCCCACGGCGAAAAGGGCGATCAGGAAGCCGACCACGAGCAGCACCCCTAACGAGAAGATCGCCGCGGGCCAAGAATCGATCATCAGGAGTGCTCCTTGGGTCCTGGACCCTTCCCCGGGTCCGGCCTGGTGAGGGTCTTGGCCGCCTCGGCCAGCGCCGACGCGGTCAGGTGCAGGCTGAAGTCCGCGACTTCGTAGTACTTCATGGCCTTGCCGTCGTCGGACAGCTCCAGGGTGCCGACGATCAGCCCGGCCGCCTCGAGCCGTTGCAGGTGCATGTGCAGGAGCGGGCGGCTCACCCCGATCTCGCGGGCCAGGTGGCTGACGTAGTCGCGCCCGTCCGCCAGCACCGCCATGATGCGCAGCCGCAGCGGGTTGGCCAGCGCCGCGAAGATCTCGACCAGGTCGTCACCCGTCGGCCCCGGCACTGTCATGGCTTCCCGTCACGTGTAATAATTTCCTTACACGTGACCCTAGCACTCAGGTGGCGGTCCGGGAAAGCTCAGGGCTGGGGGTCCCCGCGCGTTCCTGCGGGGACGGCGACCGGGCGCCGAGGGCCAGTCCCAGGGCCAGGCAGACCAGCGGGATCGCCGGGATCACGTACCGCACGTCGAAGGCCGCCAGGAACGGCGGCGAGCAGACCAGCGCGAGCGCCGTGACCCCGGGCAGCAGCGCGTCCCACCGCCGCCGCACGAGCGCCGTCGCCAGCGCGCCGACCAGGGCCAGCATGAGCAGCGGGAACGGCACGTACCCGAAGCGCTGGTACGCCCGCAGCCACCCCGCGAACGGCTCCACGACCCGGGTGGCGGCCGGCCCGGCCTCGTACGACTCGGCGATGCCGCGTACCGACTCGCTCAGCGGCCGCTCCGCGGAGGGGAACTTGTACGGCGTCTTCTCGTCCGCGGCCGTGCGCTCCCAGCGCAGCAGCTGCGTGAGGTCGGTCGCGACCGCCGCGGCGTACTCGCCGGGCTGGGCGAGGATGGCCGCCCTGGCGAACTCCCCGGCGAGCTGGTTGCGATTGGCCGTCCCCGGCACCTTGAGCAGGGGGGAGAAGCTCTCCCACAGCCAGTACGGCGGGTACGGGCGCTGCTCCACCGGCATGTTCGGGCAGAGCACGGCCAGCCGCTCCGGAGGCTTGATCACCGAGCAGTCGGCGAAGCTCATGGTCCTGGACCACAGGAAGTTCCCGTCCGCCTCGGTCAGCGCGAACTTCCCCTTCTCCACCTTCGCCCAGGTGGCGTACGCGCCCAGCGGGATCGCGCCCGCCACCACCAGCGCCACGAGCGGGCGCCAGCCGTACCGCCGGATCAGCAGGTAGGCGGCCGTGAGGATCAGCAGCGGCAGGCCGACCGTCCTGGTGATCCCGGCCAGGCCGAGCAGCAGGCCGCCGACGGCCGCCGTGGTGGGGGTGACGCGCCAGACCACGAGCAGGATCGCGACCGTGACCAGCACGACGAAGACCGCGTCCGCCATGATCATGTGTTCGAGCAGCACCAGGAACTCGTCGTACAGCAGCGGGGTGACCAGCAGGGCGGCGCCCCAGCCCGGCAGGCCGCGCCGCCTCAGCAGCGCGTACACCGCCACGGCCAGCGCCAGCATCAGCAGGTGCTGCAGGACCGTCACCAGCGTGAGGCTGTGCGCGGGGCGCAGCAGCGCCAGCAGCAGCGAGTATCCGGAGGGCCTGGTGGTGCCGGGGGTCAGCTCCTCGCGCAGGAAGGCGAACGAGTCGCCGTAGAAGAGGATCGACGGAGGGTACCCGAGCACGGCGAGCGCCCGCAGCGCGATCGCGGGCAGCAGGGCGATGACCAGGGCGCGATGTGCCAAGGTGGATCCGCTTCCTCGTGTGTCCGGGCCCCCACAATAGTGGGTGAACCGGGCATCAGCCTGGCCTGATAGGTCAGTTCTGCTCAGGCAGGGGATCGACGAGGATCGCCGGGTCCAGATTTCGCAGGATGCCGGGGCGGTCGGTGAGGATCGGCCACTGGGTGGCCCGCGCGCATAAGATCACGTGGCCCGCGGTGATGTCGCTCGATCCGTCGAGGATCTCGGCGATGTCGGGCACCTTTCCCGCGGTGAGGTCGTCGACCTGGACGGCGGAGCTGCTGATCAGATCGAAGAGTTCGACTTTCGTGGCGAGCGGGACGATCGAATAGACGAGGGTGAGTGCGGTCGTGGGAATGCACAGCCCGCCGCCCCGATAAAGACACAGCGCCGCGATGCTGCGCGAATGATTCGTTTTGGCGACCGCAATGTCGACGAGCGCTCCCACATCGAGAACGCGCCCAGGAAGCATGGTCAATCCTCTTGATTCCGATGCAGGCCGAGCCTGAGCATCACGTCGTCCGAAATCCGGTCCACCTTGAGGGCGTCGGCCGCTCTGTCGAGGTCGTCGCACTGCAGGTTCCAGCGTTGGATCAAGATGGTCGCGTGCGTCATGTTGCCCACTTCGCGCTCCACCGCGGCGCGAATCACATCGGAAATCATACGGCCATCGGAGCGCGCTTTTTGATGAACCGCATCAAGTGTCGCCTTGTCTAAATTTACGATGATTGATGCTGTTTCCCCGGATTGTGCCCTGGGTTCGGCGGAAAGGCGGGGAGCCGACATAGGCCAGGACGGTGCGGCGGGGGTGTCAGGGGCCTTGTCGTTGTCCGCGGAATTCCGCCGTGATGGAATGGGGATCGCCATGCGCACGACGGTAGTCCCATAACGCCGCCGCCGATAGTCACCCATCGAGATCGGGTGGTCACAAGGGCCTCCGGAGGAGTCACATGTACCGCGTCACGGCGAAAGACGGCACGTCCATCGCGTTCGACCGGCTGGGCGTCGGCCCCGCGATCGTCCTGGTCGGCGGCGCCTCGGTCGACCGCTCGGCCAATGCGCAACTCGCGCACGAGCTGGCGGAGCGGTTCACCGTCTACAACTACGACCGGCGCGGCCGGGGCGAGAGCGAGGACACCCTCCCGTACGAGGTCGACCGCGAGATCGAGGACATCGCCGCGCTCATCGCCGAGGCGGGCGGGGCGGCGCACCTGTTCGGGATCTCGTCGGGCGGCGCGCTCGCGCTCGAAGCCGCCGCCACGGGGCTGCCGATCGCGAGACTGGCCGTGTACGAGGTGCCCTACGACGTGGCGCCGGACGGGCCGCGGCGCTCGCGGGAGTACACCGACCGGCTCCGCGCGCTGCTGGCCGCGGGTCGCCGCGGCGAGGCGTTCGCGCTGTTCATGGTGACGGCGGGCGCCACCGAGGAGATGGTGGACCAGGCCCGCGAGTCGCCGATGTGGCCGGGCCTGGAAGCCATCGCGCCCACGCTCGCGTACGACGCCGCCTGCCTGGGCGACGGCCGCCCGCCCGCCGACCGCCTGCCCGGCATCGCCTGCCCCACGCTGGTGGCCACGGGCGGGGCCGGCGCCGACTCGTTCGTGGGCGGGGGCGGCGACTTCTTCGCCCGGGCCGCCGACGCGATCGCGGAGCTCGTCCCGGGGGCCGTGCGCGAGACCATCGAGGGCCAGACGCACATGGTGGACCCGAAGGCGCTGGCCCCGGTGCTCACCCGCTTCCTCGGACAGTAGACCCAGCACTACTGCCTGGCCCGCCAACCTGCGGATACCGTCAGAAAGTGCTCAACCGGACCGCGCTGGAGGCGCTCACGCAGCGGCCGCTGCCCTTCCTGGGCTCCGCGTGGCCCTGGCGGTGCGCGGCGTACCTGCTGGCCAGCGCCGTTCCAGGCGTGGCCGTCGGGGCAGCGGTGTTCGCCACGATCCCGCTCGGCGTGGTCGCGGCCCCGGTCGTGCTGGCGCTGTGCCTGCCGCTCGTCGCCTGGTTCGAGCGGCGCAGGTTGCGGCTGGTGGACGGCGTGCCGCTGCCCGAGGTGCCCGGCGGGCGCGGGCGGGAGGCCGGGCTGGCCGTCATCACGGTGCTCGCGCTGTGGTGGATCGATCTGATCATGCTGGGGTTCACGGTGGGCGGGCCGGTGGTCCTGATGCTCTCGCCGGTCGTGCAGCCCGAGGCGGAGCCCGGGGTCGCCGTCGTGGGCTCCGTGGCGGGCGTGCTGCTGCTGCCCGTCGCCGCGTACACGATCACCGCCTGGGGCGGCGCCCGGGGGGCGATGGTACGCGCGGTGCTCGCGCCGCAGGGCTCCGAGCTGAACGAGGTGCTGCGGTCACGGGCGCGGCTGGTGGACGCGTTCGAGACGGAGCGCCGCAGGATCGAGCGGGACCTGCACGACGGCGCGCAGCAGCGGCTGGTCTCCCTGTCGATGGCGCTCGGCATGGCCCGGCTGGACCTGCCGGACGACTCGCCTGCGGGCCGGATGGTCGGGCAGGCCCACGAGGAGGCCAAGCGGGCGCTCGCCGAGCTGCGCGAGCTGATCAGGGGCGTGCACTCGCAGGTGCTCACCGACCGCGGGCTGGGCGCGGCGGTCCGCGACGTGGCCGGGCGCTCGCCCGTGCCCGTGGACGTGGACGTGGAGCTGGCCGGCCGGTTGCCCGCGCCCGTTGAGGTGACCGCGTACTACGTGGTCAGCGAGGCCCTCGCGAACCTGGCCAAGCACAGCCGGGCCACCAGGGGCGCCGTCACCGGGCGGGTCGAGGGCGGCACGCTGGTCGTGGAGGTGCGCGACGACGGCGTGGGCGGGGCCGATCCGGCCAGGGGCACGGGGCTGACCGGACTGGCCGACCGGCTGGCCGTGGTGGACGGGCGACTGTCCCTGTCGAGCCCGATCGGCGGTCCGACCCTGATGAGAGCGGAGATACCGTGCGCGTAGTGATCGCCGAGGACGCCGTCCTGCTGCGGGAGGGCCTGGTCGGGCTGCTCGAACGCTTCGGCCACACCGTGGCCGCCGCGGTCGGCGACGCGCCCGCCCTGCTCGCCGCCGTCGCCGAGCACCGCCCCGACGCCGTGGTGACCGACGTGCGCATGCCGCCCGGCTTCGCCGACGAGGGACTGAGGGCGGCGCTGGAGCTGCGCGAGCGGCATCCGGACCTGGCCGTCCTGGTGCTCAGCCAGTACGTCGAGCAGACCTACGCCGCCGAACTCCTGGAACCGGGCGCCGGCGCCGGGATCGGCTACCTGCTGAAGGACCGCATCGGCGACGTACGCGAGTTCGTCGACGCGCTCGACCGGGTGGCCGCCGGGGGCACGGTCGTGGACCCGGAGGTGGTCCGCCAGCTGCTCAGGCGGCGCCGCGACCCGCTGGCCCGGCTCACCCCGCGCGAGCAGGAGGTGCTCGGCCTGATCGCCGAGGGGCGGACGAACGCGTCGATCGCCAAGGAGCTGTTCGTCACCGAGGCGGCCGTGGCCAAGCACATCGCGAACATCTTCGCCAAGCTCGACCTCCCGCCCGCCGCGGACGGGCACAGAAGGGTGCTGGCAGTGCTCGAATACCTCAAATGACGCGGCTTAAAAGTAGGGTTCGTTGGCATGAACGAGCAATGGCAGGAGGTCGGCGACCGGGTCTACGTCCGGCGCCACAAGTCGTACGACATGAACGTGGGTCTGGTCGTGGGCGACGGGCACTGCCTGGTCCTCGACACGCGCGCCTCACACCGGGAGGCCGGTGACCTGGTCGAGGCGGTCAGGAGGATCACCGCCAGCCCGTGGACGGTCGTCAACAGCCATTCCCACTTCGACCACTACTTCGGCAACGCGATCTTCCGGCCCGCCGAGATCTGGGGCCACGTCAGGTGCGCCGAGGAGATCGAGCAGTACGGCGAGGAGCAGCGCGCCGTAATGATCAAGGGGCGGCCCGAGCAGCGTGAGGAGTTCGAGGAGATCACGATCGTGCCGCCGGACCACACGTTCACGAGCGCGGCCAGCCTCGACATCGGCGGCCGGATCGTGCATCTGCAGCATTTCGGGCTCGGGCACAGCAGCAACGACGTGGTCGTGCACGTGCCGGACGCGGGCGTGGTGTTCGCGGGCGACCTGGTGGAGGAGGGGGCGCCGCCGGCGTTCAGCGACTCGTACCCGCTCGACTGGCCGCTCACCACGGCGGCGATGCTGGACGAGCTGCCCGACCAGGTGATCGTGCCGGGGCACGGCGCGGTCGTGGACCGGGCGTTCGCGCAGGCGCAGCAGGCCGAGCTGGCCCTCGTGGCCGAGCTGGCCAGGCGGGCCCACGTGGAGGGGCTGCGTGACCTGATCAAGCTCTTCCCCTATCCGGAGGACGTGGCCAGGCAGGCGATCGAGCGGACCTTCCTGCAGCTGGATGTCTGAGTTATATTGCAAAGTGCAATATGGAGGGAGGCATCATGGCGCAACGCCACAGCTTGGTCGGCCTGACCGTGCTGGCCCTGCTCACCGTGCGCCCGAGCCACCCGTACGAGCTGCACCGGTTCATCATCGACACGCACAAGGACTACATCACCGGCCTGCCGCGCAGCCTCTACCACGCGGTGGAGCGGCTGGCCAAGGACGAGCTGATCGTCCCCTCGAAGACCGACCGCGAGGGCCGCAGGCCCGAGCGCACGGTCTACGAGATCACCGACGAGGGCCGCAAGGAGCTGGTCACCCGGCTGCGGCAGCTCCTGGAGAAACCCGACCCCGACCGGCGCGCCTTCGTCGCGGCCGTCTCGCTCATCGGCTGCCTGCCGCTCGCCGAGGCGCAGCGGGCGCTGCGCGGGCGCGCGGCCACGATCGAGGGCGTCCTCGCCGGGATGGAGGCCCACCTGCGAGCCATGGCCGACAGCGGCCTGCCCGCGATCCTCATGCTGGAGGTGGAGTGCGAGCAGGCGCTCTACACCGCCGAGCTCGGCTGGATCAGGGGGCTGCTCGACCGGCTCGACAAAGGAGAGCTCGACTGGGAGACCACGGTCGAGATGTGAAAAGGGCCGAGATGTGAGAAAGGCCGCCGAGGTGCGCCAACACCCCGGCGGCCGGAAATCCGAACAAGGCGCCTGCCCTGCCCGAACTCGCATTCACAGGATAGGCGCCGCGACACAGGGAGCAGTGCCATGTCCACAGAGATCGTTCGGCTGCTCGCGCGGATCGCGGAGACCTGGAACTCCGGGGACGCCGAGGGTTACGCCGGCCTCTTCACCGAGGACGCCGACTACATCACGTTCTTCGGCCGGCACCTGGAGGGCCGGCAGGCCATCGAGGAGGCCCACCGCGAGCTGTTCAAGCTCCACATCAAGCTCGAAGCGGGCGGCGGCGAGCCGCTGATCAAGCCGCTCACCGACGACGTCGCGCTGGTGATCGTGGGCGGCGGCTCGTCCGTGAACGGCGCGGCCGACCCGAGCCGTCAGTCCGTCATCACGCTGACCGCGCTCCGCACGGCCGAGGGCTGGCGCTTCGCCTCCTTCCAGAACACGCGGGTGAGCGCGCCGTGAGCAGGCGGCTCATCGTCGAGGTCACCGGAGTGATCGAGGCTCCGGTCGAGCGGGTGTGGCCGGAGATCGTACGGGCCATACCGAGGACGGAGTTGGGCGAGCACGTCCTGGCCTACCAGGGCGGCTGGTGGTACCGCGGCGAGTGGTCGGTCACCCCCGACCACGGGGGCACGCGCCTGGTCCACCGCGTCTACAACGTGGCCGGCAACCATTGGGCCGTCGCCCTGGCCAACCGGCTGTTCATCGGGTTCCGCGAACGTACGCGCCGGTCGTTCGCCGAGGGCCTGGCCGACATCGGAACCCGGTTGGGCTGCGCCACCAGGCTCGCCTAGGCTGCCGGTCATGGAATGGGGACCGCTGACCGGGGCGGACGTCCAGGCTCTGGCCGAGCTCTGGGCCGCCATGGAGGCCGAGGACAGGACCGGCGAGGTCCACGACGTCGACGACGTGGCTGAGCAGGTCTCCAGCCACCTCATCGATCTGGACACGGGCACGCTCGCGGCCAGGGACGGCGACCGGATCGTGGCCTTCGGCTACCTCCCCGTCAGGCAGACCGCCGACGACCTGCACATGATGCGCCTGTCGGGAGGCGTGCACCCCGCCTACCGCGGGCAGGGGCTCGGCAGGCACATCATGGACTGGAGCATCCGGACGGCGCCGGGGGTGAGCGAGCGGGCTCACCCCGGCGTCCCTCTGGAGCTCCACGTCGACGTCCCCGACGGCCGGTCCGACCTCGCCGCGCTGGTGGAGGGGGCCGGACTCACGGCCGTACGGTGGTTCGCCCGCATGGAGCGGAGCCTGCCGGGCGACCTGCCCCCGGTGCGGCCGCCGGAGGGCGTCTCCATCGTCGCCTGGTCGCCCGAACTGGACGAAGGCGCCCGCCTCGTGCGCAACGAGTCGTTCCTCGACCATTGGGGCAGCGTGCGGCACACGTCCGAGAGCTGGCGCGCCATGATGACCGGCTCCAGGAACTTCCGCCCCGAGTCGTCGTTCGTGGCCCTGGCCGGCGGCCGCCCGGTCGGGGTGCTGATCACGCACTTCTTCGAGGCCGCCGCCCGGCGCGGCGAGCGCCAGGCGTGGATCCAGATCATCGGCACGCTGCGGGAGTGGCGCGGCAAGGGCGTGGCGAGCACGCTGATCGGGCACGCCCTTGCCGCGTTCGGAGATCAGGGCTACGAGAGTGCCGGGCTCGGGGTGGACGCCGACAACCCCACGGGGGCCGTGAACGTGTACGCCCGCGCCGGCTTCGAGATCACCAAGCGCAGCACCACCTACGCGTTGCCGATCAAGCCAGCCTGATCTTCCCCTTCGAGACCTTGATCTTCTTGCCGGCGAGCGGCTTCTTGGCGGGGCCGTTCACCACCGCGCCCGTCGAGGCGCTGAACTTGCTGCCGTGGCACGGGCAGTTGATCGTGCCACGGCTGACGCTCGCCACCGTGCAGCCCTGGTGGGTGCACTTGGCGCTGAAGCACTTGTAGACGCCCTTCCTCGGCTGGGTGATCACGTACTTGCCCTGGACGATCTTCCCGCCCCCTACCGGGATGCTCTTGGTGGTGGCGAGGACGGGCTTGGCCGCCTCCGCTTCCGCCTCTGCCGGGCGCGGCCACAGGAACACGACTCCTGCGCCCGCGGCGCTGCCTCTGGTGATCAATGCGCGGCGTGTGAGCATTGTTGCCTCCTTCAACCACTCACACGTTTGCAGATCTTCAGTGGTTCAGGGGAAATTTGGCGATAAATCCGGAATCTGCGTACACGAGCGTGCCGCCGTGCAGGTGCGCGATGTCCCGCGCGATCGGCAGCCCCAGCCCGGCGCCGCCGGCGTCCCTGGCGCGCGCCTCGTCCAGCCTGGTGAACCGGGCGAACACCGCCTCCCGCTGCTCCGGCGGGATCCCGGGCCCGTCGTCCCGCACCTCCAGCACGGCCTGGTCCTCCTCGGCGCGTACAAGCACCCGCACGGTGGAGGCGGCGTGCCGGACGGCGTTGTCGGCCAGGTTCGTCATCAGGCGGTCGAGGTGGGCGCGGGAGCCCTTCATCACCACGTCCGGCTCGATGTCCAGCTCCAGGCGCACCTCGGGCCGCCGCCTGGCGCGTACCGACTCCTCGGCGGCCACCTGGCCGAGGTCCAGCTCGGCCGCGCGCAGCGGCTCGCCCGCGTCCAGCTTGGCCAGGATGAGCAGGTCGGCGGCCAGGGACTGCAGGCGTTCGACGTCGGCCAGCGCCTCCCTGGTCAGCTCGCTGGGCTCGGCCAGCTCCAGGCGGGCGCGCAGGGTCGCGATGGGGCTGCGCAGCTCGTGCGCCGCGTCCGCGACGAACCGCTTGTGCGTGTCCACGGCCGTCTCCAGGCGGTCGAGGGTGCCGTTCACGGTGGTGGCCAGGGAGGCGATCTCGTCCTTCGAGCCGGGTACGGGCACGCGCTGGTGCAGGTCGCGGGCCGTGATGTCGGCGACCTTGGCCCGGATGGCGGCCACGGGGGCCAGCGCGCGGCCCACCGAGATCCACGTCATCCCTGCCACCACGAGCAGCACGGCGGGCACGCCGGGCAGCAGCGCGCCGTAGAGCGTCTGCAGCGCCTTCTCGGCGCCCTCCAGGGGGACGCGCGACCAGAGCATGGCGGGGCCGCCCACGGTGGCCACCTTGACGCCGGCGACGGCGTACTTCTGCGGCGCCGCCCACTCGGTGGCCGAGGCGCTCTTGTCGTCGGTCAGCAGGACGTCGGGGTCGGCGATCGCGGCCGTCTTGCCGTCGCGCAGCTGGACGGTGCCGCTCTTCCCGACGATCACGAGCGGCTCGGCCTTGCCCTGCTTGGGCACGTCTTTGGTGATGGCGATCGAGCTCTCGTCGAGAGTGTCCGCGGGCGCCGCGACGCCGGGCGAGAGCGGGGTGGCGCGTACGAAGTCCAGTGTCTCCGCGTACGGCGCCGCCGCCACGGCCTTCCTGGTGGCCTCGGCGTCGGCGTTGTTCTCCAGCGTGCCGCGCAGCACCGCCACCAGCGCCAGCGCGGCCAGGCCCAGGGCGAGGGCCACCACCAGGGTCGCGGCGGCGGTCGCCCGCAGCCGCACGGACGAGAGCGCGGCCGACGCCTTGCGCAGTGGGCTCATGCCGCCTCCAGCCGGTAGCCCGCGCCGCGGACCGTCATGAGCGTCGTCCGCCCGAAAGGCGTGTCGATCTTGCGGCGCAGGGCGCTGATGTAGACCTCGACGATGTTCGGGTCGCCGTCGTAGGAGAAGTCCCAGGCCTGGGCCAGCAGCTCGCCCTTGGACACGACCTCGCCGGACCGGCGGGCCAGCGCGTGCAGCACCGCGAACTCCTTGGGCGTCAATCCGATCTCCACCTCGCCCCTGCGGCACTTCAGCGCCGCCGGGTCCACCACCAGGTCGCCCACGGTGATCGACACGGGCCGCTCCCGCCCGCCCCGCCGCACCAGCGCCCGTAACCTGGCCAGCAGCACCACGTACGAGAACGGCTTGGCCAGGTAGTCGTCGGCCCCGTTGTCGAGCGCCTCGGCCTCGTCGTAGATGCCGTCCTTGGCCGTGAGCATCATGATCGGCGTCCAGTCGCCCGCCTCGCGCAGCTTGGCGCAGACGGCGTAGCCGTTCATCCTGGGCAGCATCACGTCCAGGACGATCACGTCGTACGTGTTCTCGGTGGCCATCCACAGGCCGTCACGCCCGTCATGGGCCACGTCCACAGCGAAGCCCTCGCCCGCCAGGCCGCCCTTCACCAGGTCGGCCAGCCGCTCCTCGTCCTCCACCAGTAGCACTCGCACACCGACCAGGGTGCCTCAGGCCACCTAAAGCCAACCTGAAGATCATTTAGGGCCTCTTCAGGATCACTTCAGGTACGCCGGGCCAGTCTCGGAGGCGTTCGACCGATCTCAGTGAGGAGAACCCATGTTCAAGCGTCGTCTCGCGCTGCTCGGCGCGGTCGCCGTACTCGCCATCACCGGCCTGACCGGCTCCGCCATGGCCGACGAGACCCCGGGCACCGCCGGCGCGAAGGTGACCTGCAAGACGGCCGACGGCAAGACCGTCGAGGTGGCCGAATTCGCGCGGGCGGTCCCGGCCGGCAAGATCGTCGGTCCTGACGGCAAGGTGCGCGAGTTCAAGCCCAGCGACACGGTGAAGGTCGACGCCCTTCCCGACGGCGAGGCGCCGCCGCTGGATGGGGCCCAGGCCGGGGCCGTCACGCAGGAGGGCGAGGGGCTGGCGGTGACGAAGGCCGTGCCCGTCCCGGAGGACGGCGAGATGCTGGAGGTGACCAAGACCATGCCCCTCCCGGAGGACGGCAAGCTGCCCGACGGCGTGCAGGCCATGCCCGCCCAGCCGGCTCAGCCCGGCGAGAAGCTGGACGCGCCGTCGGTCGGCATCAAGGCGGTAAAGATCATCTGCCAGAAGACCGACTAGGTCATTCCGGGAAGGACGGGTGCGGTCCGAGCGCCCAGTACTCGTAGAGGCCGTGGCCGACGAGCCCGTCGTACTCGAAGCGCCCGACGGCGTCCACCATGCCCCACATTCTGGCGGCGTCGTCGGGCAGCCGGTACGTCACGCCCTGCACGACCGGCCCCTCACCCTGGTACATGCCGTGCTTCCAGTCCGGCTCCAGGCCGTACCCGGTGCCGACCATGAGGTGCACCGGCAGGATCGGGGTGCAGCGCACGTCGAACGGCTTGCCGCCGGGAGGCGAGAAGGTGATCGTGGCCTCCACGACGTCGCGGGTGCCGGGGGCGTAGACCGGGCGGTAGTCCGGTCTGCCGAGGTATTCCTCCTCGCGGCCGTCGGGCCAGACGCGTACGGCCTCCTCCAGCATCCGGCGGCCCCGCTCGTCCTCCTGGATGATGCAGAGGATGGCGTGGTCGTCGAACTGCATGGGCGTGTAGAGCCAGTAGAACGTGCCCGCGTTCTTGGTCTGGATGCCGGGCGGCTCGGGCTCGCCGACCGGTCTGATGCCCCAGGAGCGGTCTCTGGTGCCCTGCCAGCGGTCGGGCGTGACCGGTATGTCCTCCTCGCCGATCCTGATATTTCCGGACCAGCGCCCCGTCTGTGCCAGGCGTACCGAGTCGAACATGACCCGCTCCTGCCACCGCAGGAAGTGCCGCGGCTCCAGCGTCGCCGGGATCGTGCCCTCCCAGAGCAGGTCGAAGGACAGGCCATGCTCGTTCGGCTCCAGGACCACCCTGAGCCGCTTGAGCCCTTCGAGCACCTCGACGCGGAACGGGCCGATCTCGGTGTTCATCCGGTCGGTTCCCAGCTCGCGGGAGGCCCGTACGACGCGGTGCAGGTCTCCGTGGCGTACGCAGGCGAAGGCGTCGGTGACGCCCAGGTTGGGGTACTGGCCGAGGCCGACGATCAGCATGAGCTCGTCGGTGCCGGGGTGGCAGTTGAAGTAGTAGCGGTCGTAGAAGTTGCGGTCGGAGGTGGCGACGTGCCGCATGACCTGCGCGGCCTGGTGGACGGGGTAGTCGTCTAAAGGAGACAGCGCCATGCCGGGTTTGTAGCAAGCGCTTGGTGGTTCGTCAACGGGGGGTCCGGAAACGGGAAGCGCGCCCTCGGGATCAACCGAGGACGCGCTTCCCTTCCGGCAGCACCGGATCAGGACATCTTGCGAGATGCCTCATCTGCCTTGTCGGACACACGGCCCGCCATCCGGTCCGCAGACTCGGCGGTCCTGTCGGCCTTCTCGCTGGCCCAACGTGACGCATCGGAGGCGGAGTCCTTCATGTGCTCGGTCCACTGCTGGGCGTTGCGGCGATAGAACATGTAGCCGATCGCCCCCACCGCGAGGCCGGTCAGCAGAACGAGCGTCGGCCATCGCCGCGACCGCGTGGGCGTGGGATCGATCTTCCTGGCCGCCGTGATCAGCATGGAGCTGACCCTGGGAGCGACCTGATCCTCGAACCCGTGCGCCGCGGAGTGAATCCGTGGCGCCGCCCAGTAGCGGGCGTCCTCGAGGCGCTGGGCGGCGGCCATCTTGGCCTGGTCCGCCACGGGCGCCATCAGGTGGCCGGTTCGCACGGCCCGGGCCTTCATTCGGCCCGTCCACGTGGCGGGTACCTCTATGACCACGCGGCGTCTTTTCATTGTCAGGGACACGACAACCTCCCCTGTCGTTGGGGCCCCGAGCCTGACCTTCCCTGGACAAGGCGGCTCAATCATGGCGAGCCGTGGGAGGATGGCTCTGGAGGCCTTACGGCCATAGTCCTCAAAACATCACAGAACTAACCCTGTACATAGAGGGGGCGGCTGTCTCGTGGCTGAGAAGCTGATCGCAAACCTGCAGACCAACCGTGGAAAAATCAAGGTGGAGCTCTTCCCCAACAGAGCCCCGAAAACGGTGCGTAACTTCGTCGAGCTCGCAGAAGGCTCGCGAGAGTGGACGCACCCGGGCACCGGGGAGAAGAGCACCGCACGCTACTACGACGGGACGATCTTCCACCGGGTGATCTCCGGATTCATGATCCAGGGCGGCGACCCGCTCGGCCAGGGCACCGGCGGCCCGGGCTACGAGTTCGACGACGAGATCCACCCGGAGCTGTACTTCAACCGCCCGTACCTGCTGGCCATGGCCAACGCGGGCGTCCGCTTCGGCAAGGGGACCAACGGGTCCCAGTTCTTCATCACGGTCGTGCCGACGCCGCACCTGAACGGCAGGCACACGATCTTCGGTGAGGTGATCGAGGGCCAGGACGTCGTGGACGCCATCGCCAAGACCCAGACCGACCGCCGGGACCGTCCGGCGGAGGACGTCGTCATCGAGTCCGTCACCATCGACCGCGTCCCCGCCTGACCCACCACCCACCCCCGCCCCACCCACAAGGCCGTGGGGCGGCCCCACCCATGCCCCCACCGGCCGGCCCTCAGGCCGGCCCGGGACCGCATCCCCTCATCGGGTGCTTATCCGGGCGCCTTGGGGCCGCGTCTCCCGTCGGGTGCTTATCCGGGCGTCTCGGGGCCGCGTCCCCCGGGGCGGCCCTGGTCGCGTCGTCACCGGTGCTCTGAACCCGCGGCCGCGGCAGACGCCCACACGGCCGACGCGGCGCCATGAACGAGCCGGCGCACTGGCCGCCGCACGATGGCGCCGGGCTCCAACGCACCCCACCTCGCCGACGCGGCGTGGTGAGGGGGTGCGGCATCCGGATGGTGCGGTGGTCCAGCTCCGCACGATGGCGCTGGGCCTTGGGGCCGCCGCGTTCCGTCGCCCAGCCGCCGCCGACCGTCCGCCGTCCGCCGTTGACCAGCCGCTGTCCGCCATCCGCCGTCCGCTGTCCCGTTGCCCGCCGCCGTCCGTCCGCCGCTGGCCGCGTTCCGCTGGTCGGTGGCGGGGGTTCGGGGTGAGGGGTGAAGGGTGGGGACACGCGGGTAGGGCGTGTAAGCCATAGGCTTTCGGTCATGACCAGCCAGCCGCCCAGCCCGCCCCCGCAGCCCGAGCAGCCCGCTGAGGCGGTGCCCACGTGCTACCGGCACCCCGAGAAGGAGACCTGGGTCCGGTGTCAGCGGTGCGAGCGCCCCATCTGCCCCGACTGCATGCGCGACGCCGCCGTGGGCTTCCAGTGCCCTGAGTGCGTGGCCGAGGGCAACAAGGGCATCCGCCAGGCGAAGTCCACCTTCGGCGGCAGCGTGGTGAGCACCCCGATCGTGACGTACGCGATCCTGGCGCTCACCGTCCTGGCCTTCGGCGCCCAGTACCTCACCGACAACGCAGTCGGCGAGGCGCTGGCGATGTGGCCGCCGGCAGTCGCGGAAGGCCAGTATTACCGGCTGATCACCGTCGCCTTCGTGCACAGCACCGGCAGCTTTCTCCACATCCTGTTCAACGGCTGGGCCATCTTCGTGATCGGCCCATATCTCGAACGAGCCTTCGGGCATCTCCGTTTCGCGGCCGTCTACTTGCTCAGCGCGCTGGGCGGTTCGGTGCTCGGCCTCTGGCTCGACCCGCTGCCCACGGCCACGGTCGGCGCCTCGGGAGCCGTCTTCGGGATGTTCGGCGCCATGTTCGTCGTGGGCCGCAAGCTGAAGCTGGACGTGCGAGGCATCACCTTGGTGATCGGGCTCAACCTGGTCATCACCTTCGTGATGCCTGCGATCTCCGGTCTCCGCATCAGTTGGACCGGCCATGTCGGCGGCCTGATCGTCGGGACGCTGCTGGCGGCGGCGCTGGCCTACGCTCCCAAGAACAACAGGACCCTGTGGCAGGTGCTGGCGATCGTGGGAGCGCTGGCCGTGCTGGCCGTGCTCGTGATGGTCAGGGTGTCGGCCATCATGAGCACGGTGTGACTTCCCCAGGCTGTGGAAAAGGCTGTGGAAAGAACTAACGCCAGCGGGTGGAAAGCACCACCCCGAAGATGATGAAAACAAACCCGATCAGCAGGTTCCAGTTCTGGAGGTCGCTGAGGAAGGGCGCCCGTGGTGCGACGTAGTAGATCGCGATCCACAGGATGCCGATGATCCACGCCGCGACCATCGTGGGTGCCAGCCAGCGGGGGCTGACCTTGACCTGCTGCGATCTCTGCGGCGGCGTGTAGACCGCCTTCTTGCGAGCCTTGGGCTTGGGCACTGGTAACTCCTGCTGAGGGCCTGGGCTTCCGGATCGTCCACAGGCTCTTTGGTAAGCCTAATTGAAGTGTGGTCCAGGATAGCCGCCACGCGCGGGACATGGCGATCCCCGGTTGCGGCTTCTGACCCGAATACGCTGATCGCATGCGGGCCACGCTGCGGGCCGTGGGAGAGACGAGCATCACCGCGGGCCTGATCATGATGCTGTTCTGCGCGTACCTGCTCTGGGGCACCGGCGCGTACACCCAGAGCCAGCAGCGGCTGCTCCAGCGCCAGTTGGCGACGCGGAAGGCGGTCAAGCCCGAGCCGGGCAGGCCCATGGCGCTGCTGCGCATCCCCAAGCTGGGCCGCGACTACGAGTATGCCGTGGTCGAGGGTGTGGACACCGAGCACCTGAAGAAGGGCCCGGGACATTACCCGGACAGCGCCCTGCCGGGCCAGGTCGGCAACTTCGTGGTGTCGGGGCACCGCACCACGTACGCGGCCCCGTTCAACGAGATCGACGAGCTCGAACGCGACGACGAGATCGTCGTGGAGGCCGGCGGCACCACGTACACGTACCGGGTGACCTCTCAGGACATCGTGAAACCCGATGAGGTCGAGGTGTTCGCCCCCGTGCCCGGCAAGCCCGACATCCGCCCTATCCGGGCCTTCATCACGCTGTCCACCTGCCACCCCGAATACTCGGCCGCCGAGCGCCTGATCGTCTACGGGGTGCTCAAGGACGCGACCGAGGACGAGGAGTGACATGTACGCCTGGCTCTGGCGCAAGCTGCCCGGCACCGCGCGGACCAAGCTGCTGACGGCCGCCGTGATGGTCGCCGCCGCAGGGGTCGTACTCTGGTATGTCGTGTTTCCGCTACTCGAGCCCATGGTGACACTCGACGAGGTGAGCGTGAGGAAATGAGCCGCGTGCTGGTCGTGGACAACCACGACAGCTTCGTCCACACCATCGTGCAGTACCTTCGCGGGCTGGGCGCCGACTGCGACGTACGGCCGCGCGACGACGTACGCGTGAGCGACGCCGACGGCTTCGACGGCGTCCTCATCAGCCCGGGCCCGGGCACCCCCGAGGCGGCCGGAGTGAGCGTGCCCCTGGTCCACCACGCGGCCGAGAGCCGCCGGCCGCTGCTCGGTGTCTGCCTCGGCCACCAGGCCATCGCCGTCGCGTACGGCGCCACCGTGTCCCGCGCGCCCGAGCTCGTCCACGGCATGACCAGCCCCGTCACCCACGACGGCAAGGGCGTGTTCGAGACGCTGCCCTCGCCCGTGCGGATGACCCGCTACCACTCGCTCGCCGTACTGCCCGAGACCGTCCCCGACGTGCTCGACGTGACCGCCCGCACCGGCGACGGCGTCATCATGGGCCTGCGCCACCGTGAGGCGCCCATCGAGGGCATCCAGTTCCACCCCGAGTCCGTGCTGTCGGAGCATGGCCACCGGCTGCTCCAGAATTGGCTGCGAGGAATCTTGTAACAAATGTCCCCCGGCGAGCGACTACCAAGTGAACGTCCCCGCCGTTGCCCCCGAGCGGCGGGGGCGTTCTTGTGTCAGCGACGACATGAAGAAGGGCCGCCCGGGAACGGGCGGCCCTTCTTCATGTCTCAGTTGCCGTTGCCTCCGAGGCCGTCGTCGCCGATCGGGTTGTCGTCGGTCGGCTGGTCGCCGTCGGACGGGAAGTCCGTCTGGTCGTCCGTGGGCGTGTCCGTCGGCACTTCCGTGGTGGGCTGCGGGTTGTTCGTGTCCAGGCCGGGACCTGTGGACACCACGATCGTGATGGTCGTGCCCGGTGCCTGCTTGGCGCCCTCACCCGGGTTCTGCTGGATGACCGTGCCCTCGGGCTGCTCGTTCGCCTGCTCGACGACCCTGGGCTTGAAGCCGGCGGCCTTGATCTGGGCCGAGGCGTCCTTCACGGTGAGCCCGATCACGCTGGGCACCTCGCCGAGCTCCTTGGGCACGTAGAGGGTGACCGCGCCGCCCTTCTCTATCGACTCGCCCGCCTTGGGGTCGGTCTCGATGACCGTGCCCTGCGACTTGCTGGAGATCTTGGTCTTGACCGTGCCGCGCAGGCCCGCGTCCTCCAGCGCCTTCATGGCGTCTTCCTGCGACTGGCCGACGAGGCCGTCGGGCACCTTGACCTTCTCCGGGCCCTTCGAGATGACCAGCTTGACCGGGGAGCCCTTGTCGACCTTGGAGTTCTCGGGAGGGTCGGTCTTGATGACGCTGCCCTTGTCGACGTCGTCGCTGGACTCCTGCACCACCTGGACGGTGAGCCCGAGGTTCTTGAGCTGCTCTTCCGCGTACGCGCGCTCCTGGCTGGCCAGCGACGGGATCGTGACCTGCGTGGCGGCCGGAGTGCCCTTCGACCCGAACACCGAGTAGCCGACCCCGATGAACGCACCGATGATCGCCAGCGGGACGATGATCCACAGCGCGGTCTTGACGGCGTTGTTCCCGCCGCCGCTCGCCCTGCGCCGCCCGCCACGGCCGCCGCCGCCACTGCCACCCTCGTCGTACTCGTAGGGTGGGACCGCGGTGGTGCGCTGCGTGGCCGGGCCCTGCCCCGCCTGGGTCGCGGTCATCATCCGCGTGCCCTGGTTGAAGTTGCCGTTCATGGCCATCGTCTGGGCGTCGGTCGGCATCCCGGACATCGCCCGCTGGATGTCGGCCCGCATCTCGCCCGCGCTCTGGTAGCGGTGGGCGGGGTCCTTGGCCATGGCCTTGAGCACGATCGCGTCGGCCCACGGGGGGATGTCGCGGTCGATCTGCGACGGCGGGATCGGGTCCTCGCGCACGTGCTGGTAGGCGATCGCGACGGGAGAGTCGCCGGTGAACGGTGGCTGCCCGGTCAGCAGCTCGTAGAGCAGGCAACCGGTGGAGTAGATGTCGCTGCGCGCGTCGACCCGCTCGCCCCGCGCCTGCTCGGGAGACAGGTACTGGGCGGTGCCGATCACCTGCGCCGTCTGCGTCATCGTGGCCGCGGAGTCGGCCATCGCGCGCGCGATGCCGAAGTCCATCACCTTGACGTCGCCGGCGCGCGTGATCATCACGTTGGCCGGCTTGATGTCGCGGTGCACGATGCCGCCGCGGTGGCTGTAGTCGAGGGCTCGCAGGATGCCGTCGACCAGCTCGACCGCGCGCTCCGGCAGCAACCGCCGGTCCTGGCGCAGCAGGTCGCGCAGCGTCCGGCCGTCGACGTACTCCATCACGATGTACGGCACGGGGGTGCCTTCGGTACCGTCTTCGCCGGTGTCGTAGACCGCGACGACGGCCGGGTGGTTCAGAGAGGCGGCCGATTGTGCCTCGCGGCGGAAGCGGGCCTGGAAGGTGTGATCGCGCGCCAGGTCGGACCGGAGGGTTTTGATCGCGACTATGCGGTCCAGCCGGATGTCTCGGGCACGATACACCTCGGCCATGCCGCCGCGCCCGACGACACCGTCGAGCTCGTAGCGACCTCCGAGTAGCCGAGGCTGAGTCATTTCCTGCACTGTCCCTTACCGTTCATCTTGGGTACCGGCCTGCTCGGGGGGCCGCCGGTGTCCATCATCGACCCCAAAGCGCATCACGTCTCCTCCTTGGGCGGGTTTGTATCACCCGGGTCCGGCGAGGCGGTGGGTGTCGGAGTTTTGGGTGTAGTGGTGGGCGTTGGGGTCGGTGTGGGCGTAGGGGTACGGGTGGTCGGGGTCGGTTTCGGTGTCGGCTTCTTGGTGGGTGTTGCCGACTTGCTTACCGTAGCTGACCGCGAGGGTATAGGCCTCGGTGACTTCACCGGAACCACGGAAGGCCGCTTGGTACGTCTTTTCGTGGGCGAGGGCGTCGCCCGGTCCGGCGGCGCCACCGCCGACTTGGTCGGCTCGGCCACGTCCGGCGTCGGCTGAGTGGGCTGCCGGTCGGCGAACGTGATGGCGCTGAGCCCCACCGCGGCCGCGCAGCCCGCGGTGGCCACCAGGGCCAGCGTCCTCCTGTGGCGCTTTCCCACGGCCGGCTCCTGCGGCGTGGTGGCCGAATGGAGGTGGTCCGTCTCCTGCTCGTCCTCCGGAGCCGGCTCGCGTACCCGGAAGCCTCCCGGGTCGGTGAGCATGCTGAGGTCGGCGCCATGCTCGGCGCTGGCCAGCGACTCGCGCAGCAGGTAGGCCCGGTCGGCCACCTCCAGCGCCGAGGCCGGGCGCCGCGCGGGGTCCTTCGACAGCAGCGACATGACCAGCTCGCGCACCGGCGCGGGCACGTCCACCCCGAGGGGCGGCGGGTGCTCGTTGAGATGCTGCAGCGCGATCGCCACCTGGCTGTCGCCGCGGAACGGTGTGCGCCCGGCCAGACACTCGTAGGCCACCACGCCCAGCGAGTAGAGGTCGGTCGCGGGAGTGAGCGGGAAACCCTGGGCCTGCTCGGGGCTGACGTACTGGGCCGTGCCCAGCACCGTGCCCGTCTGCGTGACCGGAGCCGCCTCCAGGGCCCGCGCGATGCCGAAGTCCGTGACCTTGATGGTCCCCTCTGAGGTGACCAGCAGGTTTCCAGGCTTGATGTCGCGGTGGATGATCCCGGCGGTGTGCGCGGCGTGCAGCGCCTTGGCCGTCTGGCCCACCACGTCGAGCGTCACCTCGGGCCCGATGGAGCGGTTGCGTGCCAGGATCGCCGACAGCGGCTCGCCGTGCACCAGCTCCATCACGAGGTAGGCCAGGTCGCTCTGCTCGCCGTAGTCGAAGATCTGCGCCACTCCCGGGTCGGCCAGGGCCGCGGTGATGCGCGCCTCGTTCCTGAACCGCTCACGGAAAGTGGGGTCGGCGTAGATGTGGCTGCGCAGGATCTTCACCGCCACCTCGCGCCCGAGCAACTCGTCACGGGCGCGCCAGACCTCCCCCATACCGCCTGTGGCGATGCGGGAGATCAGGAGATAGCGGTTACGGAGCCGCATGACCCAGCAGGTTACCGTCACTCACTTGTTCAGCACCGCCTCCAGCACGGCCTTTGCGATCGGCGCGGCGGTGTGGCCGCCGGTCGCCTCCGCACCGACGTTGGCAGCACCGGACTCGACGATGACCGCCAGGGCCACCTTCGGATCCTCGGCAGGCGCGAAGGAGATGAACCAGGCATGCGGTGGCTGGCCGTCGGCCGTCTCCGCGGTGCCCGTCTTACCCGCTACTTGGACGCCTGGGACCTGCGCCAGGTTTGCGGTGCCGTTCTGGACGACGCTGACCATCATCTCACGCAGCTTGCCCGCCGTCTCGGAGCTGACGGCTTCCGACAGCTCCTCGGGGTCGGCCTGCTTGATCGTGTCGCCCTTGGCGTCGGTGATCTTGTTGACCAGGTACGGCTTCATCACCTTGCCGTCATTGGCGATGCCCGCGGCGATCATGGCCATCTGCATCGGGGTCATGCGGTTGCTGCGCTGCCCGATCGAGGCCATGGCCAGGGCTGCCTTGTCCTCTTCCTTGCCGAAGTCGCTGGCGGTGACCGACATCGGCACGGCGACCGGCTGGCCCATGCCGAACTTCTCGGTCTGCTCCTTCATCTTGTCGTAGCCCAGCTCCATGCCGATCTTGCCGAACGGCGTGTTGCAGGACTTCTCCAGCGCGTACGTCAGCGTGACCGTGCCGGAGCCGCAGGCCGCGCCGCCGTAGTTGGGCAGGCTGAGGTTCGTGTTGGGCAGCGGCAGCCGCTGCGGCGCGTCCACGGTGGTCTGCGGCCCGCGCGAGGAGTCATCCTCCAGGTAGGCCGCCATGGTCACGACCTTGAACGTCGAGCCGGGCGGGTAGGTCTGCGCGATCGTGCGGTTGAGCAGCGGCTGGCCCTTCTCCTTGGCCAGCTCGTCGAAGCGGGGGAAGACCTTGCCCTTGTCGGTGCCGGACAGCTCGGTCGGGTCGTAGGTGGGCAGCGAGACCATCGCCAGGATCCCGCCGGTCTTCGGGTCGAGCGCCACGAGCGCGCCGCGCTTGCCGCTCTGCCGCAGCGCGTCGTAGGCCGCCTTCTGCGCCTTGGGGTTGATCGTGAGATCGACGTTGGCGCCCCTGGTCGGCTCGCCGGTGAACAGGTCGATGCTCCGCCGCAGCAGCAGGTCGGCACTGGAGCCGTTGAGCAGCTGGTTCTCGGACCTCTCGACGGCGCTCTCGCTCTCCGGCGAGAAGAAGCCGGTGACGTGGGCGTAGAGCCTGGCCTCGGGGTATTGCCTGAGGAACCTGAACCGGGGGTCCTTGGTCTCGACGGACTGCGCGAGCACCTTGCCGCCCGCCGTGATGCGGCCGCGCTCGATGGCGTAGCGCTCGTAGAAGTTGCGGGTGTTGCGGGCGTCGCCGCGCAGGTTCTCCGCTTTCACCGCCTGCAGGTAGTTCACGTTGATCATCAGGAGCGCGAACATGGCCAGGCAGGCCACCGCCACGCGCTTCAGAGTGCTGTTCATCGCTGGAACACCTGCGTCAGTCCTTCGTTCTGGATCGCCTGGGGCGGAGGCCGCCGGGCCGCATCTGACATGCGTACCAATAGCGCGATAAGGATCCAGTTAGCCAGCAACGCCGAGCCACCCTGGGACATGAACGGGGTGACCAGGCCGGTCAGGGGGATGAGATTCGTCACACCGCCGACGATGATGAAGACCTGCCAGGCCAGGATGAACGACAGGCCGCCCGCCAGGAGCTTGGAGAACGGGTCGCGGGCCGCCAGCGAGGTGCGCAGGCCGCGCTCGACCAGCAGGGCGTACATCATGAGCAGCGCCATCAGGCCGGTCAGGCCCAGCTCCTCGCCGGTCGCGGCGAAGATGAAGTCGGAGAACGACAGCGGGATCAGCTGGGGGTTGCCCTCGCCGAGCCCCGTGCCCAGGATGCCGCCCGCGCCGAACCCGAACAGGCCCTGCATGATCTGGAAGCTCTTGCTGCACATCGGGTCGCCCGGCGGATCCTTCAGGCAGACGGGGTCGTTGCCGTAGTAGATCGGGTTGCTCGGATCGAGCCAGGCGTCGAAGCGGGCGCCGACGTGGTCGAAGACCTGCCCGGCGAGGAAGGCGCCGCCGACGAAGAGGAGCACGCCGATCAGCACCCACGAGGTGCGCTGGGTCGCGATGTAGAGCATCGCGATGAACGTCCCGAACAGCAGCAGCGAGGTGCCCAGGTCCTTCTCGAAGACCAGGACGAGCAGGCTGAGCCCCCAGGTGATGAGGACGGGGCCGAGGTCCCTGGCCCTGGGCAGGTCGATGAAGAGCAGCCGCCGCCCGGCCAGCGCCAGCACGTCGCGCTTGGCCACCAGATAGCCGGCGAAGAAGACGACCAGCGCCAGCTTGGCGAACTCGCCCGGCTGGATGGAGAAGCCGCCGATGCGGATCCAGATCTTGGCGCCCTGCACCTCGCTGAGGCTGCCCGGCAGCAGCGCGGGGATGGCGAGCAGGACCAGGCCGACGGCGCCCGCGGTGTAGGTCAGGCGCTGGAGCATGCGGTGGTCACGCAGCACGATCAGGGTGATCGAGAACATGACGACGCCGAGACCCGTCCACATGATCTGGTTGGTGGTGGACGCGCCGCCCATCTTGGCGGCCTCCAACCGGTAGATCATCACCAGGCCGAGACCGTTGATCAGGGTCACCAGCGGCAGGATCAGGGGGTCGGCCCAGGGGGCGAACTTCGCCAGCACGAGGTAGGCGGCCAGCATCAGGCCGCCCAGACCCAGTCCGTACGCCAGCATGCCCGCGGGGACCTTGCCGTCCACCGCCAGGCCCACGTTGGCGTAGGCCCCCATGACGATGAGCACCGCCAGAGCGAGCATGACGAGCTGGGCCATGCGGCGCTTGGCCGGCATCGGGACGGGGGAATCTGCGACTTCGCTCATTTACCGTTGCTTCGTCTTGGTCGCGCTCACGGTTGGCGTGGGCGACGAGCTGGCGGTCGTGGCGGGGGTGTCGCTGCTGTCCTTGTCGTCCTCCTGGGCGAACTTCAAAGCGTTGATCTTCGTCATGCCCTCGTCGATATTGGTGACCGGAATGCCGCCCTTGATCAGCGCCTGGTCGGCATCGGACAGCTTGGAGAGCTGCCGGCCTGTGGCCTTGGAGACCTTGAAGAGCTGGAAGGGGCCCAGCTCTCTCTGGACCCCCTGGAACACGACCACCTCGTCGCCCCTAGCACCGACGAAGAACTGGTCCTGGGTCCACTGATATCCGAAATAGCCGCCGACGCCGACGGCGACGACGCCTATGCCGAACACGGTGACCAGCACGGGCCACACGCGACGACGCCTGCGCCGGGGCGCCTCGGCGACCGGCTCATCGAAGTCGTCGTCCGTGAGGACCGGCTGGGGCGCGGTCACCGCGCTGGCTCGCCCCGGCTGGGTCTCCTGGGGGTTGCCGCGCAGCCGGGTCATGCCGGCGGCGCCGACCATGGCGGCCTCGGTGGGCACCTGCTGCCCGTCGGTGATCTCCACCACGTCGGCCAGCACGCAGGTGATGTTGTCGGGCCCGCCACCTCTGTTCGCCAGATCGATGAGCTGGCGCACGACCTCTTCAGGATCGTCGATGTTGGTGAGCGTGGCGTGCAACGTCTCCGCGCTGACCACGCCCGACAGGCCGTCGGAGCACAGCAGGTAGCGGTCGCCGATCTGCGCCTCGCGGAGGGTCAGGTCGGGATCGACCTCACCACTGCCGTCGAGCGCGCGCAGCAGGATCGAGCGCTGCGGATGCGTGGCCGCCTCTTCCGGCGTGATGCGCCCGTCGTCGACGAGCTGCTGCACCAGCGTGTGGTCATGGGTGATCTGGTAGAGCTCCCCGCGCCTGAGCAGGTAGGCGCGCGAGTCGCCGACGTGCACCAGAGCGACCTGGGTGCCGTGCCAGAGCATGGCCGTCAGAGTCGTGCCCATGCCTTTGAGGCTGGGATCCCGCCCCACCATCTCGTGCAGCTTGCGATTGGCGTCGCGTACCGCTGCCTCGATGGCGTTGAGCAGGTCACCCCCCTGTTGGGCCTCTTCCAGAGAGGCCATGGCGGCGATGGCGACTGAGCTCGCCACCTCGCCGTGTGCGTGCCCGCCCATACCGTCTGCGACGGCGAGCAGGCGGCCGCTAGCGTACGCCGAGTCCTCGTTTCCTTCGCGGAGGAGGCCGACGTCCGAGCGGGCGGCGTAGCGGAGTGCGATGGTCATTTGCGCAATTCAATGACTGTCTTGCCGACGCGGATCGGAACACCGAGCGGCACCGGGGTCGGGCGGGTGACTTTCGAGCGGTCGAGATACGTGCCGTTGGTGGACCCAAGATCTTCCACGATCCATTGACCGTCCTGGGGAAAGAGCCGGGCATGCCGGCTGGAAGCGTAGTCGTCGGTGACTACCAGCGTGGCGTCATTGGCCCGGCCAATGGTGATGGGCGTCTCCGTGAGGTTAATGGTGGTGCCCTGCAAGGGGCCACCGGTAACGATGAGCTGGCGTGGCTCGCCCTTTTTGTTCTTGGGCTTCGCCGCCGGTTTGGTGGGTTTCACGCCTTTGCGTGGACCCGCGGGAGCCGTGCGTGAACCGAACAAGTCAGTCCGGATCACGCCGACTGCGGCAATGACGAAGAACCACAGCACCGCCAGGAAGGCTAGCCGGATCAGCAGCAGCGTGAGCTCGGACATGGACCGCTTGTCTACCCCTAATCGCGCCGGAACACCAGAGTCGTGCGCCCCAACGTCACTCGCGTGCCGTTCTGGAGCTCGATCCTGCGTACCGGCTGGCCGTTGACGAAAGTGCCGTTGGTGGACCCGAGATCGACGAGGGCCACCGTCTGGCCCTCGACTCGCAACTCCGCGTGGTGTCGCGAGACTCCCGGATCGACCAGACGAAGATCGCAGTCGGTGCCCCTGCCGAGCAAGGTCACCGGAGTGGTGAGCTCGTAGGAACGGTCGCCCTGCGGGTCGTCCTGAGTGGAGACGAGCAGCCTCGGCCGCCCGTTGAAAGCGTTCGGCCTCGACGGAGGCAGGTCGCTCGCCGGCTGGCGAATCTCGTCCTGCTCGACCGTCGCGCCGCGGATGACGCCGGACCTGATGCGGAACAGCCCCACAGCCAGATCGCCGGCGGTCTCGAAGCGGACCCGGACCGGTCCCACAAAGGAGTAGCCCTGTTCCTTGGCGTACTCCCTGGCAAGGTTGGCCAGCTCGTGGCTGATGCTGTCGGCGTAGACCTCAAGCCGTTCGCTGTCGGTCGTGGACAGTTCAACCACGAAGTCGTTGGGCACAAGCGTGCGACCTTGAGCGACGATCGCCGCACGCTCATCCATCTCCCGCTGAACCGCGCTGGCGACCTCGACCGGCTGAAGGTCAGATTTGAACGCCCGCGCAAAGGCCCCCTCAACCAAGCCTTCGAGCCTTCGCTCGAAGCGCTGAAGGACTCCCACCGGGTACCTCCCTTCCTCCGTGCATATGATCGCGGCCCCCAGACGCGTCCGGCGCCCGGTTCCCGCTCGTTCCACGTCACGGCATCCCTGGCGCTCGTCGGCTGTCGCGCCCAGCTCCTCCGCTCCCGTGTCTTATGCGATCGTATCCGGGTTCAGTACCAGTGGCTGTTCCGTGCTAGTGTTCTTTCCGCACCCACAAGGGCGGGTGGCGGAACGGCAGACGCGCACGGTTCAGGTCCGTGTGTCCGAAAGGACGTGAGGGTTCAAATCCCTCCTCGCCCACTCGGTGACTGGGGACTCTTGGTCGCAAGCTTTTGGCTTGCTTCCGTGGGTCCCCTCGTCATTTCTTCCGGGGGATAACCCCCGGACCCCCAGCGTTTTTCCGGGGGAGGTCCCCCGGACCCCCCTGTCTGGGAGTGGCTCCCAGACCCTCCATCGCCGCTGGCGTCTTCTGTCTTCTGTCATGGCAGACCCACACTGGCGAAGTGTTTGATGGATCGCAAGAGGGGGCGTCTCTCTTTTCAAGAACCTGTTGGTAACGGGCGTGCCGTGTTTTGACGGTACGCCCGTTTGGTTGCAACCTGCTTTCGGGCGACTTGTCGGTGTGTTTTACGTCACAGTGACCAGGGTTCTGGTGTCCAGGAGTTCGCCCAGGAGGTCTGTGAGGCTCACCATGCCGATTACATCGCCAGGTTGAGCTGTTACCAGGGCCAGGTGGGCTCTTGCCTCCTGTAGGGCCGTTACCGCCTCTGGGACCTGGGTTACGCACGGGAGCTTCGGTAGCGGGCGGCAGAGGTCTTCTGCCTTGCTTGCCGGCTGTAGGAGGGCGTCTCTTGCGTGGAGGGCGCCTCTTACGTTGCCTGGCGTGCCTACCAGGAGTCTGAGGTGGCCGCTCTTTGCCGCCGCTTCCTTGATCTCCTTTGCGTTTGCCTGGGGTGGGACCATGACCGCTTGGCCTATGGGGATCATCAGGCGTTCTATGCCCTCGTCGTCCAGGCGGAGGGCGCGGGTCAGGAGGTCGTGTTCGTCGCGGTCCAGGAGGCCCATGCGGCCTGACTCGCCCACCAGCATGGCCAGCTGGCGAGGGGTTCTGGTGGTGGCCAGCTCGTTCCTGGGCTGGACGCCGAACAGGCGCAGGATGAGGTTGGTCAGGCCGTTCAGGGACGACAGAAGCGGGCGCATCACCCAGGTGAAGGCGCGGAAGGGGACGGTCAGCAGCAGGGCCGAGCGTTCCGGGTGGGTCAGGGCCCACGACTTCGGCGCCATCTCGCCCACCACCATGTGGACGAAGGTCACCAGGGCCAGGGCGATCGTCAGAGCGATGGGCATGCGCAGGCCCTCCGGGACGCCGAGGGCGGCGAAGACCGGCTCCAGGGTGTGCTCGATCGCGGGCTCCGTCACCTGGCCGAGGCCCAGGGTGCACAGCGTGATGCCCAGCTGGGCGCCCGCCAGCATGAGGGAGAGCTGCTTGGTGCCGCCGACCGCCGACCTGGCCGCCAGCCTGATCAGGCGGTTGTTGCGGGAGGCGATCTCCTCCAGGCGGTGGCGCCTGGCGGAGACGAAGGCGAACTCCGCGGCCACGAACAGCGCGTTGAAGACCAGCAGGGCGAGGCTGACGACGAGCATGGTCATCGGGCCGCCTCCGCGTGCTGGACGGGGGCCACGCGGACCCACTCGGGCACTCTGCGGTTGAGAGATATCACTGTCAGCTCTGCCAGGTGTTCCTGCTCGTCCTCTGCGAAGGGGTCGGTGTCCTGTTCGATCGGCACCGTCACCGTGTCGCCCTCGTCGGGCATCCTGCCGAGCTTGGCCAGGACGAGGCCCGCGAGGGTGTCGTAGTCGTCGCTCTCCGGGAGCGCGACGCCCGTGGCGCGCTCGACCTCGTCGAGCCGCAGCCTGCCCGGGACCTCCCAGATGCCGCCCGGGTGCTCGACCACGCCGGCCGGCTCCGGGTCGTTCTCGTCGACCAGCTCGCCGACCAGCTCCTCGGCCAGGTCCTCGACCGTGATCACGCCGGCCAGGCCGCCGTACTCGTCGATGACGCAGGCGATGTCGTCCTTGGCCACGCGCATCCGGTCGAGCACGGCGGGGAGCGGGACCGAGTCCGGGACCAGCAGGGCCGGGCGGGTGATACTCGCCATCTCGCCCTCCTGCAGGCCCGACGAGAGGAGCTCGCGTACGCCCGTCACGCCGATGACGTCGCCGTCCTCGTTGATGACCGGGTAGCGGGAGTGGCCGCAGCTGCGCATGATCTCGATCAGGTCCGAGATGGGCTGTTCGGAGCGCAGCACGACGACGCGCGGGCGGGGGACCATGATCTCCTCCGCCGTGCGGTCGCCGAACTCCAGGGCCCGTTCCAGCAGGTCGGAGAGTCTCGGAGGGAGTTCGCCCGCCATGGTCGACTCCTCGATGATGCGGGAGAGCTCCTCCGGCGTCGCGCCGTGCTCCACCTCCTCCACCGGCTCGATGCCCACGCGCCTGAGCAGGCCCGTCGCCGCCGAGTCGAACAGCTTGACCACCGGGCCCACCACGGCCAGGTAGACCAGCGTCGAGCTCGCCAGGAACTTGGCCACCGGCTCCGGTCTGGCGATGCCCAGGTTCTTGGGCGCGAGCTCGCCCACGACCATCTGGACCACGGTCGCCACGAAGACCCCGATGGCGACCGAAAGTCCGGTGATCACAGTGTCGGACAGTCCGGTGTCCGTCAGCCATGGTCGTACGATCGTGGCGATCGCGGGCTCGGCCAGGAAGCCGACCAGCAGTGCGGTAACGGTGATGCCGAGCTGCGCGCCGGAGAGCATGAAGGAGAGGCGGGACGTGACCTGGAGCGCTTTTTCGGCGGCCTGGTCACCCGCCGCCGCCTGCTCGCGGAGCAGGGCGCGGTCGGCGGCCACGAAGGCGAACTCCTGAGCGACGAAGTAGCCGGTCGCCGCCGTGAGGAGGATGAGGGCCAGCAGGCCCAGATAGGCGCTCACCATGGTGAGCTCTCAGAGGAACCCGTGCTGGCGCACGGGCAAAGACTCCACGGGTCCGGAGCGGACACGATCTTCCCTTCGATAGAGGTCGTCCATAACCGTAACGATGCTGGTGGCATCTATGTTTCCGTGGTGACTCTTCCCTGGTTCTGCGTACTTTTCCATGGGAAAACCTTGGCCGAGTGTCTTCACTGGTAAGGGGTTCGACGTAGCGTTTATGACATACCGAAGGGAAGAAGGCGAAGTGTCTGAGGACGACCGTACGCGGGCCATGCGCTCACCAGGCGACGGCCGCCCGCTGCCGCCGAGGCCAGGTGACGGCCTGCGCGCCGGGGGCGCGCCGGCCCACCAGGTCCCGTCCGCGTCCCCTGGAGGGCCGGGCGCGCCCACGCACAAGCTGCCTGTGGCCCCGCAGTACCCCGAGCCGGGGTCAGGCGCCGCCTCTCCCGGCTCCGCCCCGGACGAGCCGCCCCAGGGTCGTTCGCGCGTCTACGGCCGGGCCCGCTCCGGCGGCGGCGGCGGTGGCCCGGTCAAGCCGCTGCGGTCGAGGAGCGGCCCCTCGGATCCGTCGAAGCCCCGCAGGCGGGTGTCCGGAAAGACGATCCTGAAGATCGTCGCCGGGCTCCTGGTCGTGCTGCTGGTGGCGGGCGTGGGCATGCTCTTCTGGATCAACTCCCGGATCGCCGGCATCGACGGCGTGCTCGACAACTATCCGGGCCGTCCCGCCGACACCCCCGGCACCAACTGGCTGCTCGTCGGCTCCGACAGCCGCAAGGGCCTGTCGGCCGCCGAGCGCAAGAAGCTCGCCACGGGCCGGGCGACCGGCGGGAACCGTACGGACTCGATGATGCTGCTGCACATCCCCGAGGGCAGCGACAAGCCGACGCTGGTCAGCCTCCCGCGCGACCTGGCCGTCGACGTCCCGGGCAAGAGGCGGGACAAGCTCAACGCCGCCTACAACGGCGGGCCGCAGCTGCTGGTCCGCACAGTGGAGTCGGTCACGGGCGTGTACATCGACCACTACATGGAGATCGGGTTCGCCGGGTTCGTCGGCATCGTGGACGCCATCGGAGGCGTCGAGATCAACGTACGGGCCGCCGTGGACGACCCGAAGGCCGGGCTCAAGCTGAAGAAGGGCACGCAGGTGCTCAACGGCGCCCAGGCCCTGGGGTACGTACGGACCCGCAAAGGCGGCGCGCTGCCCGACTTCGAGCGGACCAAGCGGCAGCGGCAGTTCCTGGGCGCGGTCGTGAAGAAGGCGGCCAGCCCCGGAGTGCTGATCAACCCGTTCACGTCGATCCCGCTGGCGATGAGCGCCACCGACGCGGTCTCGGTCGACGGCGGCACGGGCGCCTTCGACCTGCTGTCGCTGGGACTGGCGATGGGCGACAGCCCGGTGACGACGGTGGTCCCGTTCGGCGGCACCGAGCGGCTCGCGGACGGCGGCGAAGCGATCAAGTCGGACCGGCCCAAGGCGCTGGCCCTCTTCAACGCCCTGAAGGAGGACAAGCCGGTGCCGAAGGACGTCATCGACACCGGCAACTAGAGCGGCTCACCCGGAGGTGGAGGTCGTCGCGGCGACGGTCGCCGCGGTGACCGCCGCGATCATGGCCGCGTTGATGGCGGCGATGGTCTGGGCGACCGCGTCGGCCGTCCAGGCGCCCTCCGCGATCTCCTTGACGCGCTGCCTGCTCGCCTCGGGGAAGGCCTTGCGGTCGAGCTTGGCCGCGTGCGCGATGGCGATCAGGACGGCCGTGCGGGCGTCGGGGTCGGCGCCCGCCAGCGCACTGGTCACCCGGTCCCTGACCGCGGCCTCCACGTCGGGGTTGGCTTCAGGCCAGCGCGTCGTGGGGAAGATGCCCAGCACCTTGCCGCGCTGCTCGGTCAGCACGCCCGACTCCGCCAGCCTGGTGAGCAGGCGCCCGCGCAGCTTGGCCGACTGCAGCCGCTGGACCCACCAGGCGGGCTTGCGCTCCTTGCCCTCCTCGGCGATGCGGGCCAGCGTGGCGTCCAGCTCGGAGTCGCCGAGCGGGGACGGGTCCATGACCGTCACCTTCTTGTCCGACAGCTCCAGCCGGCCGTTGACGGCCAGCTCGGCGAGGAGCGCGCCGGCGAGGGCCGGGTCGAGCTGGGTCCCGGCGACGAGCGGCGTGCCCTTCTCGTCGTCGTGGGCGAGCAGGAGGAGCTCTTCGGCGATCGTCACAGTCATGCTTCGACACTAACCTCCCAGCCATGACTATCTCGGAGAAGTTGCACGCCGTCGGCCGCCCGCTGCTCCGGGCTCAGCTCGAGCATCCGACCGTGGCCGGCATCGCGCGTGGCGACCTGCCCGAGGCGGTGTTCAGGTCGTGGCTGGAGCAGGACTACCTGTTCCTGCTCGACTACGTACGGGTGTTCGCGCGGCTGGCCTGGCAGGCGCCCGACGGGCATCTGGGTGATCTGGTGGACCTGGCGCACACCACGTACCACGACGAGTTGAGCCTGCACAGGTCGTTGTCGGCGGAGTTCGGCGCCGATCTGGAGGGGGCGGTGAAGGGGCCGGCGTGCGCGGCGTACACGGCGTTCCTGCTGGAGTCGGCGGTGTCGTACGGGGAGGGGCTGGCGGCGCTTTATCCGTGTATGTGGGGATATTCGACTCTCGGACATATATTGGCGGAAATTTCCCCTGTTGAGTCGAGATATCGGGCGTGGGTGGACACGTACGCGGATCCGGCCTTCGCGGCGCTCACCGCGCGGATCGCGCAGATGATCGACGAGGCCGCGCCGGACCCGGCGCGGGCCGAGGAGCTGTTCGCCGAGGGGATGGCGCACGAGCTGGCCTTCTGGAGCGTGCCGTAGCCGTCCACAGGCTGTGGACGGCCGGACGCGCACGTACCCTGGGGACATGCCGGAACTTCCCGAAGTGGAGTCGCTCACCCATTTCCTGCGCGAACGGGCCGTGGGCCGCACGGTCCTGGGGATCGACGTGGTGGCCTTCCAGGCGCTCAAGACGTTCGACCCGCCGGCGACCGCGCTCGGCGGGCTGACCATCACCGGGGTGTCGAGGCACGGCAAGTTCCTCGACCTCGACTGCGACGGCCTCCACCTGGTCATCCACCTGGCCCGGGCGGGGTGGCTGCGCTGGCGCGACGACCTGTCGGGCGCGAAGCCCGTACGTCCCGGCAAGGGCCCGCTCGCGGTACGGGTCCGGCTGGCGCCCGACGAGGAGGGCCTGGCGCCCGGGTTCGAGCTGACGGAGGCCGGGACGCAGAAGCGCCTGGCCGTTTACGTCACCAAGAACCCGGACGACGTCCCCGGCATCGCCGCACTCGGCCCCGACCCTCTCGACGAATCCTTCACCGTCGACGCGCTCAAGCGCATCGTGGGCGGCAACCGCACCCAGATCAAGGGGCTGCTGCGCGACCAGAAGATCATCGCCGGCATCGGGAACGCGTACTCGGACGAGGTGCTGCACGCGGCCAAGATGTCCCCCTTCAAGATCGCGGCCACGCTGACGGACGCGCAGATCGCCGACCTGCACGAGGCCATCATCGCCACCCTGGGGGAGGCGGTGGAGCGGGCGCACGGGCTGGCGGCCAAGGACCTCAAGGCGGAGAAGAAGTCGGGATTGCGGGTCCACAACCGGGCCGGGCAGCCGTGCGACGTCTGCGGCGACACGATCCGCGAGGTGTCCTTCGCGGACTCCTCGCTGCAGTACTGCCCCACCTGCCAGACCGGCGGCAAGCCCCTCGCCGACCGCCGGCTGTCCCGCCTTCTCAAGTGAGCTCGGCGGAAGAAGGCACTGTGGAACCGCTCGACGACTACGACGTGCGCCAGTGGGACACGCGCGAGGACTGCGAGGTGCGCCAGATCCTCGACCGCATCGCCGACAAGTGGTCGCTGCTCGTGATCGCCCTGCTCGACTGCCAGAGCCTGCGCTTCACCCAGCTCCGCCGCGAGATCGACGGCGTCAGCCAGCGCATGCTCAGCGTGACCCTGCGCCAGCTGGAGCGCGACGGCCTGGTCAGCCGCACGGTCCATCCCGTCGTGCCGCCCAGGGTGGACTACGCGCTCACGCCGCTCGGCCGTACGCTGCACGAGACCATCAAGTCGCTGGTCACCTGGACGGAGACGCACCAGGAGGAGATCGCCGCGGCGCGTGCGGCCTACGACGCCAGGCGCGAGATGATGGAGTCATGACCGTTCCTGAGATCGACGCCAGTGCCGTTCCGGCAGACGCTTACCTGCTCGACGTCCGTGAGCAGGACGAATGGGTCGCGGGGCACGCCCCGGAGGCCGTGCACATCCCCATGACCCAGATACAGGGCCGGGTCGAGGAGGTGCCCGGCGACCGCACGGTCTACGTCGTCTGCCGGGTGGGCGGCCGGTCCCTGCAGGTCGCGGCCTGGCTCAACCAGCTCGGGCGCGACGCCGTCAACGTCGGCGGTGGCATGCAGTCGTGGGAGTTCGCGAGCCGCCCGATGGTCAGCGAGACCGGGCAGCAGCCGTTCGTGGCGTAAAAAGGCCCCACTGTGGCGGTTTCGCCGTCGCTGAGGCATGATGAGGGCGCCAACTGCAGATTGTCGCGGGAGCTCGGGGTGCGCCGGGCTGAGAGGGCAGCCATAGATCCGCTGCCGACCGCCTGAACCTGTCCGGGTAATGCCGGCGTAGGGAGTGTGCGATGACGCATGTCGTCGACGAAGTTCCGCTGACTCTTGAAGGCAGGCCGCCGAAGACCCTGGGCGTGCTCGATCAGGGCGCGCTCTGGGCGAATCTCGGAGTCAGCCTCCTGGGCTTCTCCGGCGCGCTGCTCCTGCTCAACCCCCTGTCCGACGCTCCCCTCAGCCTGACCGCCGCGCTCCTGGCGACCGTGGTCGGCAGCCTGATCGGCACCGCCATGGTGGGCCTGTCCGCCGTCCCCGGCACCCAGACGGGGCAGCCCGCGATGGTGCTGCTGCGGGGCCTGTTCGGGGCGCGGATCTCGTACGTCCCCACGGTGCTGAACATCGTCCAGATGCTCGGCTGGGCCGCGTTCGAGCTGTGGGTGATCGCCAAGGCGGCCAGCGCGATCTTCGGCGCCGTGCCGTACCAGGTGTGGGTGATCGCGGCGGGGGTGCTGACCACCGCGCTCACGATCTGGCCGCTCGGGTCCGTCAGGCTGCTGCGGCGGTACGTCACCATCGGCGTGATCGTGTCGATGGTGTGGTTCGCCTGGTTCTTCCTCACCAGGGCGCCCGCGCACACCGGCGGGTCCTGGACGGCCTTCGCGCCCGCCGTGGACTACGTGATCGCGCTGTCGGTGTCGTGGGTGCCGATGGCGGCCGACTTCGCCCGGCACTCCAGGTCGAGCAGGGCCGCGTTCACCGGCGTGGTCGGCGGCTACACGCTGGCTCAGGTCGCCTGCCTGGGCCTGGGCGTGTTCGCGGTGGCCATGGCGGGGGCCGACAAGGTGGCGGCCGACGGGACGTCGGTGTTCGGCGCGTTCGTGGCGGTGCCGCTGGGCGCGCTGTTCTTCGCGATCCTGGTGCTGCGCGAGACCGACCAGTCGTTCGCCAACGTCTACTCCACCACGGTCTCGCTGCAGAACCTGATGCCGCGGGTGGACCGGCGCGTCTTCTCCGTCGCCATCGGCGTGCTGAGCGTGGCGATCGCCCTGGTCGTGGACGTCAACTCGTACGGGGCGTTCCTCGGGGTGATCGGGGCGGTGTTCGTGCCGATGTTCGCGGTGCTGGCCGTGGACTACTTCGTGCTCGGCGGCTCGCGGAGCTGGAACACCGCGGAGAACGCGCCCTCGCGCTGGTCGAGGCTGGTGCCGTGGGCCCTCGGCTTCGTGGCGTACTGGCTGACGACCTCCGCGCCCACGCTCAAGCCATGGGACGACTTCTGGCAGGGGGTCCGCGACGCCATCGGCTTCACCCGGCAGCCGTGGATGAACGGGGCGCTCGGCGCGGCCGTCGTCGCCGTGCTGGTCACCCTGCTGATCAGCTGGTCGACACGCGCCTTTCGACGTTGAGCAGGTGCTGCTTGGCGGCCGCGCCGCCCGCGTAGTCGCCGAGCGCGCCGTCCTCACGCACCACCCGGTGACACGGCACGATCACGCACACGGGGTTGGAGGCCAGCGCGTTGCCGATCGCCCGCAGCGCGCGCGGCCTGCCGATGCTCGCGCCGATCTCCTCCAGCGTCGTGGTGGTGCCGTACCGGACCGCCATCGTCTTCTGCAGCACCGTGCGGGCGAAGGACGTCGCCAGCGCCAGGTCGACGGGCGTGGTGAACGCGCGCAGACGGCCGGAGAAGTAGGCGTCCAGCTCCCTGCGCACCGGGTCGAGCCGGCGCGGATCCGGCCCGATGAACCTGCCCACGTGCCTCGTGAGCAGCTCGTACACGGCGTTTTCCGGCTCGAAGCTGCACGCCGCGATGCCCTTGCCGGTGACCGCGAGCATCAGCCTGCCGACGGCCCCGTCATAGGGGCCGAAGGCGATGTCAGGAGGCGCATCACCTCGATAGGTGCTGGAGGTCACGCGCAACAGGGCATCGAGATCGTTGCTCGACATGCCGCCAGCCTCCCGCCGCCGAGAATCACCGTGACCGCAGCGTATCGGACGGATCGCCCGACGCACTCACCACGCCACGTGCACTATGGAGGAGTGGGGGACGAATGGGCCGGTAGTGACGACGAAATAGCTCGCGCTGCCCTCGCCGGTTCGCCCAACGCCGTCGTGGTCGTCGACCGTGATCAGAGCGTACTGGTCTGGAACGAGGCGGCCGAACGGCTGTTCGGGTGGACGGCGGAGGAGATGCTCGGGCGCCGGGCGCCGATCGTGCCGGGCGAGCTGACCGCCGAGCACAACGCCGTGCTCGAACGCGTGCGCACCGGCGGCCAGGTCTCGGTCCGCACCAAGCGCCTACGCGACGACGGGACCGTGCTCGACGTGCGCGTCGACATCAGCGCGCTGCGCCTGGGCAGCTCCGTGGCCGGGTACGTCTGTGTGCACCACCTCGCGCGGGCCGACCAGGTGGCAAAGGACCGCATGGCGCGCCGGGCCAGGCTGGTGCGCCGGCTCACCGACGTGGTCGGCGACATCAACTCCGAGCTGGAGCTGTCGGCCGTGCTCGACCGGATCTCGGCCAGCCTCACGGAGCTCACCGGGGCGGACGCGGGCGGGTTCGTGCTGATCGAGGATGAACGGTTGCGGCTGGTCAGCACGTACCAGCTCCCGGAGGCCATCAGGGGCACCACCACGGACCTGCGCACGAGCCTCGTCGACAAGCTCTTACGCACCGGCAAGACCGTCATGCTGGAGTCGAACGGGCTCGAGGACCTGGTCTGGGCCCGGCTGAAGGGGCTGCACACGATCGCACTGGGCCTTGCCGCGGTCGGAGGGCGCCCGTACGGGGCCCTGTACGCGCTGTTCGCCCAGAGCACACCCGGACACCTCGAACTGGAGCTGCTGGAGCTCCTGGCCGGTCACGCGGGCATCGCCGTCGGCAACGCGGTGGCCTACCAGGAGGCGGTGCGGCAGCGGGCGCACGAGCAGGCCGTCTTCGACGCCAGCGCCGACGGCATCGCCGTGCTCGACGGATCGGGGCGGGTCGTCCGGTGGAACCCGGCCGCCGCCGAGCTCACCGCGTTCCCGGCCGACGCCGTCATCGGCGGGCCGCCGCCGTTCCCGCTGCCCAAGCCGGGCGAGAAGGTCACGTTCCAGATGGAGACCGGGCGGTGGCTGGACGTGGTGAGCGCGCAGATCGAGGAGACCGGCGAGGTGGTCATCGACTTCCGCGACGTGACCACGGCCAAGGAGCTCGAGGAGGCCAAGGACCTGTTCCTGGCCACGACCAGCCACGAGCTGCGTACGCCGATCACGATCGTGCGCGGGTTCGCCAGCACGCTCGACCGGCGCTGGGACAAGATGAGCGACCCCGAACGCCGCTCGGCCGTGCACACGATCTCCGAGCGGGCCAGGTCGCTGGGCGAGCTCATGGACCACCTGCTGCTCGGGGCCAGGGCGGGAGCCGACGAGCTCAAGGTGCGGATCGAGGAGTTCGACCTGGCCGAGCGGATCGACGCGGCCACGCTCGGGCTGCCCGCGCTGTCGGACAAGCACCGGGTCGAGGTGGTCATCCAGGACGGGCTGCCGAACGTGCTGGGGGACGCCCTGGCCACGGACATCGTGCTGGGGCAGCTGCTGGAGAACGCGTTCAAGTACTCGCCCAAGGGCGGGCTGATCAGCGTGGAGGCCTGGGCCGAGGCCGACAACGTGATCGTGGTCGTGGACGATGAAGGGGTCGGTATCGCCCCTACTGACCGAGAGAGGATCTTTGAGAGGTTCGTCCAGGTGGACAGCGGCGACCGGAGACGGTTTGGTGGAGTGGGGCTCGGTCTCTACATAGTCCGCAGCCTCGCCAGGGCTCAAGGCGGAGACGTGAGCGCGCACCCGAGACCCGGAGGCGGCACGCGTATGCGGCTTGAACTGCGAGCGAGCGCCGCCGCCTGGACACGAGAGGGAACGCCGTCGCCTGGACTGAGGAGCGGCGGGAGCGAAGCGACCAGAGCGACGAGGGAAGGCGACGGCTTTGAGTGACCGAGCTGCCTCCACGGAGTGGGGGCCATGAGCACGGAGCGGCGGGAGCGCAGCGACCAGAGCGACGAGGGAAGGCGGCGGGTCTGAGCGAGCGAGCCGCCTCACGAAGTGAGGCCATAAGCACGAGGGGCTTTCCGGGCGTAGTTTCCACTATCGGATCCGACACACCGAGGCGGTAACGAGGTGGTCACAGTTGAGCTGATCTATCGTCCAATGTGTACAAGCTGTGATCGAGATGCGGTTTCTGGGATCGAGTAACGGGGCATTTCGGTCGTACCGGGGAGTGTTCCCGCGGGGGGCACAGGGAACGGGGAGGTGGGTGTGTCAAGCGTGGTGCTGCTGCCGTACGCGCCGTCCAGCGTCGCCGTCGCCCGCCAGCGCCTGAGCACTGAGCTGCAGGACAGCGGGGTTTTTTCGACGGCGATCGATGACGCGGTGCTCGTGGTGAGCGAGCTGCTGAGCAACGCGCTGAGGCACGCGCATCCCCTTCCGTCGGGGATGGTGAGAGTGGCGTGGCTTCGGAGTGACGATCACATCGAAGTGGCGGTGAGCGACGGGGGTGCGGCGACCGAGCCGCGCGCGGGCCGCCCGACCCTGTCGTCGCTCGGGGGCCGGGGGCTCGGCATCGTGGAGTACGTGGCGGAGAGCTGGGGGGTCCGGCACGACGGTGACACGACCACGGTGTGGGCCATCCTGCCCGCTCCTCGCGGGTCGTTGAACGGGCAGGTCACAGCCCTCAGAGAGGCCGGCTAGCCAGCACCGCCCGCTCGGTCGTGGCCCATGCCATGGACACGAGCAGGTAGAGCCCGGCCGCGAGCGGCAGCACCAGCGTGGCGAGCACGGAGCCGTACGGCATCCATGGCAGGAGTCGCTTCAGCCAGTCCGGCTGGTCCTCGGTCACCTTGATGTTCCTGGCGGAGAACCATGCCACCACCGCGACCAGCGCGATGACCAATACAAAGACCAAAACCGGCGCACTGACCAGACCGAAATTGGCCACCGTCCCGGCGACCTGCTGACCCAGCGGAGCGCCGAAAAGGGTATGTCCGGCCAGCGCGGTCGGATGCGTGGCCACCCGGTACATCAGCCACATGAACGGAAACTGCCCCAGCATCGGCAAGAACCCGGCGAACGGCGAAGTGCCTTCCTTGGCGAACAGCGCCGAGGTCTCCTTGGCCAGCCGCTCGGGGTTGCGCGCGTGGCGCTTCTGGAGCTCGCGCAGCTTGGGGGCGAGCCGCTGGCGGAGCTTCATGGTCCGGGACTGGCGGACGTTCAGGGGCAGCAGCAGGAGCCGTACGGCCAGGGTGAACAGCACGATGCCCAGCGCGGCACTGCCCCCGGACATGCTGATGACGAACGTGACAAGAGAATCGATCATGAGCCCTACTTGGAGTGAGATGAGGGAAAAGGGCTCACTCGTACGAGGAGCCCCGCTTGACGATGAAGCGGGGCATGCCTAAGGGGCTCGTGGACGCGAGCGACCGGCCGCGTCAGGGTCGCGCTGCCGCTGGAAGGCGGTACGGCGCGCGTAACTCAGCGGAAAGCTCGGCGGCCCTCCACTGAGGATGGGCAGGAACGTGGCTGCCCACGTGGCCAGCAGCAGGATCGCCAGCATGGTGATCCCGACCAGCCACGGGTCGAACAGGAAGAACGTCAATGCGATCGGGAGGACTTGCCCACCACGGTGACCGCGACGAAGACGAGCAGAGCGATCACCCCGATGATCAAAGCGATCTTGACCAGGCCTACCAGCATCGGCAGCAGGAAATTGAACAGCACGAAGAGACCCAGCAGGGTCCCCAGCACGAGCATCACGACTCTACCCATGCAGCAACCGTACGTCCTCCGGACATGATCCGCGAGGCTTACGAAGCAATGACGTACCTGACACTTACGTGTTCCCCGGCCGTACCGTGAAGTCGTGAACACGCGCATCCTGGTGGTCGATGATGATCCGACCGTTTCCGAGGTCGTCGCGCGCTATCTGGAGCGCGACGGTCACGAGGTCGAATGCGTCGGCGACGGGGTGGAGGCGCTGCGCAGGGCGCTGGCCCATCCGCCCGACCTCATGGTGCTCGACCTGATGCTGCCCAAGCTCGACGGGCTGCAGGTGTGCAGGAAGCTCAGGGAGCGCTGGCCCGTACCGGTGATCATGCTGACCGCGCTCGGCGAGGAGATCGACCGGGTGGTCGGGCTGGAGACGGGGGCCGACGACTATGTGACCAAGCCGTTCAGCCCGCGGGAGCTCGCCCTGCGCGTGCAGTCGGTGCTGCGGCGGGCGCGGGGTGCGTCCGTCACCGGCGGCACCGGGGTGCTGCGCGACGGGGATCTGGTGGTGGACGTGGGGGCGCACGAGGTTCGGCTGCGGGGGGACGAGGTGATGTTGACGGCGCGGGAGTTCGATCTGCTGGCGCACCTCATGCGCAACCCGCGGCAGGCCTTCAGCCGCTCCGCGCTGCTGAACCAGGTGTGGGGGTGGTCGTTCGGCGACTCCTCCACCGTGACCGTGCATGTCAGGCGGCTGCGGGAGAAGATCGAGCCGGATCCGACCGAGCCGCGGAGGATCGTCACGGTGTGGGGGGTCGGATACCGGTATGAGCCGATGGAGGGCGGTTCCTGATGCCGCAGCCCGGTGACCTGCCCATGGTCGTGGCGGTGGCGGCCGGGCTCGGGCTCGTGGTCGCGCTGCTGGGCATCGGGGTGATGTGGCGGCTGCGCACCAGGTCCATCGGGGTGATGATGGCCGTGGTCGTGGTGGTCGCCGTGGCGGCCACGCTGGTCGGGGTCGTGGCGATCATCATGAAGATGATCATCGAGGGTCCCGTCAAGGACTTCGTGCTGAGCGTGGTGGCCGTGGGTGGGCTGGTGGGGCTCGGGGTGGCGTTCGTGCTGGCCAGGCGGGTGGTCGCGGAGAGCCGGCGGCTGGTGGATGCCGTACGCGACGTGCCGTTCACCGCGCCCCGGGGGCTGCCGGCCGAGCTCCAGACCATCGCGAACACCCTGGAGGAGGCGTACGCGCGGGAACGGGCCCTCGAAGGGGCGCGGCGGGAACTCGTCGCGTGGGTGAGCCACGATCTCCGTACGCCGCTGGCCGGGATGCGGGCCATGGTCGAGGCGCTGGAGGACGGGGTGGTGTCCGACCCGCTCACGGTCGCGCGCTACCACGCCCAGATCAAACTGGAGGTGGAACGGCTCTCGGGGATGGTGGACGACCTGTTCGAGCTGTCGCGGATCCACGCGGGGGCGCTGCGGCTGTCGCGTTCGCGCATCGGCCTGGCCGACCTCGTGGCCGACACCGTCGCCGGGGCCGAGCCGCTGGCCAGGGCCAAGGGGGTGGTCCTGACGGCCGAGGCGTCGGCGTCCCTGCCGGTGGAGGCCGACGCGGGGGCGTTGGGGCGGGCCCTGCGGAACCTCGTGATCAACGCCATCCGGCACACGCCATCGGACCGGACCGTGGTGCTGCGGGCCGGGGTGGATGAGGAGGGGATGGCTTGTCTGTCGGTTGCGGACTGTTGCGGGGGGATTCCTGAGGAGGACCTGCCCCGGGTGTTCGAGGTCGCCTTCCGGGGGGAGGCCGCTCGTACCCCTACGGCCGACGGCGGGGCGGGGCTGGGGCTCGCCATCGCGCAAGGGATCGTGGAGGCGCACGACGGGGTGATCGGGGTGGTCAATGACGGGCCGGGGTGCCGGTTCGAGATCCGGCTCCCCCTGGTCGCCGGCTGACCGGCCCGCTCGTTCCTGACCGGGCTCCTCGGCAGCCTCCTGCTGTACGGCGGCTCGTGCGCCCCTGCCACCGGGCCGCTGCCACCGGGCCGCTGCCACCGGGCCGCTGCCACCGGGCCGCTGCCACCATGCTCCTGACGCCATGCTCCTGACGCCAGCCTCCTGGCGTCGGGCGCTGGGGCGCGTCTGGTATCGGCCTCCTGGTGCGGCCCTCAGACGCTCTCCGGGAGCTCCGGCTCGGCCGGATCCCTCGGGGCGCCGAACGACTCCGACATCGCTCGAAATGTCGGGCAGGGCCAGCGCCACATGCAGCTCCGGCATCGCAGGATCGGATGGGCGGCGTCGCTGGTGATGCCTCCCGCGTCCCTCGGCTGGTGAAGCTCGAGCAACCTCAGCCCGAGCTCCAAGAACCTGAGCAGATCAGCCCGGGCACCGCCCAGGAAGTCAAGGTCCTCGATCGCGAGCCGGGTGCGGATGGGGACGTAGCCTTCGCGGTTGACCAGGCTGCGGAGGCGCTCTGCTTCGTCATGCCATGAGGTGGCCTTCTCCGTGCGGATGAGGATGTTCTCCAGGCGCTCTCGGAGCCCTTGACGCTGAGGGTCTTCAGGTTTTTCTGCTTTCATCGTCGCGGGACCCGTCTGTCGTGCCCCAGCCCCTCCTTCGCCGTGAAGTCGTGCCGTGTCCGGTGTCACGCTGTCAAGCTTCGCGTACTCTCCGTTTCCATGGAGCCCAAACGGAGGACAAAAACCTGTGGTTGCCCTATCGGCGTGACAACGTGACCGGAAGCCTTCGCGCCGCTAGCCTGCCCATGTGGAGCTCAAGGTCTCGACTCGATCACATGCCGGGTGCGCACTGGTTGCCATCACCGGGGAAATCGACCTCTATACGGCGCCTCACCTGCAGTCCGAGTTCACTCGGCTGCTGCAGGAAGGGCCCAGCCGAGTGGTCATCGACATGTCCGCCGTGGATTTCTGCGACTCCACGGGGATGAACGTCCTGCTGTCTGCGCTCAAGCGGATGAAGGAGCAGGGAGGGGCGCTCGACGTGGCCGCCCCACGTCCTGCGGTCCGCAAGATCCTGCAGGTCACCGGGCTCGACTCGGTGTTCACCGTGTACGACGAGGTGCCGCAGGAGTTCCTCATAACCGAGGGCTCATGACGGGATCCGTGCTCGGATCCGAGGACGTACAGGGCGGGGTCGCCTCGACCCTGGCCGCAGGGGCGGCGCGCTGGACAGCGGCGCCGCTGCTCGCGCATGCAGCACACCGGGCACCTGCGGCGCGCTCTGAGAACGTGTTGCGTAGGACTCGGGCAATGCGACCTGGGGACATGCCGCGCAGGACCTCAGCAGCGCATCCGGCGGGCGCGTCGCCGTCGCGCGGGACATTAGCACCGCGACCTGCCGGGATGTCCTGCGTGACAGCAGCGCCCCGGCCCGCACACGGGACATGCAGGACAGCAGTGCCTCAGCCTGCGCATGGGACGACAAGCGTGGCAGCGCTCCCGCCTCTGCGTGAGGCCCTGCCTGAGGTCGTGCATGTGCTCCGGCACGAGGCCCTGCACGCGGCCTCGCAAACAGCCGCCCTGCACGAGATGGTGACGGCGACGGTGGCGGTGAATGCCACCATGCGCGGCACGTTGCAACCGCCTCACAACGTGCCGTGCTGCCGCTGCCGTACCGACCGTGGCTGGAACGTCGGCTACGGTGGCAATAACGGCCCGAGTCGGGTCGCGAGTCACGGCCCGGGTCGAGTCGCCGGCTACGGCCCGGACGTCGTTCCCGGCCCCGGCGCTCGGCTGAGGAGAAACGGAAGCGTCGTGTGCGGAGGTGGCGCTCGGTGAGCAGCGGCGACACAGCGGTCATCATCCCGGCCGCCAACGAAGCCGACCGCATCGCGGCCACCGTCACGGCTGCCGCTGCCCTGCCAGGCGTGGATCTGGTCGTGGTCGTGGACGACGGCTCGCGGGACCAGACCGGCAGGGTGGCCCGCGCGGCCGGCGCCAGGGTGGTGCGCCACAGCCGCAACAGGGGCAAGGCCGCCGCGATGGAGACCGGCGCAGAGGCCGTCCGTCTCCTCGACGAGGATGCCACCCCCCGCCACCTGCTCTTCCTCGACGCAGACCTGGGCGAGACGGCTCACGCCGCCGCACCCCTCATCGAGCCCGTACGCGCGGGCAAGGCCGACATGACCATCGCGGTCTTCACGACCAGGGTGAAGCTGGGCGGCCACGGCCTGGTCGTACGCCTGTCGAAGGAAGGCATCCGCCGCGCCACCGGCTTCGAACCCGCCCAGCCGCTCAACGGCCAGCGCTGCCTCACCAGAGCCGCTTTCGAGGCGGCCCGTCCGCTGGCGCGCGGGTTCGGGGTGGAGACGGCGCTGACGATCGACCTGCTCCACAAGGGGTACCGGATCGTGGAGGTCGAGGTCGACATGGCCCACCGTGCCACGGGGACGGACTGGCGAGCCCAGCTCCATCGAGCGATCCAACTCCGGGACGTGGCCCTTGCGCTAGCCACGCGAGAGCCGCTAATCGCCCAAAACCTCAACAAAGTCCGCCCCAATCGCTGACCATCTCCACACCTGGGGACGACCACAAAGCCGTTTTCCCTCCTCGGGCCAGGGCGGCGGCCTTCCCCTCCACAGGGACCCACAGCCTGATCCCAGTTATCCACAGGAAGGTCCCGTCCGGCCGAAGCCCCCTCGCGAGTGTGCTGGAATTTGCCGGTGACTTCGGAGAAGCGGCACGAAAAGGCACGGGGCCGGCTCGCAGGGCTGGCCACGGCGGCGATCGGCGCCTCGATCCTGCTGACGATCACCATAGGCCTCCTCGGCCCATCCCCGATGGTGCCCGCGCTGACCGGCCCCAGCTGGCAGCCGCCGTACTCTCTCGACGTCCACCCCAACCCTTACCTGGTGATCGCCTTCGCCGCCGCCGCGATCACCCTGGGCGGCCTCGGCCTTCTGACCGCCCTCACCCTGACCCGCCCCCCAAAGCTCCTCCACCCACCCACAGCCACCTCCGACACCCCAGCCACAGCCACCAGCCCGGACCACACCACCTCCCCACAGCAAACTCCGACGCAACCCGATGAGCCGCAGCCACCTGCGCCGGGAGCAGCCGGTCCTCGGACCGACATGACGGGGACCGACGTGCCGCAACCCCCTGCGCCGGGAGCAGCCGGGCTCGGGACCGACGCGACGGGGACAAATGCACCGCGTGGGGCACTGTTGGGCAAGCTTTGGAGGCTGCCGAACGCCCGCCTCCTCGTCCTGATCGGCTGCGCAGCCGCCGCAATCCTGGCGTTCCTACCGCCATCCGGCTCCGGCGACCACCTCAACTACGCCGCCTACGGCCGCATGGTGACACTGGGCCTCAGCCCGTACACCCATGGCGCGGTGGACCTGCCGGGCGACCCCATCGCGGACGCGGTCGAGGAACCCTGGCGCGAAGAGCCGAGCGTGTACGGCCCGGTGGCCACAGCCGCACAAGCGGTGGCGAGCTGGATCGGCGGCGACTCCCTCCGCCTGACGATATTCGTGCTGGCCCTGTTCAACGCCGCCGCGTTCATAGCGACGGGCCTGCTCATCGACCGTTTCACCAGAGACGACCCGACCAGACGCCTGCGCGCCGCACTCCTGTGGACGGCCAACCCCCTCCTGCTCTACCAACTGGTAGCAGGAATGCACGTGGACACCCTCGCCATCGCCTGTATGGTCGCCGCCCTCCTGGCCAGAAGCCGCCCCACAGGATCCGGGGCCCTGCTCGGGCTGGGAGTGGCGATCAAGGTAAATGCCGGCCTCGTAGCCCTCGGCCCCGCCTGGGAGCTACGACGCCGCCCCGCCCGCCTGGCCCTCATGGCGGCCTGCGCACTCGCGGTAGTGCTCATCGGGTACGCGATCGTCGGCCCGGAAGCGATCGCCCCGATGACGCGCACCAGCAAGTCGATCTCCCACGCCTCGTTCTGGAAGCTCGTCCAGGGCTGGCTCCAGTCCATCGTGGGCACAGGCAGCGCCTACCGAGGAGAGATCCAGATCGGCTCACTCCTGGTGCTCGCCCTCCTCGCCTGGTCCCTGCTCCGCCTGGCCTCCCGCTCCCGCCAACCCGGCCTCCCCCCAACACCCACCCCGAGCAACGAGGCAACCCCCCTCCCATCGAACGGACCTGGCCACCACACGACCTCCACAACGAGCTACCGGGCAGCCAGCGAGCCAAGCAGCGCCACATCGAGTGCAGTGACCCACCCACCGGCAGGTGGACCAGGCAATGCCACCTCGAGCGGAGTGAGCCACCACCCGACGAGCCGGGTGAGTGACGCCCCATGGAGCGGACCGAGTAACGACGCAGGAAGTGGACCGAGTACCGACCCAGGAAGTGGACCGAGTACCGACCCAGGAGCTGGGACAAGTAACGACCCAGGGAGTGGGACGAGTAACGGCGCAGGTCGCTGGTCGAACCGCTGGACAGCGCCGCACGGCAACGGCGGGCTTGAAGCACCGGTCGTGGCGGCCGGGCTGATGGTCGCCTACGTATTCGCCACGCCGTACATCCTGCCCTGGTACGACGGACTGGCCCTCGGATTGCTGGCGCTGGTGGCAGCCTCCACGGTGGACAGGTTCGTGGTCGCCCACCTGCTGGTCCTGTCGTTGGCATACCTCCCGGCCAGAGTGAACGGGCAGCCAGAGGATCTCGATTGGCTCAGGGAGGTGGTCCGGCCTCAACTCGCGTGGGTGCTGCTGGCCCTGACGGTGGCATTGGCCCTTTGGGCGTGGCGAGCTGCCAGACGTGAACGCCTCCCATCGGCGTCGGCTCGGACGCGGCGCGTCGCAGGGTGAGCGCTGATCGTTGCCGTCGGCCGGGTGGGGCTTGGGTGCTGGTGGTTGGCGTCTGCTGGACGCCGTTGCCTACCGGCTGACACTCGTTGCTGGCGTGTGTTGGGTGGGCGGACCGTAAGGCTGGCGCTGGTGCTGGTGGCCGCCGTGGTGATCGGCAGACGGGCCCAGGGGCACCCGGTCCGGCGTCGGACGCCACCGCCCCCTGCTCACCGGCAGCGATGGGCAGGGGCATCGGGCCGTCCAGACCGGACCGGACACCTGCGGGAGTGAGGGACCCGACCCCGCATCCCGGGCGCCGCATCCCGGACGCCGCATCCCGGACCACGGGCCCCGGACCACGGGCCCCGGACCACGGGCCCCGGACCACGGGCCATGGAGCCCGGGCCATGGAGCCCGGGCCCCGGATCACGGAGCCCGGATCACGGAGCCCGGATCACGGAGCCCGGATCACGGAGCCCGGGCCACGGAGCCCGGGCCACGGAGCCCGGGCCACGTACGCGATTTGTGCTGCCTGGGCGCGGTGCGTATGCGGGCGACCAGAACGCTCAGCACCGTTCGGAGCGTTCGGCTGAGCGTGTGCCACTCATGCTCACTCCATAGGAACGGTGGTGAGCTGGAGGGCGCGGACGCAGGCGGCCAGGGTCAGCGGAACGGCCACCGTCAGGGCCATGGCGGGGATGGCGATGCCGGAGTCGTTCATGAGGAAGCCGACGAAGGCGCACGTGAGGGCGCCGAACAGGCCGGCTCGGAGGGTGGGGGCCACGCGGTAGGCCTGGCCGAGGGCGGAGGCGCCCCATCGCGAGGGCCGGTCGAGTATCAGGAACAAGAAGGCCAGCGCGACCAGGGAGAGGAGGGTCAGTGACCAGTTCCCGACGGTTACGCCGATCATGGCGCTGAACTTGCGCCCGACGACGGTCCACGCCTGGCCGTCGATGACCTGCTGGACGAAGTTGCCCAGGTGGGTGCGCTGGGAGTCGGGGCGCAGCCAGTCGAACACCGAGAGGGCGCCCACGAACGCGGCCCCCACGAGGCCGACGAGCAGGAGTCTCAACAGCGATACGCGTTTGCCGGAAAGCAGAATGAGGAAGACCGCCAAGCCGATCACGAACGCCGGTACACCGCCGAAGTCAGCTCCCCACGAAGGCCATCCATCCGCGAAGACCGCAAGTCCCCCGTACAGGGCGCAGGCTGCAACGACCACGACCCTGGACACGCCTCTGCCGAGCAACCACTGCGCTACGCCTGCGAGTCCGAGGATGGTGCCTGTGGCGTAGACGGCGAAGGCGATGTTGCTGAAGCCGTAGAAGCGGCCTCCGGTCACGGGCTCGTAGCCGGTTACCGCGTTCACCTGGAGCTTGGAGCCGGTCATGACGTCGATGAGGAGCGCGAGGGAGGTGACGGCGGCGACCACGGTGAGCGGGCCCAGCACGTGCGCCCGCCACGGACCGGCGAAGGCCAGGGCGATGATCAGTCCGGCGATGGCCACGATCGTCACGATCACCGACAGCATCGGTACGGGCAGGGTCCACCAGGGCACCAGTTGGGCCAGGAATGTGGAGACGGGGATGGCTCCGCTGATCACCGCGACGATCTGGACGGATTTGAGGAGCTTGGAGCTGCTCGCGAAATCGCTGCCTGGGGTGCCGGGGGCTGAGGTGCCTTCCTGCGTAGTGGGCGAGGGCTTGATGGGCGAGGGCTCGCTGGATGGGTGTTCCACGTACGAGGGCCCGGTGGGCGGGAGGTTGGTGGCGGAGGGTGACGTGGATGGGTGTTCGGCGGCGGCTGGGGATTCCGCGGATGGAGGTTCGGTGGCTGAGGGATCGGTGATTGAGGAGGCGCTGGGCGAGGGTTCGGTAAGTGGGGGGCTGGTGGATAGGGCTTCGGTGGGTGGGAGGTTGGTGGAGGGGGGCCTGGTGCGGGGAGGGGTGGGGGAAGTGGTGTCTCGGCGGCGGCGCAGGGCCAGGGCGGCGAAGGCGTAGAAGAGGAGCTGGACCGTCACGAGGACGGCGAAGAACGGGCCGCGTACTTCCCGGAGCACCTGGCTCGCCAGGTCCCCGTCCGCCAGTTCCGCCACCGTTTCGGCCGGTGTGGCGGCGGTCGGGCCGTTGGGTTGCCAGGGGCGGCCGACCACTTGGCGTGGGGCGGGGAGGCCCAGGAGTTGGATGGCGGTGGCGGTGAGGTCGGTGATGGTGACCAGGGCGTCCTGGCGGGTGGAGGTGGCCGTGAGGTAGCCGTGGTCGTATGGTCGGCCGTTCGGCGAAGGGCCCTTGGCGATCGCCACGTGGAGGTGGGCGATGGGGGACACGTCCGAGATGCCGGCCACGAGGGTGGTGGTGTTGGGGGGCAGTTTGGCGATCAGGGCGCCGATCTGCTGGTCCGCCTTGGTCGCGGCCGCCTGGCGGGCCGCGGCCGGCAGCGGGGTGGGGACGCCGTACTCGTCCAATGGCTGCGCGGTCCAGGCGGTTGCCAGGTCGGCGGCTTCCATGATGATCAGGTTGTACGGGGTCAGGTCGCCGGCGGCGCCAAGGGTGGGGGCGTATTTGGCGATATTTCCGGACTTGTCGGCTCCGGCCAGTGCAGCGCCTGGGCCGATGGCGGCGACCTTGCCTCCGTTGTCCGTCACCAGCTGGCCCAGCGTGCCGAGTTGGGCGTCGAACCCGGTTTCGGACTGGTACGCGCTCAGGGCGGGCCAGTCCGGGATCTTGGCCGCTTCCCCGGTGAGCTGGGGGGTGGGGGGTTGGAGGCAGCCCTTGCCTGCCGTACCGGCTCGCTGGCCTGCTGAGATGGTCAGCCAGCCCGCTGTGGGGCAGGTGATGCCGCGGTCCGGGGGTGGTACGGCTCGTGTGGAGAGAGAGGCGGAGGCGCCCTGGCTGAGGAGGGACCACAGGTGGGGCGTCCGGGATGGGTTGAGGTCGCTCCATTCGAGGCCAGGCACGCCGATGAGGGCTACGTGGGCTTGATCGAGCCCTTGGGCGGACTGCTGGTGCTGCCGTGCCGCGGTGGTGGATGGGTTTGCGGACGTGCCGGGGGATGTCGCGGCGGCGGCCGGAAATGGGGCCAGCGAGAGGCAGGTTGCGGTGGCCAGGCCGAGGGTGAGGACGAGGGTGCCGAGAGTGCGCCTGCTCGCATGGGCGCGCTTGGGTGCTCTTGCCTTGGAGGCGGGCTGGAGCACCGACCTGGCGGAGGCGTGCGCGGGCGTGGGCCTGGTAGCGGCGTGGGTGGCCGGGGTCTGATGTGGTGCCGCGGTGGGGTGTTCTGATCCGGGCTGGGGGGCGGTGCCATCGGCTGAGCGCGTGGGCGTCAGTCCGGTGGTGCTTGGGGCAGGGGTGGGGTCGGCGCCGTCCCAATTGGGCGTGGCGTGTGGCATGTACGGACCCCCATTGTTTGCCCTCGATCAACAACAGCCACGGTAACGTGCCACATCGTGACAAGTGGCGAGGTGCGAGTGGTACGGCGGCAGTGGTGGGCGTGGGCGGTCGTGGTGCTCGTGGTCGCGGCGGCCGTGGCGCCCCTGGTGGTCGTGTGGCTCACCAATCCGGATGACCAGCGGCTGGTCGACCTGGACGTTTACCGTACCGGGGGCCAGATGCTGCTCGAGGGCCGGCCGGTGTACGACTATGTCACACCCGCCCCGCAGCTGTTGCCGTTCACGTATCCGCCCGTCGCGGCGATGCTGGCGGTGGCGCTGGCCGAGATGTCGTGGGGGACGGCCCAGTGGGTCTGGACGGCCGGGATATTCGCGGCGCTGGCCGTGACCGTGTGGCTGTCGTTCAGGCAGGCGCTCACGAAGTACGTGCCCTGGGTGTTCGCGCTGCTCATGGTGGCCTGCACGTACCTGATGCCGATCAGGGACCAGGTGCGGTTCGGGCAGGTGGACATTCTGCTGGTCGCGTTGTGCCTGGCCGACTGCGTGGTCAAGCGGCCCTGGTGGCCGCGGGGGTTCCTGATCGGGCTGGCCACGGCCGTGAAGCTCACGCCGGGCGTCTTCCTGATCTACCTGCTGGTCACGCGGCAGTGGCGGACGTTCTTCATGGCGGCGTTCACGACGGCGGTGCTCACGCTGCTGCCGTTCGCGGTGATCCCGCGGGACGCGTCGCAGTTCTGGTTCTGGGCGCTGCTCAACCCCGACCGCCTCGGCTCGCCCGCGGGCACCACCAACCAGTCGATCCGCGGCATGCTGATCCGGCTCTACCTGCCCGAGACGGCGACGGCCGCGATCTGGCTGGTGATCGTGGCCGTGGTCGGGTGGTACGGGTTCCGCGGCGCGCGGGCGGCGTACCGGGCGAATGACCAGCTCACCGCGGTCGCCCTAGTCGGGCTCATGGCCGTGCTGCTCTCGCCCGTCGCCTGGATCCACCACCTCGCGTGGGTGGTCGTGGTGCTCGGCGCGATCGTGGGCGACGGGCGCGATCCGGTCAGGCTGCGGGTGGCGGCGGGCGTGTGGCTCTATTACGTGCTGCCGATCCCCTGGTGGGGCGTCTCGCTGAAGGCGGCCGACATTCCGGGGGTCAGCCTGGTGCTGGGGAAGATCGTCCAGAACGGGTTCGGGCTGGGCGCGCTGGTCCTCGTGTGGTTGTTGGTGTCCTGGTTGCCGAAACGGCGTCAGATCGCATGACCGAGCCATTACCCTCTGTGCCGTGCTCGTTACCACATGGGTCATCGTGGGCGTCGTCGCCGGGGTCAGCGGCGTGTTCGTCGGGTATCTGTCGCTCCGGCAGGCCAGAGCGGCGGTGGAGGACTGCCAGCGGATGCTCGCCCGGCAGACCAGCGAGGGCATGGGCGATCTCAGGGCCATCAGGGATGTGGCCGTCTGCCGGTACGACGCGCTCTCCGAGATGACCGGGCGGCTGTCGTTCTCGGTGGCGATGATCAACGGGCTGGGTGACGGCATCGTGCTGACCTCGATCAACGGGCGCAGCGAGACCCGTACGTACGTGCGGCCCGTGGTCGGCGGGAAAGGGCGGGAGCCGCTGTCGCCCGAAGAGGAGGAGGCGGTGCGGGCGGCCAGGCTGGGGCTCGGGCCGATGATCCTGTCCCGGGCGTCGGGCCCGCTGTAGGCCGAGGACGACATCGTGCTGGTGGGCTCAGTCGGGGCCGCTGTAGGCGGGCAGTTCCCTGGGTGAAAGAGGGGCGCGGCGCGCTCACCTGCGGATACTCTGGATGCATGCCCAGACTCGCCTATCTCGGACCGGAGGGCACCTTCACCGAAGAGGCCCTGCGGCTCCTCGACCCCACGGCCGAGCGCCTGCCCTGCGCCAACGTGCCAGCCGCGCTCAACGCCGCCCGCAGCGGCGAGGCCGACGGCGCCGTCGTGCCGCTGGAGAACTCCATCGAGGGTGCGATCACCACGACGCTCGACGAGTTCGCGTGGGGCGAGCCGTTGCTGATCACGGCCGAGCTGCTGCTGCCGGTGCAGTTCTCGCTGCTGGCCCGGCCCGGCACCGAGATCCCCCACATCAAGCGGGTCTACACGCATCCCGCGGCCATCACCCAGTGCCGCGCCTTCATCGCGCGCGAGCTGCCCGACGCCGTCGTGGTGGCCGCGCCGTCGACCGCGGCGGCGGCCCAGGAGGTCTCGCTGCCCGGCTCGCCGTACGACGCCGCCATCGCCGCCCGCATCGCCGGCGAGCACTACGGGCTGGTGGAGCTGGCCACGGACATCGGCGACAGGTCCGACACCGTGACCAGGTTCGTGCGGGTGGCCCGGCCCGGTCAGCTGCCCGAGCCGACCGGCTCCGACCGCACCACGCTGGTCGTCTTCCTCGCCGACGACCACCCGGGCGCGCTGCTGGAGATGCTGACGGAGTTCTCCGTACGCGGGGTCAACCTGACGCGCATCGAGTCGCGGCCGACCGGTGACGGCATCGGGCGCTACTTCTTCCACTTCGACTTCGAGGGGCACGTGGCCGACGCCCGGGTCGGGGAGGCCCTCGCCGGGCTCCACCGCATCTGCGGCGAGGTGCGTTTCCTCGGCAGCTACCCGCGCGCCGACGGCATCGCGCCGCAGATCAAGCGCGGCACGTCGGATCCCGAGTTCGCCGAGGCGGGCGGCTGGCTCGCCCGGGTCCGCGCGGGTCAGGTCTGAGGCCACGGCGGGCCGAGTCGGCGTGTACGCGCGGGTCAGGTCTGAGGCGACGACCGATCGAGTCCGCGTGTACGCGGTAATACGGGGGCGGGCTGCTGCCGCGCGCCGGTAGCCTTTGGCTTGTGATTGACCTGCGTACCCTTCGTGAGGATCCCGACCGGCTACGGGCGTCGCAGCGTGCCCGCGGTGAGGACGACTCCGTCGTCGACACGCTGCTCGACCTGGACGAGCGCCGCCGATCCGCGCTGACCTCGTTCGAGTCTCTGCGCGCCGAGCAGAAGAGCATGGGCAAGTCGGTCTCCAAGGCGCAGGGCGAGGAGAAGGCAGCGCTGCTCCAGCGGGCCAAGGACCTCGCGAGCCAGGTCAAGGCCGCCGAGGCCGGGGCGGAGAAGCTGACGGGCGAGCTCGACGAGCTCGTCCAGGCGGTGCCCAACATCGTCGAGGAGGGCGCGCCTGAGGGCGGCGAGGACGACTACGTGGTCCTCGAGACCCATGGCGAGCCGCGCCAGTTCGACTTCGAGCCCAAGGACCATCTGGAGCTCGGCGAGGCGCTCGGCGCCATCGACATGGAGCGGGGCGCCAAGGTGTCCGGCTCGCGGTTCTTCTTCCTCAAGGGCGTCGGCGCCCGCCTGCAGCTCGGCCTGCTCAACATGGCCATGCAGCAGGCCATCGAGGCCGGGTTCACCCCGATGATCACGCCGGTGCTCGTCAAGCCGGAGACCATGCAGGGCACCGGCTTCCACGTGGCCCACGACAAGGAGATCTACCGCCTCCCCGAGGACGACCTCTACCTGGTCGGCACCTCGGAGGTCGCGCTGGCCGGCTACCACGCCCAGGAGATCCTCGACGGCGGCGACCTGCCGCTGCGCTACGCGGGCTGGTCGTCGTGCTTCCGCCGCGAGGCCGGGTCGTACGGCAAGGACACCAGGGGCATCATCCGCGTCCACCAGTTCGACAAGGTCGAGATGTTCTCGTACGTGCGCCCTGAGGACGCCCACGAGGAGCACCTTCGCCTGCTCGCCTGGGAGAAGGAGATGATGGCCAAGATCGAGGTTCCGTACCGGATCATCGACACGGCGGCGGGGGACCTCGGCATGTCGGCGGCCCGCAAGTTCGACTGCGAGGCGTGGATCCCGACCCAGGGCCGCTACCGCGAGCTGACCTCGACCTCCAACTGCACGGAGTTCCAGGCCCGCCGGCTCGCCGTCCGCTACCGCGACAAGGACGGCAAGCCGCGGCACCTGGCCACGCTCAACGGCACGCTGGCCACGACCCGGTGGATCGTGGCCATCCTGGAGAACCACCAGCAGGCCGACGGCTCCGTGGTGGTTCCCGAGGCGCTGCGGCCCTACGTGGGCCTCGACGTGCTGGAGCCGTCCAAGTAAGCGCGGCGGGCGTCGTTCCTGATGAGGACGGCGCCCGCGAGCGCGACCAGGCCGGTCAGCAGCACGGCCAGGGCGACGGCGACCCAGTACGGGCCCGGGGTGCCCTCCGACCAGCCGTAGAAGGGCGTGTAGACGGTCAGGTAGACGAGCGGGGCCGCCAGCACCCCTACGGCCGCGGGAGTGGGCCGGGCGCGGCCGGCCCCGGCCAGCGCGAGACACACCACCGCGCCCACCAGGGTCGCGAGCATGCCGAACAGGATCAGGCCCGCCGCGTACTCGCCGGCGAAGAACGGATCGGGGCTGCTGAGCGCGGTGAAGAGACCGAGGCTGGCAGCCGCGGCGAATCCGATGTACGCGCGCTGGTAGCGCTGCAGCCCCGCTGCGGCGCCGCCGAACAGCATGCACACCGCCAGGAAGATCGCCACGTTGCGCTCCGGCGACAGGTCGACCGCGGTGGGTTCCGGCGAGCCGGGCAAGCCGACGTGTCGCCACTCGCCGGACACGTCGCGGACCAGGATCCCGTCCAGGCCGTTCGCGACGACCACGACGTGCCCGCCCGGACGGGCCTGCACGGCCAGCGCCATCGAGTGCCGGCCGGCCCAGGACGGGTACCGCCGGGCGAGCCGCTCGCGGTCGTCCGCGGTGAGCGCCCATGAGGGACCCCAGGTCTTGCCGCCGTCGTCGGACTGCTCGACGGCCACCCGGTCGGGCACCACCCGGTAGCACCGGGTCGGCTGCCGGGGCACGCAGGCGGCGCTCTGCAGCGGCCTGCTCTCCCGCGCACCGCCGTACTCCTCCCAGGTGACCCCGCCGTCGTCGGAGATCTGGGTGAGGCCGTCCCGCACGTGGACGACGATCGAGTCCCCGTCCACATTGACAGAGCTGGCGCGGGGCACGGGTGCGGCTGATGTGGCCGTCACCGCCAGTACGGCCAGCGGCATCGTGACGATCACGCGCCAGCGCGCGGAGTACGACTCCAGGCTGCGGCGGCGTACCCACCAGGCCAGGGCGAGCGCGGGCAGGGCGAGGAGGTCCGTGGGATCGGCCAGGACGCGCGATGGGCCCGCCACAAGGGTCCAGGCATGGGAAGCCAGCTCAGCGCCCGTCTCCGTGGTTTTCACGAGCGTGAAGAGCACCCCGGTCAGCACGGTGGCCGCCAGATCGGCCCGCCGCCAGAAGAGCAGGGCCACCAGCGCGGGGGCGACGACCAGCCCCGCCACGTCGCTGAGCTTGCCCGTGAGCGGCCCGGGCCAGGCCTGCTTGAGCAGGTGGTCGTTGATAAAGAGCACGAACACCCCGGCAACGGTCACGGGGTGACATAACCAGGCGTACCTCATGTAGGGGTGGATGGCCGCGAAGCCCAGAAGGTTCGCGGCCGTGACCAACCCGGAACAAGCAAAAGACCGAGGCCCGCTGGAAGCGAACCCCGGCCTGTCTCGCCGCTACAAGGTCAGATGGCGCGGACCTGGGAGGCCTGCGGCCCCTTCTGGCCCTGCGTGATCTCGAACTCGACCCGCTGACCGTCTTCAAGGCTGCGGTAGCCACTGCCTTGAATCTCGGAGAAGTGCACGAACACGTCCGGCGCACCGCCGTCCGGGGCGATGAAGCCGAAGCCCTTCTCGGCGTTGAACCACTTGACGGTTCCCTGAGCCATAAAAGCTCTCCCTCAGGATGTGAATCTATGGGACCCACACCTCGTGGGTCCCGGTGTGTCGTACAGCAAGCACCCGGGGTGGCTCAGACAAAGTCATGCTGGTTTTCACTACGGGATCAGCTAATACAACGCCATCACATCTAACACCATTCTGGCGCGTTGGTGTTCCCGTACCAACGAAGATTTCTGTCAGGCGGCATCACCCGGCAAACTGGAACCTGTTATGCAGAGCCTTCCCGCGCCCCGTCTTGTGGCCACCGACCTCGATGGCACCGCGTTGCGTACTGACGGAACCGTGTCTCCCCGCACAGTGGCAGCCTTCGGCAAAGTCGAGGAATCCGGTGCTGTGCTCGTGTTCGTGACGGGGCGTCCGCCCCGGTGGATGGGCGGGGTCGCGGGTGCCGTACGTCACCGTGGGCTCGCAATCTGTGCGAACGGGGCACTGATCTACGACCTCCATACCGAACAGATAGTGGAATCTCACCTGATCACGGTCGATGTACTTGAGGAAGTCGTGGATCAGCTAAGAGCGAACGTGTCCGATCTCGTATTTTCGGTCGAGTATGAAGCGGGTTTTGCGCATGAGTCAGAATTCCTCCTGGGTGGCCTGGACAGGGGGGCCCTAACGGCACGCGTCGACTCGGTAACGGCACGTCCGTGCGCCAAGCTGCTGGCCCTGCACCCCGGAATGGACGCGGACGAGCTGCAGGCCACCGTGGAGGGGTTGGTGGGGCATCTGGTGACCGCGACCCACTCCAGCCGCAGGGGCCTGATCGAGATGAGCGCCCAGGGTGTGACGAAGGCCACGGCCCTGGCGGCGCTGGCCGGGCAGCACGAGATCAAGCCCTCGGAGGTGATCGCGTTCGGTGACATGCCGAACGACCTGCCCATGCTGGGCTGGGCAGGCACGTCGTACGCGGTCGCGAACGCACATCCGGACGTGCTCGCGGCCGTCGACCACGTGACCGCGGCCAACGACGACGACGGCGTCGCTCAGGTGATCGAGCGGCTCTACGGATAGCCGGCGGCTGCCCGGAGCAGGCGCTCGCGCCCGTTACAGGTAGGGGCCGGAGCCGCCGGGCGGGCGGTGCTGGTCGTCCCCCTGCGGCACGCCGGGCAGCGCCCTGCGCATCTGCTCCAGCTGGGCACGCGCGGCCATCTGCTGCGCGAACAGCGTGGTCTGGATGCCGTGGAACAACCCTTCGAGCCAGCCGACCAACTGGGCGTGCGCGATGCGCAGCTCCGCCTCGCTCGGCGGCGCGCCGTTCTCCTCCGTGAACGGAAGGGACAGCCGCTCCAACTCGTCGACCAGCTCAGGAGCCAGGCCGTCCTCGAGCTCCTTGATCGAGGACGCGTGGATGTCCTTCAGCCGCTTGCGGCTGGCCTCGTCGAGGGGCGCGGCCCGGACCTCGTCGAGGAGCTGCCGGATCATGCTGCCGATGCGCATCACCTTGGCGGGCTGCTCGACCAGGTTGGTGACCGATCGATCCTCTTCGCCACTATCGCCCTGACCTTGGAAGTCAGGGCCCACCACCACGATGTGAGGGGTGTTGTTGTCCTCAGCATTCATAACACTCACCGTACTAGCAGGATCTTGCCGACGTGCTCCCCCGAATCCAACAATCGGTGGGCTTCGGCGGCCTCGGACATCGGTAGTTTCGCGTGCACCACAGGACGCACGGCCCCGGCGCTGACCAGGGGCCAGACGTTGTCCACAACACTACGGACGATTGCCCCCTTCTCGTCCACCGGACGCGAGCGGAGCGCGGTCGCGTGCACGGAGGCGCGCTTGGCGAGCAGGGCCCCCAGGTCGATCTCGCCCTTGAGGCCGCCCTGCAGCCCGATGATCACCAGCCGACCGCCGGTGCGGAGCGCCCGGACGTTTCCGGCAAGGTATTTGGCGCCCATGATGTCGAGGATGACGTCCGCGCGTACTTTGTCGGCGAAGTCTTCCTCGCGGTAGTTGATGACCTCGTCCGCGCCCAGCTCCCTGACCCGCTCGCCCTTGGCCGCCGAGCCGACCGTCGCGACGACCTGCGAGCCGAGCGCCTTGGCGAGCTGCACGGCGAACGTGCCGATCCCGCTGGCCCCGCCGTGCACCAGCAGCGTCTCGCCCCTGCGCAGCCGCCCGACCATGAAGACGTTGGACCACACCGTGCACGCCACCTCCGGCAGCCCGGCGGCCTCCACCGGTGGCACGCCGTCCGGCACCGGCATGACCTGCTCCCACGGAACGGCTACGCGCTCAGCGTAACCGCCGCCCGCGAGCAGCGCGCACACCTGGTCACCAGGCTTGAACTGCTCGACGTCCGCGCCGACCTCGGCCACCACGCCGGAGACCTCCAGCCCCGGGTACGGCGACGCACCGGGCGGAGGTGCGTAGAACCCCTGCCGCTGCAGGACATCGGCCCGATTGACCGCCGAAGCGGTCACGTCGATGAGGACCTCTCCCCGCTCGACCCGGGGATCCGGCACCTCACGCCACTGAAGTACCTCTGGTCCGCCCGGCTCGGCGATCTCAATGGCTCGCATGCGAACTACGGTAGCCGGGCAAAGAAGTTGTGGGTTGCCGAGCTGTGTGGTTGCCCATGGCGTTAATCTGCAAGGTATTTGCTGCCCCTTTAGACCCACCCGAGGGGGAACACGGTGGCAAGACACGATCGAGAGGAATCGCTCGAGGAGCAGCTGGCGTGGCTCGACGCGATCAAGGAGACGGAGGAGGCCCCCGTCTCTGTGAGCGCATCGACCGCGGCTGCCGACGAGTCGGTCGCCTCGCCGTACCCCCAGGACCCGTGGCGGATGGTCCCCACGCAGCCCGACACGCCGACGCCGCCGCTGTTCCGCGCGGCCGTCGACTCCGTGTACGGCGCCGCGGCGGCCGAGGACCTGCCCGACGGTGAGATGGAGGCCGCGGAGTGGCTCGGCACGGCCAGCGCGGCCACGAAGGAGCCCCCGGCCGCCCCACCGAGCGCCCCGCGCGAAGAGGATCCGTTCCACGCTCCGTTGAAGCCGCTGCCGCGGCCCGACGACACCGACACGTACGCGCTGTCGTTCACCCCGCCCGAGCCGTCGGGGCCGCCGGAGCCATCGGATCAGGAGACACAGGACACGTCCTGGTCGTCCGTGCCCGAGTGGGCTCGGGCGCCTGAGCCGCCCCGCGAGGAGCCGGAGAAGGAGAGCGCCCGAGCGGAAGCCGAGCCTGCCGCGGAGAAGGACGACGAGTCCGTCTCCGAGGAAACCTCTCCGAAGACCGAGCGCCCGCAGTGGTCGGAGCCGTTCGACACCCTCCCGACGATCCAGCCGCCCAAGTGGGCGGAGCCGGCCGCCACGCAGGAAGCCGAGCCCCAGGAGCGGGCGGCGGACGAGCGCGCCGAGCCCGCGTGGCCGAAGGACGAACCCGCGGAGCCGTCGTGGCCCAAGGGCGAGCACACGGAGCCGCCGTGGGTGAAGAACGCGGAGCCGTCGTGGTCGACGGACGCCGAGCTGTCATGGCCGAAGGACGCGGAGCCGTCGTGGCCGAAGGCCGAGCCCGCGGAGCCTGAGGAGCGGCGTGAGGAGCGGCCTTCGTGGTCGGAGCCGACTCCGCAGGAACGGTCCTCGTGGTCCGAGCCGGCCCAGCAGGAACGGTCCTCGTGGTCCGAGCCGGCCCAGCAGGAACGGTCCGAGCCGGCCCCGCAGGAGCGGCCCTCCTGGTCGGAGCCTGCTCAGCAGGAGGAGCCCACGCAGTGGACCGAGCAGCACGAGTGGCGTCCCGCGGAGCGCGAGATCCCTCCGCCCGCGGAGCGGCGGCGCCGCCCTGCCCCGATCCCCGTGTTCACCGCATCGCCCAGGCCGCCGATCACCGGCCGGCCGACCGCCGACAGCCTCGACCCGGAGTCCCTGCTACGCGGACGGCGTAACGCCCCCTCCAAGGGCTGGCGCCGCCTGATCTACAAGGCGTCGGGAGGCTGGATCAAGCCGGGCGAACCCCCGGAGGTCCGTCGTCGCCGCCAGCTGGTGAGCAGGGCCCGCACCCCGGTCACCGCCGGCCACCACCGCGTGGCCGTGTTGAGCCTGAAGGGCGGCGTGGGCAAGACCACGACCACGGTCGGTCTCGGCGCCACCCTGGCCCAGGTCCGCGGCGACCGGGTCATCGCCGTGGACGCCAACCCCGACCGCGGCACCCTGTCCGACAAGCTCGTCCTGGAGACCTCGGCCACCGTGCGTGACCTGCTCAACGAGCGTGACCAGGTCAAGCGCTACGTGGACATCAGGGCGTTCACGTCGCAGGCGCCCTCACGGCTGGAGGTGCTCGCCTCCGACCGCGACCCGTCGGTGTCCGAGGCGTTCAGCGGCGCCGACTACCAGGCCGTCTCCCAGGTGCTGGAGAACTTCTACTCGATCTGCATCACCGACTGCGGCACCGGCCTGCTCCATTCCGCGATGGGCGGCGTGCTCGGGCTGGCCGACCAGATCGTGCTGGTCAGCTCCCCGTCCGTGGACGGCGCCAGGGCGGCCTCCGCGACGCTCGACTGGCTGGAGGCCCACCACTACGGCGACCTGGTGAAGAACGCGACCGTGGTGCTGTGCAGCGTGCGGCCGCGCTCGAAGTCGGCGGTGGACATCAAGAAGCTGGAGGCCCACTTCGCCGCCAGATGCCGCGCGGTGGTCCGGGTGCCGTACGACCCGCATCTGGAGGAGGGCGCGGAGATCGACCTCGACCGGCTGCAGGAGCCGACCAGGGACGCCTACCTGCAGCTCGCCGCCTGCGTGGGCGACGGGTTCGCGGGCATCCGCGAATGAGGGGAGTGAGCGGAGGGTGTGGGATTCGAACCCACGAGGCCATCGCTGACCTGGCCGCTTTCAAGGCGGCTGCACTCGTCCACTATGCGAACCCTCCTGTGCGGAAACCACGATAGCGGCTGCGGTGACAGGGGTGTACGTTCAGGAGGTGGCGGATCTCAACGTCGAGGTGGAGCGCGGCCGATCGGCAGCGCTCGTCCGCCTCGACGGAGATCTGGACAAGCTCACCGCGCCGCAGCTCAAGGAGTGTCTGGGCAAGCTCCTCGCCGAAGGGCTCGTGCGGGTCGACATCGACGCGAAGGCGCTGGAGTTCTGCGACTCCAGCGGCCTGTGGGTGCTCGTGGAGCACCAGCGCCGGGTTACCGCCCAAGCCGGCACTTTACGCCTGGTCGGAGTCCACGGCGTGCTTCAGCGCGTGCTCGACGTGACGGGCCTGAAGGCCGCCTTCGACGCCGTGCTCGCCGTGGAACGCTGAGAGCAGGTCAGTCGCTGAGGACCTGAGGGCAGGTCAGTCGGCCAGCTGCGAGAGCAGCCACTTCGGGCCCACGGTCTCGGCGCCCAGCTCGTGCACGCGTTCCTTCAGCCCCCGGTCCGCGGTGACGACGAGCACCCGTTCCCACGGCTTGGCCAGGCGCACCACGTCGACGATCGCGTCGTCGCCGCTCCCGGTGGCCGCGACCACCTGAACCCCCGGCAGCTCCGGCGCGCTCCTGGCGGCGCCCTCCACGACCGCCACGACGCGCGGATACCACTGCGCCAGCACCGGATGCGTCAGTCTGAGCCGCGACACGGCCTCCAGCAGCCGGTTCGCCGCGCCGAGCCGGTCGCGCCACCAGCCGTGCTCGGCCCGCGCGCCCACGATGTTGGCCACGTCGAGCACGAGGGTCTCCGGCCTGATCTCCCCCTGGATCTCGTCCCAGGTGGCGGCGAAGCCGGGATGCAGCTTCCGGTCGGTCACCTTCGGCAGCGGGAGCCAGCGCATCTCGCTGCTCTCCGCGTTGGCGGGTGCGGCGGCCAGCAGCTCGGACGACGCGGCGATCACCGTCTCGAACGCCCACCCGCCGTGATCGTCGCGGTAGACGCCCTGCACCCGCGGCCCGTCGCCGGCCAGCGCCGCCTCCTCGCGGGCCTCCCGCAGCGCGGAGGCGACGGCGTCCTCGTGGCTGTCGCGGGCCCCGCCCGGCAGTCCCCAGGTACCGCCGTGGTGGCTCCACCAGGAGCGTTTCTGCATGAGCACGTACGGCGTGCCGAGCTCGTCATGGTGGACGACGAGCAGCCCCGAGGCGCCGTGCAGCCCCCAGTGCCTGTGGCCTTGGGAGCATTCGATCCAGCCGTCGCCGTCCTTAGCCGCCATGGGGGATTCTCTCAGCCTCCGCCCTTGCTGAAATGCTGCAGGTCCTTGGCTCCTGACCAGTAGCCGCCCCACTCCCAACCAACCTGGTCAAAGGCCTTAACTACCTTGTCGCCGGGATTTATTACGCCCTTTCCCTTCATGGGGCGTTTTGTGAACTTTTTGGATGCTTGGTGCGCTGTGCTACCACTTGCGGTGACATATGGGTTCTGGATGGGATTGACGTCTATCGCTTGCCCGTAGGCGTGCTTGGACCAATGAGTGGACCCGGTCGCTTGGCGGCAATTGAAGGCCGAGGTGTTGTTGGCCTCGATCGAGTCGAAGTCGTCACCCTTGTACGCGTCCACCAGCTTCATCCGCTCGATCGGCCAGCGCCAGCCGTACAGCTTCTTGAAGACCGTCACGATGTCGTCGGTGACCGCCTTGTTCACCACCAGCTGGCCGGTGTGCGGCTTGTCGTCGAAGCCCCAGAACGTCATCGTGACCAGCCGCAGGTCGCGATAGTGGACCGGGCAGCCGGGCCGCCACGAGTACGGGAGCTGCTCGCGGGAGAGCCGCGAGATCTTGGCGCTGAAGGCCGGCGGGGCGGTCGAGCCGGGCGCGCCCGTGGTGGGCGACGGCGAGGGCGTGGGCGAGTCGAGGCTCTCGAAAGCGGGAGCGGTCTCCTGAGGGACGGAACCGGTGGCGGCAGGCTTGCTCGTCCCGCACGAAACGGACGCGAGCACCACGAACGCCATGGCGGCAGCACGTTTCATCTCGCCACCATATGCGACATCCCGCCAGCTCAGGGCACTATCAGCACAGTACGGCGAGCCCGTTTCGCCAGCCCGACCGCCACCGAGCCGTGCCAGGAGGAACGCGAGCGCCCCACCACGATGGCGTCGGCCATATATGAGCTGGCCAGCGTCTCCAGCTCGCGCGCCGCGTCACCGCGCATGCTGACGAACTGCCACGGAACGCCCGCGCCTCTCAGCTCGTCCCGCAGATCCTCGGTCAGGTCGGCCGCCGCGTCGGGAATGATCGGCGACCCGGCGAAGAACCACAGCGCGGCGCTGTTGAGGGATTCCACGAAGGCGATGAGCAGCGCGGCGTTGTCCCGCCGGGCGAGCCCGGCCGCGTACGCGAGCGCGTTGCGGCTCGGGCCCGATCCGTCGAAGCCCACCACGAGCAGGCCGGCACCGTCCTTGCCGATCTCGAACTGCCCGGCCGGGAGCCTGCCGGTCAGTGGCTCCCGTCCGGGGTCTGTGTCACCGCCGAACACGGCACGTCTCGCGTTATGAGTCGGCGTGCTTGCCGCGGAGGGCCAGCTCGCGCAGGGCGTCGGCTGCGTAGATCACCAGGGCCACGAACGCGACCGCGGCGATCGAACCCCCGAGCCACAGATCGTTGACCGTCGCGTCGACGTAGGCCGCGCCCCTGCCCTGGTAGCCGACCGCGAACGGCGCGGCGACCAGCCACAGGCCACCGAGGAACAGCAGGACGAGGGCGGAGACGCCCAGCTTGGCCTTCATCGGTTGTCCTCCGCTCCGACCAGGGAAGCCTTGCCGTTACGGCGGTGCTCACCCGAGTTGTTCATGTCCTCGCGCAGCGCCTCGACGAGGGGGGCCAGCAGGCCCGCCAGCTCGGCGGACGACGCCTGGGGCGCGACCGGCACGGGCTCCGGCTCCGGCTCGGGCTGCCGCTGCCGGACGGCCACGAGGCCCCGTACGACGAGCTCCTCGTGGATGGCCAGCACGAAGCAGATCACGCCGATGAGCCCCACGACGGCCACGCCGAGGCCGGTGAAGAACTCCGACTGGGTGGTGTTCGTCCAGTCGGCGTCCTCCGGCTGGGAGCCCAGGGCGAAGGGGGCGATCATCAGCCACAGCCCGGCCAGGACGGCCAGGGCGGCCGCGACGGCGCCCACGAACTTGCGAATCACTGTGAGATTCCTCCTGATACGAGGTCTTTCTGCGGGGGTGCGGCCTGCGCGATGAGGGCTCGCGAGGTCGGCCGCAGCACGTTCTTGGCGACGGACCGGGCCCGCTCGCGTTCCGGGCGGTCGTCCGGTGGCGCCATCCTGGCGACCGCGGTGAGCAGGGCGGACGGTTGGCCGTTGGCCCGCTCGACGCGCTGGGCGATCAGCTCGAGCAGCAGCCCGGCCAGGACCAGGTCGTCCTTGCTCAGCGGCGTCGGCGCCGGGGCGGCCGGCGTCGAGGAGCCGCGCAGCGGCAGCTCCTTGAGGAAGATCGTCGCCACGAACCCGAGCAGCGCGATGGGCACGCCCACCATGAACACCGTCTCCAGGCCCCTGGTGAACGCCTCCAGCACGATGTTCTTGATCGGCGTGGGCAGCTGCTGGATGGCGCTCGGGCTGCCGAGCTTGACGTTCGAGCCGCCGGGCAGCGCGATGTGCGCGGCCCTGAGCATGTCGGCTATCTCGTCCTTCAGGCGGTTCGTCAGGATCGCGCCGAAGGCCGCCACGCCGACGGCGCCGCCCAGCGAGCGGAAGAACGACACGCCGGACGTGGTGGAGGCCATGTCACGCAGTTCGGAGCCGTTCTGGGCGGCCAGGATGAGCATCTGCATGGACAGGCCGAGCCCGGTGCCCAGCACCGCCACGTCGAAGCCGATGAGCCATTCGCTGGAGTCCACGTGCAGCCGGGACAGCAGGAACAGCCCGACCGCCACGACCAGCAGGCCCACGACCGGGAAGATCTTCCACCGGCCGGTCTGGGTGACGATCTTCCCGGAGATCACGCCGGCCAGGAACAGCGCCACCACCATGGGCAGCGTCATCAGGCCGGACTCGGTCGGGCTGAGGCCCTTGACGATCTGCAGGTACTGCGGCAGGTAGATCATCGCGCCGAACATCGCCATGCCGACGAACAGCGAGGCGAGGCCGGTGAGCACGAACGTACGGTTGCGGAACAGCCGCGGCGGCAGGATCGGGTTGCGCGCGGTCCGCTCCGACAGCACCGCCAGGGCCAGCATCAGCAGGCTGAGCGCCGCCAGGAGGTACGTCCAGACCGAGTTCCACTCGAACTCGACGCCGCCCAGCGTCAGCAGCAGCATGAGCGCGCTCGCGCTGGCCGTGATCGTCGTCGCGCCCCAGATGTCGATCGAGGTGCTCCGCTTGATCTTCGGCAGCTTCAGCACCTTCTGGATCACGATGAAGGACACCAGGGCGAACGGCACCACGACGTAGAAGCACCAGCGCCAGCCGAGCCAGTCGGTGTCCACCAGGAACCCGCCGAGCAGCGGCCCCGCGACCGTGGAGATCCCGAAGACCGCCCCCATGTAGCCGGAGTAGCGGCCACGCTCGCGGGGGGACACGATGTCGCCCAGGATCACCTGCGCGAGTGCCGACAGACCACCCACACCAAGGCCCTGTACGGCCCGTGCCGCGATGAGCTGCCCCATGTTCTGCGACAGACCGGCCACCAGCGAGGCCGCGACGAACAGCCCGAGCGCGGTCTGGAAGAGCAACTTGCGCCCGAACACGTCGGACAGCTTGCCCCACAACGGCGTGGACACCGTCATGGTCAGCATGGTCGCGGAGGCGACCCATGAGTACTGGTCCTGACCGCCCAGCTCACCCACGATCGTCGGCAGCGCCGTGCCCACCACCGAGGTCGAGATCATCGACGTGAGCATGGCGAGCATCAGCCCGGACATGACCTCGAGGATTTCGCGGTGGGTGTACTGCCGCCTCGCGGGGGCTGCGGCCTGAGCATGCGCCACCAAGGCTTCATCATCCCCTTACTACAGTTTTGCGAACTTGAGTATACGCCCGTTTACTAGCCGCGCGGCAAGTGGGGGTGCGTTCAGTAGAGTTCGGGGTGTGGATGCTCAGCTGTCTGAGGCCAGGCCCCGCGACCGCGAGGCCACTCGCGAGCGGATCCTTCGTGCGGCCCGCACGCTCTTCGGCGAGCAGGGGTACGAACGCGTGACCGTTCGCATGATCGCCGCTGCCGCGGACGCCAACATCGCCCTGGTCGGCCGCTACTTCGGCTCCAAGGCCGGCCTCTTCGGCGCGGTCCTGGACGGGGAGCCGACCATAAGAGACCTGTTCGGCGGCGACCGCGGGAGCCTGCCGCGCCGCCTGGCGGAATATGCGGCCGAGCGCATGGAGCACCCGCCGGAGAGCCCGATCCTGCGCACCCTCGAACGCTCCGCCGGCGATCCGGATATCCAGGCCGTGGCCCGCGAGCGCCTGATCACGGCGCTGCTCGACCCGCTCGAGGAGCAACTGGGCGGCCCGGACGCCCACGCCAGGGCCCGCATGGCCACGGCGGTCTTCCTCGGCATCGGCGCCATGCGCCGCCGCCTCGGCCCCGAGGCGCCCAGCCCGGCCGACGTCGACCGCCTGACCGCGGTCTTCGAGGCCTGTCTGCGCTGAAAGTTTCACCCCCTGTCAAGGGTCTGGCCTGGGAAGACGTGGATGGCAGCGATCGGATGTCTTTGAGCGGGCACTGACGGTTACCTACGATCCGGGGAGCTGGTGGGAGCGCTCCCACATGACGGACGGAGTGAATTTCATGTCTCGCAGAAGGCCCGTCCTGGCGGTGCTCCTCTCGGCGGCCGCCATGGCCGCGGCGGGTGCGATCGTCCTGTCCTCGTCCACCGCCGAGGCCGCCGACTCCGCTTTCTACGTGGATCCGCAGACGAACGCGGCCAAATGGGTCGCCGCGAACCCCAACGACAGCCGCACCCAGGTGATCAGGGACCGGATCGCCGCCGTGCCCCAGGGCCGGTGGTTCGCCACGTACAACCCCGCCACCGTGCGCAGCCAGGTCGACGCGTACGTCGGCGCCGCCGCCTCGGCGGGCAAGATCCCGATCATGGTCGTGTACGACATGCCGAACCGCGACTGCGGCGGCGCGAGCGCGGGCGGCGCGCCGGACCACGCGTCGTACCGGGCCTGGATCGACCAGATCGCGGCCGGTCTCGGCGGCCGGCCCGCCACGATCGTGCTGGAGCCGGACGCGCTGGCGATCATGACGAACTGCATGAACGCCTCGCAGCAGGCCGAGGTCAAGGCGTCCATGGCGTACGCCGGGAAGAAGTTCAAGGGGACGTCGTCGCAGGTCAAGGTCTATTTCGACATCGGACACGATGCCTGGCTGTCCGCCTCGGAGGCCGCGTCCAGGCTGACCGGCGCGGACGTGGCCAACAGCGCCGACGGCATCGCCGTCAACACCTCCAACTACCGCGCCACCTCGGGCCTGGTGTCGTACGCGAAAAGCATCATCGCGGCGACCGGCGTGTCCAGGCTGAAGGCGGTCGTCGACACCAGCCGCAACGGCAACGGGCCGCAGGGCAGCGAGTGGTGCGACCCGGCGGGCCGCGCCACCGGCATCTGGAGCACCACGAACACGGGTGACTCGGCCGTCGACGCCTACCTCTGGGTCAAGCCGCCCGGCGAGGCGGACGGGTGCATCGCGAGCGCGGGACAGTTCGTGCCGCAGCGGGCCTACGACCTGGCCGTCGCCGCCCCGCCGCCCACCGTCGGCCCGACCGTCACCCCGACCGTGACGCCCACGGTCACCCCCACCGTGACGCCGACCGTGACGCCGACCACCGGCCCCGCGGGCTGCGCGGCGACGTACAAGGTGACGAGCCAGTGGCAGGGCAGCTTCCAGGGTGAGGTCACCGTGAAGAACACGGGCTCGGCCGCCATCGCCGGCTGGAAGGTCGGCTGGACGTTCCCGAACGGGCAGACGATCACGCAGCTCTGGAACGGCAACCTCTCGGGCAGCGGCACCGTCACCGTGACGAACCTCAACTGGAACGGCGCCCTCGGGGCCGGAGCGAGCACCACGTTCGGCTTCGTCGCCAACTGGAACGGGCAGAACGGCGTCCCGTCACCGGTGACCTGTACGGCCTCATGAGACTCGATGGGCCCCTGTGCCCGCCAGGGGCCCATCGGTGAAATAACGGCGCCTTCGCGGCTGTTGTCCACAGCCAGGTCGAACCGCTCTGCGAAAGGCGCGTACTCATGACTCTGCCGCTGTCCATCCTTGATCTGGCGATCATCGGCGAGGGCGAGACGGCGGCGGACAGCTTCGCCGCCAGCGTGGCCCTGGCCCAGCGGGCCGAGGACCTGGGCTACCGGCGGATCTGGTACGCCGAGCACCACAACATGGCCAGCATCGCCTCCTCGGCGACCAGCGTGCTCATCGCCCACGTCGCCGCCCACACCCGGACGATCCGCCTCGGGGCGGGCGGCGTCATGCTCCCGAACCACGCCCCGCTGACCATCGCCGAACAGTTCGGCACCCTCGAAACCCTGCATCCGGGACGCATCGACCTGGGCCTCGGCCGCGCGCCGGGCAGCGACCAGCAGACCATGCGAGCCCTGCGCCGCACGCCGTCGGCCGCCGACACGTTCCCGCAGGACGTCCTGGAGTTGCAGGGTTACCTGTCGGGTGAGTCCCGGATCCCGGGCGTGGACGCCACGCCGGGCAAGGGCACGAACGTCCCGCTCTACGTCCTCGGCTCGTCGCTGTTCGGGGCCCAGCTCGCCGCCGCGCTGGGGCTCCCGTACGCGTTCGCCTCGCACTTCGCCCCGGCCGCCCTGGAGGAGGCCGTGGCGCTCTACCGGCGTGACTTCCAGCCGTCGGCGCAGCTCGACCGGCCCCATGTCATCGCCGCGCTCAACGTGATCGCGGCGGACACGTCGGAGGAGGCGCAGGAGGAGTTCCTGGCCTCGAAGCGGCTGAGGGTGAGCAGGTTCCTGGGGCGGGGGCGCACGTTCACGACCGAGGAGGCGGACATGATCCTCGGGTCGCCGGCCGGGCAGCAGATCGTGCAGATGGCCAAGTATTCGGCGGTCGGGGACGCGGCGGAGGTCAAGGAGTATGTCGACCGGTTCGCCAAGCTCGCCGACGCCGATGAGCTGATCGTCGCCTTCTCGGCCGCCGACAGGAAGGTCTGGCTGCGCTCGGCGGAACTGCTGGCCGAGGCACACGGGCTCTGATCAACAGGGGCGGCGGAGGAAGCGGGCGGGCGTGGCGGTGGAAGCGGGCGGGGGGAGCCCGATCGTTCGGCCCTGAGATGGTCGGCGGTCAGCGCCGAGGGCCGGACTTCTATCCTTCGCCGAGCAGGCGTCTGCGCAAGTAGGGGCCGGTGGCCTCGGACGTGGGCACGGGAGCCATCCCCGCGGCGATGAGCTGGGCGCGCAGGGCGACGACGGTGCGTTCGAGCGCGCGGATCTGGGCCTGGAGCTGGCCGATCTGGTCGCGCATCGCCGTGGTCGTGCTCTGCTCGCCGATCAGGTCGGTGCCGAGCTGGGAGGCTTGATTCTGCACCCTGCTCAGCTGTTTCTCCATCTGGCTGAGCGCGTCCTCGTAGATCGTCTTCGCTCTGAGGAAGGCCTCGGCATCCACCTTGGAGCGTTCTAACTCGGCTTGGCGCTCGGCCTGGAGGATGGCGGTCTGCTGGGTCTTCTTGTTGGCGTCGGTGGCGGAGCGGAAGGCCAGATACGCCACGCCGAGCGGGACGATCCCGACGGCGACCTGGATGAGGATGTCAGTCAGCGTGGCCTCCTTCCACTGGGCGTATCACGCCGGTGTACGTGATCCCGTCGTCGCTGTGCCAGGCGTTGACGGTCAGCGCGATGGCGAACTCCGTGCCGTCGCGGCGCAGGCCGACCAGCGGAATGATCCGACCGGCCAGCTCGGAGTGGCCGTTGACGCGGACCTTGGTCAGCCCCATGTCGTGCCTGTCGCGGAAACGCGCCGGCATGAGCATCGTCAACGGCCGCCCGACCGCCTCGTCGGTGCTCCAGCCGAACATGGTGGCGGCCTGCGGATTCCAGGACTGGATGATCCCGGCGGCGTTGGCGACGATCACCGCCGAGCCGGAGCCCGGGAGCCGGTCGAGCGTGACGGCCTCCGGCCAGGTCGCGATCAGCGTGATCCAGCCGCCGAACGCCAGCCACACCGCACCCCCGACCCAGCCTCGCGGATTGTCTCCGGTGAACGTCGAGGCCAGGAACACCAGGCCGTACAGGAGGACCAGCGCGGTGGCGGCGGCGAAGGCCATCCGGTCGGAGCGCAGGAACATCTGCACCAGGCACAGCACGCCGGTGGCGAGCCAGAGCACCGCCCAGACGTCAAGCGGCGCGATGGAGGCCAGCACGGCATAGGAGGGGGTGGCACGCTGGCTCGCCGGCGCGAAGGCCAGCGAGGCGGCGATGGCCAGAGATAACAGGCCGACGAACGCCAGGGACGCGCCGCGCCGCCCGATCCGCCGGAGGACTCTGTTACTCACGGTGGCAAGACTAATGCAGCCGGTTAATGTTTCGGGGGATTGTCAGCCGAGAGCCGAAGCGCAGGCACCGTCACCGCCGACCTCGGCCGCACCCACGACGACACCGAGGCCCTCCTCCAGAGCAGGTCCCTCGACGAGGACTACTGGCGCAAACCCCTCGGCGAGCTGGGCCTGCTCTGAGGCTCATGCCGGGGGCCGGCAGACGGTGCCCCGCGCGGGGAGGCGCAGGCTGGTCAGATAGCGGTTGACGTGGGCGATGATGCAGGAATCGCCGCTGTTGTACAGGCCGTGGCCGTTCCCCTCGTAGCGGACCGCGGCCGAGCCGGGCACCCGCCGTACGATGTCCGCGGCCCCGTCGAAGTCCGTCCAGGAGCCGACGCCCAGGTAGGGCGGCAACCCCTCGGCAGGCAGCGGCGCGGGCGGGTTGGTGACGGGGGCCGGCCAGCCGACGCACGAGAGCGGGTGCCAGAGCTCGGTCCCGGCGAGGTTCGGCAGCAGGCGCTCACCCAAGCGGCGCTTCTTCCGGTACTCCTCGTAGTCGCGGAATCCCATGCCGTCGAGGCAGTGGGTCATGTTCACCCCGGTGTACGAGGGGACCTTCCGGCTTTTCGTGCTCTGCCGGACATAGTCGGCGAACCCTGAGGCGTCACCGGCGGCGGCCCGCTTGATCGCTTCGGCGAGCTCCTTCCACCGGGAGTACTCGGGCTTCGGACCCGGCGAGATGACGCTGGGGGCGGCGGCCTCCTTGATGTCGAACCCGCTGTAGGCGGTCCGCTCTCCCCTGACCGGCACAGGGGAGCGGTCGGCCCGCGTCACCAGCGCCCGCCAGACCTCGCCGACGTCCTGGCCATGCAGCGCGCAGGCGGTGGTCGCCGCGCACCAGGCCGCGAAGCGGGCGAAGGATTCCTCATGTGGGAGCCTGCCCTGCGCGCGGTCCTCATAGGGGTTCGCCGGGCCGTCGAACACCATCGCGCGCACCCGGCCGGGGAACAGCCGGGAGTAGGCGATCGCGGGGACGCCGCCGTAGGAGTTGGCGATGAAGCTCAGCTTCTCCTCGCCCAGCGCGACGCGGATCGCCTCCATGTCCCGCGCCACGGAGGCCGAATCCATGTGGTCGAAGAACTCGGGATCGGCGGCGCGGCACCGCTCAGCCGCCGCCCGGTTGCGCCTGCCCAGATCGGCGTACTCGGCGCGGGTCTCGGGCCAGGTGATCCACGGGCCGGAGGCGAGGCAGTCGTACGGCAGCACGCCCTTGTCGATGGTGTTGCGGGGCTCGACGCTGACCACGTCGAAACGGTCCCGCAGCTCGGCGAAGCTGCCCGCGGCAGTGCTCAGGTCCTTGACGCCCGAGCCGCCGGGGCCGCCGGGGATCGCGAACACCGTGCCGATCCGGCGTTCGGCCCCGGTCGCGGGCAGCATGCCGACGGTCAGCCGGATCTTCCGCCCGGACGGCCTGGCCCAGTCCACCGGCACCTCGATCGAGGCGCACCGCATGTCCTTGGTGCTGTCCTTGCAGGCTGCCCAGGCCAGTGACGACGGGCCGGAACCCGGCGAACCGGCCGCGGCGGCGGGAACCGCCGACACCAGGACGGCGGCGGCCGTTCCCACCACCAGTGCCTTGATCCTGCGCCCCTTCAACGCGATGGTCACCGCGCCCGCCGTCAGCGCGGCGACCACGTAAGCGACCAGCAGTCCCGCCGCCGCGGCAGGCGGCAGGATCCCGCCGCCGACCCCCGCGATCTGGAGCGGCAGGTTCTCGATCATGAACGACGCGGCCTGGGCGCGCAGCGGCATGGGCAGCGTCCTGGCCACCACCGGCAGCACCACGATGATCACGATCAGCGCGACCAGGGCGCCGGGGGTGGAGCGGACGGCCGCCCCGACGCCGAGCCCGATCAGCGCGACCGCCGCCATCGACAGCCCGGCGAGCACCACCGAGGCGAGCACGCCCGGCTCCGACAGCGGCGTGCCCAGCGTCTGCCCGTCGCGGAGCAGCTGCCCGGCCCGGTCGCCGAGCACCATCATGGCCCCCGCGTGCATGCCGAACGCCAGGACCTGCCCCGCCACCAGCGCGACCGCGGCCAGCCCCGGGACCTTGGCCAGCAGCAGCGCCTGCCGGCGCGGCACGGCCACCAGGCTCGTCTGGATCATCCCGGTGCTGTACTCCGAGGTGATCGCGAGGGCGCCCAGCGTCGCGAACACGAAATAGGCGACCGCGATCCCGTTGCCGAGGCCGTCCCCATTGCCGGTGAAGGCCATCCGCTCATGGAGCGACAGGTTGTCGAACCCGCGCCCGATCATGAACGCCACCCCGGCGCAGGCCAGGACGGCCGCCACCGAGCAGGCGAGCAGGTAGAGGTTCGAGCGGAGGGACCGGAGCTTCTGCCACTCCGAGGCGATCACGTCGATCATCGGCCACCCGCCCTGTACTCGGCGCTGTCCTCGGTGAGCCGCACGAACGCCTCCTCCAGGGACGCGCCACGCGGCGACAGCTCCGCGAGCGCGATCCCCTCGGAGAGCGCGAGCACGCCGATCCGGGCCGCGTCCAGGTCGTTCACCGACAGGGCGCCGTCGTCCTCGAAGGTCACCGCTGCCCCGTCCGCTCGCAGGACGCCGGCGAGCCGCTCCGGGTGCGGCGTACGCACCAGCACGTCGCGCTGGAAGTGCCCGGCCAGGGCCTCCATGTCGGTGTCGGCGATCAGCCGTCCCCGCCCGATGACGACGACGTGGTCGGCGGTGAGCGCCATCTCGTTCATCAGGTGGCTGGACAGCAGCACGGTGCGGCCCTCGGCCGCCAGGGAGCGCAGCAGGTCGCGGAGCCAGCGGATGCCCTCCGGGTCCAGCCCGTTCAGCGGCTCGTCGAGCATCAGCACTCCAGGGTCCCCGAGGAGCGCCGCGCCTATCCCCAGGCGCTGCCGCATGCCGAGCGAGAAGCCGCTGATCCGCTTGCCGGCGACGGCGTTCAGGCCGACCTGGTCGAGGACGGTGCTCACCCGGCGGCGGCCGATGCCGTTGCTGCGGGCCAGGCAGGCGAGGTGCGCGTACGCGCTGCGGCCCCCGTGCACCGCCCCGGCGTCGAGCAGCGCCCCCATCGAGCGCATCGGCCGGCGCAGCGACGCGTACGGGTGGCCGTTCACCAGCGCCTTGCCGGCGGTGGGGACCTCCAGGCCGAGGACGGCGCGCATGGTGGTGGACTTGCCCGCGCCGTTCGGGCCGAGGAAGCCGGTCACCAGCCCCGGTTTCACGGTGAACGTCAGGTCGTCGACGGCGACCTTGTCCCCGTATCTCATGGTCAGTCCGCTCACTTCGATCATGGTCTCCCCCCGGTCGTCCGGCTGACGGCCGCCAGCCTGCCGGTCCGGCGGGCGGATCTCGATGGGGGTGCGCCCACCACGGAGGTAGGTCTGGGCCTACCGCCCGCGCGCCGCGCGTCGGGCAGACTGCAGGCGTGACCGGGATCCGCCGAGCGTTCGCCGCCGGTGGCGGGCTGTTGCTGAACGCCGCCACGGGCGTGGCCGCGCCGGCGCTGATCGGCATGCTGCTGGTGAGCGTCGTGCTGGTCCCGGTGGCCGGGCTCGGCGTGCCGTTGCTGCGCCGCGTGCTCGCGCTCGTCCGGTCCCTGGCCGGGGTGCAGCGGGCCTGGGCGGGACGCGTGCTCGACCCGGGTCCGCGGCCCGCTCCGCACGAGGACGGCACCTGGCGGGAGCTGTCCTGGCTGGCCGTGCACGCCGTCACGTGGCCGGTCCCCGCGCTCGTCGTCTGGGGGCTGCTGGCCGCCTTCGACTACATGTTCTTCCGGGTACGCGTGATCGAGACGAGCACGCTGAACACGTTCTCCCTCAGCGTCTCCATCGCGGCCATCGCGGCCGTCATCCTGATGGCCCTGCCCCTGCTCATAACCGGACAGGCGCGGCTGTCGGCGCTGCTGCTCCTCCCGGAGGCGACCCCGGCCGCGCGGATCAGGCAGCTGACCGAGTCGCGGGCCGTGGTGGTCGACGCGCAGGCGGCCGAGCTGCGCCGGATCGAACGCGACCTGCACGACGGCGCGCAGGCCAAGCTGATCGCGATCCGGATGAACCTGGGGCTGGCCCGCGACCTCCGCGATCCGGCCCAGGTCCGGATGATGATCGACGAGGCCCGGGAGGTCGCCGGCCAGGCCCTGACCGACCTGCGCGACCTGGTGCGCGGCGTCCACCCTCCGGTGCTGGCCGACCGCGGCCTGGCCGGCGCGGTCGAGGCCGCCGCGCTGCTGTGTCCGGTGCCGGTCGAGGTCGAGATCGACCTGCCGGGCCGCCTGGAGGCGCCGGTCGAGTCCGCGGTCTACTTCGCCACCGCCGAGGCGCTGACCAACGTGGCCAAGCACAGCGGCGCGTCCCGTGCGTGGCTGCGGGTGTCCCACACGGGCGGCCTGCTCCGCGTGGTGGTACGCGACGACGGGCGCGGCGGGGCCGACCGGGCCGCCGGCACCGGCCTGCGCGGCATCGACAGACGCCTGTCCGCCTTCGACGGCCGGCTCGTCCTGCGCAGCCCGTCCGGCGGCCCGACCGAACTCACCATGGAGCTCCCGTGCGCGTTGTCATAGCCGAAGACCTCGCCCTCCTCCGCGACGGCCTGATCCGCCTGCTGACGGCGAACGGCTTCGAGGTCGCCGCGGCGGTCGACAACGGCCCGATGCTGCTGGACGCGCTGACCCGCGGCCGCCCGGACGTGGCCGTGGTCGACGTACGGCTGCCGCCCGGCTACTCCGACGAGGGGCTGCGCACCGCGCTGGAGGCCCGCCGCCTGGTGCCGGGGCTGCCGGTGCTGATCCTCTCCCAGTACGTGGAGCAGCTGTACGCCCGCGAGCTGCTCTCCGACCGGTCCGGCGGCGTGGGCTACCTGCTCAAGGACCGGGTCGGCGACGTCGACCGGTTCGTGGACGCGGTACGCCAGGTCGCCGCGGGCGGCACCGTCATGGACCCCGAGGTGGTCTCGCAGCTGCTGACCCGCCGCAGCCGGGACGAGCCGCTGGGCGGGCTCACGCCACGGGAGCGGGAGGTGCTGGCGCTGATGGCGGAGGGCCTGTCCAACCTCGCGATCGCCGCCCGTTTCCAGGTCACGGACAAGGCGGTCGGCAAGCACACGAACAACATCTTCGCCAAGCTGGGCCTCCCGCCGGACGACGACCACAACCGCCGGGTGATGGCGGTCCTCACCTACCTGCAGCATGTGACGTAATGGGGGCCCTGCCACACCCCGGAACAGCTCGCCCTCCCATGCGGCGTCCGGCGACGGCACAGTGAGTGTCGACGACCGGAAAGGAGCCATTCATGGAGTACCGACGTCTGGGACGCACCGGCGTCTCGGTCAGCAAGCTGTGCCTCGGGGCCATGATGTTCGGCGACTGGGGCACCAAGGATCACGACGAGAGCATCCGGATCATCCACCGTGCCCTGGATGCCGGGATCAACTTCATCGACACCGCCGACATCTACTCCGACGGCGAGTCCGAGATCATCGTGGGCAAGGCCCTCGCCGGCGGCCGGCGCGACGACGTCGTGCTCGCGAGCAAGGCCCACATGCCCATGGGGGAGGACCCCAACCAGCGCGGCAACTCCCGCCGCTGGATCGTCCGCGAGGTCGAGAACTCGCTGCGGCGGCTGGGCACCGACTGGATCGACCTGTACCAGATCCACCGGTACGACACCGAGACGGACATCGACGAGACCCTCGGCGCGCTCACCGACCTGGTCCGGGCCGGCAAGGTCCGCTACGTCGGCCACTCGACCTGGCCGGTCTCGGCGATCGTGGAGGCCCAGTGGACCGCACGCGAGCGCGGCCGTGAGCGGTTCGTGTGCGAGCAGCCGCCGTACTCGATCCTCACCCGCGGGATCGAGGCCGACACGCTGCCGACGCTCGCGCGCTACGGCATGGGCGTGCTTTCGTACAGCCCGCTGGCCGGCGGCTGGCTCACCGGCCGCTACCGCGCGGGCGCGGACGCGGAGGCGCCGTTCTCCGCAGCTCGCCGGCGCCTGGCCAACCGGTTCGACCTGTCGCTGCCGGAGAACCAGCGCAAGCTGCAGGCCGCCGAACAGCTCGCCGAGCTGGCCGACAAGGCGGGGATGACGCTGGTGGAGCTGGCGATCGCGTTCGTCCTGCGCCACCCCGCCATCACCTCGGCGATCATCGGTCCCCGGACGATGGAGCACCTCGAGTCCCAGCTGCCGGCCGCCGACATCGAGCTGCCCGACGACGTGCTGGACCGCATCGACGAGATCGTGGCGCCCGGGGTGACCATCAACCCCGCCGACAACGGATGGGTCAGCCCGGCGCTCCTGCCCGCGGCACGGCGCCGGCCCTGATCCGGTGCCGGCGCGCGTCGAGGCCCAGGCGGGGTGAGCGATACTGAGCTGATGGCCATCCTCACCGTTGGCCGGGCGGCCGCGCTCGTCGGGGTCAGCGTGAAGACGCTGCACCACTGGGACACGATCGGCCTCGTACGCCCGAGCGGGCGCACCTGGGCCGGATACCGGGTTTACTCCGACGACGACGTCGCCCGGATCCACCGAGTCCTCGTCTACCGGGAGCTGGGATTCCCGCTCGCCGAGATCGGCCGGGTCCTCGACGACCCGGACGTCGACGCGCGCGACCACCTGCGCCGGCAGCGGTCAGAGCTCGTGGAGCGCATCTCCCGGCTGCAGAAGATGGTCAGCGCGGTCGACCGCATGCTGGAGGCGTCGAAGAAGGGGATCCGGTTGACCCCGGAGCAGCAGGTGGAGATCTTCGGCGACGACTGGCAGCCCGCCTGGGTCGAGGAGGCGGAGGACCGCTGGGGTGACACCGTGCAGTGGGCACAGTACGCCGAGCGGGCCGCCGCGATGACACCGGAGGACTGGAAGGGCATCGCGGCCACGACCGAAGCTCTGAACGCCGACCTCGCCGCCGCGATGCGCGCCGGCGTCGTGCCCGGCTCCGACGACGCCGACGCCTTGGCCGAGCGCCACCGCGCGCTGATCTCGACGTACTTCGACTGCACGCACTCGATGCAGGCGTGCATAGGGCGGATGTACGCCGCCGATCCCGGGTTCGCGGCGCACTTCGAGGCGGTCGCACCGGGTCTGGCCGCCTGGCTGCGCGACGTGATCTTCGCGAACGCGAAGGTGCACGGCGTCGACCCCGAGTCCGCGGTCTGGGAGTGACCTCGCCGCGGCGTCAGCCGCGGGGGCTGTCGGTGGGCGGCTTGATCCGGACCCGCTCCTCGGGGCGGCTGTCGATGTCGTCGAGCTGCTCGCGGATCGTCCTGCGCAGGTCGTCGTAGTCCTCGAAGCGGTAGTCGTTGAACAGCGTGTAGCCGGTCCACATCAGGTTGGCGCACACCTTCGGCGGCACCTGGCCCGTCGCCGCGCCCATGCCGACCAGCGCGACCGACGTGATGCTGCCCGGCTCCTTCTCGTTCTGCATGTGGATGGCCTGGAACGCGGCGGCGCACGCCATGGCCACGTTCAGCGTCTCGCTCACGTCCTGCGCCGACTGCACCATCGTCGGCGTCGAGATCAGGAATTTCGGGTTGGTCGCCCCGGACGGCACGCACACGGCACTGCCCACCGGCAGCGACCCGTCGAACCGGTCGCGGATCGCCCGCTGGACGCGTAGCTGGATCCCGGCCCCGAGGTGCCGCTTGATGACCGCGTCGACCCCGCCGTCCATCCGCCCGCGGGAGTTGGTCGGGCTGACCCAGGCGTCGGCCTGCTCGGAGACGATCGAGCCCTTGTGGATCTCGACCTCAGGGGTGTCGGCGAACGCGGCCAGCCACTCTTGCACCACCTTCGCGTTGACATCCACCAGGACCACCTTGAGCGGCGGCTGCACGGGATCGACGGTCATGGCTCACTCCAGGCGAGGGGGAGGGACGTTTCCAGCGGACACGAACATACAGCTCCACAACGACAAAACTGGATCTTGCCTGGGATGTGTGAATGATCTCCGCGTATGCGAACGCATCACATTCGGGATCTTCACGCGGCACAATGCCTCCACCTCAGTCCCCTGTGCCGCCACCGGCACGCCTCGCCGACCCGGGAGCCCATCGATGCGCGACGCCGACACCCCCTCGTCACCTGACGCCAACCCCACGTCGCCCGGACCGGATGACGCGAACAGTCCGGATGACCCGCTGGCCTTGGCCGACCTCTTCAAGGGCGGCGGCGAGCCGTGGCTGCCGCTCCTGAAGCCGGTCATCGAGGCACAACCGGCCGCCGCCACCTTCATCGGCCCGAACCGCAGCCCCCAGGTCGTACCCGTCCGCGAACTGACCTTCCAGGCGCTCAAGCCCAACCCGCCGCACAAGTGGAAGGTCGTCGTCTTCGGCCAGAACCCGTACCCGCGGGCCGAGAGCGCGACCGGCATCGCGATGTTCGACAACACCTTCCACGACTGGGCCGACAGCCAGTTCGGCAAGGTCATCACCATCCGCTGCATCATCAAGGCGGCGGCGATGTGGAAGCACGGGATCCCCAAGAAGACGCCGATCGCCAACATCCGCGCGCTGCTGAAGCAGCATGACACCGTGCAGCCGCCCGAGTGGTTCCAGGCGATGCTCACGCAGGGCGTGCTGCTGCTGAACGCGGCACTCACCGCCAGCGGCGACGGGGCCATGGGGACCGACCAGCACACCGCGTTCTGGCGGCCGGTCGTCGAGAAGCTCGTCGAGGAGATCCTCAGGGCCAAGCAGAACGCCGACGAGGCGGACCGGGGCGTGGTGTTCGCGTGGTGGGGGGCGCACGCGCGCAGCCTGAAGGAGGTCGTACTCCGGCTCCAGAGGAAGTACCCCGAGGTCGAGGTCCGGCACATCGACCACCCCAACCCCGCGGCACAGGGCGACATCTTCTGCGACGGGAACCACTTCGCCGACGTGAACGCGGCACTCGCGGCGCTCGGCGCCGACGAGATCGACTGGCTGCCCAGCAAGGGGTGGAACAAGCTCGCGGCGCAGGGCGGCGGCGGGGCGGACGCGGACACCGCCGACCGGATGGGGGCGTTCATCGCGTCCACGATGGAGCTGCACAAGCTCTACCTGGAACGGCTCGCCAGCGTCAAGGACGAGGGCCTGGACCTGCCGGCGATCACCGGCGTGTTCGACACCCCGCTCATGGACTTCCGCGAGGCCGTCTCCCCGGTGGCCAAGCTGCTGTCGGGGCTCGACTGGCACACGGAGCAGTCGTACCGGTTCGGCGAGAAGCAGTCGGCCGGTGCTGTGGATGGCCTGTCCGCCGACGAGATCGCGGCCCTCTACCTCTACACCTGCGAGTCGGCGTTCTACCGGCAGATCAACGCCACCCTGCGCAATCCGGACCGCACCCGCATCGTTCCGTACCTCCCTTACCTGCGACTCCTGTTCTCGGCCGTGTCGCGCCTCCCGGCCCGCAAGGAACCGCTGTGGCGCGGGGTGTCGCTGGACCTGCGGGCGCAGTACCCGCTCGGCCGGACCGTGACGTGGTGGGGCGTGTCCTCGTGCACGTCGGAACTCGGCGTGGCCCAGGCGTTCCTCGGCCGCCGCGGCAAGCGCACCCTCTTCGAGGTGCACCCCGCCCGGGCCGTCGGCATTCGCAGTTTCTCCGCGTTCACCGGCGAGGAGGAGTTCATCCTGGCGCCGGGAACGCAGCTCAAGGTGACCGACGTCAAGGCGGAGCGCGGCGGCCTGTGCACCGTGACGCTCACCGAACTGGCCGAGCAGCACCTGGTGGCCTGAGCGACTCCGACCATCGATCGCCCGGCACGCCGCGCCGCCTGCCGGGCCCTCAGCTTTTACGTATGAGAGAGCCACCCGGTGGTCCCGGGTGGCTCGGGGAACGGATGGACCGGTCAGAACACCGTTTCGGCGTTGGCGGAGCGTACGGTCCACGGCGGCCCGCACGTGCCGCGTCCGGTGAACCGGTTCCCGGCGAAGATGATCGGGCTGGCGAACTGGTAACCGTCGGAGCAGGTCACCAGGATCCTGATCGCCCCGGTGAACACCGAGCAGTCGATGTCGATGTAGTACGCCGGGATCGGGACACTCCGGGAACATGAGTAGGTGGCGGTCAGCGCGGCCCCGCCGTCCTTGCCCTGGGCGTCCTTGAGCGTCGTGGTCGACTGGTCGGTGAACCCGCGTTCGGGCGCCGCGGCGGCCGAACCCGTGTGAAGCGCGACAGAGAACAGCAGCGCCGTGATCGCGGCCAGCACGCCGACGAGCATTCTTCTCGCATGTACTGCCATGTGATCGAACCTTTCGCTGGATTTCCCTTTCGGCCCGGCCGAGCCTTACCAGTGATACTTTCGCCAAGCCAGGAGCGCCGGTCATCGTCACTTCGGGAGAATCTCCGCCATGGCGCCGGGGAGGCGTTCATCACTAATGTCAAAATGGCGGTCAGACAAAGCCGTGCTCGTTCCACGCGCCGGCCAGCAGCCGGGTGACGGTGGTGCTCAGCACCCGGACGCCGTGCGTGGAGCCCGGCTCGATCCCCACCAGCTCCCGCACCCGCCGCAGCCGATAGTCGAGCGTGCGCGGGTGGATGTGCAGCGACTCGGCCGTACGCAGCCGGTTCATGTCGTTGCGGTAGTAGGCGTCCAGCGTGGGCACCAGGTCGGGCCCGTCGCCGAGCCGCCGCGCCGTCTCCCGCAACCACTGGTCCACCTGCGGCGTCTCCACCGCCCCCAGCTCCGCGAACACGTCGGCCACCCCGTACGGCCGGCGCGGCACCCGCTCGATCGGCGCCACCCGGCTGACCTTCCGCGCCAGCGCGGCCGCCTGGACCAGCGCGCGGCGGCGCCCGTGGGCGGTGCCGACCGAGCACGGCCGCCCCACGACCTCGGCGACCGCCCGCGCCAGCGCCAGCCCGGACCCCTCGGCCGCCGCCCGGTGCTCCGGTCGCGTCCCGTGGTAGGGCACCAGCGCCACGAACTCGTCCGGTTCCTGCCACCCGAACGGCATCCGGTGCCGCTGCAACAGGGTGCCCACGACCTCCTCCCGGCACTGCTCCGGCGGCTCCGTGGCCACCCGTACCACCGTGACCAGATAGTGCTCGGTCATCGGCACTCCGAGGCTCCCGGCCAGCTCGCCGACCATCGGGTCGTCGTGCAGCACCATGGTGGCCAGCAGGTGGACGCGTGAGGCCGTCGGCAGGAACCGCTCGTACCCCCGGAAGTAGCCGCGGGTGTAGACCGCCTGCGCCGCCGTGCCCTGCTCGGCCAGCCAGTCGATCATGCGCATCGTGTCGGTCAGATCGCCGGGCCCGGCCGCCTCGGAGATCTCGCGCAGCGTGAAGGCGGCATGCAGTGCGAGCGCGCCGCGCTGACAGCCCGGTGCCACGCCCTGTGCGCCGCGCTGCTCGCCGACCGACTCGATGAAGGCCAGGTCGCTTTCCAGCAGCGGCTCGCCGGAGGCGGCCAGTTCGGCCGTCCGACGCCGTACGACGACCGCGAACTCCATCATCGACGCCCGCGATCCGGACTCGATCGCCTGGAAACCGGCGATCTCGCCGGCGCAGGCGTCCACCACTCTCCTCGCGTTGTCGTCGGCCCTGCGTTTGAGCATGCCGAAGAGGTCCCCCATGTCGAATTCTCCCCGTGACGTCGCCGTCGTTCATGTCTCTTCTGGAACGCGCAGTGCGATATTCGTCGATGGGGTGGTTTCGTATCAGTGGGCTTTTCCGGCGTTTTCGGTCACCCAGCAGAAACGGGAGTGTGGTCAGGTATGAAAGGAGCACTCCTGGATTTCGGACCGCCGAGGGCCGGTGAAAGTTTCATGACGACGGACTATCCCGCGGTCCAGCGGGATCCGGAGCTCAGGATGCGGTCCAGAGTGCGTCGGCCCATCCGGCTCATGGGCGGGTTGGTCTCGAGGTAGTACCAGACGACGCCCATCGCCTGCTGGAAGGCCCACGTTTTGCCTCGCTCCCATTCCAGGTCGTCGCACCCGAGGTCCAGGCGGAGCACCTGCCGCGGCCCGGCCTCAAGCAGATGCCAGGCACTCACAAGATCCAGAGCGGGGTCGGCCGGTCCGAAGCCGCCGACGTCGAGGACCCCGGCCAGCCGGCCGGCGGACACGAGCACGTTGCCCGGAATGAGATCGCTGTGGGTCATCACGTCGGCGTCCTTGCGCGGCAGACTCCGAAACTCCTTCCACAGTCCGCGAAGCCGGGGGACGTCGAGGAGTTGTTCGCTCTGCTCGAAACAGGTCTCCATCCACCCGTCATGGGCTTGCAGGTCGCCTCCCCGGCCTTGGCCGGCGAACGTGCGGCCACGCGTGTCGATCGCGCGCAGGTCATTGATGAGATCGGCCAGGTCGTGGGCGAACGCGACCGATTCGCCCGGGTCCTCATCGGTGGCCACGGCGCCGGGCAGCCAGGTCTGCACCGACCACGGGAGGGGGTATCCCGCGCCGGGCTCACCGAGCGCGACGGGCTCGGGCGTGGGAAACCGCGTGCGGCCTGCCAACTCCCGGGCGGCTTCCGCTTCGGACTCCAGCCAACTGCGAATCGAGTCGACGTGCCCGTCCTGCAGAGGGAACCGAGCCGCGAAGCGGTCGCCGATGCGAAAGATGGCGTTGACCGTCCCGTGGGCCGCGATGCCGGTGATCGGCAGGCTCCGCCACTTGGGGAACTGTTCATCCACCAAGGCGCGTACTGTCTCCGGTGACACCGTCAGCTGGTTGGCGTGCATATCCACGCCGGAAGCGTTCCGCGTCGCGGCCCTCGCGCGCAACGGTTTTTCGGCCGCCACGAGTGGGCGAATGCGTCGTACGAACTGGGCATGGAGACGGAGGGTGACCTGGTCAAGGCCGCCGAGCTCGCCCAGATCGTCACCGGCCTGGAGCTGCGCGGCGATGACGCCGATCCCACCTTGATCGGCATCATGCCGGACTACTGACGGGACCTCGCCGCTAACGGTGCCGGGAAGACCACGACGGTGAACGTGCTGACCACGCTGCTGACCCCCGACGCCGGCAAGGTGGTCGTCGCCGGGCACGACGTGGTCACGGAGACCAAGGCGGTGCGGGCGGCGATCGGGGTCACCGGGCAGTTCGCCTCGGTGGACGACCTGCTCACCGGCGAGGAGAACCTGCTGCTGATGGCGGACCTCCTGCACCTGCCCAAGGGCAGACGAATCGCCGGCCGGCTGCTCGACCGGTTCGACCTGGTCGAAGCGGCGAGCAAACCGGCGGCGTCCTACTCCGGCGGCATGCGCCGCAAGCTGGACCTCGCCATGACGCTGGTCGGCAACCCGCAGATCATCTTCCTGGACGAGCCCACGACGGGACTCGATCCGCGCAGCCGCCGCACCCTGTGGGAGATCATCCGGGAACTGGTCACCCAGTATCTCGAGGAGGCCGATCAGCTCGCCGACCGTATCGCCGTACTCGACCAGGGCAGGCTGGTCGCCGAGGGCACCGCCGACGAGCTCAAGCGCCAGGTTCCCGGCAGCCATGTCCGGCTGCGGTTCACCGGTCGGCACGGGCTCGACGCCGCGGCACAGGTGTTACACGTGTCCACAAGGGACGACGAGGAGCTGACCTTGCGGGTACCCGGCGACGGCGGGGTGAGGTCGTTGCGCGCGCTGCTCGATCGGCTCGACGCGCATTCCATAGAAGTCGAGGAATTGTCGGTGCATACCCCGGACCTGGACGACGTCTTCCTCGCCCTCACCGGTCACGGGAACAAGGAGGTCAGCGCACACGGCGACCGCCTGGTGTGTGGGGATCATGTTGATCGGCTACCTGTGGGCGCGCGCGTCGTTCACGAAGCGAGCGTGATCTCGGCCAGCTCGCGCCAGTCCCTCCGCGCACCGTCATGGGTCGCCTCGGTGAACAGGGTTTCGCCGAGGCGATTCCGCGTGTCCGCGGCGATCCTGGAAGCGTCCGGCAGCGAACGATCCGGCGTGCCGCGCACGCTGTCGCTCGCCCCGAGCAGTCGCGCGGCCTGCTCGTACTGTCCCTGGCGCAGCGCGAGATCCGCGATCCCGATCAACAGCTCGGCGACCGCCGGTAGATACGCATGCTCCACAGTCATGCGGAACGCCTCGGTCCGGTGCGCGCGGGCCGTCTCGAGATCCTCGGTGAGGTAGCCGTACAGGTCCATGGTCTTGGCAAAGATGGAGCCGACCCTGTCCGAGTCGCCCAGCACCGCTTGCACCGTGGTCAGGTGCTCGTGTGCCTGTTCCTGCTCGCCGCGCCAGCGCGCCAGCACCGCCTTCGACAGCGCCAGCTCGGCAAGCGCGTCCGGCCACGCGATCCCGCCCGCGCACCGCTGCGCTTCTGCCATGGCGGACGTGCTGGATCGCTCATCGCCGAGCAGCCAGTACAGCTGAGCCTGCCGCGCCCGCAGGCCGATCACGTCCTCGGTCGCGCCTATCTCGGTCAGCGCCACGGCCGCCTCTTCGTAGTGCTCACACGCGCGCGTGAACTCGCCGCGCATGGCGAGCCGTTCGGCCAGGAAGGTCAGCGCCAACGAGATCCCCCACCGGTCACCCAGCGTGCGGAACTCGGCAAGGGCGATCTTGGCGTCGACGTCCACGTCGGTCTCGTCGCCGCCGAGCGTGAGCCGGAACCGGCCACGAGTGAGCCTGGCCTGCGCGCGCACCCATGGATCATCGTCGGTGATGAGCGGCTCCAACGCGGGCAGGAAGTCCGTCGGACCCTCCAGAATCCGCTCCAGCAGCCCGACGAACCCGAGCAGCGGGTGGTGATACCCGCTGCGCTGGGACAACCGGTACGCCTCCTGGATCCACTCCCGCGCCTGATACTGATCGCCGCCGACCCCGGAGCTCACGAAGATGGTCACGAGCAGGCACGCCAACGCCCGCACCTCATCGGGCACCTCACCGGGCAGCGAGACCGCCGCGATGCTCAACTCGGCGCCCTCGACCCTGTGCCTGCTGAAGTAGTACCAGCCCGCGGCCCCGACCAGCCGCGTCGCCTCCTCGGCCCATCCCTCGGCGATCGCCCCGCGCAGGGCCGCGCTGATGTTGTCGTGCTCGGGCTCGAGCGTGGACAGCCATTCCAGTTGCTCGGCCCGACGCAGGTGCGGATCGGCCGTCTCGGCCAGCTCGGTGAAGTACGCAAGGTGCGCCCGGCGCGCCTGCTCGGTCTCCCCGGCTTCGGCGAGCCGGTGCGCCGCGTACTCCCTGATGGTGTTGAGCATCCGGTAGCGCGGCGTGTCCTCGCCGTCGGCGAGCAGCAGCGACTTCTCCATCAACGCGGTGAGCACGTCGAACACCTGCTCCCCGGCGAACGCCTCGCCCCCGCACACCCGTTCGGCCGCCTCCAGGCTCGCCCCGCCGGAGAACACCGACAGCCGCCGCAGCACGCCACGTTCGGCCTCGGTCAACAGGTCCCAGCTGTAGTCCACGACCGCGCGCAGCGTCTTGTGCCGGGAAAGCGCCGTACGGCTGCCGCCGGTCAACAGACGGAAACGGTCATCGAGCCCGCGTGCCAGCTGATCGACGGACATGGTGCGCAGCCGTGCCGCGGCCAGCTCGATCGCCAGCGGCATCCCGTCGAGCGCCCGGCAGATCCGCGCCATGGTCGCCAAGGTGTGCGCGTCGGAGCCGATGTCCTTGCGCACCAGACCCGCGCGGTCCCGCAGCAGCCGCACCGCGGACGAGGACGCGACCTCGGAGGGGTCGGCTCCCTCGGCGGGCAGCGCGAGTGGCTCGACCCCCCACAGGACTTCCCCGAAGATACCGAGCGGTTCCCTGCTCGTGGCCAGGATCCGCAGCCTGCGGCACTCTCCCAGGAGCCGATCCGCGAAGGCCGCGGCCGCCTCGATCACGTGCTCGCAGTTGTCCAGGATCAGCAGGATCGTGCGCTCCCGGACCGCGGTGATGAGCCGATCCATCGGGTCCCCGGCCCGAGCGCCACCGAGCAATGCCTGGTCACGCAGGCCGATCGCGGTGAGAACGGCCTGCGCCAGCTCACCGCCTGCCCCCACCGAGGCCAGTTCGACCAGCCACGCCCCATCCGGCAGCTCGGCGAGCATCGTTCGCGCGGTCTCCGTGGCCAGCCGGGTCTTGCCCGAGCCGCCCGCCCCCGTCAAGGTGACCAGCCGGTGCTTGACGGCCAGTTCGGCGACCGCGGAGACGTCGTCATCCTTGCCGACGAAACTCGTCAGCTCGGCGCGCAGGTTCGTCCTGTGGTTCTCCGTTCGCCGGCCCAGCTCGCCGCGGAGCAACGCGGTGTGCAGCGCGGAGAGCTCGGCCGACGGATCGGCGCCCAGCTCCTCGGCGAGCCGCTCGCGCGTCCGCTGGTACAGGGTCAACGCCTCGTTCTCACGTCCCGCCTCGGCGAGCGCTCGCATCAAGGCCGCCACGAACCCCTCCCGCAGCGGGTACGTGGCAACCAGGTCGGTCAGCTCGGAGACCAACTCCGAGCCGTGGCCGAGGCGGATGTCGGCATCCACCCGGTCCCCGAGCGCGGCGACGTAGAGCTCGTTCAGACGCGCGACCGCGGAGTCGAACGCGTCGCTGCCTTGCAGCGCGATGTCCGCCATGGCCGTACCACGCCACAACGCCAAGGCCGGGCGCAGCAGATCCGCCCGCGCCGCAGGCTCGGCGGCACGGGCCTGACCGACCAGCTGCTCGAACCGGGACACGTCCACGGCATCAGCAGCCAGGGCCAGCCGGTACCCGCCGGAATCCGCCTCGATCACACCGGCCGGCAACACCCTGCGCAGCCTGGACACCAGCGCCTGCAAGGCGTTCACTTCGTCCGCGGGCGGCTCTTCCCCCCAGATCCAGTCCACCAGCCTCGCACGCGTGACGATCCGGCCGGGTTCGAGGGCGAGCGCCGCCAGCAGTGCGCGCAGCCGAATCCCGGGAACCTCCACCACGGCCCCGTCATGGTTCCGAACCTCGAACGGTCCGAGCAATCCGACTCGCATATCGGTAATTGTGCCGAACCGCGGCGACGACTACCGCCACCGCATGCAATCCGAAGGCGTTGTCGCAGGTCAGGCGAGCGTTTTGGGTCTTCGGCGACCCCTGCGGCAGCGGCGGATGCCCGCGGCCTGAGCCGCCGGCACCCGGGACCGGCCCGTAGTCTGCCTGCCGGACTGGTCGGTCAGCAGGTCAAACCTGGGCGCCTTGATCCCCGCTGCCGCAGCACTACGTCGTGCCGGTGCTGAACCTCCTGCGCTTCGGCCTCTTCGTGGGCCACCCGCTTGTGACGTTCTGAGCCGTCAGCCCCGGTGGGTGGACCAGGCTCAGGAGGACGCCGATCTGGGTGGGCGACAGCGGCATGCCGCTGAGCAGCTCTTTCATGGGGATCATGGGTCCACCCTGACGGAGATCACGACGCCGGGTCCAACACCGGAAAGGCCGGGATTAACGCGGATCTGTTGTTAATGTTGCCGCGTGGACCTGCATCCCCGGCTGCTCAGGGTGTTCGTGACCGTCGCCGAGGAGCTGCACTTCGGCCGCGCCGCCGCCCGCCTGTACGTGGCCCAGCAGGCGCTCAGCCGCGACGTGCGGCGGCTGGAGGAGCAACTCGGGCAGGCGCTGTTCACCAGGACCACCCGGCGGGTGGAGCTGACCCCTGCGGGAGCGCGGCTGCTGTCCGGGGCCAGGCGGCTGCTCGCGCTGCATGACGAGCTGGTCGCGGAGGTCTCCAGCGCCCGAGGGCCGCTGCTCGTGGACGTCAACATGCAGGGGCACGAACCGCCGCGGCCGCTGGTCAGGGCCAGGGAGCTGGCGCCGGGAGTGGAGATCCTCGCCCGCTTCCACGGCGGGCTGGCCTCCGGGGCCGCCGCCATGCGGGAGGGGCGTCTCGACGTGTCGTTCGGCCGCTTCGCCGGACTGCCCGCTTCCGTGCGCAAGGGGCTGGCCCAGGTGCCCGTACAGCTGGATCCGCTCGCCGTGCTGGTGTCCGAGGATCATCCGCTGGCCGCGCTGGAGGAGGTGCCGCTCGGCGTGCTGGCCGATTTCCCGCTGGACGCCATGGCGGGCAATCCCGCGACCACCGAGTGGACCGACCTGGGCGAGCGCCTGGCGGAGGAGTTCGGGCTCACCCTGGCCACGCCACACGCGCCACCGGTCGGATCCCACGAGATGGGCCTCTACCTGCAACGGCACCGAGAACCCGTGCTGGCCACGGCGAAGGTCGGCGGAATCCCCGGCGCCGTGGTGCGGCCGCTGGTCGATCCCGTGCCGCTCGCCCTGGAGAACCTCGTCTTCCCTGAGGGCCTGCGGCATCCAGGTCTGGACGCGCTGCTCCAGGCCGTGACGGAGATCCGAGGCGTGGAACTCTGGCTGCGTCGGCCTCCGCACTCCTGGCTGCCCGAGGCCGACGAGACGCTGCTGAAGCGGTCGAGACATGGTCGCGGGGATGGCGTCTCCGAGGCGGGCCCAGGTTCGGGACGGCGGTCGGCATGACCGAGGCGACCCGCAACGACGTGGACGGGCAGCGCGCCCGTCGATCACGCACCGCGTAGATCGTCCTGAAAAGCACGAAGGCCCGCTCCAGGTTTTCCCTGGTGGCGGGCCCTTTCCGGGGTGCCTAAGGTCAGTCCGCAGGGGCCAGCTCGACATGATGATCGTTGTAGGGGAAGAGGTCATCACCGTGATCGACGACGGTGCTGCACCGGTACCGGACAATCCCGATCTTCGACGCCGGGTCGAGGTCCTCGTCCGCCCACTGCTCGTTGTGCGAATCCAGGGCCTCGTCCACGTTGTAGTGCAATCGGCCGTCGACCAGGTAGTCGCGGCGGAAGTCAGTTCTCCACTGTGAGTTGCTCCCCCAACCGTGCGAGAGGTCGTGGGTGAATCGTGACCGGCGCCAGAAGGTCCAATACAGGCTGGAGCGATCGGCAACCCCCGCAACCAGATGCTGCGCCCCGGCGGTGGCAACCACCCCGGCCCGCGTCAGCAGCATCGATCCCATCATGTAACCGGGCCAGCGCTCCTCGGTGATCGAGGGTGGCTCATCGGGATCGTCGACCGGCCGTACCTCGACGACCTCGTGGAAGAACGGATGGAAGCCCCGCCTACCGATCCGGTCCGCACCCAGCGCCTCACAGAAGGCGGGATAGACGCCGACCGGTGGGTAAACCTCGTTCGGGCTCGCTGCCGGATCGTCCGGGGGATCCTGGTAGTTCAAGATGAGCAGGTCGAGGATGCGGTTCACGGCATACAACCGCACCAGTGGGCTGTATCCCCTCCTGGGCAGCTTCCCCAGAGGGATCAGGTGACTTTCGGGCTGGCCTGCCTCCCTCACCTCCGCCACGTGCCCCGGATGCTCATCCAGCCACCGCAGCAGCATGTCGCCCAGTCCGTCGCCCTCGTGGTCAAAGACGCCCTCGTACAGGGAACGCCAGTGGTGACCCGAATAGACATCGTCGTTCATGTGTCTCAGGGTCCCGTACGACGGCACTGTGCGGCACTCGCCGGGAGGATCGGCCCAGACGGCGGATTCAAGGGCCGCGCTTCCACTACCCGAACCATGCGCCCCAGTACTCCTAGCCACCCGATCCGGGCGCTCGACCGGTTGAATAGGCGTCTGACTACCGAATCAGATGGTTAACCTCGGGGGCGTTGCTGTAAAACGCTGCTGTATGACCACGAAAAAGGCCCTTCGGACTGAAGCCGAAGGGCCTTTGAGCTGGAGCGCGGCCGACAGGAGTCGAACCCGTAACCTTCTGATCCGTAGCCAGTTCGAGATCGTCCACCAGCGTCTACCGGTGTCAGAAAATGCCTGCTCACCGATGCCCTCGACATGATCGCTTTCTACGAACGTCCATCGGTATCCAGGGACGTTGTTAGCAACGTCGTTAGCAAGACCGGCCACCATCGGCGTCATCGTGATGCGCTCTCTCCAGCAGAGCGCGCAGGCGATGGACCTCGTTCCAGCAAACGCAGGACATCGGACCGCGCGCGCGATGAACGCCGCGTTCTCGTCCCAGCGATCGTCAGGATCTGCAATGTAGGGCTTCGGGAACTGCACCAAGGTGGCCGCCACCATCTCACTGTTATCCCACGCCGGCCAACGCTCACCTCGTCCAGTGTGTTATCCGTCGCTCGCCATGAGCACGAGACGTCACTGGAGTTGAGCATGTCGGGGACCGAAACAATGCACGGTCCAGCGACACGATCGTGAGTACGACATGACGTTTGTCTCACGAATCTTGGGTGCCCGCAGTCCGCCGTGTGCAGGGTTCGGACCCGTGCTGTCGTCCTCTTCTGCCGATGAGCGTGTGCCATATATGTCGCGGCGATGACGTCGGAAGGGCGGAGCGAGGCAAACGCACAGTCCTGGGCTAATCAGTAGCCGGGTTCGCCCCCAGAGGCCAGCCGGGCCGCTGCCTCGGCGGGAGCGTCGTCGTAGCCCGGCCGGGCCACGAGCACCGATTGGAAGAAGTGCCCCTGCGCCTCATCTGGGTCGTCATCGGCTGCGAACGGTCGCCACAACGCGAGGTATAACGCTCGCGCGGTGAACCCGTCATCGTCTTCGTTCGGCATGAGGTCGATGTGGCTTCGGAGCCGCTCCACGACCTCCAGCGCGGGCAAGCCAAAGATGTCGACGTCGCGGTATCGCACCACGTCGCGCTCGTGCGGACGCCACACCTCGATCGCATTGACCCGGTCCCGCGTCGGCCCCGCCCCGAAGCCCACACTGAACCCAAGCCCGCTCGTCAGGTGCACGGCCAGCTCACCGTAGGCGGTCGACTCCAGCGGACCTAACGTTTCGAGCGCCGCTCGTGCCTCGTCCGGCGTCATCCCGAGCCGCAGCGGACCGATCCCGTGCGGCGGGTCGAGCACTAACTCCATCCGCTGATCATTGCAGGCTCCCATCCGTGGAGAGAAACCGAACGAAGGTAGTGTCCATGCCCTGAAAGCGGCCCCTCTCAGCCGATGGTCATCCACTACCCTGACCCCGATTGATCGTTTCCGGGGGAAGGTGCCGTGATACAGGATCCTGCGGCGTATGTGCCCTCCCCGAAGGCGGTGTTGCTGCGCTTCGGTGCGGTTGTGGCCGCGTCCGGACCGGTGATCCTGACCACCTTCGGGGTAGGTAGGCAGAGCGTCGGCTGGTTCTGTTCCTCGGCGGCCCCCGCTTTCTCTTCGAGGGAAGGTCCGTATGCGCTGGCTGGTCCGTACGGGCTGGGTGTTTACGCGCCGGACGACCTGCCGGGAGAGCTGCTGTTCTGGGCCGTTCTCTTGCTGCCGATCGCCGTGGCCGTCCTTGTCCTGTACGGCTCACGCCGAGCCACGTTCACGGCCGTCGCCGCGATCGCCACAGTGCTCGCGTACGGGCTCGTCGTCGCGTTTCTCCTGCCGGGCCCCGATCCATGCACCGGGCGCGAACATGCGGTCGCACCGCCCTGGCTTCTGATCATCTCGTATCCGATGGCCGCAGGGGCGCTGCTTCTGGCGGCCCGATCACCCCTGCCCCGCAGGAAGTACGGGATGATCTTTTGGGCAGGCGCCGCCGTCGCGGCAGCATGGGCGGCCATGTTCCACCGCCTTCCGGCCACATACGACGTGTTCCTGAGCGCCGTCTACGTGGCCGAGGCGTCCTCCTGGGACGGCCTCACGTGGTGGTCCAGTGACGCTGACACGATCGGTCTGCCGGTCGTCATCGTTGCACTGGCGGCGGCCGCGACAGCCACCGCTCCAACCCTGTGGAAACGCACAACCGGCACCGCGGCCGCAGCGGCTCTTCTTCTCTTCGTACTGCTCGACATCGTGACGTACACCAGCCTGACGAGTGACCCCTTCGGGCTGCTTTTCGCCGATTCGGTGCGCTGGCGCCTGCTTCTCGCGGCCGTCCTCGTCGCCTCGGCCGCTTGGCACCCCCAGGTACGGCTCTCCTGGGCCGGCACCGTTCACCTGGCACGAAGCATAATCCGCGGACAGCTGAAAGGCCTGATCTCCAGCCGGACGAGGGATGTCGCCGTCGCGATCATGATCGTGGCCGGCGCCATCTGGCTGATCGTCTCGTCCTTCACGCCGAGCCGGTAGGAGCGCAACGACGCAGGTCCCGCGGCCCCGGAAGGGTATCTACGCCCAGAGCACTTCATTACGAGTGAGAACACGATCGTTCAAGGCTGTCTCGCGACCTGGATAGAGGTGTGTGCCGCAGCCTGGCGACATCATCGATAGACCGACAAGCGTCCGGATCTGCCGCCGACAGCGCGCTATGGGGTGACATGGTGAGCGGATCGAATCGGCGCCCGGACGTGCCGGTACGTTCGTTACGTCACAGAACCGTGCTGGTGAGATCAGAACCGGCGACCGTCATCAAACCACTGACTGGCCTGCTGGGCGGGGACATGGGTGCGTTCGGCCAGGTTGCGGAACACATCCCAAGCTTGTTCGCGATAGTTCGTATCGATCAAGCCGTACTCGGATTCGATCGCGTTGAGGTCGGCGACGAATCGACGCAGGACCCGTTCGGCGGCCTCCCTACCTTCGGGTGCCTCAGGCGCGATCGCCTCGGCTGCGCGCAGTGCGCGGGTGTAGGCCTCGCATGCGGCCGTTGCGAATGTCTCGGAGTCCTCCACCCAGTCCCGGAACGGGTTATCCATGTGGCCCGCCAGCCACGCCTCTGACTTGGCACCGCTGATCGTTACTTCGATCCCACTGTCTTCGAACCGCGTCTTGACCGCGGCTGCGGTTTTACGCCTGGTCCCTTGAAGCTCGATGCGGCGCAGCGACGGCGGTTCCGGCAGCTCGTCCGGATCCAGGCCGTAGGCATCGTCGAGCTGCAGTGACCGGAGGAGGTGGAGTGCGTGCAGCTCGTCCAGATCGGTGAAGGCACCGGGCGGATCGCCGAACGTGATCGTCAGCTCCTCCAGGTCGTTCAACCCGGCCAGGACTCTGGCGGACACCGTCCTCCCGACCCAGAGCCACAGTTTGGATATACCTCGCAGACCGTCCGGGATCACGACGTCTGGTCCGTACTGAAAGAGCCGCAGGTCCAGCCGATGGCCCGAATCGGGCGCGTCAACCTGCAGCGTTGCTGGCGGCCTCCGCAGGAGCAACGAGGTGACCGACGTTGGAAGGCGGACACTGCGTAGCCGGGCACCGTCCAGCCGCACCGTGCCAAGGCGGGTGGTGGTGAGGTCGATATCGCCGGAAGCCTCGTTCCAGTACAGGAATCGGATATTGGAGTGCGTGGCGAGCGCGTCGACGATGCCGCGCTCGGTGCCCGACCACTCAACGGTGATACACGCCGGAAGCTTGTCCAACTGCGACCAGTCGACAGGGCCCTCGGCGGGGGCGAGACTGCTGTCGCCTCCACCGAGGTTGAGCACACGTGTCGAGCTTGCGATCCGCCTCGGTCCGGCACCGAAATCCACTTCGACCTCTGGCACGCAACACACCGTACAGGGCGGCCTTGTCAGCTGAGTCCCGATTCGGATGACCCTCGCGTGTTCCAGGACGTCGACGTACTCGGCCAACATCCGCTCATGCCGCCGACCGTGCGCTATGGGGTGTCATGGTGAGCGGATCGAGTTGGCGCCCGGATGTGTCGATGTGCGTGCGAGTCAGGTCGATGAGGTCCCGGTATGCTCCGCCCATGGGGTCAGACGAGATCACGCCGCAGCTGTTTCCCAACCGTTTTGCGGATGCGGTCGGACCCAGTGCGGGCGGGCCTGCCCGCGATCGTTGCCAGTGCGTCGGCCACTCGGCCGCGACCCGGCCTGCGACCGTCTCCTTCCACGGGGACCGGCAGGACACCGAGGCGGCGGGCTGGCAGTATCTGCTTGCGCTGATCGACGAGGCGGTTGCGGATGGACGGACGGTATTCAAGCCGTTCGTGGATCTGAGCGCTCCCGAGCGGCGGCAGATTGTCACGCTACCGCCAGCGATCGCGAAGCTGACCGCCGTCAAACATCTGGTGCTCTACGGCACAAATCTGGTTCGCATCCCGCCCGAGATCGGGGCCATGACGAGCCTTGAGGTCTTCGAGCCCTACACCTCCCACAGACTGCATTGGTATCCGTACGAGCTGACCAGATGCGCCAAGTTGGCCGACAGCACGGTGAGCACGCGCGTCCTCTACGGCAATTTCAAGTTCCGGCCGCCGTTTCCGAAGCTGCGGCCGGTGACCGGCGTAGGAGAGGCAGACTTCGCAGCGCTCGACCCGGGCGTGTGGGGCGCCGACGCGGTGCGGACCTGCAGCATCTGCGACGGGCCGGTCCAAGGTGAGCTTCACCAGGTCTGGATCTCTCGCCCGGTCGGTACCGACGTGCTGCCTTTCCTGGTGAATGCATGTTCTGCGGCGTGTGCGGCGGCGCTGCCGAAGCCGCACCCCGCGTACTTTCCAACGCCGCACACCGGCGGTCCGGACATCGTGCAGCCGGCGGCCAGACGATGAGGTAGCGGGCGCATCGTCAGTCTCGACGACGGCACGATCCAGGTACTCCGTAACCAGCACAAGATGCAGGCCGCCGGCAAGCTGAAGGTCGGACCTGAGTGGCGAGGGGGAGGCGACTACGTATTCACCACTGGCCGGGACGAGCCAGTGCACCCAGACACCGTCAGCTCGCTCTTCCCGATTCTGATCAAGCGCCACAACGCGGCCCACCTGAACGCCCAGCTGCCGCACGCTCGGCTGCACGACCTCCGCCACATCCACGCGACCACGCTTCTCCTGGCTGGCGTGCCCGTCCACGTCGTCGCGGCCCGCCTCGGCCACGCCGACCCGTCGATCACGCTTCGCGTGTACGCGCACGTGATCCGTGCGGCGGAAGCGTCGGCGGCGGACGTCTTCGCCCAGGCGATCGGGGAGTAGTGGGAGCCACCCGGGAGCCACGCTGTTAGTAAGGGTGTTAGCAAGATCCCGAGATTGTCCTGACAAACACGAAGGCCCGCTCCAGGATTTCCCTGGTGGCGGGCCTTTCGACTGTGCGCGGCCGATAGGAGTCGAACCCGTAACCTTCTGATCCGTAGGGAAGGGCGGACGTCTCGTCAGCGCTCTTACGCCCAGGTGAAGTGGTGGATGCGGGCCGGTGCGGCGTGATCGCGTAAGACGGTGTTGCTGTACACAACTGCTGTACACCACTTCCATGGACGTGACCTCAGTCCTCGGAGATGATCTCCAAGGAATCGATCTCCAGGACCTTCGTGAACCTGACCCAGCCGTCATCCGCCGACCACCGGAACCCGCCACCAGAGTTCCACGTGCTCATGGCCCACACATCTGTCACCTCGGCGGGAAGACTTGGCGAGGCAGTCGGAAGCGGTGCGGAATCTCGCATCAGCAAGTCGGCCACCTTGAAGGGGCAGTGGTAAAGCCGGGGAACAGAACGAAGGCATGGCGGCGTGGCGCGCCGGACTTGGCGAGCTTGCGGAGGACATCCGCCTGTCCGGCCTCCCACAGCCAGTCGCCCACCCACTGAGCCAAGGTATCTCCAGTATCGGCGACGAACCCGCCCGCTTTGTCGGGTGGCAGCTCGATGGTGAAGTACACGCTCCCAGGGAAATCGGTGCCGCTCTGGCCAGCACCAACGATGCCCAGCTTGAAGGCTTGCGCGAAGGTCGGGTCGCTGCTGTCCCACCGCGAGAATTCCCGGATCCCCCGCTGTTCCCAGTCGGCAAGCAGCGCGGGAAGCGCCTGGAGAAGAGGCTTCACACGTGTCAACGGCTGGAGTCTCAGGAACCATCCGCCAGCAAGACTGGAGTAGATACGGCGCCCCTGACCATTCACGAGCTTCCACAGCTCGATGGAGTCGCCGTCAGCTGCCGCGCTGACCTCCACCGCTCCCCGGAGAGCTCCGTCCTGAGAGAACAGATTGAGGTCGTGCATGCCCGATTCTGAACCATCGTCATGTTGACGCACATTAATCCCAGGCAGCGCCGCCTGGATACATGCGAAAACCCATCTTTCCTCGGGGCGAAGCTTTCCCATGACGGCCATTATCAAGCATGAAGGCATCTATTATCGCTGATATTCGCCCGCACAGGCACACTACGTAACCGAGCTAGGCTTCTGGCGTGATCTCACGGTGATCTTCGACGTCGACAAAATGATCCGACTTTTGATCGGTGAGGGCAATATTTCTGAGGGTGCCGCTACGCCACTCCTAGTTCCTTGCGTACATACTGCAGGTACACGTCGAAGGCTGCGTCGACGAGTGCAGGATCTGCCACGCCATCACTTGCAATCCATTCTTTCAGCTGATCCATTGCCTTACAGGCTGCCTGATAGGTAGCTTGCTGGGCAAAGACCTGAACAACCGTCAGGAGATTGGGCAGGTCCCCGTAGATGCGGTAGTCATGATCGGATGGCCGCTCACCGTGATAGTCGGAGTCTGCCACTCGCTCTCGAAGTCGATCGAAGGCTTGTGCAAAGTCGATGTGTGCCACCTTCCGTTGATCGAAGTATCGTGCTTGCTTTTCTCGGCTGCGCTGCAGGAAATGAACAAGGATGGTCCCGACAATGCTTCCGACGATCGCCAGTGCCCCGCCCAGCACGACGTTTTGCACGATTGCCTCGCTTCGTGATCGGTGATGTTCCGGAAACTTCTCCTCTAGACGAGTAAGTCCGATCTCCGGTCAGTGGTCGTAGGCGGTCAGTGACCGGGTGATCGGGGCGTTGGTTGCGTGGTTGTGCCAGATCGCGGCG
>NZ_JBSFNK010000032.1:0-164167 GCF_053587055.1 Nonomuraea sp. NPDC003707 | reverse complement strand
CCCCTGTCGATGCTGGTGGGGCAGCCGGCCGGGGCGGCGGCCGCCGATCCGATGACCGACGCGTTCACCAAGGCGGCCTCGACGTATGAGGTGCCCCGTGACCTGCTGGTCTCGGTGGCCTACTCCGAGACCCACCTGGACGGCCACCAGGGCCAGCCCAGTGCCGACGGCGGCTACGGCGTGATGCACCTGGTCACCGCCAAGACCCTCGACAAGGCCGCCACGCTGACGAAGAAGTCCGCTTCGGCGCTGAAGTCGGACGACGCGACGAACATCGCGGGCGGCGCGGCCGTGCTTCGTGCCCTCGCCGACGAGCTCAAGCTGGACGCCACCGCCCGCAAGGACGCGGGCAAGTGGTACCAGGCGGTCGCCAAGTACGGCGGCGCCTCCTCGCCCGCGGTGGCCCGGCTGTACGCCGACACCGTGTACGAGCAGCTCGCCAAGGGCGTGAACGCCAAGACGCCCGCAGGGGAGACCGTCACCGCGCCCGCACGCGCCGTGACGCCCGACCGCGGCGCGTACGCCAAGGCGGACGACCTGGACAAGCCCAGCACGCTCGCGGCGAGCACCGACTACCCGGGCGCCGCGTGGGCTCCGGCGCACAGCACCAACTACGCCGTCTCCAACCGGCCCACCAGCGACGCGATCGACCGCATCGTCATCCACGTGGCGCAGGGCACCTACGCCGGGACGATCGACTGGTTCCAGACCGGGCCCCGGCCGAACCCCACCTCGGCCCACTACGTCGTGCGCTCCTCCGACGGCGCCATCACGCAGACGGTCAGGGAGAAGGACCGGGCCTTCCACGCCGGCAACTACAACCGGCGCTCGGTCGGCATCGAGCACGAGGGCTGGGTCGACAACGCGACGTGGTTCACCGACACGATGTACCGCGCGTCGGCGGCGCTGACCCGCAACATCGCCGATCGGTACGGCATCCCCAAGGACCGCACCCACATCGTGGGTCACAGCGAGGTCCCGGAGGCCGACCACACCGACCCGGGCCAGTACTGGGACTGGACCAAGTACATGCAGTACGTCACCGGTGGCGGCGGGGGCACCAACCCGCACACGCCGGAGTCGGTGTGCGGCACCGGCTACAAGGTGATCGACTCGAGCGCGCTGGGCACGGCGGGCACCGTCTTCCTGCTGTACAACGCGGACAACGGGAACAACTGCGTGGCCACGATCAAGAAGACCTCGCTGGGCACGGCCACCGCCACCACGGCCTTCCTGGAGGTCGAGGGCAAGGCCCGGGTCACCGACACCGGCAACTTCGAGTACTACGCCGGACCCGTCCGGGCCGCCGCCGCCGACAAGTGCGTCAAGTGGGGCGGCAAGGCCGGGGCGAGCACGTACGAGAGCCCCTTCGAACACTGCGGAAGCTGACCCTCTGAGCTGTGGCCGGATCGCGCGGGCTCGCGATCCGGCCACATCCATGCGCCCGCACCCCCTCCCCCGACCACCCAAGACGCCTACAGCTCCTCCACACTGGTCAGTGGGGGAGGGGCTCTCCCGCCGTCAGGGGCGGGGTCCCTTGGAGGGAGGGCCGGTGCTGTGGTTGTGCGGCGTTGAGCGCGTCCTGACACTCCCACTCCCCGAAGGACCGCACTCCGGTCGGTGGGGGAGTGGCTCTCCCGCCGTCAAGGGGACGGTGGTGGGGGTGGTTGGGAGAGGGCGGCCTGGACGCCGGCCTGGAAGCGGGTGCGGGCGCCGAGCCGGGACATCAGCTCGGCGATCCGGCGCTCCGCCGTCCGGTGGCCGACCCCGAGCTGGCGGGCGATGGCCTCGTCCGTGAGCCCCGACAGCAGGAGCGCGATCAGCCGCGCGTCGTCCCGGGAGTCCCTGGGCGGCGGGTTGCGGACGGACGGCGCCAGCCCGAGCGGCAGCGCCCGCTGCCACAACCCCTCGAAGAGCCTGATCAGCGCCTCCAGCAGCCCCGACGGATGGATGACGAGCGCCGCCACCGCGTCCGCCGGCTCGTGCCTGAGCAGGAGCAGCGCCAGCCGGTCGTCCACCACGTACAGCTTCATCGGCAGCTCGGGCAGCACCCGCGCCTGCTGGCCCGCCCCCACCATCTCCTCGATCTGCCGTAACGCGCCCTCGGCCGCCACGAAGTCCCGCTCGTAGATCATGCGGCTGGTGATCCCGCGCTCCAGCAGCTCCCGCTGCGCGGCCACGCTGCCCAGCGGGTCGAAGTACGGCCGCCTGGACAGGCACCGAAGCTGCTGCCTGGCGGCGCGCTGGATCTGGGCGTGCCGCTGCTCGACCGCCCGCCGCCCGGTGACCACCTCGACGACCACCGGGGGCGTACGCTCGCGGGCGCGCTCCTGGAAGACCTCCTCGAGCTCGCGGGCGCGTTCGCGGACCCGCAGCAGGTCGCGTTCGGCGGCGAGCAGGAGGACGTCGAGCGCCATCTCCGGGGCGACGGCGGCGTAGGCGGGCGGAGGCCCCGGGGAGGTGTTGAGCAGGCCCTTGGCCTCCAGCGACGCGAGCAGCGGCTGCAGGTCGGCGCGCGGCCAGGCGGCGGCCAGCTCGGCGAGGGTGGCGGGGGAGCGGTCGAGCAGCACTTCGTACAGCGCCTCCTCATCGGGCCCGAGCCCGATCGCGCCCAGCGAGGTCACGGCCCACCCCCATCCATGCCGAGCCCGAGGGCGGTCATAGCGCGTCCCCGTCCAGCCAGCCGCGTACGACCGCCTGGTAGCCCGCCTGGAAGCGGGTTCGCGCGTCGAGCCGGACCATCATCGCGCGCACGTGGCGGCGTACCGTCCGGTCGCTCCACCCGAGGTGGGCGGCGATGGCCGCGTCCGTCAGCCCTGCGGTGAGCAGCGGCAGCAGGTCCCGCTGCGCTTCGGCGGGGCCGGTCGCCTCGGCCAGCCGCCCGTGCCTGACCTGCAGCGGCACGGCCCGCTCCCAGTACATCTCGAACAACGCCGACAACGCGTCCAGCAGCGTCGAGTCGTGCACCACCAGCGCGGACTCCACCACGTGCTGGTCGTGGCGGAGCGGCATGATCGCCATGGGAAGGTCGTTCAGCGCGAGCTTGACGGGCACGTCGCCGACCCTGGCCTGCTCGCCGGCCGCGACGTAGCGGGTGATGAGCGAGAGGGTGCCCGGCACCTCCATGGCCCGCCGGTCGTACAGCGCACGGTACTCGACCCCCCGCTCCAGCAGCTCGAACTCCACCGCGTTGCCGCCCATGGGCGTCGCGTACGGCGGCGCGTCGAAGACGCTGATCTGCCGCCGCGCGCTCTCCTGGAGCCGCCGGAACCACCGGCCCACCGCGTCCTTGCCGATCACCACCTCGACCAGGTCGGCGGAGTCCCCGTCCGGCACCGAGCGGTGGAAGCGCGCGGCGAGCTGGGCGGCGCGGTGGCGGGCCGCGGCCAGCTCCCGGGTGCGCGCCCGGATCAGCGCGTCCAGCCCCATCTCGGGAGAGACCGCAACGTAGCGCGGCGGGTCCTCCGGGAGCCGGGTGATCAGCCCCAGCTGCTCCAGCCTGGCGGCCGTGGAGGCGGCGTGCCCCAGCTCGGCGAGCGCGGCTGGGGAGCGCTCCACCAGCGCCTCGTACAGCGCCTGCTCGGCGTACGAGAGCCCGATGATCTCCAGCACGATCACAGTATGTCCTATTTCCGCACATGGCGGGAAGAGGACTCACAATCGTCTTTCGCGGCTTTACTGCGATCTGTCATGGTTCCCGGGGACACGATGATCTCTGAGGAGACGCATGATCGGCCGGTCGCTTGTCGCGTTGGGGGTGCTGCTTTCCACCGGGATGGCCGCCCCGACCCCACCTCCCGCTCTCTCCGTGCCGCCGCCGGTCGTCGGCGCGGCGGGGGAGTCCGCGAAGAGGATCACATTGATCACCGGGGATGTGGTCACCTACAGTACCGCCCCGGACGGCAGCCCGCAGGCCCAGATCCAGCCGGCCCGGCGCCCGGACGGCGCCCCGGTGTTCTTCATGTCGGTACGCGAGCCCGCCGCGTACTACGTCTACCCCACGGACGTGATGGGCCTGGTGTCGGCGGGACGCCTGGACAGAGGCCTGTTCGACGTCGCCTACCTGGCGGCCAACGGCTACTCCGACGCGGAGAGCCCCACCCTGCCCCTGATCGTCCAGCACGGGGCGCAGCAGCGCATAGCCGGGGCCCGCACCCTGGCCAGCATCGACGCCGCCGCCGTGAAGGTGGACAAGAAGGCCGCCGGCCAGTTCTGGTCCGGGGTCAGCACGGCGAGGGCCGCGTCCGAGAAGATCTGGCTCGACCGCAAGGTCCAGGTCTCGCTCGACAGGAGCGTCAAGCAGATCGGCGCGCCCGAGGCGTGGGCGGCCGGGCTCAAGGGCGCGGGCGTCAAGGTGGCCGTGCTCGACACCGGCATCGACGCCACCCACCCCGACCTCGCCGGCCGCATCGCCGCGGCCGAGAACTTCAGCTCGGAGAAGACCGCCCAGGACGGCCACGGCCACGGCACGCACGTCGCCTCCATCATCGCGGGCAACGGCGCCAAGTACCGGGGCGTCGCCCCCGAGGCGTCGCTGCTGGTCGGCAAGGTGCTCAACAACTACGGCAGCGGCCTCTCATCCGACATCATCGCGGGCATGCAGTGGGCGGTCGACCAGAAGGCCCGCGTGGTCAGCATGAGCCTCGGCGGCTGCTGCCCCGGCCCGGACAACCCCCTCGACCAGGCCCTGAACAAGCTGTCCGCCGATTCGGGGGCGCTGTTCGTGGTCGCCGCGGGCAACGACGGCAAGAGCCGCCAGGTCGGTGCCCCGGGCACCGCGGCCTCGGCGCTCACGGTCGCCGCCGTGGACCGCGACGACAAGCTGGCGTCCTTCTCCAGCCGGGGCCCCACCGCGATCGACTACAGCCTCAAGCCCGACATCAGCGCCCCCGGCGTGGACATCGTCGCCGCCCGCGCGGCCGGCACGTCCATGGGCGAGCCCGCCGAGGACGGCTACACCACCGCGTCCGGCACCTCGATGGCCACCCCGCACGTCGCGGGCGCCGCCGCGCTGCTCGCCCAGCAGCACCCCGACTGGACGAACACCCAGCTCAAGGCCGCGCTCACCAGCTCCGCCCACGGCGACGGCCAGGACGCCTACGAGCAGGGCGCCGGCCGCGTGGACGTCGCCCGCGCCGTCAAGCAGCAGGTGCGCGGCTCCGGCGGCATCGACTTCGGCTTCCTGCCCTCGCCCCAGAACGGCCCGGTCACCAAGACCCTCACCTACACCAACGACGGCGACCAGCCGGTCACCCTCACGCTGAGCACGGGCGTCAAGGCGCACCGGGGCGGCGACGTGCCCGCTCGCACGCTCACCGTCGACCGCGACACGGTCACCGTCCCGGCGCACGGCACCGCGCCGGTCTCGGTCACGTTCGACCCCGCGGGCCCCGACACCTGGTACGAGGGCTCCGTCCGCGCCACCGGCGAGAACGGCCAGGTCCAGGTGAACACGGCCGTGGGCGCGTTCGTCGAGCCGAAGAAGGTCACCGTCCGGGCCCGGGTGGTGCTGCCCGACGGCGCGAGCGCCCCCACGGAGAACCCGTGGATGTTCATGCGCACCGACGACCGCGACGACCTCCAGTACGCCTACACCCCCGCCTCGGGCACCGAGACCGAGGCCCAGGTCTACCCCGGCACCTACACCGTGCTCACCGCGCTGGCCTGGCGCGGCGCGGACGGCGCATGGGTCCAGTCGCTCCCGTCCGACCCGCAGATCGAGATCACCAAGGACACCACGGTCACGCTCGACCTGCGCAAGGCGCGCAAGGTGTCCGTGCGGACGCCGCGCGAGTCGGAGACCCGCCTGTCGCAGTACGCCTACCGGCGCACTGCGGCCAACGGCGTCGGCTACGTCGACGTGCAGTCCCTGTACCCGCAGTACGGGCTGGACAACTACGTGATGCTGCCCACCCGCAAGGTCACCCAGGGCACGTTCACCCTCAACGGCCGCTACCAGCTCGGCGCCCCCGCCATCACCATGACGGTGCCCGGCGGCCCCCGCATCACCCCCCGCTACCAGGACATGGCGCCGCAGACGCCCAAGCTCGACGGCCGCAGCAGGCTCTCGCTGGCCTACGCCGGCAAGGGCGCCGACTTCGGCGGCCTGGACGTGCGCGGCAAGCTCGTCCTGCTCAACCTCGAGGACCTCTGCCCGGCCGTGGCCTGCACGGGCAACGCCCTGGACCGGGTCAAGGCCGCCCAGCAGGCGGGGGCCGTGGGAGTCCTCGGGTACGGGGCCGTCAACCGGGCCTTCCTCGACCCGGCGGCCGGCTGGCCCACGTACCCGATCCCGACCATGAGCCTGACCGCCGAGCAGGGGCGGGCCCTGGCCGCCCTGGCCGGGCGCCGGCCGGTGACGGTCACGGCGGAGGGCGTCGCGACCACGCCGTACCTGTACTCGCTGATGCTGCCCGAGCAGGGCCGCGTCCCCGCCGACCTCTCCTACTCGGTCCGGACGGGCGACCTGCAGCGCATCGAGGACCGCTTCCACGCCGACCGGCCCGGCTCGGTCGAGCTGAGCACGTCGGCGGGGATGGTGCGGCCGGCCAGGTTCGCGAACACGTGGTCCATGGAGCACACCGTGCGGGCGCAGACGACCTTCACGGAGTACGTCGGGCCCGTCTCGCCGGACGTCGTCTGGACCCGCACGAACACGATGAACTACGACGAGGGCGGCGACTTCTACAACAAGCGCGCGCTGTCGGCGACCGCGGTGGACATCTTCGCCACCGCGGGCACGCGGACCGAGCCGTGGGGGATCCAGCCCCGCGTGCCGGGCAACGTCGTCGTCTCCGACGCGGTGCTCCGCTCCGGGACCGCCCAGTGCTTCCCCTGCCGGACGAAGGACACCTTCCTGTCGGCCCTGCCGATCATGGGCCCGGTGCCGAACCACCAGGAGGCGTTCGCGTACAACGCCAACTTCCAGGGTGACAAGCACGGCGGAAAGGACGAGCTGCGCCTGTACCGCGACGGGCGGGAGGTCCCGCTCGTCGAGGCGACGGTCGTGATCGCCATCTTCGCGATCATCGTGCCGACCTTCACCCTCCCGGAGACCGAGGCCGCCTACCGGCTCACCGACAAGTTCCACACCCCGAACCCGGCCCAGCTGTACGCCAAGGACGTCGAGACCGCCTGGACGTTCAAGTCGAAGCGGCCCACCGGCGGGATGCAGACCACGGACGACGGGCTCTGCCTGGCCTGGTTCGCCACGGGCAAGCTGGCGCCGTGCGAGCCGGTCCGGCGGCTCAACCTCCGCTACGACGTGCCCCTCGACCTGGACAACCGCCTCAAGGCGGGCACGCCGCACCGGATCACCGTCACCGGCTACCACGGGTCCTACGGCACCCCGGACGCGAAGGTCAAGGACGTGAAGCTCTCGGTCACGTTCGACGACGGCGCCCACTGGACGCCGGTCCGCGTCTCGGCCTCCGGCCAGGCCACCGTCACACCTCCCGCGCTGGCGGCCACCACGGGCGCCGTGGGCCTGCGGGCCCAGGCGACCGACGCCGAGGGCAACACCGTCGAGCAGACCGTCCAGCGGGCGTACGGCCTGAAGTGACCTCGCACGGCCGCGCCAAGCAACCCGCGTTGACTAAGTCGGAATTAGTCAACTAGGGTTGCTTGTGCGGCCGGACTCTCCGGGCGCCACGCCGAGGCGTGCTCCCACGAGAGGCGAGATCCATGACGACGAGCGAAGTCGTGCTGGACGTCGAGGGCCTGCGGATGCGTTACGGCCCCGCCGACGTCCTGCACGACGTGACCTTCGGGGCACGCCGGGGCGAGGTGGTGTGCCTGCTCGGCCCGAACGGCGCGGGCAAGACCACCACGATCGAGATCCTCGAAGGCTTCCGCATGCGGTCGGCCGGCCGGGTCGAGGTGCTGGGCACCGATCCGGCCCGCGGCGGCGAGGACTGGCGGGCGCGGGTCGGGGTCGTCCTGCAGTCCTGGCGCGACCACGGCAAATGGCGGGTACGCGAGCTGCTCGAGCACCTCGGCCGCTACTACGCCGCGTACGCCACCGAGACCGTCATCCGGCCGTGGCCGGCCGACCGGCTCATCGCGGCGGTCGGCCTGACCGAGCAGGCGGAGCACAAGATCAGGACGCTCTCGGGCGGCCAGCGGCGCAGGTTCGACGTGGCCGTCGGCCTCGTGGGCCGCCCCGAGCTGGTCTTCCTCGACGAGCCCACCGCCGGGCTCGACCCGGTGGCCCGGCGCGCCTTCCACGAGCTGGTCCTGGAGCTCGCCGCCGAGGGCGACACCACGATCCTGCTCACCACCCACGACCTGGCCGAGGCCGAGAAGCTCGCCGACCGCATCATGGTGCTCGACGGGGGCCGCATCGTCGCGGACGGCACGGTCGCGCAGCTCGCCCAGCAGATCGCCGGCGAGGACGAGGTGCGCTGGACCCGTGACGGGCAGCGCTTCGCCCGGTCGGCCACGGAGGCGACCCGGCTGGTGTTCGACCTGTTCAAGCAGTACGGCGAGGAGATCGAGGACCTCGAGGTGCGCCGCGCCTCGCTGGAGGACACCTATCTCTCCCTCGTCCGGCAGGCGGAGGAGGCGGCCCGATGAGCCCGACCGCGACGGCCTGGCGGGCCGGCTGGTCCCGCGGCCTGATCGAGCTGCGGCAGTCGTTCACGAACGGCGCCGACCTGTTCGGCCACTTCCTCTGGCCCGTGCTGATGCTGGTCACCACGTACTTCCTGCGGAACGTCTCCTTCGGGCAGAGCGGGCTCTCCCTCGGAGCCCTGGCCCTGCCGAGCATCCTCGGCATGAACGCCGGGATGTCCATGGTGAGCATGAGCCAGCACCTCACCGCCGACCGCGAAGACGGCACCCTGCTGCGGGCCAAGGCCACGCCGCACGGGATGACCGGCTACCTGCTCGGGAAGATCATCCTCGTCGCCGGCGGCCTGGTCGCCGACCTCGCGATCTTCCTGGTTCCCGGCATGTTCCTGGTGCCCGGCCTGGCGTTCGGCGACGCGGGCGCCTGGCTGACCGTGCTCTGGGTGCTCGTGCTGGGGCTGGTGGCGACGCTGCCGCTGGGGGCGGTGCTGGGCTCGGTGTTCGTCAGCGCCCGCAGCCAGGGGCTGATCCAGCTCCCCGTGCTGGGCCTGATCGCGATCTCCGGCATCTTCTACCCGATCACGGCGCTGCCGGAGTGGGTGCAGTGGATGGCCCAGGCGTTCCCGGTCTACTGGCTCGGGCTCGGCATGCGCTCGGCCCTGCTCCCGGACGCCGCGGCGGCCGTCGAGATCGGCGGGTCCTGGCGGCCCGTGGAGACGGCCGGGGTGCTGGTGGCCTGGGCCGTGCTCGGCCTGGTAGCGGCCCCGTTCCTGCTGCGCAGGATGGCCCGCGGGGAGTCGGGCTCCAGCGTCGCGGCCCGCCGCGAGAAGGCCCTGCAGCGGATCTGACGCGCCCTGCGACGCCGCGAGAAGGCCCGGCGGCGGGGACGCGGGTGGCGGAAAGCGGTGGCGGAAACCCGGCGCTCGGCAGGGTCGCGCACTAAGCTCGGTGCCTGTGCCGCGAAGGGTGATGATCTGGCCGGCGTTGGTCCTCCTGCTCGCCGGATGCGGCGGCGTCCGGCCTGCGCCCAGCCCCGCCGGTCAGTCGCCGTCGGCGTCCACCCCGGCTCCGACGCCGACCGCCACCCCGACCCCCGCGCGGCGTTCGGCCAAGGCCGGCGGGCGGCCCGACGACGTCAACGGCGACGGCCGTGCGGACCTGCTCGTCTACGCCGAGCTGCTCCGACCGGGCCTGCGCTTCCTCGCGGTCGTCTACGGCTCGCCCCGGGGGCTGCGCACCGGCAGGCCGGCGGTCGTGTCGTCGCGGACGTTCTTCGCCTGGCAGATCGACCCGGGCATCCGAGCCGACCTCGACGGGGACGGCTTCGGCGACATCCTGGGCTACGGACGGCCAGGCGATCGCGACGAGACGATGGGCCCGCACATCTTCTGGGGCGGCCCGGACGGCATCGACACCGGAACGCTCCCGACCCCGGTGCCGCCGCCCGTCAAGACCACCACGGCGACGTTCCGGTCCGTCGCCGGCGACTTCGACGGGGACGGCGCCGCCGACGTGGCGATGGCCGCCGACGACAACCGAGGCGGCTCCAACCTGGTCGTGATGTACGGCCCGTTCAGCCGCGCGGGCGTGCCGAGCCGCCAGACCGTCCAGCCCTCGCCCACGGGGAGCGACTTCTGGCGGATGACCGTCGACGAGATCGACGGGCGGCACGCGACCGGGCTGGTCGTGTTCGACGGCGACGACGGCGAGCAGACCTCCGGGTGGCTGCTGAACGGCGGTCCGGACGGCCTGGCGAAGACGGGGCGCAGGCTGGGCAAGGGCATGGCGGCCACGTTCGGCGACTTCGACGGCGACGGCGCCAGGGACCTGGCGGTCGGCGACGACGGCAGCCGCAACGACGAGCCCGGCACCGAGACCGAGGCGCCCGCCGTCGACAGGACGCTCACCGTCTACTACGGCGACGGCCGCACCCGGACGTTCAAGGGCGACAGGGGCTCGGCGGTCGCCGGCGACTTCGACGGCGACGGCCGTGACGACCTCGCCTTCGGCGGGGCGCGCGACGGGCGTGAGCCGGTCCGGATGTTCTGGGGTGGGCCCGGCGGCCTGCGCGCCGGTGGCGGCATCAGCGGCCTGGTCCGCGGCGCGCCGCTGGCGGCGGGCGACTACGACGGCGACGGGGACGACGAGCTGGTCCTCGCCGCCGGCGACGACCTCCTCGACGTCATGGTGACGGACGGCAGGAGCGTGCTGACCCGCTTCGACCTGCCACCCCGCTGAACCCCCCGGCATCGGGGTGACGCTTCAGCGCCCGCCGTCGACTGCGCGGGCTCAGGAGGCCGTGACCGGCGCGTACGCGCCGCTCCTCCACCGCGCCAGCGTGTGGTCGAGGTGGAAGTCGAAGAGGCCGACCAGGTCCACGGTGGGGTCGAGCAGCCACTGGATCTCCAGGCCGTCCATGGTGGCGCAGAGCGCGCGTACCTCGGCCTCGGCCTGCGCGTCGGTCAACGGCGGGATCTCTCCCGTCCCCGCCGTCGCGAGCAGGCGTTTGACCAGCATGTTCACGATGCCCGTGTAGCGGTCCTGGATGAAGGCGCGCGCTGGGTGCTTCTCGTTGGACGCCTCGCCCGTGAGGTGGATGAACAGCTCGAGCAGGCCCCGGTGGTGGGTGTGGTACGTCATGAGGTCGCGCAGGTCGTCGAAGGCCGACAGCCCGTCGCGCCGTTCGTGCCGGAGCGCGGCGGTCTCCCGCGCCCACCATTCGAGCACCGCGGCGAGCAGCTCCTCCTTGTCCTGGAAATGGCGGAGCAGGGCCGCCGGAGAGACGCCCACGTCCGCGGCGATCTGCCGCATGGACGCCCCGTTGTAGCCGCGCTCGCCGAAGGCCTTGGCGGCGGCGCTGACGATCTGCTCGCGGCGCTTGATGCCGCTCCGGTACGGGCCGCGCGGGGTCCCGCCGACGTTCGCCACCCTCTGAGCCTCCCACGGAAAATCTTCGGATCAACCTCTTGCGTCAAAAGCTATCAGGCGTTTACGTTTTGAGTCCCAAAGGTTAACACTCGATCACATTTCCCCGATGGGCTCCGTTACGCCCTGGAGCAGGCGCGACGCCACATGCTCGCGCCCTTGGAAGGACCCCGAGATGATCGGCATCAACCCGCTACCCTGGCTGCTCGGGCCGTCCGGTTTCACGCTGGACGTCCCCACCCTGCGCACCGCCTTCGCCGAGATCGCCGAGGCGGGCTTCACCGCCGTCCAGGCCGACATGCCCGAAGGCACCTCGGCGGCCGCCTACCTGGCCCTCCTCGGCGAGTACGGACTCGCCCCCGCGCCCGGCTACTTCCAGGGCGCGTACGAGAACCCCGAGGTGATACCCGGCCTCCTCGAACACGCCAGGCGGCACGCGGGAACGCAGGCCACGCTCGGCATGACCGAGGTGTTCATCGCCTCGGCCCTCACCCCGGAACGGCTCGCCGCACCCGCGACCGGCGCCGCGTACGACCCGGGCAGGCTCGCCACCGTCATCGAGAACCTCGCCCGGACCTGCGAGGTCATCACCGGCGAGGGGCTGCGCCCGTGCCTGCACCCGCACGTCGGCACCTGGATCGAGACCGAGGAGGAGACCCGCGCGGTCCTGGACGCCATCGCCCCGGAACTGCTCTCCTTCGGGCCCGACACCGGCCACCTGCACTGGGCGGGCGCGGATCCGGCCGAACTGATCACCCGCTACCGCGACCGGGTCGGCGCGGCCCACCTCAAGGACGTCCACACCGCCGTCGCCCGGCAGGCCCGCGAGGCGGGCGCGGACTACCGGGAGGCCACCGTGGCCCGCCACCTGTGGACCGAGCCGGGTCAGGGCGACGTGGATCTCGAAGGAGCGCTCGCCGCGCTGCCCGCGGGCTTCGGCGGGTGGCTGGTGGTCGAGGTCGACGTACCCGACCACGGCACCCCCAAGGACAGCGCGCTCCTGTCGCGCCAGTGGGTCACCGAACACCTCACCACCGCAGAGGAGCGTCGATGACCGTCGGCGTCGGTTTCATCGGAGCGGGCCCGGTCACCCAGGCCATCCACCTCCCCGCCGTCGCCGGGCTGTCCGACCGGCTGCACGTGGCCCGCGTCATGGACGTCGACGAGGGCACCGCGGCCGCGGTCGCCGCCCGCGCCGGGGCCGCCCACGGCACCTCCGTCGAGGAGCTGCTCGCCGACCCCGCCGTCGAGATCGTCGCCGTGTGCAGCCCGCACGCCTTCCACGCCGAGCAGGCCGAGGCCGCCTGCGCGGCGGGGAAGAAGGCGGTCCTGGTGGAGAAGCCGCTGGCCACGACCCTGGACGACGCCCGCAGGATCGCCAAGGCGGCACGCGACACCGGTGTCCCGATCGTGGTCGGCGCCATGCACACCTACGACCCGGCGTGGCTGGCCGCCGAGCGGCACTGGGGCGACCTGCCCGCCACCGCCCGCCGGATCCGCTCGCGCATCGTGCTCCCGCCCAACGCCCGCTTCGAGACGCTGGCGACCCAGCTGCACGCCGAACCGGTGTTCCCGGTCCGCGCCGGCGACCCGTCGGACCCGGCGGTGCGGGCGGCCTCCATCCGGGGAGCCGTTCTCGGCCTGGCCATCCACAACCTCCCGCTGGTACGGCGCTTCCTGCCGCGCGTCGAGCGCGTGGACGTCGCCCGGCCGCTCAGCCCGTTCGGCTACGTCCTCACCTTCCAGGGCGGCGGGCGGACCGCCGAGCTCATCGGATACCTGCACCGCGGCTGGCGGGAGGAGTGGAGCTTCGAGGTGTGGGGCGACGGCGGCGAGCTGCGGCTCGACTTCACCCCGTCGTACGTGCGCGCCGGCTCGGCCACCGCGGAGCTTCGCACCCCCACCGGGCTGCACACCTTCGGCCCCCACCCCGACAACGGCTACACCGGCGAGTGGCAGCACCTCGCCGCCCTGGCCACCGGCGCCGAACCGCTCCGCTACGCCGCGTCCGACCTCGTCGACGACCTGGCCTATGCGCTGGACCTCGCGGAACGCGCCGCCGACCTGCTGCTCCAAGGGACCGCCGCATGACCAGCACCACCCTCGAACCGCTGCCCGTCACCCTCGCCGGGAGCACCGACCACCCCGCCGTTCACGCCACCCTGGCCTCGCTGCCCAAGTACTTCCGCCCCGCCGCCCCCGGCGGCCCGACCACCGGCCCAATCACTGGCACGGTCGCCGCAGTCCCCACCCTGACCGCCCTGCGCGCCGCCCTGGACGCCCGACCCACCGGCATCCTGCTCGCCGGGGTCGCCGCGGGCGGTGTCGCGGACGTGCGGGAGCTCGCCGGACGTGCGGCCGCGGCCGGGGTCCCCGTCGTCGTGGCCGGGCCGTGGGCGCTCGATCCGGCGGTCGCGGCCCTCGCCGGAGCCCTGGACGCCGAGGACGCCTCGCTCATCGAGGTGACCGCGACGGTCCCGGCCGGGAGCTCGCCGCCGGACGTCCTGCTCGACCAGCTCGCCCTGCTGCGTACCGCGATCGGGCCCGCCCGGGCCGTCGAGGTGATCCAGGCCGACGCCCACGGGCACCTCGCGCGGGCCCACGTCGGCGACGTGCCCGTGCACCTCGCCGCGGCCGTCTCCGGCCTGGGCACCCGGCGGGCGCGGCTGGACGTGCTGGGGCCGGCCGTCCAGTGGCGGCTCTCGTTCCCCGATCCCGCGACGGCCCGCCCGGCCACCGTCGCCCGCACCGACGCGGACGGCGAACGCCTGCTCCCCACCCTGTACGAGAGCGCCTACCGCGCCGCCTGGCGTCACCTGCACGCCGCCGTCACTGATGGCGCGGCCCCGCCGTATTCGCTGCACGACCTCGCCGACGACCTCGACCTGCTCCACAACTGACCCCCCTGCTCCACTTCCGGAGGTCCCCGTGACCGCTCTCCCGACCCCGGCCGCGACCGGCCCGCACGACGCGCCGGCCGCCCCCGCGAGCACCCGCTTCATCGCCCTGTACGCCTTCGGCCAGCTCGGCCTCTGGGCCGCCCTGCTGACCCCGATCACCGTGACCCTTTCGGTCAAGGTCGGCGCCGTCGCCCCCGAAACCAAGGCCGCCAGCCTCGGGCTCATCCTGTCCGTGGGCGCGTTCCTGTCCATGGCCATCACCCCCATCTGGGGCAACCTCTCCGACCGCACCACCAGCCGCTTCGGCCGCCGCCGTCCGTGGCTGGCGGGCGGCGCCCTCGCAGGGGCGGCGGGGCTGCTCATCATGGCGCTCGCGCAGAACGTCCCCACCATCCTGCTCGGCTGGTGCGTCACCCAGGCCGGCTACAACGCCGCCCAGGCCGCGCTCAACGCCATCAACCCCGACCACATACCGGAGCGGCAGCGCGGACGGGTCTCCGGCGTCATCGGCCTGATGAGCAACGTCGGCATCCTGGCCGGCACGTTCATCACCACGTCCGTCGCCGGCAGCACGTTCCTCATGTTCCTGCTGCCGGGGATCTTCGCGTTCGTCGCGCTCGGGCTGCTGATCGCGTTCCTGCCCGACCGTCCCGCCGACCGGGCCGCGCTCGGCCCGTTCCGCCCCCTCGACCTGCTGCGCAGCCTGTGGGTCAACCCCTTCGCCCACCGCGACTTCGGCTGGGCCTTCGCCGGCCGCTTCCTGATCTTCACCGGGAACGCGTTCAAGCTGACGTTCGGCTTCTACGTCATCACCGACCGCCTCGGCTACAGCCCCACCGATGCCGTGTCGCTGGTCTTCACCGCCACGCTCGTCTTCACCTGCGGCTCGCTGGTCACGGCCACGATCGGCGGCTGGCTGTCCGACCGGCTGGGACGCAGGAAGGTCTTCGTGCTGGTGGCGTCCCTGATCATGGGGGTGGGCCTGCTGACCCTCGGCTTCACCACCACCTACCCCCAGTACCTGGTCGGCTCGCTGATCCTGGGCCTGGGGACCGGGGCGTACATGGCCGTCGACATCGCGCTGGTCGTGCGGGTCCTGCCCAACCCCGACAACGCGGCCAAGGACCTGGCCGTCTTCCAGATCGCCAACTCGCTGCCCCAGTCGCTGGCCCCGCTGATCGCCCCGCTCTTCCTCACCATCGGCGGCGGCACCGACAACTATCCCGCCGCCTTCACAGCCGCCCTGGTGTTCGCCGTGCTCGGCGCCCTGACGGTGATTCCCATCCGAAAGGTCCGCTGACCGCATCGCTGGGTAGGGGGCACCACGTGAAGCACTTCACTCTTGGGCTGGTGGTGCACCCCGACCGGCCGGTGCAGGACTCCGTACGGCTGATCCTCCGGCACGCGCGGCGCGCCGGAGGCGTGGTCATCGCCCGGCGGTGCGACGCCGGGCGAGTGGGGCCGGAGGTCGAGATCGTCACGCCCGAGGACTTCGTCGAGCGGGTGACCAGAGTGATCAGCCTGGGCGGCGACGGCACCATGCTGGGCGCGATGCGCCTGGTGGTCGGCCGCCAGGTGCCGGTGCTCGGCGTCAACCACGGGCACCTGGGCTTCCTCATCGAGGTGACCCCGTCGGAGCTGGAGCCGGCCCTCGACCGCCTGGCCGAGGGCCACTACACCCTCGAACCGCACAGCTGCCTGGAGGCCGACGACCACACCGCGTTCAACGACATCGTGGTCACCGCCGCCGATCCGCTGTCCAGCCTGACCCTCGACCTCGAGGTCAACGGCCTGAGGCACGGCTATTACCGCGCGGACGCGGTGATCGTCTGCACCCCGACCGGCTCGACGGCCTACAACCACGCGGCCGGCGGCCCCATCATCTCCCCGTCCACCGAGGCCGTCGCCCTGACCCCGGTGGCCCCGATGTCCGGCATCAGCCGCTCGGTCATCCTCGGCAAGGACGACCACATCGTGCTGCGCAACCCGTCGGACGACATGACGCTGCTCTTCTCCGTGGACGGCACCCCCGCCAGGCAGCTCCGGCCCGGAGCCGAGCTGTCCGCGCGGCTGCGCACGGACGCGGTGGACGTCGTACGGTTCGACGCCGACACCTACGCCCAGCGCAAGCGGGTCAAGCTCAGCCTGCTCGACCTGCCGCTCAGGCCGGACCAGCTCGTCGAGCTGATCCCGCAACCCCTGCGCGAGCAGGCCGAGCGGCTGCGCCAGACGATGACGCGCTAGACCTGACCCGCTAGACCCGGACGCCGGCCTTCCGCCACGCCTTCAGCAGCCGGCGGGCCGAGCCGCCGATGGGGCCGACGGCCTCGTACAGCACCTCCCGCGACACCGGCTCGGCCCCCGCCACGGCGGTCACGGCCTCGTCCGCGGTGGTGATCGTGTGGGAGCAGACGCTCAGCAGGTAGGCGGGGATGTTCAGACCCGGGTCCGTGCAGCCCACCAGCGGGACGCCCACGGCCGCGACCACCGGGAAGACGGTGCCCGGGATGCCGATGGCGGCCTCGGCTCTGGCCGACGCCTGGACCGACGGCACGGAGCTGATCTCGTACTTCTCCCAGAGCGAGCGGTCCTCGCGGGGGTGCAGTCCCACGAGGATGTGCTTGCCCGCCGCCGCCAGCCGATCGGCCGCGGCCAGCAGCAGCTCGGTGCCGGGGGCCGAGCCGCCCGTGCTGCTGGACTTGGTCACGCTGGTGAGCACCAGGACGGTGCCGGGCTCGGGCGCGTGCCTGGGCAGGTCGTCGGTCTGCGGGGTGCCGACGACCGTGATCGGGCGGCGCGTGCCCAGGTAGTCGTCGAACACCTTGGCCTCGGCCGGCGAGGACGCGGTGATCGCCCTGAGCCGGTCGCGGAACTCCTTCGCGCGGGGCGCCTCGACCGGCAGCTGGTACGCCAGCGAGCTCGCGACCAGCGGCAGCGTCCGGAACCGGGCGGCGCACTCCGCCGGCCAGTCCCCGGCACCTGTCACGACGAGCAGGTCGGCGTCCGGAACGCGGTCCGGCGTCGCGACCGGCACCGGGTCACCCGGCTTGATCCCCGTCAGGTCGGGCACCAGCTGCGTGATCTCCCACCCGCGCCGCCGCGCCTCCGGGAGCAGCGGGGCCACATGGTAGGTGCCCCACGGCTCGTTCGTGGCGATCAGAACCCGGGGTGCCCTCCCGAGCGTGGCCGCCTGGGCGGCGGTGCCGCCCAGGACGGCGAGGCCCGCTCCGGAGAGCGCGCCGGCAAGGAGGGAACGACGGGTGAGCAGGGAAGATCTGTCATCAACTTTCACGTGACCGGAATCTAGGGGGTGCTTCTGAACATCCGCTGACGTCCAGAGGAACGGTCAGCCCTTGTCGGAGCCCTCGTTCGCGCCGCGCACGAAGTACCGCTGGAAGATCACGAACACCACCGCCACCGGAATGGTCGCCATCAGCGCGGCCCCCAGCTTGAGCGGATACTGCGTGCCCTTGCCCAGCGACCCGCTCACCAGGTCGGCCAGCCCTCGCGGCAGCGTGAACAGCTCGGGGTTCTGCACCGCCACCAGCGTGTGCGCGAACTCGTTCCAGGAGCCCTGGAAGGAGATGATGGTGAGCGTGAGCAGCGCGGGCCGGGCCATCGGCAGCACGATCGACCAGTACGTGCGGAAGACGCCCGCCCCGTCCACCTTCGCCGCCTCCTCGACGCTGACCGGCAGCGACTCGAAGAACTGCTTCATGATGAACACCCCGGCCGCGTCCGCGATCACCGGCAGGATCAGCGCGGTGTAGCTGTCGTAGATGCCGAACTGGTTCAGCACCAGGAACTTCGGGATGAACAGCACCACGCCCGGCACCGCCAGCATCGCGATGATCGTCGAGAAGATCGCCCGCCGCCCCGGGAAGCGCAGCCGCGCCAGCGCGTACCCGGCCATGGAGTCGAGCAGCACGCGCCCGACCGTGATGACCACGGTCACCAGCAACGAGTTGCCCAGCCACAGCGGCAGGTCGGTGTTGAGGAACACCTTCTCGTAGCCGCCCAGCGTCACCGGGTCGGGGATGGGCGACAGGGGATGCGCCGCCGCGTCCGACTCGGCCTTGAAGGAGGCGGCGATCTGGATGACGAACGGGTAGAGGAAGACGAGCGCGAAGAAGATCAGGATGCAGTAGCCGGCGAACGTGGAGGCCAGCGACCGCGCGTTGTCCTTACGCATGACGCCTCTCTCTCATCACCCAGCGCTGGACCAGGGTCAGCACCACGATGATGGCGAACAGCACGAACGAGATCGCGGTGCCCGAGCCGTACTCGAAACTGCGGAAGGCCGTCTGGTACGACAGGAACGCCGGCGTCAGGGTGGTCTTGGCGGGATTGCCCTGGCTCATCACGTACACCTGGTCGAAGACCTGCCACGTCGAGATCAGCCCCAGCGTGAGCACCAGGAACATGGTCGGCTTGAGCAGCGGCAGCGTCACGCGCCGGAAGACCTGGCGGCGGCCCGCCCCGTCCAGCATGGCGGCCTCCTCCAGCGACACCGGGATATCCTGCAGCGCCGCCAGGAACATGAGCATGAACGTCCCCGACGTGGTCCAGACGACCAGCGCGATGATGGTCGTCATCGCCACGCTGGGCCCGGACAGCCACTCCCACCACGACAGTCCGAACGGCCCGCCGGAGGTCAGCGCCTCCGGCGGGGCCGCCGGATCGACCAGGCCGACGGACCCGAGCAGCAGGTGCAGCACCCCGCGCGAGTCGGCGAACCACTGGGGCCCGTCGACGCCGAACAGGCCCAGCAGGGCGTTGACCGCGCCGGAGTTGGCGAACACGAACAGGAACACCACGCTGATCGCCACCGAGCTGGTCACCGAGGGGAAGAAGAACGCGGCGCGGAAGAACGTCCGGCCCTTCAGCAGCCGGCTGTTGACGACCAGGGCCAGGCCGAGCGCCAGCACGGTCTGCAACGGGACCACGATGGCCACGTAGTAGACGTTGTTGCGGACGCTCGTCATGAAGTCCTGCCGGGCCAGCCCATCCTCGGTGAACAGGCGGGTGTAGTTGTCCACGCCGACGAACGGCACGCTGCCCCGGAACGGGCTGCCCTGCCCGTTCCAGTCGGTCAGGCTCACCCACATCGCCATGAGGATCGGCGCCAGCATGAACAGGCCCAGGATCACCACGACGGGGGCCACGAAGAGCCAGCCCGCCAGGTTCTCACGAGTCTTGCTGATGGTCATGACGTGCCGAGCGCGGCCTGGATGTTCTTCTGCGTCCGCTGGAGCAGCGTCTTGGGCGCGGTGGTGGCCAGCTGCTGCAGCCCGGTGTCGAAGTCGGCCAGGACGCTGTCCATCTTGGGGGCGTTCACGGGGCCCTGGGCGTAGTCGGCGCCGTTGACGAAGGGGCCGTCGTCGGGGAACTCGGCGGTGTAGGCGGCCTTGGCGGACTGGCGCGAGGGCATGACGCCGAACGCCTTGGCGAAGGTCATCTGCTGGTCGGCCTTGGTCATCGCCTCGACGAACGAGATGGCCTGCTCCTTGTGCTTGCTCTTGGCGGAGATGCCCCAGCAGTTCGTGAACGACAGCGTGCCCTTGCCCTTGGGGCCGGCCGGCAGCTCGTGGACCGAGTACTTGACGTCGGGGAAGTCCGCCTTGAGCGCGCCCTTGATCCAGTTGCCCTCGATGGTCATGGCGGCCTTGCCCTTGCCGAACGCCTCGCCGCCCCAGCCGGCGTCGAGCTGGTCGGGGTAGCGGGCCAGCTTGGCCGACACCAGCGAGCGCACGTACTCGAGGGCCGCGAGGTTCTGCGGGCTGTCGGCGGTGGCCTGCTTGCCGTCGGGGCTGGTCAGCCAGCCGCCGGCCTGCACCATGAACGCGCCGACGCGGTCGCGGGTCGGACCGATCGCCAGCGGGGTGACGTCCTTGGCCTTGAGCTTCTCGGCGACCGAGGTGAGCTGCTCCCAGGTGGTCGGCACATCGGCGTCGGTGAGCCCGGCCTTGGACCACAGGTCCTTGTTGACGATCAGCGCGAGCGTGGAGAAGTCCTTGGGCGCGCAGTAGAGCTTGCCGTCACGGGTGAACGCCGTGCGCAGGGAGGGGTAGAAGTCGTCGGGCTGGCTGATCTTGTCGCCGTAGGGCTCCAGGGCGCCGACGCTGGCGTAGTCGGCGAAGCGGGAGGCGTCCACGTAGAACACGTCCGGAGGGCTGTCACCGGCGAAGGCCTGGCCGAGCTGCTGGGCGAGGTCCTGCGCGGGCGTCACCGTCGCGGCCGCGCCCGCCGAGGAGGCCCAGGTCTGGGCGGCCTGCTTGACGGCCGCGGTCTCCGCCTCGCCGGAGGAGCCGATGAGGATCTGCAGGTTGACCTGGCCGCCGCTCTGCTGGGGGGCCTGGCTCGGCTTGTCGTCGAAGCCGCTGCCGCAGGCCGACAGAACGAGCGTGGCGCAGGCGAGGCCGCTGATCGCGGCGGCGCGGCGGTTACGTGACGTCATCGGGGTGGTTCCTGTTCTCGCGTTGTGGGGGGTTAGGGGTCAGGCGGACTTACGGCTGGTCAAAGAGGGGGGCAGCAGCACGTGCGCCGACGGCGGCTCGGCGTCGGGGCTCTCCAGGGCACGGGCGAGCAGGTCGACGCAGGCCGCGGCGGCCTCGCCGAGCGGCTGGTGGACGCTGGTGAGGCCGACGGCCCTGGCGGCGGGCGTGTCGTCGAAGCCGATCACCGCGACGGGGCGGCCGGGCTCGCGGGCCTGCAGCGCGCCGAGGGCGAGGGAGTCGCTCGCGCACACCAGGGCGGTCACGCCGGGGTCGGCCGCGAGCAGGTCGCGGGCCGCGCTCTCCCCGGCCGCGATGCCGTCCTCGACCGCTCGCTGCAACCCGCCCAGATCGTGGCCGGCGAGCGTTCTCGCCCAGCCCTCACGGCGGTCGTCGCCCACGCCCGAGCCGGGCGGCCAGCCGATGAAGCCGATGCGCCGGTGCCCGGCGGCCAGCAGGTGGCGGGTGGCGGCCTCGGTGCCCGCGGCGCCGTCCACGTCCACCCAAGGATGGCGCGCGTCGGGCAGGTCGCTCCAGGGCCGGCCGAACGCCACGAACGGCAGCCCGCGCTCCAGCAGCCAGGACGCGCGCAGGTCGTCGTGGTGGGTGCCGGTCAGCACGAACGCGTCCGGCTTGTACGCGCCGAGCAGGTCCTCGTACGTCGCGATCTCCGCGTGGTCGTCCGCGGCGGTGTAGAGCAGGATCCGGTACCCCTCCTGCGCGGCCGTCTCCGACAGGCTGTGCAGGAAGCGGTCGGCCCACGAGCCGCTGATCCCGTCGCCGTCGGGCTCGATGCCGATGGCGATCAGGCGGGAGCGGCCGGTGCGCATCTGGCGGGCGGCCTGGTTGGCTCGGTAGCCGAGCCGTTCGATCACCTCGAGGACGTGCTTGCGGGTCTCCTCTCGGACCACTTCCGGGCTGTTGAGCGTGTTCGACACCGTCTGGCGCGACACGCCTGCTGCCTTCGCCACATCGGTGATCGTCACCTTTTCCGCCATAAATCGCCTTTCGAGGGGGTTGAACGTTCAAAGTCCGGTGAGGCATGATTTGATCGTTCAAAGTTAGCGGAGTGTTTCGAAATCTGCACCCCCGGCGTCCGTCTGTCAAGACCCGGGGTGATCATTGATCTGACCTCAGGGGGAAACGTAGTGCTTCAGCCGCTGCTGCACGATCTGGTCAGCACCGTCATGGCGCCGGCGAGCGCGCTGAGCGACGCCGACGGCCAGATCCGTCAGGCCGGCGTGCAGGGGCTCTTCTGCGCGGACCGCCGGGTGCTGTCCCAGGCCCGGCTCCTCGTGGACGGGCGCGAGCCGGAGTCCATCGGGTACGCGCCCGGGGCCGCCGGCCAGGCCCGGTTCGTGTCCCTGGCCCGCTGGCTCGGCGACCGCACGATCGACCCCACGGTCCGGATCGAGCGCTCGCGGGAGGTGTCGCCGTTCGGCATGGGCGAGCAGGTGGAGATCGTCTCCACCGCTTCGTCGCCGGTCACGGCCACCGTCACCGTCGAGCTGGCCTGCGACTTCGCGGCCGTCGAGGCGGTCAAGTCCGGGCGCTCCGGCACCCCCGTACCGGCGGGCGCGGCCGGGGACGGACGCCTGACCTGGCACGCCGACAGCGCCCGCGTCACCGTCACCGGCCACGGCGCCCACGCGACGGCGGGCGACGGGGCCTGCCTGCGGTGGGAGGTGAGCCTGCCGCCCCGCGGCCGGGCCACCCTGCGCTGGGAGCTCGCCGTCGAGGACCCCGCCGCGGTCGTCGTGCCCCCCGCCGCGACCCTCGAATGGATCCCGCCGCACGTCACCGCGGCCGACCGGCGCGTCACCAGGCTGCTCGACCAGTCGCTCGAAGACCTGCGGTCGCTGCGGCTGGCCGAGCCCGGCGAGCCCGGTGACACCTTCCTCGCGGCCGGCGCGCCCTGGTTCCTGACCCTCTTCGGCAGGGACAGCATCTGGGCGGCGCGCATGCTGCTCCCGCTCGGCACCCGGCTGGCCGCGGGCACCCTGCGCGTCCTGGCCCGCCGCCAGGGCCGGCGCCTCGACCCGGACTCCGGCGAGGCCCCGGGCAAGATCATGCACGAGCTGCGCCGGGACGCCTTCGACCTGGACGACAAGGGCGGACGGCTGCCCGCCGCCTACTACGGCACCATCGACGCCACCCCGCTCTGGATCAGCCTGCTGCACGACGCGTGGCGCTGGGGCCTGCCGGACTCCGAGGTGCGGGCGCTGCTGCCGAACCTCCAGGCCGCGCTGGGCTGGCTCGCCGACCACGCCGACCCCGACGGGGACGGGTTCCTCGAGTACATCGACTCCAGCGGGCGCGGCCTGGCCAACCAGGGCTGGAAGGACTCGGGCGACTCGGTGCGCTTCCACGACGGCCGCCAGGCCGAGCCGCCGATCGCGCTGGCGGAGGTGCAGGGCTACGCCCACCAGGCCGCCCTGCACGGGGCCGCCCTCCTGGACGCCTTCGACCTCCCGGGAGCCGGCCGATGGCGAGACTACGCCGGGGCGCTGGCCGAGCGCTTCCGCGCCGCCTTCTGGGTCGACGGACCCCAGGGTCCCTTCCCGGCGCTCGCCCTCGACCGCGACAAGCGCCCCGTGAACTCCCTGACCAGCAACATCGGCCACCTGCTCGGCACCGGCCTGCTCTCGCGCGAGGAGTCGGCCCGGGTCGCCGGCCTGCTGGCCTCGCCCGGCATGGCCGAGGCGTTCGGGCTGCGGACGATGTCGTCGGAGGAGGGCGGGTTCAGCCCGCTGTCGTACCACTGCGGCTCCGTCTGGCCGCACGACACGGCCATCGTCATCGCCGGCCTGGCCAGGGAGGGCTTCGACCAGCAGGCCACCACCCTGGCCGAGGGGCTGCTGGCGGCGGCCGAGTCGTTCGGCTACCGGCTGCCGGAGCTGTTCGCGGGCGACGCCCGGGACCGGGTGGGCCGCCCGGTGGCCTACCCGGCCTCCTGCCGCCCCCAGGCGTGGTCGGCCGCCGCCGCGGTCGTCATCGCCCATGCGGCCACCGGGCTCTACCCCGACGTGCCGGCGGGCCGGGTGGAGCTGCGCCCGCTGTCCGGCGCCCCCCTGGGCGCGCTGACCGCCGGGCTGCGCGTGGCGGACGCCGAGGTCGAGGTACGGGTGGACCACGACGGCACCGCCACGGTCAAGGGCCTGCCCCCGGGCATCCGCCTGGAGGAGACCGTCACCCCTTCGTCGCGCCGCCGGTAAGACCCTTGACGAACTGCTTCTGCAGCAGCAGGTAGAAGACCAGGATCGGCAGCGTGGCCAGGAACATCAGCGCGAACATGCCGCCGAAGTCCGCCGCGTACTGGCCGAGCGACTTGTACACGCCCGTCATGATCGTGGTGCCCTCGCGGGGGCCGTAAATGATCAGCGGGTTGAGGAAGTCGTTCCAGATCCACACCCCGAGGAAGATCAGCACGCTCGCGGTGGCCGGCCGCAGGAGGGGGAAGACGACGCGCCAGAACGTCTGCCAGCGCGTCGCCCCGTCGATCGCGGCCGCCTCCTCCAGCTCGCGCGGGATGCCCTTCATGAACCCGGAGAAGACGAACACCCCGAACGGCACGTAGTAGCCGACGTTGAACAGGATGAGCCCCTGGAGCGTGGACATCAGCCCGAGCGACTTCAGCACCTGCGTGACCGGGATGAGGATGACCTGCGGCGGGATCATCAGCCCGCACAGCAGCAGCACCATGACCGCGCGCGACCACCACTGGGTGTGCCGCGCCAGGTAGTGGCCCAGCATGGCCGACAGCAGCGTCAGGATGACGATCGACAGCGACGTGACCACGACGCTGGTGCGCAGCGACGACCAGAAGAGGCTGTCGGGGTCGGTCAGCACGCGGGTGAGGTTGTCCAGGGTGAACGGATCGGGCAACGACATCGTGTCGCGGGAGACCTGGCCGCTCGCCTTGAAGACGTTGATCAGCGCGATGTAGAGGGGGATGAAGAAGACCGCGCCGATGACCAGCGCCACCAGCGGGCGCACCCACGGGAGGCGAGAACCCGTCACAGCTGGACCTCCCTGCGCTGCAGGATCCGCAGCGTGACCACCGACAGGGCGGCGATGACGACGAGCATGACGACCGCCTCGGCGGAGGCGTAACCGGTGCGGTTCTCCACGAACCCCTCCTGGAGGACGACGAACGCCACGCTGGCCGTCGTGCCCGTGCCCGGGCCGCCGTTCGTGATGACCTTCACGTGGTCGAAGATCTTGAACGCCGAGATCAGCAGCACGACGGTGTTGATGGTCAGCGCGGGCGCCAGCAGCGGCCAGGTCACCTTCCAGAAGCGGCGCAGCGGCCCCGCCCCGTCGATCGCGGCCGCCTCGGCCAGCTCCTGCGGCACGCCCTGCAGCCCGGCCAGGTAGACGACCACGCAGAAGCCGAGCATCTGCCAGCAGACGATGGACGCCAGGGAGTACAGCGCGATGTCCGGGTCGGACAGCCAGCCCGGCGGCTCGGCCACGCCGAGGGCCCGCAGCCCCTGGTTGACCGGCCCGTCGTCGGCGAGCACGCGCGTCCAGATCACGCTGATGACCACCGAGCTGATCACCATCGGCGTGAAGAAGACGCTGCGCAGCGCGTTGTAGAGCCAGCCGCGCCGGTCGAGGACGACGGCGACGGCCACGCCGAGCACGTTCGGGACGATGACCACGATCAGCGTCAGGATCGTGGTGACCCGCAGCGAGTTCAGGAACGTCTCGTCCCGCAGGAGCAGCTCGTAGTTGCGCAGGCCCACGAACTGCGTGTTCGGCCTGAGCAGCGCCTGGTTGGTGAGGCTGTAGCCGACGCTCATCGCGATCGGCAGCAGGACCAGGCACGTGTAGACGAGCGTGCCCGGCGCCGCGAACGTCAGGAAGTGCCACAGGCCCGGCCACGCCGGCCGCCTGCTCCCTGGGCGGGTGAGCGTGCCGGGCCTGCGATGGGTGGTGCTGACGGCCATCAGCCGCTCTTCTCCCATTCGGTGTCGAGGAAGGCCAGCGCCTGGTCCGTCGTCTTCTTGCCGCTGACCAGGTCCTGCGCGGTCGACCAGAACTTGCCCTGCATGCCGGGCAGCATCGCCGCGTCGCCCGCCTCCCAGCTGAACGCCGGGACGGTCGCGTTCTGCTGGAGCGCCTGCTGCCACAGGTCGTACACGGCCTTGAAGACCGGGCCGGTGGTGGACGGCGGCGTGTAGCCCTTGACGGCGGGGAAGAGCGCGTCGGCCTTGACCGAGGCGTCCAGGTTCTCCTTGGTGAGCTGGAAGGCCAGCGCGAACTTCTTGGCCGCGGCCATGTTCTTGGCCGTGGCGCTGACGGACAGGCCGCCGCCGGTGAACGCCGGGAGATGCAGGCTCCCGTCGTCGCTCGGCCAGGCGAACACGCCGATGTCGTCCTTCATCTCCGACTGGTCGGCCGCGGCGGCGAACCAGCTCCCCATCGGGTACATCGCGCCCTTGCCGCCCAGGAACGCCTCCTGCGTCTTCGGGTAGTCCTGGCCGATCTGCCGCTTGTCGATGTAGCCCTTGGCGGCCAGGTCGGCGAACTTCTGCGTGGCCGCCTTCATGGCCGGGTCACCGGCGAAGGTGACCTGCCCTGCGCGCCGCTTGGCGATCCAGTCGGGGGTCCTGGCGTACAGGTCGGTGGCCAGGATGGCGGTCCACGGCTGGGAGGTGACGAACACCCCGCCGCTCACGAACGGCGTGATCCCGGCGGCCTGGAGCTTGCCGGCGTCGGCGAGCAGCTCGGCGTACGTCTTCGGCGGCGCCTCGATCCCGGCCTTCTTGAACAGCTTCTTGCTGTAGTAGACGTTCGGGATCGTCTGGGTGTTGGCCGGCAGCTGCAGCACCTTGCCGTTGACCGCCCCGCAGGTCGGGCAGATGAAGTCCTTGAGCTCCTGCTCGGTCCAGGTCGCCAGGTTCGGCTCCAGCGCGATCAGGTCCTGCATGCCGATCTGCACGTCCGGCAGCTGGCCCGAGGCGGCGAGCTGCTTGGCGTAGTCGTTGCGCTCCGACTCCGACGGCGCGGCGACGAGCTCCACGTCGAGGTCGGGGTTGGCCTTCGTCACCAGCGCGACCTGGGCCTTCCAGTACGACTCCGGCAGGTTCGGCGACGGGAAGACGAGGAAGGTGACCTTCTGCTTGCCCCCGGCGGAGGACGCGGTTGAGGGTGCGGCGGACGTGCTCGGCGTACCGCTCGAACAGGCGCTCAGCGCCAACGTGACGGCCAGCGCGAGCGCTCCGGCCGCGGACAGCTTGTTCATGGTGAGCTCAGTCTTCTCCGGTGGTGGGGGATGGGAGGTCGTCGCCGGTCGTCCGCCTGACGACGTTCGACGGCGGGCCGTAGCGGAAGGCGCGCACCCGGTACGACGCGTGCCGCTCCTCGGGCAGGGTCACCAGGCCGAACGCGTTGACGTCCGGCGCCAGCACGGCGGTCACGCGGTAGTCGGGCCGGCCGGCGGGCCGGTCCTCCAGCAGGAAACCCTCTTCGTCGCGGGCCCGGTCGGCCCACCGGAACGCGACGCCGTCGGCCTGCGTCACCGTGGCCGTCAGGCCGGTGGGCGCGGCCCCTTCGCCGCCCACCGGCCGGCTCCCGGGGGACCCTCCCGGGATCACGCGCGGCTCGGCCCAGCCGGGGCCGGGCTTCGGGTACGGGCCGTCGCCGAGCGTGACGTCGACGGGCGCGGAGGCCGCGCCGTAGTAGGGCCGCAGCCGGTAGTGGAACGTGGTGCGCGGCATCAGGTCGGGATGGGTGTACGCGGTCTGCTCCGGCGGCAGGAAACCCAGGATCGTGTACGGCCCCTGAGGCTCGGTGGCGAACTCGATCACGTGCCCGGCGGCGCCCGGATCGCGGCCCTGCCAGCGGAGCGCGATGTCGGTCGGCGACACGAGCGCGGCCTCCAGCCGGACCGCCGGATTCTGCGGCCGCTCCTGCTGCGGGGTCGCGCACCCGGCGACCACCGTCGCCATCAGCACCAACACCATCCGGGCCCTCATCGCCCCCTACTTACGCCAGAAGCGGACGCCGCTCCACTCGACCGTGGCGGGCCCCTGCCCGCTGGCCGTCCGGTACGCCCCGAACTTGTCGTAGAAGCTGCCGCTCTCGCTGGCCACGGTGTGCTTCAACGACCCGTTGATATAGGTCCGGTGCACGCTGCCGACCACGTGGACGGTGTTGACGCGCACCGTGGTGCCGATCGTCGCGCCCGTGGCGATCGTGTCGCCGCCGTGCACCGCGTACAGCCGTCCGCCGCGCTCGACGGCGAGCATGAAGAACGGGCCCGTGGTCTTGAACGTCTGCTTGAGGCTGATCCGCGAACCCGGCAGGCTGGTGATCTTGAAGTAGCCCTCGAACTGGCGCGTGCCGTCGGAGTAGGTGGCGTAGCGCCGTTCGGCCCGCTGGTCGCCGCTGTCGGTCGAGCAGGTCAGCTTGAACGTCAGATCGCCGACGTCGCCGCAGCCCCGCTCCTGGACGGTGAACGTGGGCGAGTACGAGGTCCACGGTCCCGATTCCACGGGGTCGGCCGCGGCCGGGAGGGCGGGCAGCAGCAGTCCGGCGGTCAGCGCGCTTGCGGTGAGTAATCGCATCGACCCTCCATTAGGAAACTTTCCTATCACGAGTCATAGGATCACTTAGCGCGTTGGCACGTCAAGTCTCTTGACCGAGGGCCGTGGCTGCTGTATTCGTCGGATGTCTGAAGGGAAGCGATCTATGGGACTTCGACCGCATCGCCGTACCCTCCTCGCCGCACTCGTTCTCGCCGTGATCGCGAGCCTGTGCGCGGCGCCCGCCGGCGCGGAGGTTCAGCATCCGAGGCAGGAGTGGTTACGCGACTCGACTGCCGGGCTGTTCCTGCACTGGGGCATGTTCACCGCGCCGCGCCACCTCGACTGCGCGGCCTGGGAGAGCGACGTCACGGGTGGCGGCTGGAGCCCGGACTACTGGGTGGACGAGGCTCGCAAGCTGGGTGCTTCGTACATCGTGCTGGCGACCTTCCACAGCAGGCTCGGGTACGCGCGGCCGTGGCCGTCGCAGATCCCCGGCTCGTGCAGCACCAAGCGGGACTTCCTCGGCGAGTTGGTGAGCGCCGGGAAAGCCAAAAATGTGCGGGTCATCCTCTACATGACCGACGACCCGCAGTGGCACAACGAGCAGGGCGTCGAGACGCTCGACTCGGCCGCCTACTCGGCGTACAAGGGGCGGCAGGTCGACCTGACCACCCGCGCCGGCTTCGGCATGTACAGCTATGACCTCTTCTTCGAGGTACTGGCCAAATATCAGGACTTGGCGGGGTTCTGGATCGACAACGACAACGAGTACTGGGAGCAGAACCGGCTCTACGAGCAGATCCGGGAGAAGCGCCCGTCCTGGTTGCTGAGCAACAACAACGAGGACACCCCGATCATGGACACGGTCAGCAACGAGCAGAAGACCGGCATGACCCCGGCCTACGACTACCCGCAGGCCGCCTGGACCCCGATGCCGCGCCTGGTCGAGGCCGACTACAAGCTGCCCACCACCGGCGACTGGTGGTACGACGGCGGCAGCCACCCGGTCGACTTCCGCCTCAGCACCGGCCGCTACGTCACCAACGCCGGCTCGTCGATGAAGTCGCTGATGGCCGAGACCCCGATGGTCAACGGCAGGTTCCCGCCCCAGCAGGAGGAGTTCAACGCCTTCATGTCCACGTGGGTCCCGCCGATCCAGGCGTCCCTGCGGGGCACGGAGGGCGGCGGCTACATGTACGGCGGCCTGCAGCCCGGCTTCTGGAACGACGGCGCCCACGGCGTCGTCACCGTGGAGCCCGGCGCCAAGATCCAGTACGTGCACGTCGTGACCAGGCCCAGCACCGACCAGGTACGGCTGCGCGACAACGGCCACCGGGTGACCCGGGTGAGCGACCTGCGCACGGGCGAGCGGATGCGCTTCAGCGAGTCCGGCGGCTACCTGACGATCCTCGGCGTCACGCGATGGGACGACTACGACACGGTGTTCAAGGTCGAGACGGCCGGCCGCCCGGGCTTCTACGACGGGCTCAAGGCCACCGCCTCCGCCTCCCGCGACGGCCACCCCGCCGCGGCGCTCGTGGACGGCAGCCACGAGGTCTACTGGGACAGCGGCGCGACCCTGCCCGTCTCGGTGACGCTCGACCTCGGCCGCGTGCGCAAGGCCGCGTACCTGGCGGTCAGCCAGCGCGAATGGTCGCCGACGTACGCGCGGGAGACGTTCGGCCGCCCCGAGGACTCCGCGCGGATCAAGGACTACCGCGTCTACGCGAGCGACGACGGCCGGCACTGGGGCCGCCCGGTCCGCGCCGGCGCGATGCGCAGCGCCCGCGGCACGCAGGTCGTCGACCTGGGCGAGCTGCGCGCCCGCTACCTCAAGCTCGAGGTGCTGAACACCTGGGCCGGCCCGCAGGCGCCGCGCTTCTTCCGTGAGCTGCAGATCGACGAGATCAGGGTCGCGAACGAATATCCGCTCTCCTTCGGCGACCCGGTGCCGCTGGAGGCCGAGCGTCAGCACCGTTCGGGCGCCGCCCGTCCCGACCTGTGCCAGGCGTGCTCGGGCCACGCGCAGGTCACCGGGCTCGGCGGCGGGGCGCGCAACGCGATCACGTACCGGGACGTCACGGTGGCGGCGGCCGGCGACTACCGCCTGCAGATCGACCACACGACGGCCACGCCCACGTCCCTGAAGGTCGCCGTCAACGGCGCCGCACCCGTGGAGGTCCAGGTCCCGGCGGACAACCGGGACGTGCCGCTCTCCACCGCGTTGCCGGTGCCGCTCAAGGCCGGGGCCAACACGATCACCCTGTTCAGCGACGCGGCCAAGGGCCCGGGAGTGGACCGCCTGGCGGTCGCACCGCTGCCGCCCGCCTCGTACGTGCCCAAGACGACCATGACCGTCGAGCCCGGCGGCCTGCAGTGGGCCGGCCCCGGGCAGCAGACGATGAAGGTGTCGGCCAAGCTGCGCCTCGACGCCGACGACGCGCTCGACCGGGTGCGGCTGGCCCCGGTCGCGCCCGCGGGCTGGACCGTCGAGGGCGCCCCCGTCACCGCGGCCTCGATGCGGCTCGGGCAGACCCTCGAAGGCACCTGGACCCTCACCTCGCCGCCCGGCCAGGACGTCACGCCGGCCGACATCCCGGTGACGGCCGCGTTCGAGGTGCTGGGCCGGGCCGGCACGGTCACCCGGCAGGTACGCGTCCGGCCGCGCCCCGCCGACCGGGTGTTCATGCGCGAGGCCGAGGACTCGCGCAACGGGCTCGGCAGCGCGGGCATCACCAACTGCTCGCCGTGCTCCGGCGGCCAGAAGGTCCGCAACCTCGGCGGCGCCCCCGACGCCTTCGTGCGGTTCGAGGACGTCGTGGTGCCCGAGGCCCGGCAGTACACGCTGTTCATCGACTTCACCGTCAACGGGCCGCGCTCGTACTTCGTGAGCGTCAACGGCGAGGCGCCGGTCGAGGTGAAGGTGAGCGGCGCCGGCAACAACACCCCCTACACCACGACCGTGCCCGTCACGCTGCGGGCCGGCGCCAACACCGTCAAGATCTACAACGACACGGAGGCCGCGCCCGACCTGGACCGGATCTCGCTCGGTTAGTCGAACAGCTGCGTGAGCTTCAGCACCAGCTCGTACACGCCGAACGCGAAGGGCAGCGCGACCCAGGCCCACGCCAGCACCATCAGGGCGGTCCGCCTGGACGTCATGTCGCCTGCCCTTCCATGGCCGGCTCGGCCGGCTTCTCGTGGTACCGGTCGCTCACCGGCCGGATCAGCTCGTTGGCGAGCAGGCCCACCGCCAGCAGCCCGATCATGATGTAGAGGGAGGTCGTGTAGAGCGCCGGCCCCGACCGCCCCGCCGCCTTCTGCGCGTCGGCGATGGCGTTGATGATCAGCGGGCCGAGCACGCCCGCCGTGGACCAGGCCGTGAGCAGGCGGCCGTGGATCGCGCCGACCTGGTAGGTGCCGAACAGGTCCTTCAGGTACGCGGGGACCGTCGCGAAGCCGCCGCCGTAGAAGGACAGGATGCCCAGCGCGCACACGATGAACAGCGGCTTGGAGGAGTTGCCCGCCAGCGCGATCACCAGGTAGAGCAGCGCGCCGGCCCCCAGGTAGACGCGGTACATGTTCTTGCGGCCGATCACGTCGGAGGTGGAGGACCAGACGAAGCGGCCGGTCATGTTCGCCAGCGACAGCAGCGCGACGAACCCCGCCGCCGCCCCCACCGCGACCGGCGTGGCCGTGCCCGCGAAGAAGTCCCTGATCATGGGCGCGGCCTTCTCCAGGATCCCGATGCCCGCGGTGACGTTGCAGCACAGCACGACCCACAGGCAGTAGAACTGCGGGGTGCGGATCGCGTTGCGGGCCGAGACGTCCGCGTCGGTGATCAGCGGCCTCGACGCGACCACCGGCGGCGTCCACCCCGGCGGCGACCAGCCCTCCGCCGGGACGCGCACCAGCAGCACGCCCATCGTCATGAAGACCGCGTAGACCACGCCGTGCACGAGGAACGTGGTGGCGATCCCGCCCGTGCTCGTGCCGAACGACTCCAGCATCTGCGCCGACCACGGCGAGGCGATGAGCGCGCCGCCGCCGAACCCCATGATCGCGATCCCCGTCGCCATGCCGGGCCGGTCGGGGAACCACTTGATCAGCGTGGAGACGGGGGAGATGTAGCCGATGCCGAGCCCGATCCCGCCCACGACGCCGTAGCCGAGCACGACCAGCCAGTACTGCCGGGTGGCCACGCCGAGCGCGGACAGCAGGAAGCCGGAGGAGAAGCAGGCCATCGAGACGAACATCGCCCAGCGCGGCCCGTTGCGCTCCACCAGCGTGCCGCCGAAGGCCGCCGACAGGCCGAGCATGACGATGCCCAGCTGGAACGGCAGCGCGCTCTGCGTGCCCGAGAGGTGAAGGGAGGACTCCAGCGGGGGCTTGAACACGCTCCACGCGTACGCCTGCCCGATCGCGAGGTGGACCGAGAGTGCGGCGGGCGGCACCAGCCACCGGCTCCAGCCGGGTGCCGCCACGATCCGGGAACGGTCGAGGAATCTTGCCACTTCACACGCGTACCACATACGGTATGCAGTATTGAAGATCTTTACGACAAGCGGTCAGAAACCGGCGACGAACGGTTCGGAGCGCGGCAGGCGACATACGCCGCCGGCGTCGATGGGGCTCCGCTCCTTGCCGGCCGGTACCAGAGTCGGCACGCATCGGCACGACGAGAACCAGATCGTCTACGCCGGCCGCGTGCGCCTCTGGAGCGGCCCGGTGATCTTCCGCCGATCGTCGGCGAGGTGATCCGCCGTGCCGGGCGGCGGTGACCCCGCGCAGGCGTCGGGGCGCACCGTTCGGAGCTCGTGGGCGTTCGTCACCGGGTTGCCGGCCGTGGCGTCAGATTCATGCGGATCCCGTCCGCGGCCCACAGCACGAACCGTTCGACGGGGACGACGTCGTGTCCGGTGGCCGGCTGGAAGCGGAATCTCCTCAGAAGGATCGCCAGCACCAGTTCGGCCTCCACCATGGCCAGGATCGCGCCTTCGCAGCTGCGCGGACCGAGGCCGAACGGGATGTAGGCGTAGCGAGGTCGGTCGGCGACCTGGTCGGGGGTGAAACGGCCAGGATCGAACGTCTCGGGATCGGGCCAGTACCGCGGGTTCATGTGGACGGCCCAGAACGGATAGAAGATGGTCGTCCCGGTGGGGATCTCGTAGCCGGCCAGGACGAGATCCTCGGTGGTCTCGCGGGCCCCGTACGGACCCGGCGGATACAGGCGCATCGATTCCTTGAGCGCCATCTGGAGCCGGGTCAGCCGTTTGAGGTCGGCGTACTCGGGTGCGACACGATCGGACAGGACCTCGTCGATCTCCGCCGTGACCCGCTCGGCCTCGGCGGGGTGCCGGGAGAGCAGGTAGAGGGTCCACGAGACCGCCACGCCGGTCGTGTGGTGGGCGGCAAGCATGATCATCAACACGGTGTCCCGCACGCGGGCCGGGCTCATCCCCGCCGCGACCAACGCCGCGGCCAGGGCGTTGCCGTCCTGCCGGGCCGAGGCGAGCACGTCGTTCACGGTTGCGCGCAGGTAGGTCAGGGCCTCCTGGGCACGCTTCCGTCTCTGCTCCTCGGTTCCCGGGTCGGCCGGTTGGTACTGGCGGCCCAGGTATTCCGTGAGCACGATCTCGAAGGCCGTCACGACCTCGTCCGGGTCGTGGACGCCGTTGCCGAGGGCGTACTGGCAGATCATCCGGAGCGACAGCGCGCTCAGGTCCTTCTGCAACTCGACCGGTCCCTCGCCGGCCTGTTTCGCCCACCGGTCCGCCAGCCGGCCGGCGAGCGCGGTCAAGCCGGGGAAGTGGGCCTCGTGGGAGCGGCGAGCGGCCAGTACGGACAGGACCGCGCGGCGCCATGGCGTGTGCTCGTCCGCGGGCAGGGTCTGCAGGTTGCCGGCCTCACACAGCGGGGCCAGGAACTCGAACAGCGCTTCCGGCCGTTTGTTGACCCCGGCGGTGGCCTCGAGCAGCGCCGGGTCCGCGATGGAGACCGCTGAGTCCGTGCCGGGCAGCTCGAAACGCACGACCGGCCCGTATGCGGCGTGCAGCTGCAGTTGGTAGGCATGCAGGCCGCCCGCGGTAGCGATGTCATGCAGCCCGCCGTCACCTCGTACGGGCGGTCCGGGGATCACCGGCACGGTCACCTCCATGGACATACGGATCTCTTCTACGTATCTCCCGTGAGCGGCTGCTTGGCAAGGTGCCGAGCACCCGCGGCAGCTCCAGCGTGACGGTCGTTCCGTTGCCGGCCGATGAGGCGATGTCGTACCGCCCTCCCAACGCGGTGGCCCGGGCGTGCAGCTTGCTCCGGTCGATGACCTCGTGCGAGCCGAGCCCCGGCCCGTCGTCGCAGACGGTCAGCCTCAACGTGACCCCCGCGGTCAGCGCCATCGAGACGTACGTGGCCTGCTCGACGGCCGAGAACGCGTCGACCAGCACCGCGAAGGCGAGGAGGGCCGCTTCGTGGGGAACCGTACCCTCCGGCAGCGCCCACACCTCCACCGGAATCCTCGCCTGCTTGCCCCAATCGGCCACGAACGCCTTTACCGACTCCCGCAGGCCCGCGACAGGCGATGGCCCAATGATCACATCCGGTACCACGGTCATGACACCCCCTCCTTACGGCACCAGGGTCGTGGAGGGGTCTTGGAGCCACATGGTGATGAGATGAGAGTCCCATGAATCGTGTCAGCGTCCTGCGGCCGGCCGATGGCCTGACGGCCGACTTGCGACGTCCTCCGGCAGGGGTGGGGCCGAAGCCGTGACCGGTGTTCCTGCCGGCGTTGGCGTAGTGCACCACCAGGACGTACTCGCCGGGCCCGAACCCACTCCCCGGTCGGCCGGCGCTCCCGGCGCCGATCCTGCGGCAGCCGTTGCCCGGCCTCCTCGATTGGTTTCCTCGACGTCACCGACCCATCCGCGCCGGGAGGCAAGAGAGAATCCCGCCGCGACGGAGGAGCCCCACGGGACGCACAGGAGCCTGGCGGGCGCGGGCCTTGCGTCCCGCGGAGCAAGATTTTCGCGCGGTCAGTCGCTGTCCAGCGGCTCCAGCACGAACACCGGGATCTCTCGTTCCGTCTTCTTCTGGTAGTCGGCGTACGGCGGATACGCCGCCACCGCACGCTCCCACCACTCGGCCTTCTCCACGCCGGTCACCTCACGGGCCTTCATGTCCTGCTTGGCAGGGCCGTCCTGAAGTTCCACCTGGGGGTGGGCCCTGACGTTGAAGTACCAGACGGGGTGCTCGGGAGCGCCGCCCAGCGAGGCGACCGCGGCGTATCGGCCTTCGTGCTCCACACGCATCAGCGGCGTCTTGCGAATCTTGCTGCTCCTGGCACCCAGGGTGGTCAGCAAGATGACGGGCATTCCCGTGTCCCTCAGGGTCGTTCCCTTGGTGCCGCCGGAGCTCTCGTACAGCTCCACTTGCTCGCGCACCCACTGCGTTGGGCTGGGTTCGTACTCACCCTCAAGAGGCATGACATCCATCTCTCGGTCGACCGACTCACGTTCGGAATGCTCCAACACCCGGCCCGTGCCTTTTCATCCACGCCCCAGTCTCGGTTGCCAGGGGCTGGGGCGTGCGCTCCGACGCCCCGTCTGAGCGCGTGGCTTCATCCTCATGCCGGAAACTCTCGGCGTCTGACCTGGACGCGCGTCAGGGGAGCGTGGGCCGAACGTGCTGCCGGGCCCACTCCTCGAAGCTGGTGAGCGGGAGGCCAAGGTCCTTGGCGTATTGCGGGCGTGCCGGCTGACCGGCCACGTTCATCCACTCGTGCGAAATGCCCATCGCCGGCATTCCGGCGGCGAGCGCCTCCTCCTCGGTCATGTTCGGCGCGGACAGGTGCGTGCCCAACGCTCGAGAGAGGACCTCGGCTATCGCCGTCATGGACAGATAGTCGCTCGCCAGCTCCAGCTCCAGCTCGTCGAACCGCTCGGGTGCGGCGATGGCCGCGGCGGCCGCGGTGCCGATGTCGTCTACCGCGACGAGGGACAGCCGCGTCTCGGGCTTGACGACGCTCACCAGGCCGCCCCCGATGCCGCGCGGGAACAGGAACGCCATGGAGGGCAGGAAGTTCTCCATGAAGAAGGCCGGCTTGAGGATCGTCCAGTGGGGGAAGCCGGCCGCGCGTACCCGGTCCTGGATCATGCCCTTGGCTCCCAGGCTACCGTCCAGCGAACCCCAGCGGCCTGAGATCCAGCCGGGGGTCTCGGTGTGCTGGCCGGCACCGCTGGTGGAGGTGTGCACGAGCTGCGGCACTCCCGCGCTCTTCGCACCCTCGATGAGGTTGACGGCCTGGGCCACCTCTCCGTCGAAATCGAAGCCTTCTGTGGTCAGGGCGGCTATCTGCACGGAGAAGACGGCGCGCACGCCCTCGGCGGCCCGGACCACCGAATCGCGGTCGTGAAGATCGCCGGTGACGAGTTCGGCTCCGAGCGCCTCGACGGCCTTGGCCCGGGCGGTGGCCGGATCGCGCACGAGGGCGCGGACAGGAATGCCGGCCGCGCGCAGGACACGGGCGGTGGCCCCGCCCTGCTTGCCGGTGGCGCCGGTGACCAGGACAGGCGCGGAATCGGTGGACATGGTTCCCCCTTCGGACCCATAAACGGCGAGGCCCGCCGTTTTCTTTGCGGTACGAAACGGCGGGGCCCGCCAGTTAGCAAACCTTGGAGACGACGCCATGCCCGACCGCCAACGCGCGGACGCCCGGCGCAACTACGCGCGCATCCTCGCCGTGGCTGAGGAGGAGGTCGCCGCGCACGGCGCCAGCGCCTCCCTGGAACAGATCTCCCGCATCGCGGGGGTCGGCTCGGCGACCGTACGGCGCCACTTCCCGACCCGCCGGGTACTGTTGGAGGCGGTCTCCCACCAACGGATCGAGGCCCTGAGCGCCCGCGCCCGCGAACTGGCAGGCAAGGGCAACAGCCGCGATGCGCTCCTGGAATGGCTCGGCGACGTCGTCGCCTACTGCGTCGCGGCCCGGGGACTGGCGCCGGCACTGGCTTACGACGAGGCCGAGCTCGACTCCGTACACGAGAACACCTGCTCGGCGATGCTGGAAGAGGCGGGAAACCCCCTGCTGCGCCGCGCCGTGCAGGACGGCGCGGTGGCGGAAGGCATCACCGTCGCCGACCTGATCGCACTGATCGTCGGCATCGTCCTCGCAACAGAGCACCACCCCGACCCCGCCACCCGCGCGAACCGGCTGTTCCAGCTGGCCATTGCAGGTCTCAGCCCTCAGAACTCGTATTGAAGAGGCTCTGCTACCCGTTCGAGGTGACGCAGCCTTTCTTGGAACACACAGACTGGGCGGGCGGCAGCGCAGAGCGGCTATCGCGTCCGATAGCAGCTGCCTGACCAGAGGCCGACAGCGGTCGGTCGTAGCGCCAAAATCCGGTCCGATCCACCAAGTACCGGAGGCCGGTCCGCGAGGGGACTTGGCCGTCGAGCGTGCCCGCGAGCAGCTGCTCCTGCCGGGCGACCCGCCGAGCCCCTTCGAACGCCACCAGGGATGCCCGTTTCGCGGCCGTTGCCCCGTATACGCGGGCCTGCCGTCCCCGGACAGGCGGCGGTGCGAGACCGAGTCGCCCGCGCAGGAGGAGCGCCGCTCAGGCCATCTCGTGGCTTGCCACTTCGCTGTGTGAGGCCTTCCTTCCTCGCTCGATTGAGATCACCAGGAACTCGGCTCCTCAGCCCGGCCCGGGGATCCGGCTCCCGCTGGGCCGACTCCCCGTGGACTTCTGTGCGATGTCTCGCATCCGTGTGACGTGGGGATGCCAAGGCCGGTCCGTGGGGCCAGTGAGCACGAGCCGACGGCCGAGTCTCGGTTCGAGCCCGACCATGATGAGGGTGTCGGAGAGCATGGTGGCGGCGAGCGAAGGCATGATCGCGACGCCGAGGTGTACCTCGACCATGGCGAGGAGGGTGCTGACCTCGTGGACCCTCTGCGCGGGGGCGTAGCGGGCGCCGGCCATGGCGTGTAGTTGCTTGATCTGGGGCTCGCAGCCGCTGGAGGTGACCAGGAGCGGATCCGCCAGAAGGTCCTCGAGTTCGATGTGCCCACTGGCCGCCAGGGGGTGATCCCGTCGGAGCACGGCCTGAAAGTCGTCGCCGGCCAGCAGCAGACCGCCCGCTGGGAACGGGTCGGGGTCGATGAGCACGGCGGCGTCGACGGCCCCGGTCGCCAGCCATTCCTCGATCTCGGCGTCGCCGCCTTCGAAGAGCCGGACGTCGACCCCGGGGATCTCCGTACGCCACAGGGCGAACAGTTCCGGAATGAGCCGGTGGGAGACGGTCGGCGACGCTGCCACCCGAACGAGGCCGGTGGCGTCCTCTTCGTTGTGGGTCTCGATGGCGGCTTCCAGGGCGCGTGCCGCCGCGAGCACGCTGCGGGCGTGCGGGAGGAGGATCTCGCCGAGCACGGTTGCGGTGATGGTGGGGGAACGGCGCACAAGCGGGGCTCCGGTGGCGCGTTCGAACGCGGCGAGTGTGTGGGAGACGGCTGACTGGCTCATCCGGAGGTGGTCGGCTGCCGCGCCGAAGCCACTGTGGTCGATCACGGCCGTGAACACCTCCAGCTGGCGCAGGGTAACGCTCATGCATCTACCTCATGGATGGATGAACTTGATTTATTTGCTTCATCTCTCCACCTTACCGAGACTGAGCAGGTGACGGCACGATCAGCGGCGGCATGCGTCCACAAGACGACTCGAAACGAGGAGAACAAGCGTGAACGGCATCGCCGGCAGAACCTGGGCATGGGCCCGTCTGGGCGTGCTCGCCCTGCTGTGGGGATCGACATTCCTCTGGATCAAACTGGCCCTGACCGCGCTGTCTCCTGCCCAGCTCACCTTCGCTCGCTGCGTACTCGGGGCGCTCACCTTGATGGCGTTGTGTCTTGGGGCGCGTCAGCGTCTCCCCCGTGGGCGCAAGATTTGGGGACACCTTTTCGTCGCAGCCTTCTTCTGCAACGCTTTGCCCTTCTTCCTCTTCAGCATCGGTGAGCAGAGCGTCGACTCCGGGGTCGCCGGCGTGCTGAACGCGACGACTCCGCTGTGGTCACTGCTGATCGGGATCGTCATCGGCACCGAACGCGGAGTCCGCCCAGTCCGCCTGGGCGGGCTGCTTCTCGGATTCGCGGGAGTCGTGGTGATCTTCGCTCCATGGCAGCATGCCGGCCCTGTCGGCTGGGGGGTCTTCGCCATCGTCGCCGCAGCGGCCAGCTATGCCATCGGCTTCATCTACATGGGACGAAACCTCGTCGGGAAGGGTGCCGCTACGATCTCCCTCTCCACAGCTCAGCTTTTCGCAGCGGCGGCGCTGACGTCGCTGACCTTGCCGGCCGATAGCCTGGCGCCGGTCCAGGCCGACCAGCGGGGCTTGATCGCCGTCGTCATCCTGGGGATCTTCGCCACCGGAATCACCTTCCACCTCACGTTCCGGATCATCGCGGATGAAGGCGCGACCAATGCCGCGACAGTCGGTTACCTGCTGCCGGTGGTCTCGGTGGTGCTGGGGGCCATTGTGCTGGACGAGGGTTTCAGCGTCCGGGTCGCCGCCGGAATGGTCGTCGTACTCATCGGTGTCGGTATGACGCGTCGACGGGAACCGGCCGTCGAAACCTCGCGGACTGCGAAAGAAGAGGATGTCCTTCAGTGACGACAGTGACAGTGAGCATCTCCCCGGCGGTGTCGCTGCGAGCGGACGCCCTTGTGATCGGTGTCGCCAAAGGCCCGCAGGGGCCGGTGCCGGCACCCGGCGCGGAGACAGTGGCCAAGGCGTTCGACGGTGCGTTGGCCGAGATCCTTGGCAGGCTCGGCGTGACCGGTGCTGAGGGCGAGGTGGTCAAGCTGCCGTCCCCCGACGGCGTCGAGGCCGGCGTGGTCCTCGCGGTCGGCCTTGGCGACGCCGTCAACAGCGGCGCGTACGATGCCGAGAAACTGCGCGAGGCCGCAGGTGCGGCCACCCGGAGCCTGGCCGGCGCCGGGAAAGCCGCCCTGGCCCTTCCTGCCGAGACCGCCGAAGCCGCGGAGGCGGTGGCCCTGGGCGGTCTGCTCGGCGCATACACCTTCACCGCGTACCGCACACCCGGCAACGCCAAGGCCCCTGTCGGTGAGCTGACAATCCTCACCGATCACCGGGGCCACGCGAGCACCAAGCTCGCGGCACAGCGCGCCACGGTGATCGGCCGGGAGCTGAACCGTTGCCGGGACCTCGTCAACATGCCGGCGAACGACCTGACCCCGGAGAGCTTCGCCACCACCGTGCGGGCAGTCGGTAAGGAGTACCGGCTCGAGGTCGAGGTCCTCGACGACAAGACGCTCATGGAAGGTTCGTTCGGCGGCATCCTCGGTGTCGGTCAGGGGTCAACCAACCCGCCACGGCTGGTGAAGATCGCCTACAACCACCCGGAGGCGAAGACCAACCTGGCCTTCGTGGGCAAGGGCATCACCTACGACTCGGGCGGCATCTCGTTGAAGCCGGTCGGCTTCAACGAGATCATGAAACGCGACATGTCCGGCGCCGCCGCCGTGTTGGCAGCCGTGGCGGCCATATCCCGGCTAGGCCTGCGAATCAACGTCACCGGCTGGCTGGCGCTGGCCGAGAACATGCCGTCCGGGTCCGCCACCCGCCCCGGCGACGTGCTGCGGATGTACGGCGGCAAGACCGTCGAGGTGCTCAACACCGACGCAGAGGGACGGGTGGTGCTCGCCGACGCCCTGGTGCGCGCGGGCGAGGAGAAGCCTGACGCCATCGTGGACGTGGCCACCCTGACCGCGGCCATGAGGATGGCACTGGGCAATCGCATCTTCGGCGTGATGTCCAACAACGACGACTTCCGCGACCGAATCCTCGACGCCGCCAGGCGGGCCGGCGAGCAGGCTTGGCCGCTGCCACTGCCTGCCCAGCTGCGCAGGAGCTTGGACTCCCGGGTGGCCGACATCGCCAACGTCGGCGAGCGGATGGGAGGCGGCCTGGTGGCCGGCCTGTTCCTCAAGGAGTTCGTGCCGGACGACACCGACTGGGCTCACCTGGACATCGCCGGACCGGCCTTCCACGAGGGCGCCCCCTACGGCTACACCCCCGAAGGCGGTACCGGTTCCGCGGTGCGAACCCTGGTTCAGCTGGCAGAGGACATTGCGGGCGATCGCAAGCCGGCCGGCAGATGACGATCCACGACGAATGGGACCGGAAGACCGTATGACCCTTCTCGACTCCGCCGCACCCTTCGGCCACTACGCACTGGCCACGGTCACGCCGAACGGCACCATCTGGGTGTCCGCGCAGCTTCCGGTGGGCAGCGGCATCAGTTCCGATTCCCCCGTTCCGCGGCAGGCGCGACAGGCATTGTCGAACGTCTTGTCGATCGTCGAATCCTTCGGAGGCAAAATCGAGTCCGTCGCCAAGGTCAACCTCTACCTGACAGACATCTCCGACTGGGACGCGGTCGACGCCGTCTTCGCCGAGGTGTTCGGCGAACATCGCCCAGCGCGGACCGTGCTCCAAGTCGGCGGGTTGCACCATGGCTTTCGCGTGGCGGCAGACGCTGTCTCCTGGCGAACACCATGATGACTCCCGATCGAAAGGGCGGGCGGCCATGAGGATTCTCTACCAGGTCGATGCCTTCACTCTCACTCCGTTCACCGGCAATGCGGCTGGTGTGGTGCTGACGGCACAGGGCATGACGGACGCCGAGATGCTTGCGGTCGCGCGCGAGCTCAACAACTCCGAGACGGCCTTCGTGTTGCCCCCGGATGGTTCTGACCATGATGTGCGAGTCCGCTTCTTCACCCCGACGACAGAGGTTCCGACTTGTGGGCACGCCACTGTGGGAGCACACTTTGCCCGAGCCGTTGAGTATGACTTGCCGTCGTGCTCCTTGGTGCAGAAGACGGGCACCGGGTTGCTCCAGCGGGTGGAAATCCACCGGGACCGCGACAGGGTGCGGATCGGGATGCACCAGGGTGTGGCCGGCTTCGGCCCCGAGCTGAGCCGCCACCAGGTGGACAGGTTGCTGCGGGGCCTGGGTGCCGGCGCTGGGGACCTCGCCGACAACGGTCCGGTCCAGGTCGTTTCGACCGGGCACTCCAAAGTGCTGGTGGAACTGCGTGACCGCGCCGCGGTGGACGGCTTGAAGCCGGATCCCACCGCGTTGACGGAGCTCAGCCATGAAGTGGGCAGCAACGGCTTCTTCGTTTTCTCCCGTGCCACCGGTGACGCCGGTCTGCTCACTTGGTCGCGGATGTTCGCACCCGCGATCGGCATCACCGAGGACCCGGTAACCGGCAATGGGCACGGCCCGCTCGGCGCGTATCTGGTGCGACACGGCATCGTCCCGGCAGCCGGCGGACGACTCACCTTCACCGGGAGACAGGGAGCAGCGATGGGACGGCCCGGCGATGTTCGCGTTCATGTTGAAACCCAGTCCGACGGCAGACTCCTGGTATCCATCACAGGTGATGCGGCAACGGCATTCAGGGCCGAGCTGCACAGTCCCCTGCCGGACGAGCATCCAGCGGACACCACGGCGCCCGGGCCGCTGAACGAGCCGGGCCCTTCTTTCCGCTGAAGCGCGCATCGATCCCTGTCACATGGCGCTCTTGCCACAGGAACGGCCGATCCGTACATCCATGCCGTTCGCCTTCGATGCCTGGCTCTCGGTGCGCCATCTGGTCGCCCTCTTCGCCGCCCCGGCAGCCCCCGCTGAGGACTCCGGCCCTCTCTGCTCCCTCTAGCCGGTCGCCGGCCCACGGGTGCTCGTCAGACTTGCGTGTCCGCCTGGAGATCGGTCAGGCGGCGGGCCAGGTCGTCGCGTTCGCGGGTGATCTGGGCGAGCTGGTCGGGCCGGCTCAGGACGCCACCGTTACAACGGCGTGCCCCTTCAACTGCCACGCGGACGTTTGGTCGGTCGATCGTCGGGTGGTTCATGTGGCGCTGATCGTGGCCTGGAGCGCGGCGTGGAGCGGGGTGGCGGTCAGGCCGAAGGTGTTCTCGAAGGCTGAGGAGTCGACGATGAAGGGGCGGTCGAACTGGTAGCGGGTTTCTTTCAGTTCGCGGATGACGGGGTTGGTCAGTTCGAGGGCGAGCAGGATCGGGCCCGGGGGGCGGTTCAGGCGTGGCGCGGGCGCCGCAGCGAGTGCGCACAGCTGTTCGGCCAGTGCGCGGGCCGACAGCGCGGGGTTGGTGGGGGTGTGCCAGGCGTGGCCCCAGGCGCGTTCGTCGGTGGCGGCGATGGCCATGGCGGCGGCGACGTCGGGCAGGTAGGTCCAGGAATGGGGCTGGTCGGGGTCGCCGAGGAAGGACGTGCGCTTACCGGCGAGCAGCGAAGGCACAAAACGCGTGCCGACGGGGGTCTGGTCGCTGGCGCCGGGCCCGAAGTAGTCGGAGCTGCGGATCTCGGTGACGCGGGCGCGGCCGGCCTGGTGCGCGGCCAATGCGTCGGTCCACATCCGGGCGCGGACGCGGCCTTTGGTACCGGTGGCGGCGAGGGGGAGGTCCTCGGTCATCGGCCCGGTGACGGGTCCGTAGGCGTAGAGGTTGCCGGCGGTGACGAGTACCGCGCCGGTGTCCTGGGCGGCGGCCAGTAACGCGGCGGCCAGTGAGGGCCAGTCCTGGGCCCAGCGGGTGTAGGCGGGGCCGGCGCAGTTGTGCAGGGCGTCGGCGCCCTTGACGAGTTGGGTGAGCCGGTCACGGTCGGTGAGGTCAGCCGCGATGACCTCGACGCCGGCGGGGCCGTTGCCGGACCTGGTGATCACGGTGACCTCGTGGCCCTGGGCGAGAAGGTGCGCGGCGAGGTGCTTGCCGACCTGTCCGGCTCCAGCGATGACGTGCCTGCCCATGGTGTCTCCTTCATTTGATACTGGTGCTTCCTTGCGAGAGCAATGCTCTCTCATTGAGCTTCGAAATTCAAGAGCACTGCTCTCATATCGGTTCCCTGATCCGATCAACGGGGTCGGGCCGCACATGACCAACTCGTCGGCGGCCGTGCTGCCGCGGCCAACGTGTCGATGGCAGGCGGGATCAGACCCGAGGAAGGAACGTCAAGTTCGCCATGCAGGGTCAGCACGCTGTATGGGGAGGGCCACCGGCGGCGACCTCGGCCTGCGACGCCGCCGCGAGCATCTGCCGGGCACCATCGCGGACGCGATCTTGTCCAGCGGCGACGCGCTCGGCGTACCCATTCCGAACCGGCGCGCCGATGCCGGTCCTGATCAGCGGAACACGCTCGAAGTGCCGTGCTCCCGTCATCGCTGCGGTGCGATGGAGTGCGGCCGCGAACCGGAAAGACCGCCGATCCCACGTCGGGCGACAGGTCTGATGCGTGGCGCAGCCCATCGACAAGGGTGACCGGGATCAGCAGCGCCAACGCGATTCCCGGTTGTGCGGGGGTGCTGGTCACGGCCTTGCAGCCGGTGCGCGTCGCGCCGCAAGGAAAGTGGTGATCGGTTCGAGCAGGGGCGTACCAGGGCCGCGCGCCAGGGCGGCCGGTGCGGGATGAGGCGCCTCCACGCGGCCATGCCTGGCGCGGGCGGAGGTCAGTCTGAGGCCGCCGTCGTTCGGGAGCGGCGGGCGGCGGCGATCGTGTCGAAGTCCGGGATCCGCTGAGCGATCGGATCGCCGGTGAAGTCGCCGACCCACCCGTCGTCGTCGTGGAAGAACCGGATCGCCGTGAAGGCAGGCTCGGTCCCCATGTCGAACCAGTGTGTCGTGTTCTTCGGCACGCTCAGCAGGTCGCCCGCCTCGCACAGAACCGCGTGCACCTTGCCGTCCACGTGCAGGTAGAAGATCCCGGACCCGGAGACGAAGTAGCGCACTTCGTCGTCGTCATGCGTGTGCTCCGACAGGAACTTCTGCCGGGCCGCCGCCGCCCGCTCGGCGAAGTCAGGTGTCCCGTCCGGGTGGAGTTGGGCGACGTCGACGAACGTGTACCCCTCCTCCGCGGTGACGCGGTCCACTTCCGCCCGGTACGCCGCCAGGACCTCCTCCTGCCCCGCGCCGGCAGGCAGGTCCGCGGCGACCTGCCAGTGGCGCAGGACGACGTCGATCTCCTTGAGCGTGGCCGCGATCCGCGCGGCGTCCTCGGTCTCCAGCAGGGTCTCAGGCTGTTCGCCGTCGCTGTACACGGTCAGGTACGTCATGACATAAGCCTACAATACAGACATGAATAGTTGGGATATAGTCCCTGTGTGAACCGTGCACGACTTGCGGGCCTCGCGCTCCTGCTCGCCCTGGGCGGCTGCTCCCAGGGAACGCCCGCCACCACCCCCGCCGCCCCCGCTCCCACGACCTCCGGCCCGGCCCCGACTGCCTCCGTGCCCGCCAAGTTCGCCGCGGGCGGGGTGAAGATCTCCCTGGTGCGCCAGCTCTCCTCCGGCGACTACTTCCAGCAGTGGCTGGCCGGAGCCCAGGCCGAGGCCAAGGCGCTCAACGTCGACCTGCAGGTCTCCAGCGGCGACGGCAACAACGACAAGCAGGCGCTCAACCTGGAACAGGCCGTCGCGAACAAGCCGGACGCGATCATCGTCGACCACGGCTTCGCCCAGACCGTGCAGCCCGCGATCAAGAAGGCGGTCGAGGCGAAGATCCCGCTCGTGGCGTTCGACGTGGACCCCGGTACGCCCGAGGCGGTCGCGCTCACCCAGGACGACCAGCGGATCGCCGAGCAGTCGCTCGGAGCGCTCAAGGCGGACACCGCGGGCGCGGGCGAGGTCCTGTACGTCTACGTCGCCGGGTTCGCGCCGCTCGACCGGCGCAACGAGGTCTGGACGCGGTTCAAGAAGGACAACCCCGGCATCAAGCAGGTCGCCCAGATCGGCGTGGTCAACAGTTCGACCGCCTCCGCCGTGGCCGATCAGGCCAAGGCGGCACTCCAGACACACCCGGGCGTGAAGGCGGTCTTCGCGCCGTACGACGAGTTCGCCAAGGGCGCGGCGCTCGCGGTCAAGGAGCTCGGCCTGGGCGACAAGGTGAAGATCTACGGCGCGGACGTGTCCACGGCCGACATCGGCGTCATCACCGAGCCGGGCAGCCCCTGGGTCGCCACCTCGGCCACCGACCCCTCGAACGTGGGCCGCGTGGCCGTACGCGCCGCCGCGCTCCTGGTCGCGGGCGAGAAGGTGGGCCCCGAGCTCACCGTGCCCCCGGCGCTGATCAGCCAGAAGGGCCTGCGCGACGCGGGCATCGCCAACATCGAGCAGCTCACGCGGGCCTTCCCCGAGCTCGTGACGCCGGACGTGGCCCGCGTGCCCTGGGCGGCGTCGTGACCTTCGCGGTCACGTCCGTCTCCAAGGTGTACGGGGGCACGACCGCGCTGTCCTCCGTCACCATGGAGGCGCGGCCGGGCGAGGTCGTGGGCCTGATCGGCACCAACGGTGCGGGCAAGTCCACGCTCATCAAGATCCTCTCGGGTGCGGTCCCGCCGACGTCCGGCACGCTGTCGTACGAGGGGCGCCCCCTGTCGTTCGGCGGCCCGCTGGAGGCCCAGGCGGCCGGCGTGCAGACCGTCCACCAGAACATCGACGACGGCATCGTCTCCGGCGCCACCGTCGCGCAGAACCTCACCCTCGACTCCCTGGCCGGCCCGGCCGGGTGGCGGGCCGCGGGGTGGTTCGAGACGCGGGCCCGGGTCCGCGCCGCCGCCGCGGCCGTCGCGCCCGAGCTCGGGCTGCCCCTGGACGCCCCGGTGGAGAGCCTGCCCGCCAGTGCCAGGCAGCAGATCGTCATCGCCCGCGCGCTGTCGCGCCGGGCCCGCCTGCTCATCCTCGACGAGCCCACCTCCACGCTGTCGGTGGCGGAGGCGGACGCGCTGGTCGCCCGGGTGCGGGAGGTGGCCCGCTCGGGGGTGGCAGTGCTCTACGTGTCGCACCGGCTGGCGGAGATCGAGGCGCTGTGCGACCGCGTGGTGGTCCTCAGAGACGGCGAGGTCGTCCGTACGTTCGCCGCCCCGCTGGATCGGGCCGCGATCGTGACCGCCATGCTCGGCCGCTCCGCCCCGCGCCCGTCTTCCGTGAGTGGCGGGGCCGACGGGCCCGATGTGCTGGTGGGGCGCGGCGTGCGGGCCACGCCGCACGGGGGCGAGTTCGCGCTGCGGGTGCGGGCGGGCGAGGTGCTGGGCGTGACGGGCCTGGTTGGGGCGGGCAAGACGGAGCTGCTCGAACAGCTCGGCGGCGCCCGCCCGCTGGTCTCCGGCGAGCTGCTGCTCGACGGCCGCCCGTACCGGCCCAGGGACCCGCGCGGCGCCATCGCGGCGGGCGTGGCGTTCGCCCCGGAGGAGCGGGTGGCGCAGGCCGTCGTGCCGGGCTGGCCGGTACGTGCGCACGTCACGCTCCCGCACCTACGCGCGCACAGCCGGGCCGGCCTGCTGAGACGGCGCTCCGAGCGGGCGGCCACCGCCAGGGTCACCGAGCTGTTCGGCGTGCGCGGCCCGGGCCAGGAGGCCCCGATCGAGGTGCTGTCCGGCGGCAACCAGCAGAAGGTCGTCGTCGGGCGCCGGCTCCAGGACGCGACGCGGCTGTTGGTTCTCGACGAGCCCTTCCGCGGCGTGGACGTGGGCGCCAGGGCCGATATCGGCCGCGTCGTCCGGCGGCACGCCCGCGGCATGGGCGTGGTCGTCGCCTCCTCGGACCCGCAGGAGCTGATCGAGCTGGCCGACCGCGTCCTGGTCCTGCACGAGGGCAGCCTCGCCGGCGAGCTGCCGATCGCCGAGGCGACGCCCGAACGCCTGGTGGCCCTCATGGCCGGCGCACCCCGGAGGGAGGGATCATGACCGCCGCCGTTGAGAGCGAGCGCGCCGCCCGTCCGGCCCGTCGCCGCGGCGCCGGCGCGGCCGCCTTCGCCTACCGGTACGGGCTGCTGGCCGTGCTCGTCGCCATGCTGATCCTGTTCTCGCTGGTCAGACCGGCGTTCCCGACCTACCAGAACGCCCTGGTCGTCCTTCAGTCCGTCGCGGTGGTCGGCATCGTCGCGCTCGGCGTCACCGTGTCCATGACCACGGGAGGCTTCGACCTGTCGGCCGGCGCCTGCGTGGGCGCGGTCGTCATGGTGACCGCGCTCACGATGGTCAAGTACAACCTCACCGGCGGCACGGCCATCGTCGCGGGCCTGCTCACCGGCCTCCTCGTCGCCGTCGTCAACGTCCTGCTGACCGTCGTGGCCAAGGTGCCCGACCTGGTGGCCACGTTGGGCACGCTCTTCCTGTTCCAGGGGCTGGCGCTGATCGTCACGGGCGGCGAGTCCGTCGCGCCCGGCATGACGGTGGACGGCGCGCCCGCGCCCGGCCGGTACACCGAGGGGTTCGCGTGGCTGGGCGGCGGCACGATCGCGTCGGTGCCGGTCCCCGTGGTGGTGTTCGCCCTGCTGGCGGCCCTGGTGTACGTGCTGCTCAACCACACCAGGTGGGGCCGGGCACTGTACGCGATCGGCGGCAACGCCGAGGCCGCCAGGCTGGCCGGGATCCGCGTGGCCCGCTATCGCGCCCTGGCCTACGCGGTGTCGGGGGTGTGCGCGGCGGTCGCCGGGATCCTGCTGTCGGCCCGGCTGGGCAGGGGAGACGTGGGCGCCGGCGACCCGTACCTGCTGCAGGCGGTGGCCGCGGCGCTCATCGGGTTCGCGGTCCTGGGCGCCAACCGCCCCAACGCGCTCGGCACCGTGGTCGGCGCGCTCTTCATCGGCGTCGTGATCAACGGCCTGACCATGCTGAACGCCCCCTACTACGCCCAGACCTTCGTCCAGGGCGCGCTGCTGGCCGGCGCGCTGGTGACCAGTTACACGCTCAGGAGGATCCGTTGAGCTACGAGGTGCTCACGGTGGAGACGGTGCCCGGCTACGTCGCGGGACGGCCGGAGCTCGCCAGGTTCGGCGAGGTCACGCGGGTGCGGGAGGTGGGCGACGGCAACCTCAACCTGGTCTTCGTGATCGAGGCCACCGGCGGCGGCCTGGTCCTCAAGCAGGCCCTGCCGTACGTGCGGGTCGACCCGACCTGGCCCATCACGCCCGAGCGCAATGACATCGAGAGCCGGGCGCTGCGCGTGCACAACCGGGTCGCGCCCGGCCTCGTGCCGGAGATCTACGACGCCGACCCCGCCCGGCACGTCATCGCGATCGAGGACCTGTCGGACCACCGGGTGTGGCGGGGCGCGCTCAACGAGGGCCTGCGCCACGAGGGAGCGGCCGGCGACCTGGGCCGCTACGTGGCCAAGGTGGCGTTCGGCACGTCGGTGTTCGGGCTGGGCGCCAAGGCGTACAAGGAGGCCCTGATCGCCTCGGCCAACCCCGAACTGTGCGAGATCACCGAGGACCTGGTCTTCACCGAGCCGTACATCACCCACGAGCACAACCGGATCGCGCCCGCCAACGCGGCCGACGTGGCCGCCTACGCGGGCGACCCGGAGGTGCGGGCGGCCATCGGCGCGGCCAAGCTCGCCTTCATGACGCACGCCGAGGCGCTCGTCCACGGCGACCTGCACACGGGGTCGGTGCTGGTGCGCGACGAGCCGCCGGCCACCAGGGCCTTCGACGTGGAGTTCGCCTTCTACGGCCCGGTGGGCTTCGACCTCGGCGCGCTCTGGGGCAATTACGTGCTGGCCGCCGCCCGGGCGCTCGCGCTGGGCGACGACGCGCAGGCAGCCTGGGTGCTGGCGCAGGCGGGGGCGACGTGGGAGGGGTTCGCCGGCGAGTTCGCCGCGCTGTGGCCGGGACGGGCCGACCCGCGGGTGATCGACCTCGAGCCCTACCTGGCCAAGGTGCACGCGGACGCGGCGGCCTTCGCCGCCGCGAAGGCCGCGCGCCGGGTGATCGGCTTCGCCCGGGTCACCGACATCGAGACCCTGCCCGAGGACGTCCGCGCGGGCGCCGTCGCCGGCGTGCTCCGCGCGGCCCGGTTCCTGCTGGTGGAAGGGGTACGCCACGCCGAGACCAAGCCGCTGTTCGACCGGGTCGGCGAGGTCCTGGCGTAGGAATCAGGCGACGGCCAGGGCGTAGGAGAGCAGCCATTCCACGCATTCGGTGACATGGCGGGCGTGCTTGAGGTCCGTGCCCCAGGTGTAGAGGCCGTGCGCGGCCACGATCACCGCGGGCGTGCGCGGGTCGTAGGCCTGCTCGAACCAGTCGCCCAGCTCTCCCATGTCCTGGCTGTTGCGGATGACCGGGATCGTCACCTCGTCGTCGTGGGCCAGGCGCCCGATGCCCTTGAGCGTCTCCACGTCCCGCAGGAGCACGCCCCTCGGCCAGCGGTGCCCGGCGACGACGGCATTCAGCGCGTGGACGTGCACCACCGCGTCCGCGCCGGTCACGGCGGCCACCCGGGCGTGCAGCCCGGCCTCGGCGGACGGCTTCAGCGGCGCCACCCCGTCCACCGAGACCTGCTCGCCGCGCGTGCCGACCACGGCCACGTCGGTGGCCAGCAACTCGCCCTTGTCCAGGCCGCTGGCGGTGACGGCCAGGCGCAGCGGGTCGCGGGAGACGACCTCGGAGATGTTGCCCGAGGTGCCGCGCATCCATCCGATCTCGGTGAAGCGCGCCGCCTCGATCGCCAGTCTGGCGCCCGCCGCGTGGACCCGGTCGGCGAACGGCTCCGTGCCGATGCTCATTTACAGCTCCTCGAATGATGAGATGACGGGATGTGCGCCGAACGGCGTCCGGCTGTTGGGCTCCCCGGGCCGGCGCACGCCGGTCGTGCGCCACCCGGCCCGCGCCGCCGCGTCCAGCTCGGCGGGCACGTCCGACAGGAACAGCAGCCCGGCCGGATCGCCCAGCGTCTCGGCGATCCGCGCGTACGAGGCGGGCTCCCGCTTGGGGCCCGCGTTGACCGTGTCGAACCAGTGGCCGACCAGCACCGACAGGTCCCCGTACGCAGTGTGCCCGAACCACGGCCGCTGGCTGGCGACCGATCCCGACGAGAACACGGCCAGCCGGTGCCCGGCGGCGTGCCAGGCCTGCAGCGCTGGGGCCACGTCGGGGAAGAAATGCGCGGTGAGCTCGCCGGCGGCGAAGCCCGCGGCCCAGATCTGACCCTGGAGCGTCTTGAGCGGTGTGGCCTTGACGTCGCCGTCCATCCACTTGTGCAGCACCGCGACGGCCTCCTGAGTCGTCGCGGCGTCGATCTCCGTCAGTGCGGCGCGCACCGTGGGGTCGTCGCGGTGCTCGTCGATCCACGGGCCGAGCCGGGGCCGGGCGTAGGCGTACAGGCCGACGTGCACGGACTCGGTCGAGCTGGTCGTCCCTTCGATGTCCAGCACGATGGTGCTCATCGGGTCAGCACCTCCACGAAGTCGGCGACGAACCTGCGCGCGTCCACAGTGGTGATCACGCGGGTGTCCGGCGCGGGCTCGTACGGGAAGGCGGGCGGCAGGCCGTCGTGCGTGCGCATGAGCCGCGCCCGCGCCAGGAAGCCGTCGCTGCGCACGTTGACCGGGCCGTCCATGTGCGCGGTGGCGAACGTGGGGTCCAGCAGGATCCCGGCCGCGAGCGGGTCGTGCAGCGGGATGATCCGGCGGCCCCACTCGTTCTGGTAGAAGTCCAGGTATGCGGCCAGGACGTCGGTCGCGAAACGGGCGACGGGCGTGCCGGCGGCGGCGAGCGCGGCGATGGCGCGTTCGTCCAGGATGGTGCCCGCCGTCACGTTCACGCCGACCATGACCAGCTCGTTCCGCGGTGCCGAGAAGACCGCGCGGGCCGCCTCGGGGTCGTTGTTGACGTTCGCGTCGATCATCAGCAGCGTGCCGGGCTCGGTGTACGGGCCGGAGCCGCCCATGAGCACCACCGAGCGGTACTTGGTGAACAGCGCGGGGTCCAGGCGCAGGGCCAGCGCGAGGTTCGTGAGCGGGCCGAGGGCCAGCAGGTCCAGCTCGCCGGGCTGCTCGTTCGCCAGCCGTACCAGCAACTCGGCGCCGGACTCCGCGGTCACGTCCGGGACCGGGCGGTCCAGGCCCAGGTCGCCGAGGCCGTCCTTGCCGTGCACGTACCCGGCGATGTGGGCGGCCCCGCGCAGGGGTTCGGCCGCGCCGCGGGCGATCGGGACGCCGTCCAGGCCGAGCAGGCGGGAGACGTACCCGATGTTGCGGGTGGCGTCGTCCTCGGTGCAGTTGCCGAAGACCGAGGTGATCGCGACGATCTCGGCGTCGGGGCGGCCTGCCAGGTACAGCAGGGTGTGGGCGTCGTCGATGCCGGTGTCGGTGTCGACCACGAGGCGTCTCATGAGAGCTCCTTGGGCAGATGGACGCCGTGCTCGGTGACGATGCGGGTCACCAGGTCCGGCGGGGTCACGTCGAATGCGGGGTAGTAGCCGGTCACGCCCTCGGCGGCGGTGCGCAGGCCCCTTACATGCAGGACCTCCGCGCCGTCGCGCCGCTCGATCACCACGTCGGCGGGCGTGGGCGCCTGCGGGTCGGGGGCGTCCACGAGGGCGTAGAAGGGGACGTCGAAGGCGCGGGCGGCCAGGGCGACGCCGAGCGTGCCGACCTTGTTGATCACGTGGCCGTCGAGGGTGACCCGGTCGGCGGCGGTCAGCGCGACGTCGGCCAGCCCGTCGGCCAGCGCGGCGGCGACCATGCCGTCCGTGATCAGCGTGGGCCGGTAGCCCATCTCGACCAGCGTCGCCGCGGTGAGCCGCGCGCCCTGCAGGTAGGGGCGGGTCTCGGTGCAGACGAACTCCAGCTCCTTACCCGCCGCCTGCGCCGCGCGGACCGTGGCGATGAGGTACGCGTCGGCCCAGCAATGGGTCAGCACCCGCGTCCCGTCGCCGAGGAGCGAGGCGGCGTGCTCGCCGAGTGCCGCGCTGCGCGCCCGGTAGGCGGCGTCATGGGCCTGCGCGGCGCCGGTGACCGCCTCGACCAGTTCGTCGCCCGCGAGGGCCGTGCCCGCGGTCGCGGTCAGGACGGCCTTGACAGCGTCCCGGATGTGGTTGTTCGTCGGCCGGGTCGCCACCAGCCGCGCGCCGACGGCGCGCAGGCGCTCGGCGGCGGTCTCCGGTGGCTCGTGCCGGGCCTCGCGGGCCCCGAGCACCATCCCGGCCGTCGCCGCGAACAGCGGGCCTGAGCTCTGTGTCACCATCCGCTCGATCGCCACCGCGACGTCCTCGCTGGTGGCGCAGCGCACCCAGCGGGCCTCGAACGGGTAGACGCGACGGTCCAGGATCTCGACCGCGTCCTCGGTGAGGCGTACGGAATCGGCCAGCGCGGGGCCGCTCATGTGGTCTCCCTTCGACGAGCCGCCGCCACGAGGACCAGGGCGAGCAGCGTGATCAGATACGGCGCCGCGTCGGCAGCCTGCTGCGGCAGCCCGAGCCCCTGCAGCCGGAACCCCAGCGCCTCGGCCGCCCCGAACAGCAGGCAGGCGCCGAGCATGAGGGAGGGCCGGCCGCCGGCGAGCATGACCGCCACGACGGCCACCCATCCGCGCCCCGCGCTCATGCCCTCGCTGAACAGCGTCACGTTGCCGAGCGCGAGCTGCGCCCCGCCGAGCCCGCACAGCGCGCCCGCGCCGAGCAGCACGCCGTGCCGGTACGCGGGCACCTTCAGCCCGATCGACTCGGCCGCCTCCTGATGCTGGCCGATGCCCCGCAGCCGCAGCCCCGACCGGGTGCGCCCCAGCCACCAGGCGGCCCAGCCGGCGAGCAGGAACGCGGCCGGCACGAGCGGCGACTGCGCCCCGGCCACGGGCACGTCCAGGCCCAGCTCCGCCAGCGTGGGCAGCCCGGCGAGGTCGGGCGAGGTGAAGGTGCCGCCGCTGCCGAACACCTGGCGCATCAGGAACGCGGTCAGCCCCAGGGCCAGGAGGTTGACCCCGACGGCGACCACGACCGGGTCGGCCCGGAACGTCACGGCCGGGACGGACAGCAGCGCGGCGTACAGCGTGGTGGCCAGGACGGCCGCCGCCACGCCGAGCCAGGCGCTGCCGGTCAGGTGGCTGGCCAGCACGGCGACGAAGGCGCCCCAGAGGAGCTGCCCCTCCAGCGCCATGTTGAAGACGCCGCCGACGGAGCTCAGCAGCCCGCCCAGCGCGGCGAGGACGACGGGGGCGGCGGCCGTGAGCACGGCCGCGAGGAACACGCTCACGGCCGCCTCCCCGCCAGGCTGCCCCGCACCACCGCCGCCACCGCGACGATCACGATGATGAGCCCCTGCACGATCTGCATGAGCTGGCTCGGCACGCCGACCTCCCGTTCCATGCCCTGGCCGCCCGCCTGCAGGATCGTCAGCAGCCCGACGGAGACCGGGATCGCGGGCGGGCGCCCGGTGGCCAGCAGCACGGCCGCGATCGCGGTGAAGGTGTAACCGGGCGCGGTGAGCGCTCCGTCCACGAACCGGTACGGCGGCCCGAGCACGATCAGCCCGCCGACCAGCCCGGCCAGCGCCCCACCGGCGGCCAGGGTGACGGCCGCCAGCCGGTTCACCCGGACGCCGCCATAGCGTGCGAACTCCCGGCCCGCGCCCATCGCCCGGATCTCGTAGCCGGGCACGGTCCTGGCGTCGCCGTACAGCCAGGCCGCCGCCAGCACCGCGACCACCGGCAGCCCGATCGTCACGTACGCGCCGGACCCGAGCGCGGGCAGCCGGGTGGCCTCGGGCAGCAGCGGCGTCTGCGCCAGCCCCGTGCCGCGCTCGGCCAGCGGGAACCGCGCCAGGTAGGAGGCCAGCGACACCGCCGGCGCGCTGAGCAGCAGGGTGCTGACGATCGCCGGCACCCCGAACCTGGTGCGCAACGGCGCCGACACCGCCGCCAGCAGCCCCCCGGCCACGGCCGCGCCCACCAGCGGAAGCACGAACGAGCCGCCCGCGTGCAAGGCGATGGCCGCCGCCGCGATTCCGCCGAGCGCGAGCTGGCCGTCGCCGCCCAGGTTGAACTCCCCGGCCCGCAACGGGATGGCGAAGGCCATGGCCATGCCGAGCGTGGGGACGAACGCGGCGACCGTGTACTCGAGGTTGCCGTCCATGAGCGCGCCCCGTATGAGAGCCGGGTACGCGAGCGCCGGGTCGACGCCGCTCACCACCATGACCAGCGTGGTCAGCATGAGCGCCCCCGCCACGGACACCACGGCGGGCGATCCCGCCACGGCCCGCAGCCGTCCGGCCTTCGGGAGCCGAGTGGCGTGGAGGCTGCTCATCCGGTGGTCCCCGTCATGGCGGCGCCCAGGCGTTCGTCCGTCGCCTCCGACACCGGCACCTCGGCGACCAGGCGGCCCTCGAACAGCACCAGCACCCGGTCGGCGAGCGCCCGCAGCTCGGACAGCTCGCTCGACTGCAGCAGCACCGCCCGCCCGGCCCGCGCGGCATCCGCGATCAGGTCGTGGATGCGCTCCTGCGCGCCCACGTCCACGCCCTGGGTGGGCTCCTCCACCACCAGCACCGGCGCGTCCTTGGACAGCTCGCGGGCCAGCATCGCCTTCTGCGCGTTGCCTCCCGACAGCTGCGCCACGGGCGCCCGCACGGACGCGGCCCGGATCCCGAACCGCTCGACCAGGTCCGCGGCCCGCTCCCGGACCGCGCGCACGTCCAGCCGGAACCCGCGCTGCCCGCCCATCAGCAGGTTGTCCGCCAGCGACAGTTCGGCCGCGGTGCCGCGTCCGGCACGGTCCTCGGGCACGTAGGCGACCCGCCGCTCGCGGCCGCCGGCCAGGGGATCGCCGGCCAGCAGCACCTCGCCGGCGTCGGCGCGGCGCAGCCCGGTGACGACGTCGACCAGCTCACGCTGGCCGCTGCCCGCCACACCGGCGATCCCTACGACCTCGCCCGGCCGCACCCCGAACGACACCCCCGCCACCCGCGCGACGCCGTCGCGGTCGAGCACCCGCAGGTCCTGCACTTCGAGCGCGTACTTCTCCGGCCTGGTGGCGGGACCGGCTCCCTCGGGGCTCGCGGCGCCGCCCAGGGAGCGGCCGATCATGGCGACCACCAGCTCGTCGGCAGACGTGGCAGAGGTCTCGAACCGCCCCGTCACGCGTCCTCTCCGCAGCACCGTGATCCGGTCGGCGGCGGCCAGCACCTCGCCCAGCTTGTGCGTCACCAGCAGCACCGCCACGCCCGTGGCCGCCAGCTCCCGCAGCACCCCGAGCAGCCGCTCCGCCTCCCCGGGCGTCAGCACGGCCGTGGGCTCGTCCAAGATGAGCACCTCGGCCCGCCGGTACAGCGCCTTGAGGATCTCCACGCGCTGCCGCACCCCCACGGGCAGGTTGCCGACCCGGGCCCCGGGGTCCACGCCGAGCCCGTACCGATCCGCCAGGGAGGCCACCGAGCGGTGGGCGGAGCCCCGGTCGAGCACCCCCAGGCGGGCAGGCTCGGCGCCGATCACGACGTTCTCCGCCACCGTCAGCCCTGGGAACAGCCGGAACCGCTGGTGCACCATGCCCAGTCCACGGGCGATGGCGTCGGCGGGGGAGCGCAGCCGCACGCGTACGCCGTCCAGGAGCACCTCGCCCGCGTCGGGGCGGTGCAGGCCGTACAGGATGGACATCAGCGTCGACTTGCCCGCGCCGTTCTCGCCGACGACGGCGTGCACCTCGCCCCGCTCGACGGTGAGGTCGACGCCGTCGTTCGCGAGCACCGGGCCGAAACGCTTGGTGATCCCGGCCAGTTCCACCGCGGGCATGCCTAGCCCGCCAGCGGGTCGGCGACCGTGACGCGGCCGGCCACGACGTCGTCACGCACCTGCTTGACCTTGGCGACGACCTCGGGACTGGCGGCGACGGTGCACTTGGAGCCGGCCAGATCGCCCAGCGCGTTCACGCCGACGCCGCCCTCCTTGAGGCCGTACACCTTCACGCCGCCCGCCCTGCCGGCCACGATGTCCTTGATGGCCGCGCCCTCGGCCACGTCCACGTGCTTGAGCACGTTGTCGATGATCGTGCCGGGGCTCTGCGCGCACTGGTCGACATCCACGCCGAACGACTTGGCGCCGGCCGCCGCAGCGGCCTCGAACACGCCCTGATTGCCGCCCGAGGCGGCGGCGGCCACGACGTCGGCGCCCTGGCCGGTGAGTGACTGCGCCTGGGACTTGGCCCGGGCGGGGTCGCTGAACGGGTTGTTGCCGCCGACGTACAGCGGAGTGCCGGTGGCGGCGGGGTTCACCGACTTGGCGCCCACGAAGAACGGGTCGATCCACCGGTGCACGAACGGCGAGTCCAGCGCCGCCACCACGCCCAGCTTGCCGCTCTTGGACAGCAGCCCCGCCTCCACGCCCGCCAGGTAGGCCGCCTCGTGCTCCTTGAACGACACGCACGTGAGGTTGGGCGCCTGCTGCTTGGCGCACGAGTCCACCTGGAGGAACTGCTGTCCCGGCTGCTGCTTCGGCACGGTCGAGAACAGGTCGTCGAAGGAGAAGCTGACCCCGACGATCATCGTCGGCTTCGCCCGGACGGCCGCGTCGAGGTTCTGGGCCATGCTGGTCGGGTCCTTGCTCTCGTACAGCTTGAACGTGGCGCCGCTCTCCTTCGCCGCGGCCTCCGCGCCCTTGACGCTGAGCTGGAGGAAGCTGTTCGTCCCCACCGGGTTGGGCGTGATCAGGATGACGGACTTGGCGGAGGACGAGGTGGCGGCGGGCTGCTGACCCGAGCCGCAGGCCGTGAGCGCGAGCGTCGCGGCGGTCAGTACGGCCAACGTGGAGGTGGTGCGCATGGCGCAGAGCATATTCACCGTTTTCCTACCTGAACAACCTGGATGACCCTTGACGGTCCATTATTCCTACCTAAATAGTATGAATATGCATGATGGCATGTCACCGGCGGGTGTCGGGCTCCGGGGCGTCGGCCGGACGTTCGGCAGCGGTCAAACCGTGCTGCGCGACGTCGACCTTAACGTCCTGCCCGGCGAGATCGTGGCCATCTTTGGCCCGTCCGGGTGCGGGAAGTCCACCCTGCTCAGGCTGGTGGCCGGGCTCGACACGCCGACGGCGGGCCGGGTCCTGGTGGACGGCCGGGCCGCCACTGGCGTGGACGAGCGGTGCGCGGTGGTCTTCCAGGAGCCGCGGCTGCTGCCCTGGCGCGACCTGGCCGGGAACGTGGCTCTGGGCCTGCCTAAGGGCACGGACCGGGCGAGCGGCCGCGAGATCGTCCGCCACTGGCTGGACGTCGTCGGCCTCGAGGGCTTCCACCGGCACCGGCCCCGCCAGGTCTCCGGCGGCATGGCCCAGCGGGCGGCCGAGGCCAAACTGTCGCCCGAGGTCGCCACCCTGGTCCTCAAGGAGCGCACCAAGGTCGACGTCAGCCCGGTCCCGGGGGCCGAGCAGCGCGCGGTGCTCGAACGCATCCTGCCGACGCTCGTGCAGGAGAGCCAGGTCCGTTCGGAGGCGGAGGCGAAGGCGGCGCGGCCGGCCTGGCGCTGGGGGCGGCCGTCGGCCTGTACGCGCCGGTCAGAGCCGTGCTGGCACCCAGCATCGCGGCCCTGCGGGCCGTCCCGTCGCTGGCCTGGGTCCCCCTCCTGGTGCTCTGGCTGGGCATCGCGGAGGGCCCGAAGATCGTGCTGGTGGCGATAGGCGCCTTCTTCCCCGTCTACACCACGCTCTCCTCGGCCCTGTCCCACGTGGACCCGCACCTGGTGGAGGCCGGGAAGGCGTACGGGCTGCGCGGCGTGGCCCTCCTCACCCGGATTCAGTTGCCGTCGGCGGCCCCCGCGGTGGTGGCGGGCCTGCGGCTGGGCCTGGCCCAAGGCTGGCTCTTCCTGGTGGCGGCGGAGCTGATCGCGTCCTCGATGGGCCTGGGGTTCCTGCTGATCGACAGCCAGAACACGGGCCGTACGGACATCCTCCTGCTGTCCATCCTCCTCCTCGCCCTCCTCGGCAAGACCGCCGACGCGCTGCTCAGCTTGGCCGAACGCCGCCTGCCGGGCGGGCACGGGTGAGCGGCGCCCGGGCCGCTCACCCCCGGTCGGCTCAGGCCAGGCTCTGCCCGCCGTCCACGGTGATCACCTGGCCGGTGACGTAGTTGTTGGCCATCACGAACAGGGCCGACGCGGCGGCCTCCTCGGCGGTGCCGAAGCGGCCGAGCGGGGAGCCCTCTCCGGCCTTGGCGACCGCGGCGTCGCCGTCGAGCCCGGACAGCGTGCGCAGCAGCGGGGTGTCGAAGGTGCCGTAGCGGATGGCGTTCACCCGGAGCCGCTTCGGCGCGAGCTCGACGGCGAGTGCCTTGGTGAAGGTCTCGACGGCGCCGACGGCCGCCAGCGGGCCGGTCATCCCGGGGATCGGGCGGACGACGTACGTGCCCGAGGTGAAGGTGATCGAACCGCCCGCCGGCAGCCGGGTCGCCGCGAGCCGGGCGGCGACGACCGCCCCCCAGAGCCGGGAGTCCAGGGCCGAGCGGAGGTCGTCGTGGGAGAGCTCGGTCACCGGGCCCGCGCCACTCAGGCCGCCGGCCGTCACGAGCACGTGGTCGACGTGTCCGGCCCGCTCGAAGATCTGCGCCAGCGCGTCCTCGTCCGACCCGTCCGCGGAAATGCCGAGCACTGAGTCCGCCGGGCCGTCCGCCGGGGCCGCGTCGCGTACCCGGTCCACGGCGGCGGCCAGCCTGGCCTGGTCGCGGCCGACCAGCACGACCCGGGCGCCCACCCCACCCAGCAGCACACCGGCGGACAGGCCGATGCCCGAGGTGCCGCCGATGAGGACGACGGTGGAGCCGGCCAGGCCGGTGGGGAGCGGCGAGCGGACCGGTACGGGAGCTATGGACATGATGTCTCCTCAGCAATAAACCATCTGGTTGGTTTAGATCGAAGCGGATGTCGCGCGGAAAGTCAACTGGATGGTTTAATTCAGTTCATGAGCTACGACGCGGAGGCCACCCGACAGCGGATCTTCCAGTCCGCCACCGCCGAGTTCGCCGCGCACGGCCTGGCCGGCGCCCGGGTCGAGCGCATCGCCGCCGCCGCCAAGGCCAACAAGCAGGCGATCTACCTGTACTTCGGGGGCAAGGAGAAGCTGTTCGGCGCCGTGGTGCAGGCCAAGGTCGACGAGGTCTGCCACGCGGACACCCTCGATCCCGGTGCGGTGGCCGACTCCGTGGGGCAGCTGTTCGACTGGTACCAGGACCACCCGGACCTGATCAGGCTGCTGCTGTGGGAGGCCCTGGAGAGCGGCCCGGGTCCCGTCCAGGGCGAGGACGAACGGCGCGCGGCGTACCGGGACAACGTACGCGACCTCGTGGACGCCGGCGTCGGCGCCGGACTGGACGGGCCCGAGCGCACCTGCGCCGCCCAGGACTGGATGTTCACCGTGCTCGGGCTGGTCGCCTGGAACTTCGCCGTCCCCCAGCTGTGCCGCCTTGTCCTCGACGAGCAGGACGACAAGGCGGCCCTGGCCCGGCGCCGCGAGAGCGTGGTGTCGGCCGTCCGCACCCTCGCCGAGAGCCGCCCGCCTCTCGGCCGTTGACGAAGGCGAGCGGGCGAGCCCCGTCCGTGCCATAGGAAATTCGTCGACAGCCCAACGCCACAGCCGTCGCAGCCGTATAGGTAGACAGTAAGGGGAGAGTCAGCCGCCGTTCGCCGGGCACAGGGGGACGCCTCATGGCCAAAGCGCGCCGCAAAAGGCGTGCGAAATCCGCCGGAGCCGACGAGGCTCCCGCCTCTCGACCGGAGGAGGCCGGGGCCGGGCGGTGGAAGGCCGCGCGGACGTGGGTGGCGGGCATTCTCAGCGCCGGGCTCATCGCGGCGATCGGCGTCGTGTTCACCGCCTGGTTCAACGCCCGCGGACCCGACACGGTGGACCGGATCAGCGGAGCGCCCCTGATCAAGGTCGGCCACGTGGCCGTCGACCACTCCGCGCAGGACACCGCCCTGAGGATGCCGGTGACCGACCCCGGAGAACGAGCGGCCCTGCTGGGCAACACCTCAGGTTCGGGCCGTGACACGATCATGGCGGGCCATCGCCGGGCCCCGCTCGAACAGGCGAACGTCACCGTCGTCCTCATCGGCAACCGCAGCAGCGTACGCATCGTCGACATCGAGCCGCGGGTCCTCGACCGCGAGCCGGTGTCGGACGGCGCGCTGCTGGTCTACACCCCCGCCGGCGAGGCCGACACCATCGAGCTCTCCGCCGACCTCGACGAGCCGGCTCCCCGGTTCTCCAGCGCAGAGGACGCTTCGTATTTCCGGAAGAAGCAGATAGACCTGAAACGGGATGAGCCGGTCACCCTCTCCCTGTCGATCAAGGGCACGGCGGCGTATTACGAGTTCGATCTCCTGGTCACCGTGCTGGCGGAGGACCGGACCGAGCAGGTGACGATCGAGGGGCCGGGGAAGAGCCCGTTCCGGGTGACCGGCATCGCCGACGCCTACAGCGCCTACTACGCCGTCTCCTCGCTCGGCGGCTGGCAGCCGATCTCGCGCGGCCAGGCGTGCGCGATCGAGCGTAAGATCCAAAAGATCAAGGGGTGCTGACCGTGCTCGGGCGGCGCGCGGGGGTGATCCTGCTCGTGGTGGTCCTGGCGGCCTGCTCGTCCGCGGACGCTGCGCGGCTCTCGCTCGTACCCGTCGAGTGGCACGTGGCGTGGTCGGCGCCCGCGGACGCCGGCACCGGCGAGCCGCCCTTCGAGACTCCGCGCTACGCCGTGTCCGAACGCGCGGTCGCCATGGCGACACTCCAGGGCACCGTACGGATCCACGATCCGCGTACAGGTGAGCTCCGGCGCACCGTCCCCGCAGGCCCGGCTCCCGCCGCGCCCGTCACCGGCGTGTGGATCGCGGCGGACACGCTGGTCGTGTCGCGAGGAACGCCCGACGTCGCCGCCCATGCCCTGACCGGCCTGGACCTGGCCACGGGCGCCACGCTGTGGCGGCGCACGATCGCCGTCTCCACTCACAGGCCCCCGGCGATCGGCGCCGGCGTGTACCGGGGCCCGCGGATCATGGTGACCGAGCGCGGCATCGTGGTGTTCGAGCGGCCTGCCGAACCCTTCGACCTCCAGGCCCTCGATCTCCGGACCGGCGCGACCACGGTGCGGGCGACGTACCCGCGAGGCTGCGACCTTCGAGGCGCCGCGACCGCCCGATCGGTGATGCTGCTCAGCTATTGCGCGAGCAGCCAGGTGCGGCTCGCCTCGATGGATCCGCGCACGCTCCGGCCCGGCTGGGCGCGCCTGCTGTCGTCGCTCGCCTCGCCGCCGGGTGGAGGCCCGCCGATGACCCTCACGGCCAATGCGGATGGATATGTCCACGCCTCGGTGGGGGAGGAGGACTTCTTCTACGGTCCGGAAGGCCGCCCGGCGTCCACCGCCTCGAAAGCCGCGCGGGTCATGAACCCGACCCGCTGGAGCGCGCCCCTGTTCGCCGGCTCGTACCCCGTGACGGCCGGCAACGGCGCGCTCCTCCTGCACAACGGATGGCCGTTGCCCGCGTACCTGACCTCCCTGGACCCCGCCACCGGACGGCTCGGCGCACTGCCGCTCGACCTGCCCGCGCGGTCGGTGTTCCTCGTCGGGGCGATCCGGGACCTGGCTTTCGTGTACGGTGACGGCCGCCTCACCGCGTACAAGCTGCGCTACGGGCTTTCCCATGGGTCCGCCCGGTTCGGCGGCGTCCCGGCGAGCGCCTGGCCGGACGCCTGCGCCCTGCTGGCCGGCCGTGACCTGTCCGTCCTCGCGGACGGCTACCGCGCGGTGCCCGGACAGGACGATCCGGCGCTGCCGAAACCGGCGACATGCGACTGGATACCGCCCACGGACGACGGCGCCGTCGTCTCGCTCTCCGTGGAATGGGTGTCCCCGTCGAGCGCGGCCGCGCGAAAGCTGTTCACCGCCGAGGTGGACGCCGTCAAGGGGGCCGATGCCGTCGACCTCGCCACCCAGCGCCCGGACTTCCTCTCCTACACCGTGGCCAGGACGAACGGACTCCACGGCGCGACGATCGTCAACGCGGGCCCCGTCATCGTCCGGCTGAGCTCCGCCTCACGACAGGCCGTGCGGCTCCTCTCCCCGTTGCTGCGGGACAATCTGCTCGCCCGCTACCGGCCGGGCGCCCGCGCTCCCGGCCCCGTCCGCGAGCGCGGCTGGATCCATCCGACCGACGCGGCCGTCCACGCCGAGCCGGTGGTGGCCGGCGGGGTCGTCTACGCCACGAGCGGCGACGGCACGGTCTCCGCGCTGGACGCCGCCACCGGCGGGCTGCGGTGGAGCTTCCGGACAGGCGGCCCCGTTCAGTTCGATCACGTGGTGATGGACGGCACCGTCTTCGTCGCGAACACGTCGGGCAGGCTGATGGCGCTGGACGCCGCCACCGGCCGCCCGAGGTGGAGCCGCAGGCTCAACGTGGCCGGCGACCTGGTGGGCGCGGCGGGCCGCCTCTACGTCTGGACCAGGAGCCGCGCCTGGTCCGCGAACGCCGAGGTCGTGGCGCTCGACGCCGCCTCCGGCAAGCGGGCGTGGGCCTTCCGGCCGGAGGGCGACGTCCTCAACCCCGACCCTGTGCTGGCCGGCGACGTCGTCCACGTCGGCGACGACCACGGCACGGTGTACGCGCTGGACGCCGCCTCGGGAGCGCGGAAATGGCGTTTCCGGGCCGGCGGAGCACGAGACCACACCTATCTTGCGCGAGCCGACGGGGTCGTCTACGCCGCGAGCACCGACGGCGAGGTGCACGCCCTGGAAGCCGCCTCCGGGAAGGCCCGGTGGAGCTCGGAGGTCGCCGGTTCCGTCGACTTCCGCCCCGTGGCGGCCGGCGGGGCCGTGTGCCTCGGCGGCAGGGACGGCACGACGTACGCGCTGGACGCCGCCTCCGGCACGCGGCTGTGGCACTTCCGGACCGAAGGCGACAAACCCGGCTACCGATGGGATGCCGCCGTGGCCTCCGGACTCGTGTACGCCACAGGCGCCGACAGCGCGCTGCACGCGCTCGACGCCGCCACCGGCGCGTCGCGATGGTCGTTCCCGCTGGGCAAGGGCCGCCCGGCGGGCCCGGTCGCGGCAGGCGGGACCATTCACATCGGGGACGGCGCGGGAACGTTGCACGCGCTCGACCCCGCCACCGGCACGGTGCGCCGGAGTTTCCCGACCGGGAGCCCCATCGAGACCAGACCGGTCGTGGCAGGCGGCTTCGTGTACGTCGGCGGCTCGAACGGCGATATCTCGAAACTTTCGGGATAGCGGGCTTTATGGGGACAGAGGTGCCCTATGCATCGCCCGATCTCCGAAAGTTTCGACATTCGTGCTGATATATTCCCAGCTCACAATCACGACAGAAAATTGATCTTTGAAATATTTCTGTCTTATATTGACATGTTTCATAGGGATTCCCAGACTGATCGCCAACACTCCACCCGGAAGGGAGAGCCCTGGTGATCACCAGCTTGGCCCGCTCCAAGATCCGTACGAGGGTCGTCGCGCTGACGGCGGCAGCGGCGCTGTCGATCGCCGGAGCGGTGACGGTAGCGCCCCCCGAGGCCGTCGCGGCGGCCGGAGTCGAGGACGAGGGTGCCGACTGCACGGTGACCAGCCTGCCCGACGCAGGCTCCTTACCCACCAACTCCAAGCTTCCCGACCCCTTCAAGAAGCTGGACGGTACGCGCATCTCCGCCAGGTCCGACTGGCGGTGCCGACGCCAGGAGATCAAGAAGCTGGCGGAGAAATTCGTCTACGGCGAGAAGCCGGGAAAGCCGGCGAGCGTCACCGGAACGGTTTCGAGGACCGGCATCACCGTGAACGTGAACCACAACGGCAAGAGCTCGAGTTTCTCGGCGAGCGTCGATCTGCCGAGTGACTCCGGACCTTTCCCGGCCGTCGTCGTCGTGGGCGGATTCGGCGCGGACACGGCCGCCATCAAAGCGGCCGGCGCCGCCGTCATCAATTACGACCCGTACGCGGTCGGGAAAGAGGGCACGCCACGCAATAACAAGCAAGGCGCGTTCTACAGCGTCTACGGCTCCTCCAGCAGCACGGGGCTGCTGCTCGCCTGGGCCTGGGGCGTGAGCCGGATCATCGACGTCATCGAACAGTCGGGCGGCGGCATTCTCAAAGCGGATGCGACCGGCGTCACGGGATGCTCGCGCTTCGGAAAGGGCGCTTTCGTGATCGGCGCGTTCGATCAGCGTATCGCCTTGACCATGCCGATCGAGTCGGGCAGCGCCGGCGTTCCCATCTTCCGCGGAATTCCCGGGGAGGGCGCCCAGAGCCTGAGCAGCGCCTACGGAGAGCAGCCGTGGCTGGGCGACGCGTTCGGCTCCTTCACGAGCAGCCCGGCCAGGCTGCCGGTGGACACGCATGAAATGGTGGCCATGGTCGCGCCGCGCGGACTGTTCATCATGGACAATCCGCACATCACCAATCTCGGACCCAAGTCCGCCAGCGTGGCGGCGTTGGGCGGGGCGGAGGTCTACAAGGCGCTCGGCGCGGGAGACAACATCACGTACTGGTCCGACATCCAGGACGGCAACCACTGCGCCAACAGGGCGGAATGGCGGACCCCGCTCCAGCAGAACATCCAGAAGTTCCTGCTGAAGACGGGCAATGCTCCCGGCGCGATCAGGATCTCGTCCAAGGCGCTCGGCAATCTGGCCGAGTGGAGAGACTGGCAGACTCCCACGCTCGGCGATTCCGGCGACACCACCCCGCCGAGCGCGCCGGGCACCCCGGCCGCGTCCAACGTGACCGCCACCGGCGCCACGCTGACCTGGGCCGCGTCCACCGACCAGGGCGGCTCCGGCCTGGCCGGCTACAACGTCTACCGCGAGCAGGGCACCACCGACCCACAGCTCGGCCAGTCCGCCACCAACTCGATCACCCTCACCGGGCTGACCGCGAACACCCAGTACCAGGTGTACGTGCGGGCACGGGACGGAGCGGGCAACCTGTCCGGCGACTCGCCACCGGTCACGTTCACGACGACGACCGGCGGTGGCGACACCTCGCCGCCGACGGCCCCGGCCGGCCTGGCGGCCTCGGCGACCACGTCCACGGGCACGACCCTGGGCTGGACGGCCTCGACGGACGACACCGGCGTCGCCGGCTACGACATCCTGCGCGCGCCCGGCGCGAGCGGCGGCACGTTCACCCAGGTCGGCACCTCGGCCACGACCTCGTTCGGCGACACGGGCCTGACCCCGAGCACCACCTACCGCTACCAGGTCAGGGCGCGCGACGCCGCGGGCAACACCTCGCCGGTCTCGAACACCGCGCAGGTCACCACCCAGCCCGGCACCTCCACCGGAACGTGCACGGCCGTCCCCACCGTCCAGACCCAGTGGGCCACCGGGTACGTCATCCAGCCCCTGACCATCACCAACACCGGCACCTCGACGATCAACGGATGGACGGTCACCTTCACGCTGCCGGCCGGGCACACGCTGACCGGCTCGTGGAACGGCACCGCCACCGTCAGCGGGCAGACCGTGACCATCAAGAACGTCAGCCACAACGGCACCCTCGCCCCCGGAGCCGCCACCACCAGCGTCGGCTTCCAGGCGACCCGCCCCAACGGCAACACCGCCCTCCCCTCCGGCTACACCTGCGCCTGACCGCCCCGGCTCTCCCGTCGTGCCCGGCCCGCCAATCCCGGGCCGGGCGCGAGGCGAAGGCCGGGTTGATCGGTGGCGGTCGCCCAGCGTCCTGGGCACAGTGGGTCTGTGCCGGAGAACCACTTCGACGAACGGACAGCGCAGACGTACGAAGCCAAATGGCCGGAACTGTTCGATCCGGCCGTCGTCGACCCCGCTGTGAGTTTCCTCGCCGAGCTGGCGGGACCAGGCCCCGCTCTCGAGCTGGGCTCACCGGCGACAGCAGGAGCCACGTGTCGGTCTGGCAGAAGGCGTCGTGACGGGCGGTCCGGACGCTTAGAGTGACGGCATGATCAACGTCTGTTTCGCCGGGGTCACCGGCTGGACGGCGCCGCCGATCGTCGCGGCGATCGACCGGGCCGACGACCTGACGCTGGCCGCCGGGGTGTCGCGGTCCGCGGCGGGGAGGTCCCTGGCGGAGGCGTCCGGCTCCGTGGGCGCCGGGCGGGTGTACGGGTCGGTCGCCGAGGCGCTGGCGGCGGTCCCGGTCGATGTGCTGGTGGACTACACCAGCGCGGCCGCGGTCAAGGACAACGTGTGGACGGCGGTGCGCGCCGGGGTGAACGTGGTCGTCGGCTCCAGCGGCCTGACCGCCGACGACTATGCCGAGCTGGACCGGCTGGCCCGCGAGCACGACGCCGGCGTGATCGCGGCGGGGAACTTCTCCGTGATGGCGACCGTGCTGCGCCGGGCGGCCGCGATGGCCGCCGAGCACCTGGACCACTGGGAGATCATCGACTACGCCGGTGTCACCAAGCCGGACGTGCCCAGCGGCACCGCCCGGGAGCTGGCCGAGACCTTGGCGACGGTCCGCACGCCCGAGCCGGCGGTGCCGCTCGGCGAGCTGCACGGCCCGGTGGAGGCGCGCGGCGCGGCTGACCGGCCCGCTACTTGACGGCGCCGCTGGTGATACCCGAGATGATCTTGCGTTGGGCGACGGCGAAGACCACGACCAGCGGCAGGCTCATCAGGATCACGTACGCGAAGATCAGGTGCCAGTTGTTGAGATAGAGCCCGGCGCTGGCCACGCGGAAGAGGTTGAGGGGCAGCGTGTCCAGGCGTCCGCCGATCACGAAGAAGGCGTAGAAGACGTCGTTCCACACGTACAGGCAGACCAGGATGGTGGCCGTGGCCAGCACCGGGCGCAGCAGCGGCAGCACCACCAGCCAGAACACCCGCATCGGGCTCGCCCCGTCGAGCTGCGCCGCCTCCTCCAGGGAGGTGGGGATGGTACGCACGAAGCCGGTGACGAAGAAGATCACCGTGGACATGTAGATGCCCATGTAGACGCCGATCATCCCGACCGCGCTCCCGGCCAGGCCGAGCTGGCGCAGCAGCAGGACGACGGTCACGACGGCGGGCGGGAGCACGATGCCGCTGATCGCCAGCGCGTACAGGACGGCGTTGAGCCGCGTGGCGCGGCGGGCCAGGATCCAGGCCGCCATCGACCCGAACAGCAGCACCCCGATCACCGAGGGCACGACGACGAGCAGGCTGCCCAGCGACGCCCGCAGGACCTCGCCGTCGCCCCACACCTGCCGCAGGTTCTCCAGCAGGTGCCACTCGGTCGGCAGCGACAGGTCCGGCGTGAGCGCCTCGCCGCGGGACTTGGCCGCCGTGACCAGCACCAGCCACAGCGGGATGCCGATGGACAGCACCACGAGCACGAACGTGACCGCGGGCTGGAGCCGGCGCCACACGGGCGCGTCGCTCACCCCGCGGCGGTCGGGGACGACGGGGGTCACAGGATCTCCTCCCGCTTACGCAGCACGTAGATGACAGGGAAGGCCATGAGGGCCACCAGCAGGAACAGCACCAGGCTCATCGTCGTGGCCTGCGCGAACAGCCCCTGGCCGAAGGTGCGGTAGATGAAGATGTTCAGGATCTCCGTCGTGCGGGCCGGCCCGCCGCCGGTGGTGGCCTGGGCGATGTCGAAGCCGTTCATCGAGCCCAGCAGCGCCGTGGCGACGTTGAACGTGATCGCGGGCGCCAGCAGCGGGAAGCGGACCGCCCAGAACGTACGCCACCGCGACGCCCCGTCGATGTGGGCGGCCTCCACGATGTCCTCCGGGACGGTCTTCAGCCCCGCCAGATAGATGAGCATCGACAGCCCCATCCACTTCCACGCGTGGATCAGCGCGACGACCACGACCGTCCAGGTGGTGTCGCCCAGCCAGGCGTAGTCGATCCCGAGCAGCCGGTTCAGGCCGCCCGTCGGCTTGAGCAGGGCCTGGAAGATGTAGCCGACGGCGAGGGCCGACATCAGCACCGGGATGAGGAAGAACACCCTGGCCACCCGGTTGAGCCAGGTGTCGCGTTCGAGCAGCACGGCCAGGCCGAAGCCGAACGCGTTCTGGAAGAGCGCCACCAGCACCGCGTACACGACCGTGACCCGCAGCGACCGGAACAGCGTGCCGTTGGAGGCCAGGTCGGTGAAGTTGTCCAGCCCGACGGGCCGGATCGCGCTCTTGAAGCCCGACCAGTCGGTGAAGGCGTAGACGAAGTTGAACAGCGTCGGCAGAAAGAAGAACACCAGCAGGATGGCGAACGCCGGAGCCATGAACCACATGGGGTGCGTCCGCCTCCCGACGACCGGGCGTCCGCGGGTCGCGGTCGTGGTGCGGGAGGCGGCCTGCCGCGAGGTGGTGATCAGCACGTCAGAAACCGCTCGCCCCGGCGGCCTTGGCGAGCTGGGCGAACTGATCCTGGGTGGCCGAGGCGACCTTCTCCGGCGTCATGGTCCCGGTGATCATGTCGGCCAGGTTCAGGTACAGGTCCGGGTTGGCCACCGCCAGCGCCTGCATCGACCCGACCGCGGTGGGCAGCGCGGCGTGCACGTCCAGCAGCGCCTGCGGCACGCCCGCCGGGCTGGGCACCGACGGCTCCAGGGAGACGGTGTTGCGGTCGGCGACGAAGTCCTTGTAGCCGGGCCCCATCCAGTACGCCAGCAGCTGCCGCGCCGCGGCCTCGCGCTTGGCGTCCCCGGTCTTGAACGCCACCAGCGCGTTCGACTGGTCGGGGATGAACGTGCCGACGTTCCCCGACGGCGAGATCGGGAAGAAGCCGATCTTCTTGTTCAGCGTGGCGGTGTCGGCCGAGGCCTGCAGCTGCCCGAAGAACGAGTTCACCTGCACGACCATGGCCGCCTTGCCGGCCAGCAGCGCCGCGCCCTGGTCCTCGAACTTCGCGGTCTTGATGTCGGAGTTGAACAGCCCCTCGTCGATCAGCGACTTGTACGTCTTGATCGCCCCCACGACGGCCGGGCTGTTGAACGTCTCCTTGCCCGTGTTGATCCGCTCCCACAGGCCGTCCTTGGCCGCGTCCGCGAGCTGGACCTGCACCCACCACTGGGTCGCCCACTTGTCGCCGGCCATCTCGAAGAACGGCGTGACCCCCTTGGCCTTCAGCGTGCGTCCCAGCTTCACCATCTCGTCGAAGTTCTTCGGCGTGCTGGTGATCTTGTTGGCGGCGAAGACCTCCTTGTTGTAGTAGACGCCCTCGACCGCGGGGCTCGTGATGAGGGCCGCGTACCGGGCGCCGTCCAGGATGCCGGTGATGTCCTTCAGATCCGGCGACAGCTGCGCCAGCCACGGCGCGTCGTTCAGCGGCTGGAGGTTGGCCTTGGCGTTGATCGCGGTCAGCATGGACGCGGTCGGCTGCCAGAACGCCAGGTCGGGCTTGTCGCCGGTGGCGACCTTGGTCTGGATGCCCTGCTCGTACGGGTCCGGGATCGTCACGACCTCGACCGTCGCGCCCGTCGCCTGCTGGAATCCGGCGATGACCGCCTTGGGCACGGTGTTGCTGTTCTGGGCGGCCCAGATCGTCAGCTTGACGCCGTCGAGCTTGGTGGCCGGGTCGGGCCAGGCCGCGGCGGTGGCGGGCGCGGCGGAGGAGGTCTCGACGGAGGGGTCGCTGCACGCGGCGAGGCCGAGCGCGAGCGCCGTCGCGACGGCGGCGGCCGTCCAGGTGGTCTTCATGGTGGTCTCTTTCATGAGGCGGTGCGGATGCGGAGGATCCGGGCGGAGTGGGGCTCGTCGCAGCAGGGGGTGAGCGTCAACACGCCGGTGCCGGGCTGCCAGTCGCGAGCCCAGTCCGGCAGGTGCCGCGGGTAGATCACGTCGATCTCGACCGCGCGGCCCGCCAAATGTGGCAGGTCCAGCCGTACGGGCTTCGCCCCGTCGCGTCGCCATACGCCAAGGTATGTGACGTCAGCCGTCTGCAAACCCAGGGCGAGGTGGCGGTCGCTCCAGCGCGGCAGCCCCAGCGGCCACACGGGCGTCGCGCGGGCCAGGTCCGCGCGGATCTCCTTGTGGACGCGTACGGCGTCGCGGACCGAGTCGAGCTGGGCGGGGCTCATCCCGTCCAGGTGGCCGGACAGGTAGAGCCGCCCCAGCATGCCGGTGCACAGCGCGAAGGCGATCTCCTCGTCCGACATGTCGGGCTGCGGGTAGGCCCAGCTCGCCGACTGCTCGGGCAGCACGGACATCGGCGCCGACACCGCGATCGGCGGGTAGAGGCGGAAGTCCTGCTGGTCGCTGGTGGACTGCAGGTGCAGCCGGGACAGCATGGCGTAGTCCATGCGCATGGCGCCCGACGCGCAGTTCTCCAGGGTGAGCCCCGGATGGCGCGCCAGGACGCCGTCCAGCCAGGCCAGGTGGGCCCGGTTGCAGGCCAGCAGCCCGTCCCCGGCGCTGTCGGCGTCCAGGTCGGTGCCCGCGCCTGGGTCGATGTTGTAGTCGAGCTTGAAATAGCCGACGCCGAGCTCCTCCACCAGCCGGTCCACCACCTGGTCCAGGTGCGCGATCGCGCGGGGATGGCGCAGGTCGAGGTGGTAGCGGCCGTGCTCGACCAGGCGCACGCCGCCACGCTGCAGGAACGCCTCGGCGGGCAGCTTGTCGGCCATGGGGCTGCGGACGCCGATCACCTCGGGTTCGAGCCACAGCCCCGGCACCATGCCGTGCTCCCTGATGCGGCCGAGGACCTCCTCGATGCCGCGCGGGAAGCGCGTCTGCGACGGCTGCCATTCGCCGACGCTGTCCCACCAGGTGCCGCCGTCGTCGTACCAGCCCGCGTCCACGCAGAACGTCTCGGCCCCGGCCGAGGCGGCGGCGTCGATCAGCGGCAGGAGCTTGGCCGTGGTCGGGTCGCCCGACAGCGTGTTCATGTAGTCGTTGAACACCACCGGCAGCCGCTCCCGGTCGGGGTGCGGCCGGACGATCATCCGCCGGTGCGCGGTGAGCGCCGCGGCCGCCCCTTCCAGGCCCGTGCCGGACACCGCCACCGACACCGGCACCGTGGTGAACGACTCGCCGGGTCGGAGCAGGTGCTGCCACTGGTGGTCGATGTCGGTCGGGCCGAGCAGCGCGACGTACGGGTCGTCGAGCCGCTCGCCGACCTCCCAGCGCCAGGCGCCGTTGTGCTCGATCTGCCACAGCCACGCCTGTCCGCCGGCGCGGTCGATCAGGCCGCCGGTGGGCAGATGGGAGCCGGTCGACCAGGTGCCGGTGCTGACGACCGCGAGCCGCCCGCGGCCGTCCTGTCCGTGGCCGCCCAGGCGGAGATCGGGTACGGCCTGCCCGCGCAGGGCCTCGCGGACCCAGCGGCTCTCGCCCAGCCATTCGCTGTCGGCCCGTACCACGTCCAGGTCGTCCACCGCCCCCGCGAAGGCGGCGGCGAACGACGTGACGCCCAGCAGCAGCCGGGGGTGCTGGCCGCGGTTGGTCACCCGCGTCCAGACCTGGAACGCGCTGACGCCCTCAGCCGAGCGCAGGAACACCTCGGCGCTCAGCCCGCTCCGCGCGTCGTGCAGGTCGAGCTGCAGCACGTGCCACGCCCCCTCCCTGCGCTGTTCGCAGCCCCGGTAGGCCAGGCGCAGGCCGACGGCCGTCCGGGAGAAGCGGTGCGAGGCCCGCGCCCGGCCCTCCTCCGGGACCAGCAGCTCCACCAGCGGCTGCGTCGCCCTGGGCAGGTGCGCCGTGGCGGCGTCGCCACCGGACAGCGACCGGACGCCGACCGGGCCGTCGGGTGAGACGTCGAGCACGACCCGCAGGCTCGGGTGGCCCCAGACGACGCTGGTGTTCATGGATCTCCTCTGCTGCTTCTTACCGGTCGGCTTGTCTCAGCCGACCGGCTTGGCGATCTGGATGCGGTCGATGTCGGGCGCGTAGCCGGTGGAGGCGTTGCCGAACGTGATCGTGTTCGCTCCGGCGGCCAGGGTGACGTCCACGACCGTGGTCCGGTAGTTCGACCAGCCCAGCGTGTTGCGGAAGTAGTGCCGCTGGGCCGCGCCGCCGTTGACCGAGATGTCGGCGTAGCGGTCGACGATGTTGCTGTTGTAGTTGGTGGCGCCCTCGCCCAGCTCGCCGTTGGCGTACGTGACGACCAGGCGGTAGCGGCCGGCCGAGGCGGCGGTGACGTTGTTGAAGCGCAGCGTGTTGGCCGCGCCGGCGCCGACATATCCGACGTACTTCCCGCCCGAGGCGGCGGAGTTGGCCGCCACCCTGGCGGCGCCGCCCAGCGTGTTGGCGCTGGACTCGGCCTCGTACGCGGTGATCGTCCCCGTCGTCGCCGACACGTCGAGGTAGTCGACGTTGACGCCGGCGGCGCCGACCTCCAGGCGGTTGATCCCGGCGGTCAGGAACACCTTGGTGGTGACGGTGCTCCAGCTCGCGGCGGCGGGCAGGCTGACGTCGGTCAGGTCGGAGCCGTTGAGCCGCAGCTTGGCCGTGCGGGCGGCGGAGGCGGAGTAACGCAGGTCCACGTTGTAGTAGCCGTCCGAGGGGGCCGTGACCACGAACTTGGCGCCGCCGTCCGCGGAGGAGACCGGGCCGTAGGTGATCGCGCCCGGCGCGGCGGCGTACTCGGCCTCGTAGCGGGAGCCGGTGGTCGGGTCCTTGTCCGGGGTCACGATCACCTGGTACGCCGAGGAGCCCTTCAGCCCGGTGAGCGGGATCGTGATCTGGCCGCCGGACGGCGTGAAGTCCGCCTCGGTGACCTTGTACGGGCCGGGGGAGGGGTTCAGCCCGGTGTTGTCCACTCCCCAGACGGCGGCGTGGACCGTGGTGCCCAGGGCGCCCGGGATGCCCTTGACGACCAGGTTGGTGTCGTACGTGCCGCTGGCCGGGTTGTTGCCGCCGAAGATCACCCTGGCCTGCTTCTTGCCCTGGTCGAGCGCGGCCAGGACCTGGAGGGAGCCGTCGGGAGCGGGTGGGGTGACGGCCACGGTGTTGCCGGTCAGCTCGCCGTACCACTTGTACAGCCACCAGCCGCCGGTCGCCTGGTTGTTCCTGGTGACCAGGTCGTTGAGCCCGCCGGCCGTCGTCCAGTACGCCAGGCAGCCGTCGACCTTGCTGTTCTCGAACTTCGCCACGAACTGCACCAGGTTGCCCGGCACGCCGAGGTCCCCGGAGAAGCGCCCGTACTCGTTGATGGTGATCGGCCTGGGGGAGATGCCCAGACTGGACTCGATCGCCCGGTAGTCGGCGTAGTGGGTGTGCCAGCTGGTGAAGAAGTCGTCGCCGAGCTCGTGCCAGGTGGTGACGTCCGGCAGTACGGCGTTGTCCCGGGCGAACTGCATGAACGTCCGGATGTCGGCCGAGCGGTAGCTCGCGAAGTTCGGGCCCGCGATGCGGGCGCCGGGGTCGAGGGAGCGGATCCGGCGGTAGACGGTCCGGTAGTCGTTCATGAACCCGGCGAGGTTGCCGCCGTACCAGATCTGGTCGGGCTCGTTGAAGGGGACGTAGACGTACGAGGTGCGGTACGGGTCGGCGACGACCTTCCTGACCATCGTGTCCACCTTGGCCAGGTAGTCGTTGATGCCCAGGTTCTCGTACGGCCACTGCTTGTAGACGTCCTGCATGTAGATCTGGATCTCGCGGCCGCCGGCGCGTTTGAACATGGGGGCGATCTTGAGCGCGTCGCCGTTCGGGTGCTGCAGGCCGTCAGGCGCCTTCTGGGCGGTGACCTGCGGTTTGAGGGCGGCGAGCATGGTCTCGTTCGGGATGCCCTCGTCGCCGAGCCCGTACAGGAAGCCGGTGGCTCCGTACCTGAGCGCGCCGGTCGAGCTGCCGAGATCGACGACGAGCTGAGACGCGGCCTGGGCGGGGGCGGCGTGCACGGCACCCGTCAACAGGACCACCGCCAGCATCGCTGACCAGGCATGTTTCCTCCTCATGGCGAGACAACCTCCTTGCGTGCTGCGGGCGTCAGAGCCCTTGGGGGGACGTGGAGGTGCGCAGATGTGACCGGTCACATTTCTTGTTGCCTGAGTGTGACCGCTCACATTGCCGAGGAGAAGACCCTGTTACCAGGTTGTTACCGGCAAATATCGACCGAGAGTCCGCCGCGTGCGCGGGATGCGGCCTGCCACCTTGGGGTCGCAGGGTCGGCGGAACCGCTCAGGGAGTTTCCTGTTCGTACACGGCCTGGGCGGCGAGGATGTCACCCGCATGGTCCCGGATCCAGTCGGACAGGGTCTGGAGCGGCTCGGTGATCCCCTCGCCGAGGGCGGTCAGGCCGTAGCTGACCTGTGGCGGCGTGGTGTGGGTGACCGTTCGGCGGACGAAGCCGTCGCGTACGAGAGTGCGCAGCGTCTGGGACAGCATCTTCTCGCTGATCCCCTCGATCTTGGTGCGCAGTTCGTGGAACCGCAGCGGGCCACCGCGGACGGCGGTCAGCACGAGCACCGCCCAGCGGCTGGTGACGTGGTCGAGCACCATGCGCGCCGGGCAGTCCCTGTGAAACGCGTCACTCATACGTCGTGCCACCCCTTGACGAGCAGAAAGCCGACGGCAGGGTATGGAGCTTACCAAAAGGTAGGTACTTTCTCTGGGAATGCTCAATACCTAGAGTCTGCCCCCGAAGCCGTAGAGCAGAGGAGGCATGACATGCGACGCATCGCACTCATCACCGGCGCGGGGCGCGGTATCGGTGCCGCGACAGCACATGAGCTGGGCCGTCGCGGTTTCCACGTGATCGTCAACTATCGCGCCGACACGTCGGCGGCCACCTCGGTGGTCAAGCAGATCCAGGCGGCCGGCGGTACGGCGCAGGCTGTCCAGGCCGACGTCCGCGACCCTGGCCAGGTGGCCGAACTCGTCGAGGCCTGCGCGCGGGTGGACGCGCTGGTCTGCAACGCCAACATCCCCCCGCCGTTCGGCCCGCTGGCCGAGATGTCGTGGGAGGACTTCGCCGGCAAGGTCACCGGGGAGCTCGCCGGGGTCTTCCACATCACCCGGCGGGCCCTGGACCGCATGCGCGAGCAGGGCGACGGCCGAATCGTCTACGTCTCCAGCCTCAGCGCCGAGCTGGTACGTCCGGGCGCGGTCGCGCATGCGACGGCGAAGGCGGCGCTCAACACCTTTGCCCAGCACGTCGCCGCGGAGGCCGGTGCCTGGGGAATCCGGGTGAACGTCGTGGCGCCCGGCGCGGTCCGTACCGAGGCCAGCGCCATGATGCGAACGCCCGAGACGGAGGCGGCGCTGGGGCGCCGCTCGGTCCTCGGCCGGATGCTCGATCCTCAGGACGTCGCCGCGGTGATCGGCTCCATTCTCGCCGGCGGGTTCGACGCCGTGTCCGGCGCCTGCATCCCGGTGGACGCGGGCTACCGGGTCCTGTCCGGCTGACGGCCCTCGCCCGCGCCGTACTCGTCGTGCCAGTTCCACCACTGGTACGGCGGGGTCTGGGGATAGCCCTCGGGAGAGTCCTCCCACTCCTCCTGCCGCCCGAGCGCGGTCATGTCGAGGTAGCTCCAGGTGCTCCCCAGCGCCTCGTCGCCGCGGTCGTTGATGAAGTACGTGCGGAACACCCTGTCGCCGTCTCGCATGAACGCGTTGGTGCCGTGCCACTCGTTCACGCCGAAGTCGGCGTCGAAGTCGTCGGTCAGGGTGTACCAGGGCATCGTCCAGCCCATCCGCGCCTTCACCCGCGCGATGTCCGGCTGGGGCGCGCGGGAGACGAAGACGAGAGTGGTGTCACGGGCGTTCAGATGGGCGAGGTGCCCGACATGATCGGCCACCATGGAACACCCGACGCACGCGTGATCGGGCCAGCCGTGCACGCCGGGATCGAAGAAGGCGCGGTAGACGACCAGCTGGCGACGGCCCTCGAACAGGTCCGGCAGGCTCGCCTTACCCGCCGGCCCGTCGAACTCGTAGTCTTTCTCCACCGCCAGCCACGGCATCCGCCGACGCTCCGCGGCCAGCGCGTCCCGGGCGTGGGTCAGCTCCTTCTCCTTGACGAGCAACCGCCGGCGCGCCGCCTCCCACTCCTGTGGCGTGACGATCGCGGGTGTCTTCATGGTGCCGTTCACCTTCCCGTCCAGTTCCGCGTTCCCCTCCCCATCCCCGTCGGGATGATCCTTCAACGCCTCCAGCGGGCCGTCCCGGTCGCGGGGCCCGCATCGGCGCGGAAACGCCGCCCCGATAGCGCACCCGCCACCAGTCCCGCCTCGGCCGGCTGCACCAGGCGTTGAGCGATCGCCGCCACATGCGCCCATAGGCAAGGCTTTTGCGTCATCATGCGGACATATACCTTTTGAGCAGCCGAGTGGATCCTCCCTGACCCCAGGAGAAGATTGCCTCATGTCCGGTCCGCGCCCGTTGGCCGAGAACGATCCCCGGCAGATCGGGGACTATCGACTGATCGGCATGCTGGGCGTGGGCGGGCAGGGAGTCGTCTACCTGGGGCAGGCCCCCTCGGGCCGGCAGGTGGCCGTCAAGACGCTGCACGCCCGGATGGCCTCCGAGCCCGAAGCCCTGGACCGGTTCCTGCGCGAGACCGAGATAGCCAGGTCGGTGGCGGCGTTCTGCACCGCGCGGGTCGTCGACGCCGGGATCGCCGACCGGGCGCCCTACCTGGTCAGCGAGTACGTACAGGGCCCGTCCCTGGACGAGCTCGTGACCCGGGAAGGGCCGCGCACGGGCGGCGGGCTGGACCGGTTGGCGATCACCACCCTGGTCGCGCTCGACGCGATCCACCGGGCCGGCATCGTGCACCGGGACTTCAAGCCCAGCAACGTGATCATGGGCCAGGAAGGCCCCGTCGTCATCGATTTCGGCATCGCCCGGGTACTGGACCACTCCACCACGGGATCCGGCCTGATCGGCACCCCGGCCTACCTGTCGCCCGAACAGCTCAACGGAGAGCCGGCCGGGGCCGCCTCGGACGTGTTCGCCTGGGCCGCGACCATGGTGTACGCCGCCACCGGGCACCGGGCCTTCTCCGGCACGGTCACCGCGGGAGTCCTCAACGCGATCATGACCCGCGAGCCCGACCTGGCAGGCGTCCCCGACCGCCTCCGTCCCCTCCTGGCCGCCGGCCTGGCCAAGGATCCCGCGTCCCGGCCGAGCATCACCGACCTGTTCACCGCGCTCACCCACGAGACCCCCCTCCAGGACACGGGTTACCGGCGTCCCGCACCGCCGCCCGAAAACGCCCCGCGCCGCCGCCGTCAACGTCCGCCCGGCTTGGCGAAGGTGTTCGCGGCGGCCGCCGTCGTCCTCGCGATCCCCGTGGCCTTGTGGCTGGCGTCCGTCCTGACCGGGGGCCTCCCCGGCACCCCCCTCTCCACCGCCGGCGCGAAGCCCTCCACGACGGGCGCGCCGTTCGGCACCCTGATCCGCGAGCCCGTCAACGGCTGGCAGCCGTGGGTGCTGTCGCTGGCCGTCGGACAGTGGGACGGCCGTCCCGTGGTCGCCTCTGGAGGCTACGACGGCACGGTGCTCATATCGGATCTCGCCACCGGCGCACCCCTCCACTCCCCGTTCGGGGGGCATCAGGGTCCGGTCTGGTCGGTGGCGACAGGGCAGGTGAGCGGCCGCCCGGTCGTCGTCTCCGGTGGTCGCGACGGCACCGTACGCGTCTGGGACCAGACCACCGGCGAACCGATCGGCAAGCCCTTCCAAGGCCATCGGGGCTCGGTCGAATCGGTGGCGGTCGGGCAGGTGAACGGCCGCCCCGTGGCGGTGTCCGGCGGTCTCGACGGTACGGTGCAGGTTTCGGACCTGGCCACCGGCGACCGGGTCGGCGACCCCGTCGGCACCGGCCGCGGCTGGGTGCTCTCGGTGGCGGTGGGCGAGGTGAACGGCCGCCCGATCGTGGTCTCCGGGGACGTCGACGGCACCATCCTGATGACGGACCTGGCCACCGGCACTCCCATGGCCAGGCGCGTCAACGCTCACGACGGGCCGATCGAATCGGCGACGGTGGCGCGACTCGGCGGCCGCCCGGTGGCGATCTCCGGCGGTGGGAAAGGCGATCACACCGTACGTGTCTGGGACCTCGCCACCGGCGAACCGATCGGCCGGCCCTTCAGAGGCCACCGGAGCTGGGCGCTCGGCCTGGCCGCGGCGCAACTGACCGACGGCCGCCCGATCGTGGTCTCCGGCGGCTACAACGACCAGACCGTACGGGTGTGGGACCTGGCGACCGGCAAGCCGATCGGCGAACCCTTCAAGGACCACGTGGGCCTGATCGAAGCGGTGGCAACCGGATACCTGGACGGCCGCCTGGTGGCGGTCTCCGGGGGCAACGACGGCAAGGTCCGGGTCTGGAGCCTGAGCTCCCCGTACCCGTCTCCATGAACGGATTCCATCGACAGAGCCCGCCTCAGCGAGCTCTCCGTTGAGCTGTTCGGGCGCCAGGCAGGCCTGCCACCGGGTCTCGCGGTCTCGGCCGAGCTCCTGTGACGGGGCCGCTACCCGAAGCAGTCCTGAGCGGTCAGGACCAGGGTCACCCCGAGGACCATCCTCTTCGACACGAGGAAGACGTAGGACGCCTTGGGGTTGCCCGGAACGGTGGCGAAGGTGCCGTACAGCGCATTCTGCTTCAGGTTGGGGTAGGCGGCCTTCAACTGCGCGGGAGTGGCGCCTATGCCGATGCCCTGAGGCGTTTTGACGCCGCGGCCCGGCGCGGAGATCGTGACCACGCCCTGCTTCTTCGAAATGTACATCCCTGCCCGGTTGCCGCTGTACCGCCGCTCCTTCAGGTCATAGGTCGAGCACTTGGTGGGGACGTTGATGGTCTTGCGGACGATCCTCCCGGTCGCCCTGGCCCGCGCCTCCGTCATCCCGAGCTTGATGTTGCCGTACCCGAACGGTCCTAGCGTCCTCTTCTGGGCGGTGGCAGCGGCGTTCGCCGCGGGAACGACGCCTGCCATCATGACGCCTGCGGCCAGCGCCGTGACCAGCGCCGACCGGCCGATTCGTTGGGCTTTGGACAGTTTCACAGCATTTCCTCCGTGATCATGACTGCAAACTGTAGCCCGAACGCGGCGGGGAGTGCCGGTGATTGACGAGATCATCAGATGTCTTCGCGAACGTTGAGGTGCGCGTCCCGTACCACCGACGCCGTGGCCCGATGGCGCCCCCGTCCGTCTCGTCGACCTGGCTTCAGAGACGGCCCGGTCGCGGTGCTTGGGGGCGGGGTCGTGTCCCCAGCAGCGGCAGCCACACCTCGTCCACGATCTCGACGATCGACTCGTCCGGCACCGCGCGCATCGTCGTGAGCAGGTCGTGGCGCAGCAGGTCGAACGGCAGGTTCACCACGCGGGACGGGCGTGGCACGTCGGGCAGCTCGCCGCGCTCGACCGCGTGGGCGACGATCGTCTCGAAGGCGGTCGCCTGGCCCGGCGGGAGGAGGGTGCGGCGCAGCTCGCCGAAGCTGGTGCCCGCGTCGCGGAAGTAGTCCGCCAGCTGCACGCTCATGAACGTGATCGTGGGCGCGCGGTCGGCGTTGGCGTTGCGCAGGAAGCCGATCGCGTCGTCGCGGAGACTGCCGGTGTCGGGCACCGCGATCGGCTGCCAGAACTTGGTGAGAGTGGCCAGCAGCAGGTCGTCGCGCTGCGGCCAGCGCCGGTAGAGCACGGGACGGCTCGTACCGGCGCGGGCGGCGACCGCTTCGTAGGTGAAGCCGTGGTATCCGTGCTCGATCAGCACCTCCCACGCGGCGTCGAGGATCGCGCCCTCGAGTTCGGAGCCACGGCGACGGGATGCGCCGCCGTCGGTACGGCGTTCCGCCGCCTGCGCCCCGATCGTCCCGCGCTCATCCACGATCCGCTCGTACTTAGGATCCACTTGCGTATCTTATCGCGGTGATTTACGGTGTCCGCCGTTAGATACAGCTGCGTATCCTAAGGAGGCGTCAGTGATGTTCGACGTCATCATCGTCGGCGGTGGACCCGCCGGTCTCTTTCTGGCCTGCGAGCTCCGCCTCGCGGGAGCCCGGCCCCTGGTGCTGGAACGACGGCCGGAACCGGACCCGGCAGACAAGGCACACGGCCTCGCCGGCCAGGTCGTGCGGTTGCTGGACAACCGCGGCCTCTTGGAACGCTGCGGGGGCCGAGGGGCACCGGTGCCTGCGCCCGGGTTCTTCTTCGGCGGGATGCCGCTGCCGCTGCACGTGCTCGGCGACGAGAACCCGATGTATCTCCTGCCGGTCAACCAGCGTGACCTGGAACGGGTGCTCGGCGAGCGCGCGGCAGAACTCGGCGCGGAGGTCCGGCGAGATTGGGATGTGCTGTCCTTCAGCCAGAACGATGACCAGGTCGACGTCGTGGCACGCGGTGCAGACGGAACGGAGACGACCTTCACGACCCGATACCTCGTCGGCTGCGACGGCGGCCACAGCCTGATTCGCAGGCAGGCGGGAATCGCCTTCCTCGGCACCAGCGACGACAACGTCGTCGACCGGACGGCCCTCATCGGGCCGAGCGACCGCTTCCGTTTCGTGCCGGGGGGACGGGTCGTGATCGAGGGACTCGGCGAGATCCCGGCGCACTTCCACCGTACCGAGCGGGGCGTTTTCACCCTCCTCGCGCACGACCCGGAGCGGCCGCTGGTCAACACCGCCGAATGGGATGATCACCCGGCAGGCGATTTCCCGGGGCCGGGCGCGCCGATGACGATGGTCGAGATGGAGGGCAGCGTCGAACGGGTGCTCGGAGTGCGCCTGCCCCTGACTGCGCCGCCCGAGGGTTCGCCTACCTTGCTTCGCCGCCAGTGCGGCCGCAACTCCCGGCTCGCCGACCGCTACCGCGACGGCCGAGTCTTCATCGCCGGCGACGCCGCCCACGTCAGCCACGGGCCGACCCTGAATCTGGCGCTGCAGGACGCGGCCAACCTGGCCTGGAAACTGGCCGCCGCACTGCAGGGCTGGGCCCCGGAAGGCCTGCTGGACAGCTACGGAACCGAACGCCACGCGAGCGGCGAACGCGTGCTCATGCACACGCAGGCCGCGACCGCCCTGATGGCACCCGGAGGCGATGTCACCGCCCTGCGCCTGCTCTTCGCCGAACTCCTCGGCCGCACCGAGAACCTGCACCTGGTCGCCGCCCTGCTGGCGGGTGCCGATGTCCGCTACGACATGGGCGAGGAACACCCCGCCGCGCCCACCGGCTGGTTCGTACCATCCCTTGAGCTGACCACCGGCGACGGACACGCGCGGCGCCTCGCCGAGCTCCTGCGCGACGCCCGCCTCCTGCTTCTCGACCTCACCGGCGGGAACGACCTCGCCGCCACCGCAGAGCCCTGGAACGACCGGGTGCGCCGTGTGACCGCAACCGCCGCCGACGCCCCGGCACCCGCATTGCTCATCCGGCCGGACGGCTACGTCGCCTGGGCAGGCGCGGACCCCGACGGCCTGAAGGTGGCCCTCACCCGCTGGTTCAGCCCGGGCTGAGGCCGCTTTACGAGACCCCGGGCCTGCCACGGGAAGCCGTCGTCTGTGGCCCAACGGCGGCCCGAGGGCGAAGTGCGGGTCGTCTACTTCCCGTCGGAGCCAGGGCGGTACGGGAACCGCGTCACCCAATGCGGGAGGTCGCGTTCGACGTCGCTTCGCTGCTGGAGTCCCGCCTCGAACAGGTGCCTCGCGATGTGCTGCTGGGCCGGACGGGTCACCGCGGCCCAGAAGGCATCCATCTGGTCCTTGAACTCGGCCTCGGGCCGCTGCGTGGCGAGGTTGACGAAGCGCTTGATGTCCCTGATCGTCCGCAGGTCGAAGGAGGCGACGCGGGACGCGAACGCGTCGACGAAGCCGTCGAGGTCGTCGTCGGGCAGGGCCCGGTTCACGTACCCGTACATTTCGGCGAGCGCTCCGTCATAGTCGAGCCCGCCGAAGAGGATCTCGAAAGTCCGGCCCCGTCCGACCAGGCCGGGCAGACGCGTGGCGGGTCCGCCGCCCGGGATGGCGGCCATGCCGATCTCGAACTGACCGACGATGGCCTTCTCCCGGCTGGCGAAGCGGATGTCGGTGGCGAGGAGGAATTCGCTCCCCGCACCGCGTGCCCTGCCCCTGATGGAGGAGATGGTCGCCACGGGGAGGGAGCTGAGACGGGTCAGCAGCGCCGTCCACGGGTGGACCTCCTCCGGATGGGCCAGGACGCGCTTCACCTCGTCACTGTCGGACAGGTCGTAGTGGGCCAAGTAGAAGTCGGGGTCGGCGCTGTCGAAGACGATGACCGCGAGACTGTCGCTCGCCTCGGCGCGCGCGAACAGGGCATTCAACTCGCTCGTCATCGTCGCGTCGACGAGATTGACGGGAGGATTGTCGAACGTCACTCGCCACAATGCGGCTGAGTGCTCGGTCAGGGTGAACCGGGTCGGTGAGGTCATGGATCTGACGCTAGGCTCTGACGGCCGAATGGCGGCTCAGCCTCGCTGCCTTTTCATTCTCAAAGGTCTACAGGTCGGCAAGGTTTTCAGGCGCGCCGGGAAACGCCGTGTGAGCGGTCGGTCTCGTGTTCGTAACCCCTTCATCATTCGCCGGTGAATATCCGGTCCCGGCTACCGTCGGAAACTCGGCCGCCTGGCAAAAAAAGAACAATATCGGCATGGGTGGCTTTCATCCGGCACATCACGCCGGACATAAAATGCTGTAGACGCAGGACGGGGAGGCGGTTGTCCGATGGCGAAGCTACTTTTCGTGATGACCGGGACGGCGTACTGGACGCTCAAGGACGGCACCAGGCATGCGACGGGCTACTGGGCCGAGGAGTTCGCGGCCCCGTACAAGGCGCTCACCGACGCCGGCCACGAGATCGTCGTCGCCACGCCCGGCGGAGTGGTCCCGACCGTCGACATGATGAGCCTGCGCCCCGAAATGGCCGGTAGCGCTCAGATCGCTCTCGACCTGGAGGCGATCATCCGCTCCGCGGAGGAGATGCGGCGGCCGATCCAATTGGCGACCGCCCGGCTGGAGGACTACGACGCGCTCTACTTCCCTGGCGGCCACGGCCCCATGGAAGACCTGTGCGTCGACGCGGACGCCGGCCGGCTGCTGACCGAGGCGCTGGCCTCCGGCAAGCCCCTGGCCGTCGTCTGCCATGCCCCGGCGGCGATGCTGGCGACCAGGATCCGTGGCGTGTCGCCCTTCGCCGGTTACCGGGTCACCGCGTTCACCAACGAGGAGGAGAACGCGGTCGGTCTCGGCTCCAAGGCCCGCTGGCTGCTGGAGGACGAGCTCATCGACCTGGGCGTCGACTTCACCAAGGGCGAGGTGTGGAAGCCGTACACGGTGGTCGACCGCAACCTGCTCACCGGCCAGAATCCGGCCTCGGCAGCCGTCCTGGCCGACCGGCTGCTCAAGGTCCTCTCGTAGGCTTATATGGGCAGCATCCGCATCAGGGTGTTGCGCGGTCCTGCCAGGCGACCGGCTCCGGCCAGGCGGGTCATCCAACTGGAGGCGGTGACCATCCGCTGGGCGGCCGGGCGCCGCCGTGCGTCATAGGAGAGCAGCGCCTTCGCCACGTCGCCGGGGTGCGTACGCAGGCAGGTGGCGAGCTCGACCGCGTCGAGCAGGGCCTGGCAGGCGCCCTGCCCCAGCGCCGGGGTCATCGCGTGGGCCGCGTCTCCTATCAGCGCCACGTTCCCCGTGACGTAGGACCCCAGCGGTGGCGCCAGGTCGTAGACCTCGTGCCGCAGCACGGCGTCCGCCTCGGCGGCCGCGAGCACGCGGGGGATGGGGTCGTGCCAGGCGGCGAAGCGTGCGCGCAGGTCGTCGAGGCTCTCGCGAACCCCTTCCGGGGTGCGTACGGGCGCGTACCAGTTGGTCACCCCCGGAGCCTGCGGCGTCATCCCGAACATCTGCCCGCGCCCCCAGGTCTCGCCGTAGTCCTGCGGCTCGAAGCCCTTGATCACGCCGCGCCAGGCGACGATGCCCGCGTAGCGGGGACGGGTCGCGGCGCCGAAGAACGCCTGGCGCACCGCGCTGCGCACCCCGTCGGCACCTACCACCAGGTCGTAGCCGGCGCGTAGCGCGGCGGGATCGGTGATCTCCACGCCCGTGCTGATCGTCGCCGGGTCCACCTGCTGCACCAGCATCTCGATCAGCGAGACCCGCGACAGCATGCGGACCGGCGCCCCTCCGCGCCGTTCGATGCGCTCCAACGGCAGGTCGGCCAGGCGCCTGCCATCGGGGGTACGGATCTGCGCGCGCCGGTAGGGGACGGTGCGCTCGCGCAGTTGCTCGCCCAGCCCCAGACGGGCCAGGCCGGCCTGGGCGTCCGGGCGGAGGCCCAGCGCCGTGCCTTCGGCGACGACCCGAGGCCATCGCTCGAAGATCGAAACATCCCAGCCGATCGCGCGCAGTGCGATCGCGGTCGTCAGCCCGCCGACTCCGGCGCCGACGACGACAGCTCTTTTCATCTCAATCACCACACATGTGGTACCACAGCTATGGTGATTGCACAAAGGCGGGAGGATGGGGGCCATGGTGGAGAACAGGGACCGCCGCGACCGGTTGCGCGACGCGGCTATCGAGGTGCTGGCGGGGGAGGGCGGCAGAGGGCTGACCCACCGTGCGGTGGACCGTGCTGCCGAGTTGCCGGAAGGCACGGCCAAGAACTACTTCCCGACCCGCGACAGCCTGCTCCAGGCCGCCGCCGAGCGGTGCGTCGAGCGCTACTGGAGTGAGCTGCAGCAGGCCGAGATCGACACCCCCGACCAGTTGCTCGTGTTGCTGCGCCTGATGGTCGAGCGGGCGATGACGGTGAACCGGTCCCGGGTTTTGGCCTATATCGAGCTGCACGCCGAGGCCGCCAGGAATCCCCAGGTGCAGGAGACCCTGGCCCGGCTTTCCCGCGCCGACCTCGACCTCCACCTAGCCGCCCAGCAGGCCGCCGGCCTCCCGGTCACCCGTGAGAGCGCCGCCATGGTGACCCTGGCCGTCAACAGCGCCTTGACCTACCTGCTCACCCAGCCGCCCGACGTGCTCGCCTCCTACGGACTCGACGACCTCGACCGATTCCTGAGCCGCCTCATCGCCTCCGCCTACCCCCGCCACCGAAACTGACCGGCGACCTGGGCTGGGCCGGCCGTGCCCGTGTCATCCGTCGATCGGCCGCAGGGCGCCGGCGTGCGCGGCGGCGAGCGTGACGCGCACCGCCTGGTCGGCGGTCGTCTCGTCGACCGGTTCGGCGGTGATGAGCAGGCGCAGGTAGATCGGTGCGGCCAAGGTCTTCAACAGCTCGGCGGGGTCGGTGTCGCCGGGAAGTTCGCCACGCTCGATGGCGCGCGTGACCACCGGTTCGGCTCTGGCGAGCCGGTCCTCGAACACGTGACGCCGGGCTGCGGCGATCTCCGGAAGATGGGCGGCCCCGGTGAACATCGCGGCGAGGATGGCCTGCCCGGTCGGGCTGGTGAACGCCTGGGCGAGCGAGCGCGCCAGCGCCCGCAGGTCGGCCTCGATCGCTCCGCTGTCAGGGACGGGGATGTCCAGCGCCATGTGTTCGGACAGGGCGTCGGTGAGCAGGCTCTCTCGATCTTTCCACCGCCGGTACACCGTCGTCTTGTGGACTCCGGCGCGCTGGGCGATGTTCTCGATGGTCAATGCGGCGTAGCCCTTGTCCACGAGCTCGGCGAGCGTGGCGGCGTGGACGGCGGCGCGTACTTTGGCGCCCCGGCCGACCGGCCTGGCGGTGGAAGGATCGGACTGCATTGCAACTCCAAGTTGCGATATTCGGAGGGTGCTGGCAGGATGAATGTATCGCAACTCGAAGTTGCGATACATGTGGCCGCATCCCCTTGAGGTGGTACATCATGCGCAACTCTCCCTCCGGGACTCTCCGTGCCATCCCCGACCAGACCGGGCGCGTCGCTGTGGTGACCGGAGCCAACAGCGGCATCGGCTACGTGACCGCCCGGGAGTTGGCCCGTCGTGGCGCGTACGTCGTGCTGGCCTGCCGCGACCCCGAACGCGGCCAGGCCGCCCTCACTCGCATGCGGGGTGAGGTGCCCGGCGCTCGCGTGGAGCTGCGCCGGGTGGACCTGGGCAGCCTGGCCTCCATCCGGGAGTTCGCCGCCGGTTGGGACCGCGGCCGGATCGATCTGCTGGTCAACAACGCCGGGGTGGCGATGGTGCCGTACGCGCTGACCGTCGACGGGTTCGAGTCGCAGTTCGGCGTCAACCACCTGGGCACCTTCGCCCTGACCGGTCTGCTCCTGCCGCATCTGCTCGCCGCGCCCGATCCGCGGGTGGTCACCGTCAGCAGCGAGGGCCAGCGTTTCGCCCGCTTCGACCTGGCCAACCTCAACGCCGAACGCGGCTACCGGACGGCGTTCGCCTACGTGCAGTCCAAGCGGGCCAACCTCTACTTCGCGATGGAACTGCAGCGCCGGGCCGACGCCGCCGGACAGCGGCTGCGCAGCATGGCAGTCGCCCCCGGTCTGACCCGCACCAACGTGCTCACCGGCGGCGCCAACAGCGGCAGGGGACGGCTGTATGCGGCCCTTGCCCGCCTGCTGGTGCGCGTGGCCTTCCGGCCCACTCCGGAAGGGGCGAAGACCTCTCTGTACGCGGCGACCGCGCCGGATTTGCCCGGCGGCAGCTACATCGTTCCCGACGGGCCGCTGCAACTGCGCGGAGAGCCCACCGGTCGCACTCGTGAGCGCGCCATCCGCGACACGGCCACAGCCGCACGCCTCTGGCAGTTGTCCGAACGCCTGACCGGCGTCACCTACGCTCTGTCCGCAGCCACCGTGGATAGGGTGCGGGGGTGAGCGCACCCCGAGCCTCCTGGCGTAACACCACCCACGACTGGGCGGCCGACGTCGACCTCGGCCACCTCGCCCGCATCCGGGAGAACCCGGACGAGTTCGCCCCTGGTGGCATCCGGCACCTGATCCTCGAAGTCCTCGCCTACCCGGCCGACGAGGCGGCGAGCACGGGCGCCGGACGCTGCACCGTCACCCTCCACGCCGACGGCTCGGTGTCCGTGGCCGACGAGGGGCGAGGCACCGACACCCGCTTCGACGAGCAGGGGCGGCCGGTGAAGAAGCCCGTCATGGCGTCCAAGGACCTGCGCTTCTTCGACGACCCGGGCGCGGAGGTGCTTGCCGACGGGCATCCGCGCCGCGGTATGTCCGTCGTCGCCGCGCTCAGCGAGTGGCTTGTCCACACCAACCGCCGCCTGAACGGGTCCTGGACCCAGCGGTACGAGCACGGCGTCCCCGTCACCGGCCTGGAGCCCATCGCCGGCGACGGCGCCACGGGGACGACCGTGCACTTTCTTCCCGGCGCGCACCTTCCCCCGCTCGCCGACGACCTGCTCCGCTTTGCGGGCGTATGGCCTGGCCTGGCCGTGCTTGTCGACGACCGCCGTGGTGGCTGACTCCGTGCCGTCTCCCGGGTCAAGACCAACCCGTGCCCGGTCGAGCTGGGCGAAGGCCCTTCACGGGCTCGTCGTCAGCGCCGGGTTCGTTTCGACAACGCCGTCCAGCACCTGATCGATGCGCTCCATAAGGTCGGCGTCGAGCTGGACCTCGGCCGCTTCGACGTTCTCCCGTACCTGCTCGGGCCGCGATGCCCCGATGATCGCCGAAGCCACGTTGGGGCGCCGCAACACCCAGGCGAGCGCGAGCTGTCCCAGCGACAGCCCGGCCTCATCGGCCAGAGGACGCAGCCGCTGCACCCGTACCAGCACGTCCTCTCGCAGGAAGGGCTGGATGAAACTGCCCGCACCGTTCAGGTCCGCGCCGCGCGACCCGGCGGGCGCCGGCTGCCCCGGCCGATACTTGCCCGTCAGTACGCCCTGCGCGACCGGGGACCAGGCGAGCTGGCTGAGCCCTTCCCGCTCGCATGCCGGCACGACCTCGGCCTCGATCACCCGCCACAACGCGCTGTACTGCGCCTCGTTGGAGACCAACGGCACGTGCAGTTCCCGGGCGAGCGCGGCGCCCCTCGTGATCTGCTCGGCCGTCCATTCGGAGACGCCGACGTAGAGCACATGGCCCTGCCTGACCAGATCGGCGAACGCCACCATGGTCTCCTCCAGCGGCACCGTCCGGTCGAATCGATGCGCCTGGTACACATCGAGATAGTCGGTGCCCAGCCGCCGCAGCGACGCGCGTGCCGACTCCATGACGTGCTTGCGGCCCAGACCTTTGTCATTGGGCCCGCCCGGCCCGGTGGGCCAGAACACCTTCGTGGATATCTCCAGGCTTTCCCGCCGCTGTCCTTTCAGCGTGCGGCCGAGCACCGACTCGGCTGCGGTGTTCGCGTACGCGTCCGCGGTGATGAATGTGGTGATGCCCGCGTCCAGCGCCGCCGTGACGCACGCTCGCGCACGCTCTTCCTGGTCGGGGGCGTCGTATGCGAGCCAGTGGCCGTAGGAGATCGCGCTGACTGACAGGCCGCTACGGCCGAGACGACGAAATTCCATGCATTTACGGTAGCGCTTCATTTTGACCACTCGGGACTTTGTCGAGGCGATTTGACAAATTAATTAAAGGCGCTCTCCAGGTGAATTGAGAGAGCAGGTGAAGGTGAATTTGTCAAATGTCGCGTGGGTCGCTCGTCGGGAGCTCACGTGCGGGTTCGGGGATCATGAGAAGGTCGTCCGGCCGGGGGACGACGCTGGGGACGGCGGTCACCGTGTGGCCGGTACGATGACCGGCTCGGCCCAGGGCTGGGCGTCGCCGACGCGCTTGTGCGGGCCCGCGCCGAACGGCAGGTACGCCATGCGCGGGATGTGGTGGGCACGGCCGGGGTCGAAGCGGTCATCGAAGAAGCGCGGGATCACATAAGGGCTGAGCAGGATGTCCGTGCCGGACGGGAGCCGCTCGAACGCTCGCGGCAGGAAGGCGCGCAGTGCCACGCCGCTGGTGACGACCGATCGACCTCCGCCACGACCGGACCCGCCAGGTCCACCGAGAACAGGGTCTCGGCCGCGGCGGTGAGGGTCAGCCTGGTACAGCGCGCGGTCGAGGCGTACGGGTTCGCGGTTTGAACGAGCCGCTCAGATCCCGGGCGAGCCGGGTGATGACGCCGGCGTACCCGGGGATCTCGCGGGCGCGGAACGGCGGGTGGATCAGGCGGCGGCGCCGCAGGTGGGCAGGGCCCTCCAAGGTGGCCGGGCTGTCGCCGATGAGGGGTCCGCGCTGTCTGAACATGCGTCCCACGCCGAGCGCGTGCGTCCAGGCCGCCAGTGTCCTCGTCCGGTACGTCATCGATGGCGGGCGCGATCATGTGGCACGGACTGGAAGGACGGAGCCTCCACCCGTGTAGCGGGTGCTATTTCCCGTGTGGCGCCTGCCTGTCGAGACGTTCGAGACCTTCGGATGAGAGGAAAGAATGACGATTCTCGTGACCGGCGCCACCGGCACGGTCGGCCGCCAGATCGTGGCGCAGCTCGTCGCGCGTGGCGAGCGGGTCCGGGCCCTGACCAGGAACCCGGCGGCGGCACGGCTGCCCGGGGCCGTGGAGGTGGCCTACGGCGACCTGACCGCGCCGCAGTCCCTGGGCCCCGCGCTGGAAGGCGTGACCGGGTTGCACCTGATCACCGTCGCCGGTGATGACCAAGCGGCGCTCCAGACCGGGCCCGAGCTCGTCGAGCTGGCCGCGAAGGCGGGCGTGACCCGGGTCAGCGTGCTGAGCAGCTGGGACGAGTGCTCGGTCGAGGAGGCGCTGCGGGCCGGGGACCTCGGCTGGACGCAGTTGCGTTGCGTGGAGTTCATGACCAACGCGCTCGAATGGGCCGAATCGATCCGCGAGGAGGGTGTGGTCCGGGTCTTCGGCAACCATCCGGGGGCCGTGGTGCACGAGGCCGACATCGCCGCCGTCGCGGTGGCGGCGCTGGTCGAGGAGGGGCACGCCGGGCAGTCGTACCTGCTCACCGGGCCGGAGGCGCTGACCCCGGAGCGGCGGGTCCGCGTGATCGGCGAGGCCGTCGGGCGGGAGATCCGGTTCGAGGAGCTGAGCGAGGCGCAGTACCGGGCGTCGATGGAGGCGTGGGGGGCGGGGGAGGAGCTGATCGAGTTCGCGGTCCGGCTCGGGGCCAACCCGCCGGACGCCGCCTCGGTCGTGCTGCCCACCGTCGAGCAGGTGACCGGCCGTCCCGGGCGCACGTTCGCCCAGTGGGCCTCGGAGCACGCCGCCGCCTTCCGCTCTTAGCTCATTAACAGGAGAAATATCATGACAATTAGCCCTTTTCGTATTGAAGTTCCCCAGCAGGACCTGGAGGATCTCCGTACCCGCCTGGCCATGACCCGCTGGCAGGGCCAGCTCCCCGGCACCGGATGGGAGCGCGGCGTCCCCCTCGACTACCTCAAGAACCTGGCCGAATACTGGCGCACCGGCTACGACTGGCGCGCCCACGAGGCCAGGCTCAACGAGATCCCCCAGTTCACCGCCACAATCGATGGGCAGAACATCCACTTCGCCCACATCCGCTCCGAGAACCCGTCCGCCCTGCCGCTCATGCTCCTGCATGGCTGGCCGGGCACGTTCGTGATGTTCCTGGACGTCATCGAGCCCCTCTCGCGAGACTTCCACCTGGTCATCCCCTCCCTACCGGGCTTCGGCTTCTCCGCCCCGCTGTCCGGCCCCGGCTGGGATCCCGCCCGCACCGCCAGAGCCTTCACGCAGCTGATGGCGCTGCTCGGCTACGACAGGTACGGGGTGCAGGGCGGAGACAGCGGCTCCTTCATCGCGCCGGAGATGGGCAAACACGCCCCCGACCACGTCGTCGGCGTCCACCTCAACGCAGCCATCACCTTTCCCGTCGGCCAGGAGGGGGAGATGGACGGGCTGACGGAGGAGGAGCGGCGGCGCTGGGACACGATGCAGAACTTCAACGACGGCTACCTCCAGACCCAGTCGAAGCGGCCGCAGACGGTCTCGTACGGGCTGCACGACTCGCCGGTGGGGCAGTTGGCGTGGATCATGGAGAAGTTCAAGGAGCTGACGGACCCGGTGGAGGGGTTGCCTGAGGACTCGCTCGACCGCGACCTCATGCTGACCAACGTCACCATCTACTGGCTGACCGGCACTGCGGGGTCGTCGGCGCAGTTCTATTACGAGAGCATGGGCGCGGCCGCCTGGAGCGAAGCCGGCGCAGACGACTGGGCCACCACCTCAAACGGCGGGTCCGTCTCGAGCGGTACTTCCGAAGACTGGGCCGGCACGCCCGATGCGAATGCTCCCGACTCGGGTGGTGCCTCCGATTTGGGTGGTGCCGGTGAGCGGGGTGGCGCGTCCGGCTTGAGTACGTCGGGCTCGGCTGCGTCCGCTTCGGCTGCGTCCGCTTCGGAGGGTGCCAGCGACTGGGGCGGTACGGCCGCTTCGGGGGCGTCCGGCTCGGGTGGTGTGGGTGACTGGGATGGTGCGGGGGACTGGGTTGCGGCGGCGCGGGGCACTGTGCCGACGGGCGTGCTCGTGTCGAAGCCCTGCGACGTCACCATCCGCCCCTGGGCTGAACGCGACCACAACATCGTGCACTGGGTCGAATACGACAAGGGCGGCCATTTCTTCGCCACCGAGCAGCCGGGCCTCTTCGCCGAGGACGTCACCGCGTTCTTCGCAAAGCTCCGCTGACTCCGCCCGGTGACGGCGGCGGGTGCCCGGTAACGGCAACTCGGTGACATGGGTGACGCTGCCCAGGCGGCGACCGGCATCCAAACGGCCGGTCGTTGCGGTGGTTAGCGCCTTCAAGGGCCGGTTGTCACGGTGGCCAGCGCACCTCGGGGCTGGGGTGATAGCGGCATGTGGCGCCGGTGGAGAGCGAGGATCTCAGGTGGGCGGCCAGTTCCGGGTGGCGCTGGTCGAGCTGGCGCAGTGTGTTGCGGATCCGGTTGGTGACCGCCTTGCGGGCGCGTTCGGCCTCGTCGCAGAGCCGGCGCGGGCGGCCGCCCAGCCCGGCGGCCGTGCGTAGTTCGTTCAGCAGCGCCGTGCGCTCGGCGTCGAGCTCGGCCGCCCGGCGGTCGTCGCCCAGCTCGGCGGCTCGGTCGATCTCGTCGTCGAGCAGCTCCAGCCGCCTCCGGTAGCGGGTCCTGGCCTCCTCGTCCAGTACGTCGTCACCGCCCATGCTCCGGGCGGCGAGCACGACCTCGCCGCCGGCCGGGTTCAGCAGCTCGACCGCCGAGACGTCGCTTCCAGGGCGGTCGAGCAGGACGCGCAGGTCGGCCAGGCCTTTGGAGTCGGGCAGGTGCACGGTACGGCCGGCGAAGGTCAGGGCCCAGACCTCGCCGTCGAGGCGGAAGGCGTTGGCTGCGGGGGGCGGCAGGCGTACCAGCATGCCGAGGGCGGCGGCATCCCGCTCGACCTGCGCGATCAGCGTGGAGGGGTCGTCGCCGCGCATCTGCAGCGCCTCGGCCAGGCGGGCGCGGGACTCGATCGACCAGGGTCGGGCACCCAGCAGGTCGGCCGCGCGCCAGGCGGCGGTGAACCCGTCGACGGCCTCGTCCCAGCGTCCCTGGGCGGCGTCGAGCACCGCCGCCCAGTGCGCGAACGGCCCTTCGACGGCGACAGTGGCCGTCACGCCCCATTGGCCGACGTACGGGGTGATCGCGGTCCGCGCGCGCTCGCAGAGCACCGGATCCTTGGACAGGGCGGCCGCCTGCGCCTGGAGCCTCAGCCACAGCGGCGCCATCCACCGCAGGTACTGCTCGCCCGGCGTCACGACCTCCGCCAGGTGGCGCGCCGCACCCTCGTCGCCACGCTGCACCGCTGTCGCGGCGCGGTAGAGCGGGAAGTGATGGCTGCCCGCGAGCTCCATCTCCGCCAGTACGCCGTCGGCCACGTCGAAGTGGCCCCTGAGCGTCGCGACCGACCACCGCTGCATCCAGCGCAGGTCGCGTCGGCCGATGCCTGGTTGCTCGCCCAGCTCGTAGGCGGCGTCGATGTGCGGCGCCGCCTCGTCGAAGCGTCCGGCGAGCGTGGCGAACATGGCTCTGAGGACCGTGGCCTCGTGCTGGAACAGCGCCAGCTCGGCACCTTCGGCGCGCGTGGCGAATGCCTGCAGCTCGGGCAGGCACTGTGGATCACCCATCTCCAGCAGCGCCCCGACGCGCCAGGAGCGCGCGGTCAGCTCCAGCCGTGGGTCCCGGCTTCGCCGCGCCACGGCCGACAGCTCCTCGGTGACGGCCAGTCGTTCGGCCGCGCTGCCCGGCCCCCAAACTGCCCCTAGCCTGGTCAGCAGGCTGAAGCCGAGTGTTTCGTCATCCTCCCCCTGTCTGGCCAGCTCCGCCGCGACCTCGCTCAACTCCCGGGCGGCGACATCCAACCGTCCTCGGCCGTAGCCAGCGGTGTCGGGTGTGGTGTCATCCCTGAAAAGGGCGTCGCCTCCGGGCTGGGCGTCGCCTCCGCGTAGGGCGTCGTCTTCGTGCAGGTGGTCGATCTCGCGCGGGGCGTTGCGTTCGTGGAGGGCACTGCGGTCCCGTGTGGTGTCGTGCTGACTTGCGGTGTCGGCCGTCTCGTGGGACAGGTCAGTGGTCGTGTGCGCGATGCCGCCGCGCCGGTTGCCCGTGATATCGCGCGAGCTTGTGGTATTGCGCTCACCCGTGGTGTCGCCGTGCGGGCGTCTCTTGGCGTTGCCCTCGTGTGTGGTGTGGCCCTGGCGGGTGGTTTCGCTTTCGCGTGCGGTGCCGCTCGTCTCGGGGGAGACGTGGGTTGACGTCTGTGCGATGTCGTTGCGTCGGTGTGTCGTAGGGGTGTGGTCGCGTGCCGGGTCCATCGTGCTCGCTGGGCTGGGCCTGTCCTGATCCGGCGCGCTTTGAGCCCCGGGTCGCCCGCATGCGGGTTCGCCCCGTACAGGGTGGGGTGGCGCCTCGGCGGTGGGGGTGGGTGACGGGACCAGGCGGTTATGGGTCTCGTGGACGAAGTCGGTCCAGCGGCCGTGGTCGGTGTGGCCGAGGTCGTGCAGCTTCAGGGCGGTCAGGGCCAGCAGGTCGGGGTCGTCGAGGCGACGGACGATGGCGACGGCGGCCTCCAGTGTGCGGGTGCCGGTGGCGGTGTCGCCCACCCGGTGCTGCGCCACGCCGAGGTCCAGGCCGATCGTGGCCCGTCTGCGAGTCTCCCCCGCGGGGGTCAGCTCCAGGGCGCGCCGGTAGTGGCCGACTGCTTCCTCGTTCGCCATCCGTGCCTCGGCGTCCCTGGCCGCCGTGAGGAGGAGGGCGGGGGCATCGGGTGTGGCGGCGAGGTACGCGTGGTGGGCGCGGATCGCGGGTGCTGCCGGGTCGAGGGCGCGGAGGGCTGCCGCGTGCCGGGCACGGACTTCGTGCTCGTTCAGCTCGGCGTAGAGGGTCTCGCGTACGAGGTCGTGGATGAAGGCATGGTGGCCGGCGCCCAGAGAGGTGATGAGCTTGGCCGACACGGCCTGGTCGAGGGCCCGCCGCACCGAGAGCTCGGTCGCCACGAGCGACTGCCCGGCCGGAGAGGCGCCGCGAGCGGGTGAGGACGCGGATCCTCGGCAGGGCAGGGGTCCGTCAGGTGGAGAGTCGTCGGGTGAGGGGCCGTCGGTCGCAGGCCCGTCAGGTGGGTGCCGGTCAGGTGGGGGCTGGTCAGGTGGGGGCTGGTCAAGCGAGGGCTCGTCGGGTGAGGGGCCGTGGGGTGAGGGGCTGAGGGGTGCGTTGCCGTGGGGTGGGGAGGGGGCGAGAGGGGGGTCGGTGGGTGGGGGAGTGAGGGCGGTGTGGAGGGTGGGTTCGGTGAAGTCGCGGCCCAGGACCGCCGCCATGCGCAGCACCTCGAGCACCTCCTCCGGCAGCCGCGACAACCGCCGGCGCACGGCCGCCCCCACCCCCGGCGGGATCGTCGCGAGAGGGGTCCCGCCCTGCCACAGGCGGGCGGTCTGCTCCACGAAGAACGGGTTGCCGCCCGTGCGCCGGTGGATCTCCGTCACCAGCTCCTCGCCAGGGTCCACGCCCGTGGTGTGGGCCACCAGCCGGCCCACCTCCTCCCGGTCCAGCCCCGTCAGCGTCAGGACGGTGGCCTTGGCCTCCAGGGGCAGGCTCAGCGGCCCGTCGACCTCGGCGTCACGATAGGTGCCGATCACCAGCAGCCGCTCGAACCAGGCATGACGCACCACGAACTCCAGCAGCCGCAGCGAGGCCGCGTCCGCCCAATGGAGGTCTTCGAGCACGACCACCACCGGCCGCTCGCGGGAGGCGTCCACCAGCAGGCCGGTCACCGCGTCGTACAGCTCGAACCCGTCGGAGCCGGCCAGGCCCAGAAAAGGGCTCCGCAGCGTCGCCCCGGGCGTGAGACGGCGGACCACCTGGACCCACGGCCAGTAGCCCGGCGCGCCCTCGCCCTCCCAGCAGGCGCCGCCGAGCAGCCTGGCGCCCGCGCGCACGGCCTCCGCCGCCGCGCCCGCCACCAGGGCGCTCTTGCCGATGCCCGCCTCGCCGGTGACGAGCACCAGCGCGCCGTGGCTGACGAGCGTGCGCTCGACCTCGCCGCGGAGCACGGCCGCGGGTCGCTCCCTCCCGATGAGCATCGCCATGCGGGCACCCTACGCGGCCGGGCCGACAATTCAGGGGCCCGGGAAAGATGAAACTTTCAGCCCGAAACCGCAGGTCGGCGGCGACAGCCCCGTCCGCGGTTTGACGTGGACCCGTGCCCGTGCGATCAAAGCAGGCGCGGTTCAGTCCCATTGGGAAAGCGCTTACCGAAAGGGAGGGCGACCTTGACATTCCGATCCCGTTCCACCGTGGTGGCCACAGCGATGGCCGCCGGACTGCTGGCCGCCGTCACCTCGGCGCCGCCCGCGCAGGCAGCCCCGACCGACGGCAGCGGCCCCTGGCCCTCGGATACCGGCAGCGTGCACCTCACCTCGACCCGCAACGCCGGCACGTTCTTCGACGGCGGCATGAAGCGCTACTACGGCATCGGCGACGGCGGCCAGGGCGAGAGCCAGGACCCGATGTTCGTCGTGGCCAACGGCGGCACCATCCAGAACGTCATCATCGACGCCCCGGCCGGCGACGGCATCCATTGCGAGGGCTCGTGCACCATCCGCAACGTGTGGTGGAACGACGTGGGCGAGGACGCCGCGACGTTCAAGTCGTCCAGCTCGTCGGCGACCTACCTGGTGGACGGCGGCGGCGCCAAGTCCGCCTCCGACAAGGTGTTCCAGCACAACGGCGCCGGCACGCTGACCATCAGGAACTTCCAGGTGCACGGCTCGGGCAAGCTCTACCGCGCCTGCGGAAACTGCTCCACCTCCTACCGGCGGAACGTGGTCATGGACGGCGTCACCGTCCGCACCACCAAGGTTCTGGCCGGGATCAACACGAACTGGGGCGACACGGCCAGGTTCAGCCGGATCACCGTGTACGGCAGCGCCACCATCTGCGAGAAGTACCGGGGCGTCCCCAAGGGCCAGGAGCCGGTGAAGATCGGATCCGGGGCCGACGGCGTGAACTGCATCTACTCTTCATCCGACATCACCTACCGGTGAACCCTCAAATGTTAGCGCTACCACAACCAGAGAGGCCCGAATGAAACGACTGGCCGTCCTGCCCCTCCTCCTGATCATCACGTTCTTCTTACCCATCCAGAACGCCCTGGCCGACACGAACGTGGCCGGCACCGCGACCCCGTCCGCCTCCTACACCTCCTCGTGGGAGAGCGTGGCGGCCATCAACGACGGCATCGACCCGCCCAGCTCGAACGACACCGTCAACCGCCGCTGGGGCACCTGGCCGAACACCGGCACCCAGTGGGCCGAGCTCACCTGGAGCTCGACCCAGAACCTCAAGGGCGCCGACGTGTACTTCTTCGACGACGGCGGCGGCGTCCGCGTCCCCGCCTCCTGGAAGCTCCAGTACTGGAACGGCAGCGCCTACGTCGACATCTCCGCCTCGTACCCGATCGCCGTCAACGCCTACAACAAGGTGACCTTCACGCAGGTCAGCACCACGCGCCTGCGCGTCCAGCTGCAGAGCGGCGCGGGCTCGGTCGGCCTGCTGGAGGTCAAGGCGTGGGCCCCCGACTCCGGCGGCGGCACCTCGAACTGGAACCCGCCCGCCAACCTGGTCACCCCGCTCAACGAGGTCTGGCAGCACGTCGAGAGCACGTACCCCAACCTGTACGGGTTCCGCAACTACGGCTGGGACCAGGTCATGGCCAACGGCGGCTCGATCAACTACTGCGTACGCTGGGACACCACCGCCACGGTGACCGCGGCGCAGCGTGACCAGATCCACGCGGCGCTGGCCCGCCAGTTCAAGAAGTGGATGGACGTCATGGCCGGCCACAACGGCTGGCCCTACGCGAACGTGCCGGTCAAGGTCGTGGGCTGGGCCGTACGGGACCGCGCGCAGCTGCAGTGGAGCGACAACTCCGTGGACATCTACGTCAACAACATCCGCGAGAACGCGCCCCAGTGCTCCGAGCCCTGCGGCCGGTTCTTCAACCAGAGCGGTCAGTACCCCAACTGCCCGGGCGGCGCCTCGCACCACTACGACATGTCGCTCTGGCTGACCGCCGGGTTCGGCGGGGGAGCGGGGGGCGACTGGGGGCAGCGGATCGGCAGCGAGTACTACATGTCGAACCTCAACGCCGACAACATCCACATCCTGCTGCATGAGATGGGCCACTCGTTCGGCCTGGACGACTTCTACGACTGGACTCCGACGGGCCAGTGCTGCTTCCTGATGAAGGCGGGCAGCGCGGCGCAGATCACGGAGTTCGACAAGTGGATGTTCCGGGACTGGTGGCGGCACCTGAAGAGCCGCTACGGCCTCTGACGAAAGGCGAAAGACGAAAGGGGGAGGGCGGCGGGGTCTCCGCCGCCCTCCTTCGTGCTATCCGACGGTGAGCTTGTAGTCACGCGTGACGGGGGCGCTCAGCTTGTCGTAGTCCCTGAGCTGGACGGTGAACTCGTACGACCCGGCCTTGGCGGGCTTGCCGGTGACGGTTCCGGTGAACCTGTCGAGGGTGAGCCCTTCCGGCAGCGAGCCGCCGGTGATCTGCCAGTCGTAGAACGGGACGCCGCCCTTGGCGGCGAGCTTGTGCTGGTAGGCGGCGCCGACCGTGGCGGCGGGCACGGTGGCGGTCTCGATCGAGGGCTTGAGGAACGGGGTCAGCTTGCGGTTGAGCTTCCAGCCGGCGTTCTCCGCGATCAGCAGCGACAGCTTGGTCAGCTCCCACCTGCGGGTCGGGAAGACGTGCCGCCAGCCGCCGCTCTGCCCGCTGATCCGGTCCCAGTACGGGTCGTCGCCGGGCACGTGGTAGCTGGTGTCGAGCGGCACGGGGTAGCCCTGGTAGTCGATGACCTCCTGGTCGTCCTTGCCCTTGGAGGCCACGTAGTCGGCCATGCCCTGCCAGTCGCTGTGGAAGGCGACCGCGTGACCGTACTCGTGCATGACCAGGCCCTCGATGTCGATCACCTGGCCGAGGTCGGTCTTCCACCAGTCCTCGTCCTTGAGCGAGGTGAACAGCTTCATCAGCTGCTCGTCGTACTCGAGGATCATGCTGGTCGAGCGGTGGTAGGGGGTGGGCTTGCCGTTCTGGGTGTGGAACTTGCCGTTGATGGTGGGGTAGCCGGTCGAGTACGGGGTCTGGATGCCGCGGAAGAAGACGTACATGCCGTTGTACGGCTTGGCGTTGGAGACCTCGACCTCGTTCTGCCAGTCGTCGCCCGGCAGCCGGTTGACCTCGTCGCCCGCCGGGACGGTGTCGAACGGCTGCAGGTCGAAGAACGCGAACCAGTTGCGCACCGCGGCCTCGGCGGCCTTGCGGACGCCGGGGTCCTTGAAGTAGCCGGTGATGTCGTCGTAGCGGTAGTCGAAGTCGATGGGGATCGTCGGCTTGAGCGGGGTCTTCTCGTCCTGCTGCACCCGGATCGGCATGGTCTGGGTGCCGGTGGCGCCGCTCGCGTCCGTGGTCTTCATGATCCACTGGTGCTGCTCGTCCTGGCCGCCGCTCTGCTTGGAGTGGATGGCCAGCCGTACGACCTCGCGGTCGGCGGGGCCGGTGAGCGTGAAGGACTTGGTCGCCCCGGCGGCCGTCAGCTCGCTCGGCATGTTGAACATCAGCCGGGAGGTGCCCTTGGCCTGCAGATCCACCTTCAGCGGATACTGGATGCCGGGGACCTTCGGCGCGCGCACGGTCAGCTCGATGTAGGGGTTGGCGAGGTAGCCCTGCCAGTCCACGAGCTGGACGCCGTAGTCGTTGACCTTGCGGTAGAAGATGTCGAACACGTCCAGCGCGGGAGCGGGCTGACGTGCGGCGAGGCTGGGGGAGGGGACCGACAGCGCGCCGGCCAGGGCAGCCAGCGCGCTGAAGATGGCGATCTTCCGCATTGAACCCTTCTAGGTGTAGGCCTTCACTTCGAGCAGTCCCACCGAGGCTTGACCGCTCTGCAGGACCACGCGTAGTCGTGTGGTGCTGATCGGGTTGAACGTGACCTTGTTGTAGGCGTTGATGGCGATCGGGTACGTGCCGGGGACGTCGACGTAGGCGCTGCCGTTCCAGTACTGGAGCTTCCAGGAGGCGGGCAGGCGCACGCCGTCGGCGTCGTCGAAGAAGTAGACGTCGGCGGATTTGAGGGTCTGGGCGGACGGCCAGGTGAGCTCGGCCCACTGGCTGCCGGTGTTGGGCCAGGTGCCCCAGCGCCGGTTGACGGTGTCGTTCGAGCTGGGCGGGTCGATGCCGTCGTTGATGGCCGCCACGCTCTCCCACGGGGAGGTGTACGACGCCGACGGGGTCGCGCTGCCGGCCACGTTGGTGGAGGTGCCGCCGCCGGTGCCGACCGTCAGCTGGAAGGTCCTGGTCTGCGGCGTGCTGAGCTTGTCGTAGTCACGCAGCTGGACGGTGAAGCTGGACGTCCCGGCCGTGGTGGGGGTGCCGCTGATCGCGCCGGTGAACCGGTCGAGGGTGAGCCCCGCGGGCAGGGAGCCGCCGGTGACCTGCCAGTCGTAGAAGGGCACGCCGCCCTTGGCCTGAAGGGTCTGGCTGTAGGCCGTGCCCGGCGTGGCCGACGGGAGGGAGGTGGTGACGATGGACGGCGGCAGGAACGGGGTGAGGTTGCGGTTGAGCTTCCATCCGGCGTTCTCCGCGACCAGCAGCGCCAGCTTGGTCAGCATCCACCGGCGGGTGGGGAACATGTGGGTCCAGCCGCCGTTCTGGCCGCTGAGCCGGTCCCAGTACTTCTGGTCGCCGGGGATGTGGTAGCTGCTGTCCAGGGGGACGGGGTAGCCCTCGTAGGCGACGACATCGGGGTCATTGCCCCCTGAGGCCACGTAGGAGCGCATCCCGGCCCAGTCGCTGTGGTAGGCGACGGCGTGGCCGTACTCGTGCATGACCAGGCCGTGCACGTCGAGCACCGAGCCCGCGATCTCCGTCTTGTACCAGTCCTCGTCGGCCAGGGAGGTGAACAGCTGCTTGCCGGCCTCGTCGTACTCGAAGATCATCGCGGTCGAGCGGTGCAGCGGGCCCGCGAGCTGCTGGCCGCCCCGGGTGCTGTACTTGCCGTTGGCGGCGGGGTAGCCGGTCGAGTACGGGGTCTGGATGCCGCGGAAGAACACGTACATGCCGTTGTAGGCGGCGTTGTTGGTGACGTTGATGGTGTTCTGCCAGTCGTTGCCCGGCAGGTGGTTGTTCTCCGCCCCGGCCGCCACGGTGTCGAACGGCTGCATGTCGAAGAACCTGAACCAGTCCTTCACCGCCTCCTCGGCGGCGTTCCTGAAGTTCGGCTCGTTGAAGTAGCCGGTGATGTTGTCGTAGCGGTAGTCGAAGTTGAGGGGCAGGCTGGGCTGCAGCGCGGTCTTCTCGTCCTGCTGCACCCGGATCGGCAGCTGCTGCAGGGTCGTCGTGCCGGACCCGTCCCGGATGTTCAGCTTGAGCGTGTAACTTTCATCCTGGCCGGGGCCCCGCTTGGAGTGGATCGCGAGGCGGAACACCTTCTGGTCACTCGCGCTCGCGAACGTCAGCGTCTTGGTGGCGCCGGTGGCGGTGAGCTGGCTGGGCAGGTCCATCATGAGCCTGGAGGTGCCCTCGGCCTTGAGGTCGATCGTGACGGGGTACTGGACGCCGGTCGGGGGTTTGACGGTGAGCTCGACGTACGGGTTGGCCAGGTAGCCCTGCCAGTCGACGAGCTTGACGCCGTAGTCGTTGACGGTCCTGCCGAACATGTCGACGACCGTCGCGGTCGGCGCGGCGGCGTGCGCGGGCTGCGACACGCCGGTGAGTAAGGAGGCGAGCACGACTGCCGCCACGGTGATTCGCCTGGCGCCCCTGGCGGCTTTCGGGGCGCTGCGGCATCCTCGGTCCATCCGGACTCCTTTAAGGATGGGAATAGGTTTTCCCTGGCGCACAGTAAGGTGTTACACAGCACCGGTCAACCCCATCCGCCGCCCTTGCAGCGCCTTGTAGCGCCCCCCGCTACGGGGCGGCGCGACGGGTGGACTCGCGCAGGACCAGGCTGGCCGGGACGATCGTGACGCCGCCGGTGGCGGGCTTGCCCGCGATGACGTCCAGCAGGTGCCGGGCCGCCATCCGGCCGATCTCCCCCAGGTTCATGTCCACGGTCGTCAGCGGTGGCCGGCACCCCAGCGCCATCGGCTCCCAGTTGTCGAACCCGACCAGCGCCACGTCCTCGGGAACCCGCCGCCCCCGCTCGCGCAGCGTCTCGGCGACCCCGCGGGCGATCTGGTCGCTCCCGCAGAAGATGGCGTCCACGTCGGGCGCGGCGTGTAGCAGCACGTCGGCCCCCTGCCGCCCCCATTCCTCGCTCCACTGCCCGTACAGGATCTCGCCCGCCGGTGACAGCCCGGCCGAGGCGAGGGCGGTGGTCAGGCCCTGGGCGCGCCGCCGCGCGGCCTGGAAGCGCTGCGGCCCGGTGACGTGGCCGATGCGGGTGCGGCCCGTCGCCATGAGGTGGCGGGCGGCCAGCGCCCCGCCGCCCTCGTCGTCCGGGATGATCGACACGTCCGAGTCGTCGGTCGACTGCGTCATCGCGTACACGACGGGGACGGGCAGGTCATGGCCGATGCCGGCGCGCGGCTCGGTGCGCCGCCCCGTGACGATGATGCCCTCGACGCGCCTGGCCAGCAGGCGCTCGACGTAGTGCCGCTCCCTGATCGGGTCGTCGCGCGTGTCGCACATGAACACCGAGATCTGCCCCGCGCCGAGCGCGTCCTCGGCGCCCAGCATCACCGGGATGCTGAAGCGGCCGAAGCTGTCGCCCGTGACCAGGCCCACCGTGTACGTGCGGCCCGCCAGCAGCCCCTGGGCCAGCGGATTGGGCCGGAATCCGAGCCGCTCGGCGGCGGCGAGCACCCGGTCGCGGGTCTCGTCGCGCATCCGGCCGCGGCCGTTGAGCGCCTTGGACGCGGTGCCGATCGACACGTCGGCCGCGGCCGCGACGTCCCTGATCGTGATGGTCTTCGCCGTCCCATCCGAAGGACTGATCAACCGAGTCCCCTTTCGCGCACAAGCATCCGCTCTTGACCTGTGATGTATCACACCTTACCCTCCGTTTGAGAAAACCTATTCCCAAGGTTTTCTCAGCGAGGCCCCGAGTTGAGGTTGAGGAGCTTGATGCACCAGAGTCCTGTCGTTCCGTCCAGTCGGGCACTGTGGCGGCCGATCGGCATCAATGACGTCGTCATCACCGGCGGCCCGTTCGCGCGATGGCAGCGGATCAATCATGAGGACAGCATCCCGCTGGGCCTGGAGCAGATGGAGCGTTCGGGCGTGCTGCCCAACCTCCGCCGCGCCGGAGGTGAGGGCGAAGGGCCCTTCCAGGGCTACCGCTTCCAGGACTCCGACCTCTACAAGCAGTTGGAGGCGATCGCGTGGGAGCACGTCCGCGTCCCTGAGCCAGGGTACGCCGAGTTCGCCGACCAGGCCGCGGCCGTGCTGAAGAAGGCCCAGCGTGACAACGGCTACCTCAACTCGCACTACCAGGTCGTCAAGCCGGACAAGATCTACGCCGAGCTCGAGTACAGCCACGAGATGTACTGCGCCGGCCACCTGTTCCAGGCGGCGGTGGCCGCCGCCCGCGCCGGGATCGGCGACGGGGTGGTCGAGGTCGCCAGGCGCTTCGCCGACCACCTGGTGGAGGAGTTCCTGACCGGCGGGAACGACGGCATCGACGGCCACGCCGAGGTCGAGACCGCGCTGGTCGAGCTGTACCGGCTGACCGGCGAGCGCACGTACCTGGAGCTGGCGTCCAAGCTGATCGACAACCGCGGCAAGGGCCTCATCAAGGACAGCGGCATGGGCATGCTGTACGCCCAGGACCACCTGCCGGTCCGCGAGGCCGACACCGCGGTCGGGCACGCCGTGCGCCAGCTCTACCTGGAGGCCGGCATCGTCGACGTCTACCTGGAGACCGGCGACGAGTCGCTGCTGGAGTGCTCGCTGCGCCGCTGGGAGGACATGGTCGCCACCAAGACGTACATCACGGGCGGCCACGGCTCGCGCCACGACGGCGAGGCGTTCGGCGAGCGGTACGAGCTGCCGTCCGACCGCTCCTACAGCGAGAGCTGCGCCGCCATCGCGAGCATCCACTGGAACTGGCGGCTGCTCCTGGCCACCGGCCACGGGCGCCACGCCGACCTGATCGAGCGCACGCTCTACAACGCCTTCGCCGCCTCCACGTCGGCCGACGGCGTGCGCTTCTTCTACGTCAACCCGCTGCAGCGCCGCTCCGACCTCGTCGAGGACGCCTATCTCGGCCGGCGCAGGGAGTGGTTCGCGTGCGCCTGCTGCCCGCCGAACATCATGCGCCTGGTGGCCTCGCTCGGCTCCTACCTGGCCACGACCACCGACGCCGGCCTCCAGCTGCACCAGTACGTCCCCGGCACCGTGAACGGCCGGGTCCGGATCGAGACCGACTACCCGTGGGACGGGCTCGTCCGCATCACGATCGAGGACGAGGGCGAATGGGAGCTCGCGCTGCGCATCCCCGCCTGGAGCGAGAACACCACCATCGATGACAGCCCCGCCCAAGCCGCCGAAGACGGATATTTCCGTATCCGTCGTCAGTGGCGCCGGGGCGACACGGTCGAGCTCCGGCTCGACATGACGCCCAGGATCGTCCACCCCCACCGCAGGATCGACGCGTTGCGGGGCAGCGTGGCCCTGGAGCGCGGACCGCTCGTCTACTGCTTCGAGCAGACCGACCAGCCCGAGGGCGTCGAGGTGGACGACCTCGCCCTGAGCCCGCAGGCGCCCCTGCGTCTGAAGCCCGTGGACGACCTCCCGGGCGTCGGGCGCACCGTACTGATCGAAACCGACGCCGCCGCCGTGGACCAGCCGCGCGGCGGATTGCCCTACACCACGAAAACCCTGGCGACCAGCACCAGCGTGACCGCGACCGCCGTCCCCTACTTCCAGTGGGACAACCGGGACGGCGGCCCGATGCGGGTCTGGATCCCCCTCGCGTAAGGAAAGACGCGGATGAGAAGACGCGACCTGTTGAAGCTGGGCGGGCTCGCCGCCCTCGGCACCGCGGCCGCGGCCTGCGGCGGCGGCTCGGGCTCCGGCTCGGGCGGCAAGAACGTGCAGCTCCAGTTCATGTACTGGGGTTCGACGTTCGAGAAGGCGGCTGTCGAGCGGATGCTCAAGCAGTACGAGCAGAAGCACGCGGGGGTGACGGTCAAGCCGCTCTACACGCCCGACGAGTACGACGTGAAGCTCAACACGCTCGTGGCCAGCAACCGGCTCCCGGACGCCGGGTACGTGCCGCTGGCGATGTCGTACCGGCTGGGCCAGCAGGGCAAGCTGGTCAACCTGTTCCCCTATTTGAAGAAATATCCGCAGCTGGCCGGATACCTGCCGGACGCGTACCTGTGGAGCGGCCAGGACAACCTGCACGGTGTCGCGACCGCGAACGAGATCGAGCTGCTGTGGTACAGCAAGTCCGCCGTCGCCGCCGCCGGGGTGACGCCGCCCGCCGACGCCGCCTCCGCGTGGACGTGGGACCAGCTCGTCGAGAACGCCTACAAGCTGACGATCGACCAGAACGGCAAGCACCCGGACGAGTCGGGCTTCGACCCCAAGCAGATCAAGCAGTTCGGCATCTCCAGCAGCATCACCTACGGCGCCGCCTGGTACGGGTTCCTGCGCAGCAACGGCGTCGACTTCGCCGACGAGGCCGGCAAGAAGTGCCTGCTCGACACCCCTGAGGCGATCCAGGTGTTCCAGAACCTGCAGGACCTCATCTACAAGCACCGCGTCGCCCCCGGCCCGGGCCAGCTGGCCGCGACCGGCGACGACGTGCCCGGCACCAACATCCTGCTCAAGACCAAGCGGGTGGCGATGGTGGTGGACGGTCACTGGAGCCTGCTCGACATGAACGAGAGCAAGGTCGACTACGGCCTCGGCGTGCTGCCCAAGTACAAGGAGCCGTTCACCTCCTCCCAGGTGGCGGGCGCCTCGGCGGTGTTCGCGGGGTCCAAGCACGAGCAGGAGGCGGTCGAGCTGTTCGCCTTCCACAACGACCCGCGCTACGTCGACCTGTTCGCCAAGGGCCTGTGGATGCCCCAGGAGAAGAAGTACTACGAGGACCAGGCCTCCATCGACTCCTGGACCAAGAACGAACTCCACCCGCCGGAGTTCCGCACGGCCGTGGTGGACTACGCGCGCGACCACGGCGTGCCCACGTTCGGCAACCGCGTCAAGAACATGTCCACCATCTCCAGCGACGTCCTCACCCCCGCCCTCCAGGAGCTCGAGACCGGCAAGCGCCCGGCCGCCGAGATCCTCAAGGCCGTCGCGCCGAAGATCTCCAGCATGCTCCAGGGCTGGCAGCACTCCCAGGAGCTGTGATGCGCCGCCTCGAAACACGATGGGGCATCCTGATGGCGCTGCCCGCCATCCTCGGGTTCGTCATCTTCACGATCGGGCCCATGGTGGCGTCGGCGTACTTCAGCCTGACCGACTGGACGATCGGCGCCAGCCCGAACTTCGTCGGCCTGGACAACTACGCCACCATGGTCCAGGACGAGCTGTTCTGGAAGTCGCTGTCCACCACCACGTACTACACGCTCGGCGCGGTGCCGCTGGTGCTGATCGTCAGCTTCGCCGTGGCCATGCTGCTCAACCAGAAGGTGCGCGGCCTGGCCGTCTGGCGGACGATCTTCTACCTGCCGACGCTCGTCCCCGCCATCGCCAACGTCGTCCTGTGGATCTGGATCTTCAACCCGGACTTCGGCCTGCTGAACTCCCTGCTCCGGCAGGGAGGTCTGCCGGGCTCGCAGTGGATCTACGCCGAGTCGACCGCGGTGCCCTCGATGATCATCATGAGCACGTGGGGCTTCGGCAACACCATGGTGATCTTCCTGGCGGGGCTGCAGGGCGTGCCGAGGCACCTGTACGAGGCCGTCTCGATCGACGGCGGCGGCGCGTGGCGGCGCTTCTGGCACGTGACGCTGCCGATGATGACGCCGACCATCTTCTACAACCTGGTGGTCGGCGTGGTCGGCACCTTCCAGGTGTTCAACCAGGCGTACGTGATGACCGAGGGCGGCCCCAACCACGCCACGCTCTTCTACGTCTACTACCTGTTCCGCAAGGCGTTCACCGAGAGCGAGATGGGCTACGCCAGCGCCCTCGCCTGGACCCTGTTCATGATCATTATGGTGGTCACGTTCCTCATGTTCAGAAACGCCCGCCGCTGGGTCTACTACGAGATGGCAGGCGCGCGATGACCGCCCTGGCGACACCGGACAAGACCACCGCGCGCGGCGTGGCCCCGACCCAGGGGCTGCGCAAACCGCGCAGGTACGGCCGGATCCTGCTCTACGTGGCGCTGGTGGCGGGGTCGATCCCGACCCTGCTGCCGTTCGTCTGGCTGGTGCGCAGCGCGCTCATGCAGGACGCGCAGATGTTCGTCTCGCCGCCCCAGTGGATCCCCTCGCCGTTCCAGTGGTCGAACTTCAGCGAGTCCCTCACCACCCAGCCGTTCGCCCGCTACTTCCTCAACACGGTGGTCATCGCCGTCATCAGCGTCTTGGGCACCGTGCTGACCTGCGCGGTGGCGGCCTTCAGCTTCTCCAGGCTGCGCTGGCGCGGGCGCAACGTGGTGTTCGCGCTGCTGCTCAGCGGCGTGATGCTGCCGTACGCGGTGACGCTCATCCCGACGTTCGTCATGTGGCAGCAGCTCGACGCGATCGACACCATCGCGCCGCTCACGGTGCCGAGCTGGTTCGCCGGGGCGGGCGGGGGAGTGTTCAACATCTTCCTGCTGCGGCAGTTCTTCCTGACGATCCCGTTCGAGCTGGACGAGGCCGCCTACATCGACGGGGCCTCGCCGTGGCGGGTGTTCTGGACGATCGTCATGCCGCTGTCCAAACCCGCGATCATCGTGGTGACCATCTTCACGTTCATCGGCACCTGGAACGACTTCCTCGGGCCGCTGCTGTACCTGCAGAACGAGGAGAACTACACGCTGTCGCTGGGGCTGGCGTCGTTCCAGAGCATGTACATCACCCAGTGGGGCTACCTCATGGCGGCCTCGGCGGCCATCATCGCGCCGATCATCGCGCTGTTCTTCTTCATGCAGCGCTACTTCATCGAGGGGGTCACCCTGACGGGCATCAAGAACTAGGGACGAAGCCCCGCCATTCCTCCCAGACGGCGCTACCGACGCGCCACGTCGCGCGCCCCCTCCAGCATGACGAGGGCGCGGGGGGAGCCGGGAAGGCGCTCGGCCAGCGCCTCCAGGACGGGGAGCAGCACCCGCGCCGGGATACCCCGCGCCGCGAGGACGTCCGCCATCCAGCCCGCGAAGGAGGAAAACAGCTCGGGGTCGTCGACGTACAGGGCGGCCCGCAGGTGGTCGATGATGGACGCGACGTCCTCGGCGGGATGTCCGAGCCTGCGCTCCGCGTAGGTCGGCGCCAGCTCGGGGACGCGCCGGGACAGCTCTTCCGCGACGCCTCTCACCAGGTCCACGGCGGACCCGGTGAGGTCGGTGTACTCGGGCCCGGCCAGGTGCGGCCGCTCCTCGGCGCTCCGGCCGGACGCCGGGCGGCACGGCGGCGGCCCGCCGGCCAGGAGGTCGGCGGCGGCACACGCGTCGGGGGCCCAGGCGTCGGCTCCGAGCAGCCGGGCATGGCGTCCGTCCGGGCCGAAGGCGGCGCCGCCGGCCAGCACCGGCGTGCCCACCGCCTGGCACGACGTGATGGCCGCGTGCGCGGCGGGCAGCCGGGGCGCGAGCGAGCCCGACAGCGCCACCGCGTCCGGATCCGTCCGGTGCAGGTGCGCGACCAGGTGCGGCGTGGGCACCTGCGCGCCCAGGTAGTCGACGTGCCAGCCGCGCAGGCGCAGCACCTCGGCCAGCAGCCGCGCCGGGAACGCGTGCCACTCGCCGTGGACGCAGGCCACCGTGATGCGGCCCCTGCCCGGCTCCGGACTCCGCCGTGCGGAGGGCAGATGGGCCAGCGTCGCGAGCACGCGCTCGTTGACGGCCGTGACGGTGTGCTCCTGGGCGACCGTGATGCGGTCGGCCACCCATTCCAGGCCGACGCGCGACTGCACCGCGGCGACGACGTCCAGCAGCAGGGTCTCCATGGGCATCCCGGCGTCGAGCGCGGCCAGCGCCGCGTCGGCGGCGGCGTACTCGTCACCGGCCGTCGCCGCCGCCCACAACGTCTCGACCCGTTCCTCGACGTCGTGTGTCATGGCGGCGCGCCGTGAGAGGGCTCGCGGGGCGCGGTGATGGCGACGACCGCCATGTCGTCGTGCTCGCCGGCGCCGACCCACTGGCAGGCCAGCATCTGGACGCGGTCGGCCAGGGCTTCGGGGGGCATGCCGGCGCACTGCCGGAGCTGCTCGCACAGCCGCTCCTCGCCGAAGAACTCGTCGCCGAGCGGTCCGCCCCTGGCCTCGACGATGCCGTCGCTGTAGAGCAGGCACGTCTCGCCGGGCTCCAGCAGCACCGGCTCGGTGACGCTGGTGATGTGCTCCACCAGGCCGATCAGCGTGCCGGCGGCGTGGACCGGCTCCACGCGGCCGTCGTTGCGCAGGATCAGCGGCGGCGGATGCCCGGCGCTGGTCAGCCGCACCACGACCTGGTTCGCGCGGCGCGAGATCGAGGCCAGGACGAGCGTGACGAAGCTCGTCGGATCCCCGTGGGTGAGCAGCGCGCCGTTCAGCAGTTCGAGCACCCGATGGTGGTCGTCGGCCAGCGGCACCAGGGCGCGCAGGATGTTGCGGATCCTGCCGGTGAGCACGGCGGCCTCCAGGCCCTTGCCGGACACGTCGCCGAGCACCACCAGCGACTCCCGGCCGGAGCCGCCGACGGGATGCACGTCGTAGAAGTCGCCGCCGACGCGTTCGCTGTCGCCCGCGGGCCGGTAGCGGGCCGCCAGCTCCACGCCCTCGAGCGGCGGCGCCGTGGGCGGCAGCAGCTCGGCCATCAGGGTCTCGGCGATGGCCGCCTGCTCGGCGTACAGCCGCGCGACCGAGATCGCCGCGCCGGCCCACGCGGTGAACAGCGGCGCGAACACCCTCTCGGCGTCCGAGAAACCGGCCTGAGGGGTACGGCGCAGCAGCACCAGCGCGCCCGCGGCCAGGCCATGGCCCGGCAGCGCGGTCACCGCCACGGAGCCCACCTCGCCGCCCACCTCGCCGCCCCGGTCGCGCAGCACCCAGCCGGGCGCCTCGGCCGGCTCGACCCACCGGATGGGCGCCGGAGGAAAACCCTGCAGCGCCTCCGCGAGCCCCGGGAGCGTACGGGGATCGACGGACGCGCGCTCGCGGGACACCTCGCCCCGCGGATCGCAGTAGACGACCATGTACTGGCGCGGGGCCAGCGGCATGACGACCAGCGCGGCGTCGGCGAGCCGCCGGGCGGCCAGGCGCGCGGTCGCCTCCAGACAACGCTCCAGGTTCAGCGACGACAGCAGCTCGACGGACGCCTCCACCATGAACGCGGTCCACTCCCGCTCGGCGCGCAGCTCCTCGACGGCCCGCTGGTGATCGTCGACGTCGACCAGCCACCACGTGACCCGATCGCGCCCGGCGTGCACCGGATGCGCCTCGAACACCGGCCCGCCGACCGGCCCGCGGGCCCGCTGACCCACCCGCTGACCCACCCGCTGATCGGCCCGCTGATCGACACGGCGCCCGGCGCAGACCTCACGATGGGCCTGCCACAGCCAGGCCGGGGCCACCCGCGCCAGCGGCACGCCGACGGCCGCGCCGGCGAGAAGCAGCCGGGCCGCCTCGTTCGCCTGCTCGATGATGCCGGCGCTATCGACCGTCAGCATCGGGTACGGCGCGTCGTCCCACACCATCCCGATCGTGCCTCGCCCCAGACCCCTCTCCAGAACCGTCACTCTACGTGCTGGGGGCCGTGGCCTTCGTCACGTCATACTGGTTCTTTGCAGTATCTTTCACCCCTCGCGCGGCGTGCGGATCTTCAGGGAAATCGATTGCTCGCCCTCGTGGGCCGTTGTGGCGGTGGCCGAGGCGAGAAGGGCGAGTTTGTCGGCGTCGTCAGTGCCAGGGTCCGGGTGGTAGACGACGAGCGTCTGGCCCGGAGCGCCGCTGACGCCCAGCCGCTCCCGGTTCAGCCGCAGGCCACCGACCTGCGGGTGATCGATGTGCTTGGGCGCGCCTTCGCACGCCTCCACGTCGTGCCGGGCCCAGAGCCGGCTGAAGCGGGGGCTGGCGAGGGAGAGCTCGCCGACGAGCTCGATGCATCGGGGATCGTCCGTGTCGGTGCCGACGGACTCACGGAAGCCGGCGACCATGCCGGCGGCGGCGTTCTCCCAGTCCGGGTAGAGCGCCTGCTCGGCGGGGTCGAGGAACAAGTCCCGCAGGCGGTTGGCGCCCGCCACGAGGCGCGGCGACAGAGCGGTGGCCAGCGCGTTGGCGGCGAGGACGTCGAAGTAGCGGCCCTCGACGTACGCGGGCAGCGGCAGCATGGCGACGAGCTGGGCGACGCCCGGAGGGACGGTCTCCTTCCTGGGCCGCCGCCGGCGCCGCCGGGGTTGGCCGGCGCCGAGGCGCAGCAGGTACGCCGTCGCGTCGTCGTCGAGCCGCAGCACGCGGGCGAGGGCCTCGAGGACCTGCGCGGAGGGGTTGCGGTCGCGGCCCTGTTCCAGGCGCAGGTAGTAGTCGGCGCTGATGCCGGCGAGCATCGCGACCTCTTCCCGGCGCAGGCCCGGCACGCGCCGCACCCCCGAAACGGGGATACCGACCTGTTCGGGAGTGATGAGCTCGCGGCGCGCGCGCACGTAATCACCCAGCAGGTTCGATTCGCTCATCCCCGCACTGTAATCCGCGCGGCCGCCTGCCTGCCTGGTCCTGTCACCCCCAGGATCGCGGGGGCTCTGGCTCCGTCCGGGCCTGGTCGGCAGCCTGGCGGACCATGACAACATATTTGCTGGTACACGGCGCCTGGCACAGCGGACAGTGCTGGGAGCGGGTCGTCCCGTTGCTGGAGTCGGCCGGACACCGGGTGGTCGCGCCGTCGCTGACCGGCCACGGCGACAAGGCGCATCTGCTCAGCCCCGAGGTCGGGCTGGACACGCACGTCGGCGACATCGTCGGGCTGATCCTCGAGGAGGACCTCACCGAGGTGATACTCGTGGGACACAGCTACGCGGGGCTGGTCATCTCGTCCGCCGCTAACCAGGTCCCGGATCGGATCGCACATCTGGTCTACCTCGACGCGATGGTCCCGGAGGACGGTGAGAGCGCGGCCGACGTCCAGCCCGTGACCCGGGCCCTGATCGACCGCGCCGCGCAGTCCGGCAGCGGCTGGCGGGTTCCGCCGCTGCCCGAGCTGCCGCCGCCCGCGGGGCTGTTCGGGGTCACCGACCCCGCGGACGTCGCCTGGCTGCGCACGATGCTGTCGGATCAGCCGGTGCGCTCCCTCCAGCAGCCGGTCCGGCTGGACAACCCGGCCGTGAACACGATCCCGCGGACCCACATCCACTGCACCGTCGGCAAGCCGGACGGCATCACCCGCCGGCCCGTCCCCGAGACGCAGCCCAACGGCCTTCCGGCACAGGTGTGGGAACTGGAGACCGGCCACGACTGCATGATCACCATGCCGGCCGAGCTCGCCGAACTACTGCTCAAGCTCGACTGACCCTGTTGAGCAAGAGGGAGTCGATGGCCGGGTCGCCCGTGGGCGGGTCCAGGCGGGTGGGGGCACCTGCCTCCAGGAGGGCCTCCACGGTGCCGACGTAGTCGCCGTCCTCCGCGCGGTTGTGGCGCAGCCCCCACAGCGCGCAGTCCAGCGGCGTCGGGCCCTCGTCGTCGAAGGCGCGGTCGTCCAGATCGGCGCCGCGCTCGATGAGCAGCCGCACGGTCGCCGTTCGGCCGTGCATGGCGGCCTGGTCGATCGGCGTGAAGTTGCTCCAGCCGCGCGTGTCCACCGCCATACCGGCGTCCAGCAGGGCCCGCACCACGTCGGTCCGGCCCAGCAGGGCGAACTGGCCCAGCGCCCAGCCGTAGTCCCCGGTGTCCGCCGGGTTGCCGAGAGCCGGCGGCGGCGCGGCGGGCAGGCGCGCCGACTCGCCCCGGGCCACCGCCAGGACGGCGGCGTCCACCGGGTCCAGGTCGGCCGTCGCGCCCCGCGCGGCCAGCAGTTCGTACGCGGCCAGATGGCCGCAGCGGGCGGCCAGCGCGAGGGGGCGGCGGCCGACGTCCCAGCGGTCCCACGGCAGGTTCACGTCGGCCCCGGCGTCGAGGAGCATCGTCAGGATGCTGACGCCCCGGCCGCGGGCGATGGCGTGGTGCAGGGCGCGGCAGGCGTTCACGTCGGCGCCGCGGTCGAGGAACCAGCGCAGCCCCGCCGCGTCCTCGAAGTCCAGCTTGTGCGCCACCATGCGCTCGAAGCCGGGCCGGTGGAGGAGGTCGAGGAAGGCCGGGTCCGACTGCTCGCACGCGTGGTAGAAGGCGTCCTCGTCCGCGGGCGCGCCGCGCTCGACGAGGAGCCGGGCCAGGGCCAGGTCGCCCCGTTCCACGGCGTCGAACAGCGCCGTCCGCCTGCCTTCGCCGCCCCACTCCACGGTGTGGCTGCCGGGGTCGGCGCCGGCGTCCAGCAGGAGCCGGGCGCACTCGCGTACCCGCTCGTCGGGGGCGACGGCCCGCCGCAGCAGCACCAGCAGCGGCGGGAGCCCGCCGACCGGCTCACGGGCCGGGAGGAACGCCGCCAGCGCGGCCGGATCGGCCAGGACGAGCGCCCGCTCGATGCCCTCCAGGGCGGCGACGCGTACGTGCTCGACCAGCTTCGGCCAGCTCGGGAAGCCGTACTCGCGGGCCAGCTCGAACTGCGCCCGGCTCAGCGGGACGCCCCGGGCACGCTTGCGGTGTTTGGCCTGCTTGCGCAGATGCTCCAGCGAAGGGCGCTGGGGAAGATCGGACACGGCGAACCTCCGGCTGCCCGGGTCCGCGAGCTCGGGCCGAGGTCCGTCGACCACATGGAGTGTGCCGCCAGTGGGATGATCCCTTCCCCGCGGACTGGACGCGCCCGGCAACGCCCTCCCATCCTAGCGGGGGCCGCGCCGAGGCGCGGCCCCCCGGGCGTCAGAGCGTGATCGGTACCCGCGCGCCCGTGCGGGCCGACTCCAGGGCCGCGGTGACCATGGCCAGGCTGCGGATGTTGTCGTGGCACTCGCCCTGCGGCGCCTGCCCCGTACGCAGCCCCGTCACGAACTCCTCCAGCCCCTCGGCCAGCCCCTGGAAACGCCGCCGGCCGGGGAACGCGTCGGCCTCCGGCGGGTGCGGCCGCACCACGTGCCCCTCGGCCGCCTCGGCCGTCGGATCACCCTTGCCGTCCCAGCGCGCCGTCCCGCGGGGACCGGCCGCCCGCCAGCTGCCCGTCCAGGACGTCGCCTGGCCCGGCGCCGACCAGCTCCCGGCGAACGTGTAGCGCAGCCCGCCGGTCATCTCGAAGATCGCGGTCGCCGAGCACGCCCCCGGATACCACGTCCACGACGGCCGGAACGACTCGCAGTAGACGGACACGGGATCCGTCCCCGACACCGCCCGCGCCGCGTCGAACAGGTGGATCGCCATGTCCTGTAACAGCGGATGCTCCAGCGTCCCCAGGAACTCCGGCCCACGGTAGGGCATGAAGAACTCCGAGGTCAGCACCCCCAGCGGCCCCAGGTCGGCCACCGTGCGCCGGAAGGCCACCAGGGTCTGCATGAACCGGCGGTTCTGGTTGACCGCGAACAGCCGCCCCGCCTCGTCGGCCGCCCGGACCATCGAGCGGGCCTCGTCCAGGGTGACCGCCATGGGCTTCTCGCTCAGCACCGCCGCCCCGCGCCGCAGCGCCGTGACCGTCACGTCGTGGTGGGCCTGGGGGACGGTGCAGTTGACGATGAAGTCGGGCTCCTCGCCGTCGAGCACGGCGGTCAGCGAGGCGCTGACGGGCAGGTCGTCGAGGCCGAGCTCGGCGGCGGAGGCCCGGGCGCGCTCCTCCACCACGTCCACCCAGCCCACCAGCTCGGTGCCGGGGTGGGCGACCAGCTCGGGCGCCCACTGGCCGCCGATGTAGCCTGCGCCGACCACCACGCCGCGCAGCGGCCGGTCCTCCTTGACGATCTCGAAGGTCACGCGGCCCCCTACCACTGGATGGGGGTGTGGGCGTTCTGGAGCGGCTCGCCCACGCCGTCCGCCGGCGCGGCCCACAGGACGGCGTTGGCGAGCACCCGCCGCACGCCGGGGTGGTGGTAGACGGGATATTCCTGGTCGCCGGGACTGAAGTAGAAGATCTTGCCCAGGCCCCTGCGGAAGCAGCAGCCGCTGCGGAACACCTCGCCGCCGCTGAAGTTGCTGATGAACACCAGCTCGTCGGGCTCCGGGATGCCGAACGGCTCGCCGTACGTCTCCTGCTGCTCGATGACGAGCGGACGGGGGACGCCCTGCGCGATCGGGTGGCCGGGCGCGACCGTCCAGACCAGCTCGCGCTCGCCGGCGTCGCGCCAGTTGATCGTGCAGGTGGAGCCCATCAGCGCACGGAAGATCTTGGAGTAGTGGGCCGAGTGCAGCACCAGCAGGCCCATGCCGCCCAGCACGCGCCGCCGCACGCGTTCCACGACCTTGTCGTCGACCTCCTCGTGCGCCATGTGGCCCCACCAGGTCAGCACGTCGGTGCCGGCCAGGACCGCGTCGGTCAGGCCGTGCTCGGGCTCGTCGAGCACGGCGGTACGCGTGCTCACGCGCTCGCCCAGCAGCTCGGTCAGCCCTTCCGCGATGGCGCCGTGCATGCCGTCGGGATAGATGCGGCGTACCGCCTCCTCGCGCGGCTCGTGATAGTTCTCGCTCCAGACAGTGACGTTGACCGCCATGCGTTTCCTTCCTGGCCGTACGGGCGCAAGATCAGCGTACGTCGCCGCCTGCCGTCTCCGACAGCACCCGCACGTCCCACGGTCCCAGCGGCAACTCGGCGCCGGCCTCGTGGGCGGAGCCGTCGAGCACATCCCGTACCGGGACCGGTACCCGCACCGACGCGGGCTCCCACGCCCAGTTGTGCAGGAAACGAACCCGCCGCCCGTCGCGCGCGGTGGCGCCGGTCGAGGTGACGCCGGGCGGCAGCTCCGACCAGGGGCCGGGCGACGGCACCAGCCGGCGGAACAGGGCCTCGGCCAGGGCCGCGTTGGGCACGGTGCCGACATAGGTGATCCGCCCCCGCCCGTGCGCGCGGGTGGTGATCGCCGAGAACCGCCCGAAGTGCGGGTGCTCGTAGCCGGCCAGCACCTCCGCCCCGTCCGCCTGCAGGCCGTCCGCCCACCGGGTGCCCGCCGCGCCCTCCGGGAACGCCGTGCCTCCGACTGGGCCCTTGACCGGCACGTCCTCGGACAGGTTGCTGAACTCGTCGTACCAGGCGCCCGCGGCGTCGGCCAGCCTGCCCGGCTGGACGTCCCTGCGGGCCCGCGCCTCGGCGTCGGCGTAGCCGGTGCGCGGGCCGACCACCAGGTGCCCGCCCGCCGCCGCGTACGCCGTCAGCCAGTCCAGCGTGGCGTCGTCGGCCACGTACAGCCCGGCGGCCACCAGCACCGGATGCCGGGCGGCCAGCGCGGCCGGCTCCTCGGCGACGGCCTGGGCGGCGTGCACCACCCGCACCTGGCAGCCGGCGTCGAACGCGCCACGGTAGAACGGCTCGAAGATGCCCTGGTAGGAGCGCTCGTCCGGCCCGCCGTCCGGCCGCCCGAGCGCAGGCTGGGCGCTCAGCGCCCACTTGCTCGGCGTGGAGTAGAGCATCGCGACGTCCGCGTCCGGGACCAGCCCCTCGACCAGCTCTCCCGCCGTCTCCAGCTCGGCCCCGATCCGGGCGATCTCCCGGTACGTGCGCCCCGGCCGCCCGCTGTGCGGCAGCACGCCGCCCCAGTACGTCTCCGTGCCGAACACCAGCGTCCGCCACTGCCAGTACTCGATCATGGAGGCACCGCGGGAGACGAGCGCCCACGCGGCCTGCCGCCACTGGCCGTCGTAGGCGGGCTGGTTCACCCAGGGCGCCCCGATGGCCTGCGCGTTCGTCTCGGTCACCAGGAACGGCTCCTGGCGGGAGGAGAACATCCGGTCCGCGCTGAGGTAGAGCGCCCAGGCGCTCCTGGTCATCCAGCTCTGCGGCGCGTCCTGCGGCGCGGGCAGCGCGAGGCCGTCCTGCATCGTGTAGTACGGGTTGCCCGCGGCGACGTCGAGCCGCCGGGTCAGCTCGTCGTCGGCCACCCCGGGCCGGTCGTAGGCGATGCACGTGGTGACGAACTGCTCGGGACGGGCGTACTCGCGCACGATGTCCGCCTGCCAGCCGATGAACTCGGTCACCTGGTCGGCCTGGAAGCGCCGCCACGCCTGCGTGTACTGCGGCTGGGCGTTGCCGTCCGGCCGCCACAGGTCGGCCCAGTCCGACAGCCGGTGCGACCAGTAGACCAGGCCCCACTCCCGGTTCAGCGTCTCCACGTCGCCGTAGCGCTCGCGCAGCCAGTCGACGAACCGCTGGAACACGCCGTGGTTGTGCAGCAGGTGCAGGCCCGGCTCGTTGTCGACCTGGAAGCCGATGACCGACGGGTGGCCGGCGTACCGCTCGACGACCTTGCGGGTGATCCGCTCGGCGTGGAAGCGGAACGCCGGGTGCGTGAAGTCCATCTCCTGCCGGGCTCCCCACCCGATGCGCTGCCCGGTGGCCCGCTCCCCGGCGATCTCCGGGTAGAGCCGGGCCAGCCACGGCGGCACCGCGTACGTCGGCGTGCCCAGGATGACCCCGATGCCGCGCTCGTGCGCGCCGTCCAGCGCCGGTTGCAGCCAGTCGAGGTCGAAGCGGCCGTTCGCGGGCTCCCAGGTGGACCAGACCGACTCGCCGACCCTGATCACCGAGAAACGCGCGTCGGCCATCAGGTCCAGGTCGGTCTTCAGCAGGTCGGCGGGGTGGTATTCGGGGTAGTAGGCGGCGCCGAAGAGTACTCGCGGCACAGGGGTTCCCTTCCTCACTTTGCGGGCGGTGCGGTCGATCGGCGCACCACGAGGTACGCGGGCAGGTCGGCGGGCTCGCCGGGCTCGGCGGGCTCGCCGGGGGAGCGCTCGATCTCGGCGGCGAGCAGCGCGAGGCCGTGGCGGGCGATCGCCTCGAAGTCCTGGCGGATGGTGGTCAGCGGTGGCGACAGGTACGCCGCCGCCGGGATGTCGTCCATGCCGACCACGCTCACCTCGTCCGGCACCGCGCGACCGGCCTCGGCCAGGGCGCGCAGCACGCCGATCGCCATGTCGTCGTTGGCTGCGAACACCGCCGTGACCCGCGGGTCCGCCGCCAGCGCCCGGCCCGCCGCGTACCCGGAGGCGGGGGACCAGTCGCCCTCCGGCGCCGGCGGCTCGGGAGCCCCGGCGGCGGCCAGCGCCTCCCGCCAGCCGCGCGCCCGGTCGCGCGCCGCGGGCCACCGGTGCGGCCCCGCGACGTGCCAGACGGTGGTGTGCCCCAGGCCGAGCAGGTGCTCGGTCGCCTGCCTGCCGGCCTCCACGCCGGACGGGCCGGTGACCACGACGCGCGGCCCGTCGAGCCCGGGGATCGGCCGGAAGCTCAGCACGGGCACGTCCGGGTCGACGCGCAGGTCCTGGTCCCCGTTGATCGGGTCGTCGATCGGGTCGGAGATCACGACGGCGTCCACGCCCTGGGCCAGCAGCGACTCGACCGCGCTCGTGACGCCGGCGCCCTCGCCCGCGTAGGCGACCGCGAACGCGTACCCGATCTGCCTGGCCTGGCGTTCCAGGGCGACGAGCAGGGATGCCGGGCCGGAGAGCGAGCTGCCGATCGAGGCGACCCCGATGCGGTGGAAGCGGCCCAGGTGGAGCGCTCTGGCCGCGGTGTTGCGGCGGTAGCCGAGCTCGCGCGCCGCGGCCAGCACCCGCTCGCGGACCTCCTCGGTGACGTACGGCTCGCCGTTCAGCACTCGCGAGACCGTCTTCTGCGACACGCCCGCGAGGGCGGCGACGTCGGTGCTGCTCGGGGGCCTTCGCCTGGCGTCGGACACTCGCGGCTCCTGGGTTATGACTACGTAGTCAGGTTCGCTCGTGGGACGTGTCGATGTCAAGAGCGCTATCATTCGGATGATGTGAACATCTGAATGTTGGGAGTGTGGCTCGATGGTCAGGCTGACCCGGGCGCAGCAGCAGGAACGCACCCGAGCTGCCGTGCTGGCGGCGGCGAGGGAGGAGTTCGCCGAGCGCGGATACGCCGAGGCCAAGGTCGACCGGATCGCTGAACGGGCCGAGCTGACCCGCGGCGCGGTCTACTCGAACTTCCCGGGCAAGCGCGCCCTCTACCTGGCGGTCCTGGTCGGCTCGATCGGGCCCGTGACGGCCGAGGAGAGCTCGCCGCCGTCCAGCGTGGCCGAGGAGGGCCCGCCGCCGTCCGGCGTGGCCGAGGCGCTGGGCGCGTTCGCCCGCGTGTGGCTCGAACGGCTGCCCCTGACCGGCGACACGTCCGCCGGGGGCAGGCTGCAGTCGCGCTCGCTGGCCGGGGTGTTCGACGACGAACCCGGCCGCACCGCGCTGGGGCAGCTCGCCAGGCTGGAGGCGCTGCTGCTCGCCCTCGCGCTGGAGCCGCGCGCGCCGGGCCACGCGCGGCGGGTGCGGCTGGCCGAGCTGGTCCTCACGCTGCTGAGCGGAGCCGCTCACCTGGCCGAGACGGCGCCCGGCTTCGGCGACCCCTTCGACGTGGCCCGCGCCTGCCGGCACCTGGCCGGCCTCGACCTCGCCGACACGTGGGACCCGCCCCACCTGCCCTACGTCACCCCCGCGCGAGCCGTCCGGGACACCTGGGAGCCGCCTGCGGAGCTACCGGACGAGCTCACCGGCCGCCGGACGAGGTTCGACGCCGACGGCGTGATCGCCGTCCTGGGGACCGGCCGGCTGGAGGCGGCCGAGGAGGCCGTCCGCGCCGCCCGCCCGGAGGATCGCGTCACCATCGCCGTGGTGACCGGCGATCCCGCCGAACTGGGGCGGCTCGTACGGCTCAGGATCGGCGACCTCGCCGGCAGCCTGCGCCGGGTGTTCGGCCCGGATCCCCGGCCGGGCCTGCACCTCGTCCTCGACGAGCACGCCGCCGTCGCCTCGGCCGCCGGGGTCCCGGACGCGGACGACGCCACCGAGGCCGCGGTACGCGTCCAGGCGGGCCGGATCGTCGCCCGCGCCCACGGCCGGGGCGCCGCCCACGCCGCGGCCGTCACCGGACCCGCCCTCCCCCGTACCGACCGGTAGTGCGTCAGCGGACGTAGATGTTCGGCCTGGGCGGGGTGGGCATGGCGTCGCCGATGAAGAAGCTCGTGTGCGGCGGCTGGTTGTAGGCGGTGTTCTGCCACGCGACCGACACCCGGTAGAGCGGGTCGTGCATCAGGGTGTGGATGCGGCGGTCGGTGGGCGTGGTCGTGGCGTAGATCCGCAGGGCGCGGTTGTCGCTGGTGGGCCAGACGACCTCTTCGCGCCAGTCGCCGAACAGGTCCGCCGACAGCGACGGGGTGGCCTTGGTGCCGTTGTTGGAGTGCACGCCGGAGGCGGTCAGCAGGCGGGTGTCGGCGCTGGTGCCGTACTTGTCGATCCTGGTCTGGTCGAGCAGCTCCCGGAGCGGGTCGGCGTCCCACCAGACGAGGAAGTTGACCGAGGACGGCTTGCGGCCGGCGTTGTTGCCGGTGACGCTGCGCAGGTTGCCGTCGGCGGCGGACCAGAACTCACTGGCGATCCTGACCGTCGAGATGTCGCCGGCCACGCCGCGGCCGTTGTCGCCGTTGGCGGGGGTGGACCAGAGGATCTGGCCGGTGCGCGGGTCGATGTAGAGCGAGGAGGGCTGGGAGCCCGACTCGCTCACCTTGAAGTACTCCAGGCCCGCCCTGCCCGGGTCGAAGTCGCCCAGGTGCTGGGCGTCGCCGTGGCCGGTGCCCGTGGTCCACATGCCGGTGCCGTTGTCGTTGACGGCCATGGCGCCGTACACGATCTCGTCCCTGCCGTCCTGGTCGACGTCCCCGACGGACAGGCTGTGGCTGCCCTGGCCGGTCCACTGGGAGCCCGCCGAGTTGCTGTCGAACGTCCAGCGCTTGGTGAGCGTGCCGTTGCGGAAGTCCCAGGCGGCGATGACGGAACGGGTGTAGTAGCCGCGGGCCATGATCAGCGAGGGGCGTTCGCCGTCCAGGTACGCGGTGCCGGCCAGGAAGCGGTCCACGCGGTTGCCGTACGAGTCGCCCCAGCTCGACACGGTGCCGCGGGGCGGGTCGTAGGAGACCGTGGACCTGGCGGTGCCGGTCTGGCCGTCGAACATCGTCAGGAACTCGGGGCCGGACAGGACGTAGCCGCTGGAGTTGCGGTAGTCGGCCGACGCGTTGCCGATGACCGTGCCCACGCCGTCCCTGGTGCCGTCGGCGGTCTTCATCGCGACCTCGGCCCGGCCGTCGCCGTCGTAGTCGTACACCTGGAACTGGGTGTAGTGGGCGCCCGCGCGGATGTTGCGGCCCAGGTCGATGCGCCACAGGCGGGTGCCGTCCAGCCGGTACGCGTCCACGTACACGTTGCCGGTGTAGCCCGACTGGGAGTTGTCCTTGGCGTTGGTCGGGTCCCACTTGAGCACGATCTCGTACCGGCCGTCGCCGTCCACGTCGCCCACGCTGGCGTCGTTGGCGTTGTAGGTGTAGGCGACCCCGTCCGGCGTCGTGCCGCCCGACGGCGGCTGGATCGGCACGTCGAGGTACGAGCCGCCGGTGAAGCGGAGCGAGGCGGGCGAGGCGGCCTGCTCGGCCCCGCCGACCACCGCCCTGACCGTGTACGAGGCGTCGGCGGCGGCGCCGTTGTCGAGGTAGTTGGTGGAGGCGGTGAGGTTCGTGGCGACCCTGGTCGAGCCCCGGTACACGTTGAAGGCCACGCCGTCGGGGTCGGTGCCGAGCAGCCGCCAGGACACGAGGTTGCCCGAACCGGACCGGACGCTGGTCAGGCCGCGGTCGAGGTCCTCCATCTGCTTCGTGGGCGGGGCGGCCTGGGCGGGGACGCCGTTGATCACCGTGGTCAGGGCGAGGACTGCCATCGCGCCGGCCAGTCGTAAGCGCATTCGCTCGGTTCCCTTCTTGGTAAGCGCTTTCCCGATGGGCGAAAAAGAAAGTTTCATCGGGGTGTTAGCGTTAACGGACGCAGGCCGGGACCGCGGATGTCAGGGACGAATGTCAGACCTGCGGAAATGGCCACAATGTCTCCTCGTCGGCAAACGGGGTCGCCGCGTCCGCGGCCCGGCGTATTAAAGCGGCCCCGTCTCCCACTCGCAAGGGTCCGCTGTCATGACCGAGTCACGGCCTCGTCAGGTGAGGGCGTGCAGCGCGCGGTCGACGTCGTCGGCGGTGGTGTAGACGTGGAAGCTGGCCCGCACCTTGCCCGCCCGGACGGCCGCGCGGATGCCGGCCGCCTCCAGGCGCTCGCCGGGGGCGTCCACGGAGACGATGGCCGAGTCGGACGGTTCGAGGCCGAGCCCGGCCCTGAAACGGTTGGCGAGGGCGACGTTGTGGTCGCGGATCCGCTCGACGCCGAGCTCGTCGAGCAGCTCGATGGCCGGGGCGGCGCCGACGTAGGAGAACCAGGCCGGCGACAGGTCGAACGCGCGGGCGTCCGGCGCGAGCCGCAGCGGCGGGCCGTAGTAGGAGCCGCCCTCGTCGGCCCCGGCGTACCAGTTGGCGGCCAGCGGGCGCATGCGCTCGCGCAGGCGGGGCGACAGGTAGCCGAACGCGGCCCCGCGCGGCGCCATCAGCCACTTGTACGCGGCGCAGGCCAGCGCGTCGATGCCCTCGACCCGGACCGGCAGCCAGCCGCAGGCCTGGGAGGCGTCGGCGATGACCAGCGCGTCGTGGGCCCGGGCGGCGGCCACGATGTCCTGGAGCGGGGCGACGTACCCGGTGGCGGACTGGACGAGGCTGAAGGCGACGGCGTCGGTGGAGCCGGTGACGGCGTCGGCCAGCCGGTCGGCGGGCACGGTCTCGACCTCGGCGGCCACAGCCCACGGGAACAGGTTGCTGGTGAACTCGATCTCCGGCACCACGACGCGCGCGCCCGGCGGCAGCGCGGTGGCGACCGTGGACATGATCTGGGAGGCGGTGGAGCTGACGGTGACGTCGGCGACGGGCGCGCCGACGAGCCGGGCGAAGGCGGCGCGGGAACGGCCCACTGAGGCGTCCCATGGTTTCCAGTCGCCGCTGCCGTGCCGCCATTCGGTGAGGATGGCTTGGAGCTCTTCGAAGGCGTGGCGAGGGGGCAGGCCGTAGGAGGCGGTGTTGAGCCAGCCGGGGGCGGCGTCCCAGAGCTCGTGCGCCGAGGCGATGTCCATGGGGCCAGCCTAAGGTCGCCGGCCGCCGGTTTCAGCTGGGGCGTTTCAGCAGGCGGCCGATGACCAGGCGGGTGAGCTTCTCGGCGTTCCCGGCGATGGAGCCGTCCGGGTCGACGCCCACCGAGCGGCCGTACTCGACCGTTCCGTGGAGGTTGCTCAGCCGGAACTCGTACGTCACCTTGTACCGTCTGAGGCTGCTCGTCGCGGCGTCGGTGTAGGTGAACGCGTCGTGGGCCAGGCCGTCGACCTCGCGGTAGTTCGTGTGCAGCCGGGACGCGACCCGCTTCGAGAGGTCGAACGTGGCGTCCGACATCGTCTCGCTGTCCAGCGTGTTCAGCGTGATGGACAGCTCGCCGCGCTTGGCCTCCGGGATCGCGTAGTCGCTCTTCCACGAGCACGAGGTGAAGTCGCCCTTGACGTACGTGAACGGTTTGCCCGCCGAGGGGGCGAGCTCCCGTACGAGGTCGTCGGAGACCAGCCTGCACGGTTCGGGGGGTTTGGCGAACGGCGGGATGTCGTCCGGCACGGGCGCGGCGGCCGGGCCCGTGCCGGAGGCGGCGGCCGGGGGCACCGCGGTGGCGCCGACGGGGACGAGCAGCGCGAGGCCCGCCCCCAGGACCGCGGCGGCGGCCACGGCGGGGACGAGGGCGGCCGGCCTGACGCGCGGCGAGCTCTTGGCCGGGGCCGGGGGAGGGGCGGGGGCGTCGGCAGGGACGGGCCGGCCGACGATCTCGACGCCGCCGACCGTGACGGTCGCGACCTCGAAGGCCGGCCGCGCGGCGGCGCCCCGCAGGGCCGCGTGGACGGCGGCCGCGTCCGGGCGGCGGGCCGGGTCGGGGTCGAGGAGGTCGCGCAGGAGGGCGGTGAACGGGTCTTTCGCCTCGATCGCGATCCCCTGCCGGACGGCCTCCGCGGTGGCGGCGGGTGTGGCCCGGACGAAGGGCGGCCTGCCGAGCGCCGCCGCGTAGAGGATCGCGCCGAGCGCCCAAAGGTCGGCGGCAGGCCCCGGCACGACCCCGTCACCGTCGTCGGGGGTGAGCTCCGGTGCGGTGAAGCCGGGCAGCCTGGCGGCCGTTTCGGTGGCCAGGGCCGGGATGGCGAAGTCGTTCAGCACCACGTGGCCGCCCGGGGCCAGCAGGACGTTGCCCGGGTGCAGGTTGCCGTGGGTGACGCCGTGCCGGTGCGCGTACGTCAGCGCGTCCAGCACGCGCAGGCCGATCGCGGCGGCCGCGGCCGGGCCGAGGGCGGCGCGCTGGTGGAGTTCGGCGCGCAGGGACCAGCCGTTGACGATCGGGGAGAGGATCCACACCTCGGCGCCGACGCCGACGACCTCGTGGACGGGGTGGATCGACGGGTGCCGCAGGCTCCCCGCGGCCATGGCCTGCCGGCGTACCTCGTCGAAGTCGGCCCGGCCCTCCGGGAGCGGCAGGCGCTTGGCCGCCACCTCCATACCGGTGCGGCGGTCGAACACCCGCAGAGCGCGGCCGGGCGCGCCCTGGGCGAGAGGGCCGATCGGGTGGAAGCGGTCGCCGCTCATGATTTCCCCTGGAGTCTGGCCGCGGTGGTGCGCGCCGCGCGCATGGCGGTGTCCCGCATCTCGGAGGTGACCGCGGAGCCGTTCCCCATCACGGACACCTCGATCACCATCGTGCGGACACGCAGCCAGACGTTGCTGCTCACGCTGGACAGGATGCCCACGGTGGTGTCCTGGGAGAAGCACTCGTCGCCGAGGCCGGGCACGTTCTTGACGGGGGTGGTGACCGCGCGCTCCACCTTCGAGGTGCCGGTCTGCGACTGCCGGCGTTTGCGGAGGGCGTCGAACACCTTGCGCGCGGTGTCCACGTTCTGCTGGGTCTTGATCGTGACGCCGGCGCCGTCCACGGTGACGGAGCACGTGGACGACTTGCTCGGCAGCACCCGGTCCGTGGGGACGACCACCGCGCACGGGTCGGGGGAGGGGGCCGCCGCCGCGGTCCGGGACCGGCTCGGGGTCGCGGTCGGAGTGGCGGGGGTGGTGGCGGCGGTCGAGTCGCGGGTCGCGGTGCCGGGTCTGGCGACGGCGAGGGCCGCCACGGTGGCCACGAGCGCGGTCGCGGCGGTGACGGACACCCAGAGCGTACGGCGCCCGCTCGCGGACCTGACCTCGGTGGGCACGGTCCGCACCTCGGCCGCGACGGCCGCCGCGCGGGCCGCCGCCTCGGCGAGGACGGCACGGACCTCCGCCCCGTCCCGCGTCCGGTCGAGCGCGGCCCGGAACGCGGCCGCCTCCCGCAGCTGGGGAAGGAGCGCTGGGGAGGCGGCCGCGTCGCCCGGGTGGGGCGTGGAGCCCCGGTCCAGGGCGAACATGAGGGTGGTGACGAGCATGCGCACATCGACGGCGGGGGCGGCGTCCGGCGTGGTGGTGCCGAGGCCCGCCAGGACGGTCTCGCCGGTCGCGGCGATGAGGACGTTGCCCGGCGTGACCGCGCCGTGCACGTGCCCGTGCGCGTGGACGACGGCCAGCGCGTCGAGCAGCCGCAGCCCCATCGCGGCGACCCGGCCCGGCTCCAGCGGCCCCTCGGCGGCGGTGATCCGGTCGAGCGAGCCGCCCCTGATGAGGTCCATGACGACCCAGGGTTGAGGGCCGGAGGCGAGGACGTCGTGCACGGTGACGAGCCCGGGATGGCTCAGCGACGCCGCGAACCTGGCCTCGGCCAGCACCCGCTCCCGCTCACCCGCCCCTGAGCCCGGCTGGGCGGTGGTGAGGGGGATTCGCTTGACCGCCACGTCGCGGTGCAGGACCTCGTCCCTGGCCAGCCAGGTGCCGCCACCTGGGCCGAGCGGCTCGACCAGGGTGTAGCGTCCCGCCAGTACGGTGCCCCTCATCGCGTCAGCGCCTCGACGACCGAACGGGCCGCGGCACCCGCCTGCTCGGGCAGTGTGGGGTCCTTGGCGACCTCACGCCGCAGCGTCAGCTTGGCCACCAGGTTACTCACCCGGAAGACGATCGCGACCTCGGTCTGCGGCCGGCGATCGTCGGTGACGGTCCACGTCATCGCCTCGTCGCCGAGTCCCTTGAGGTCGGTGATCTCGGAGCTCTTGCCCAGGGAGGAGTATTTCCTGCTCCGTTCGGCCTCGTTCCGCCGCGAGTTGAAGTCGTCGGCGGCCAGCGCGATCTCCGCGTGGGTGTCGGTCGGCTCCTGCATCTCCAGTTCGAGCCGCAGCGACCGGGATTCCTTGGCCAGGCTCTGATGCCAGGTGCACTCGGCGTTCTCCCTCGGCATGATCAACGCCTTCGGGACGGTCTTGGCGGCCTGCTCCGGGGTGAGGAGGCCGCACGCGCGCGGCAGGGCGGCGAACCGCCCCGCCCCGTCCGTCGCCGACGGTGCGGCGGCGACGGACGCGGGGGCCGCCGCGGAGGTTCTCCCGAGCTGGGGTACGACGACCGCGCCCGCGCCCACCAGGGCCGCGACGGCCAGGGCGCCCAGCACGACCGGCAGCCGCACCCCGGGCGGGGTGGCCCGCGGCGGTTCGGGAAGTACGGCTGTAGCGGCCGGCCCCTGCACGACCGCCTCCAGCCAGCCCCGGAGCCGTTCTGCACCGGGACGCTTGTGTGGATCCTTGTCCAGCGCGGCGGCCAGCACCGGCCACAGCACGCTCCCCGAAGGGGTGGGTGGCTCGGTGAGGACGGCGCTCAGCGTGGCGACGGCGCTGTCCCTGGCGAACGGGCCGCGCCCTTCGACGGCGGTGTAGAGGGTGGCGGCCAGGGACCACAGATCCGAGGCCGGTCCCGCGGCCGCCGACCAGGCATCCGAGCCGGGCCCGGCTGCTCGTGGCGACGTCGGGCCGGTCGGCTGGATGGCGGTCCGATCCGCAGGACCCGCACCGGTCGGGCCGGTGGGTTGAACCACGGTCCGGTCGGTGGCGTGACCATCGGTCGGGCCTGTGGGCTGGATGAGGGTGTGGTCCGCGGCGGGGACGTGGTCTGTGGTGCGGGCATGGTCTGCGCTGGGGGCGTGCTCTGCGCTGGGAGCGTGGCCTGTGCCGGGAGCGTGCAGACATTCGGGGGCCGTGTAGCCCGGGGTGCCGACCGGTGTGCCGGGCAGGCCGCCGACCAGGGTGGCGATGCCGAAGTCCGTCAGCACCACGCGCCCGTCCCCCGCCAGCAGCACGTTGGCCGGCTTGACGTCCCGATGCAGCACCCCCGCCGCGTGCGTGGCCGCCAGCGCGGACAGCACCCGCAGCCCGATCTCGGCCGCGCGGCGCGCGGGCAGCGGCCCGTTCTCGCGGAGGACCTGCTCCAGGGACGGCCCGTGGACCAGCTCCATCACGATCGCCGGATCCCCGTCCTCGACGATCAGGTCGTGCACGGCCACGATCGAGGGATGCCGCAGCGCGGCGGCCGTCCTCGCCTCGGCCAGCGCGCGGTCGCACAGGGCGGCCCGAGACGCGGCGTCCAGCCCGGGGGCCAGCCGCACCCGCTTGACCGCCACCTCCCGCCCGAGGCTCTCGTCGCGGGCGCGCCAGACGACGCCCATGCCGCCCCCGCCGACGGGCTCGATGAGCCGGTACCTGCCTCCGATCAGCGTCGTCATGTCACCCCCGCCTGCTCAGCGCGGCGGCCGTCAGCTTGGCGGCCCGCAGCGCGGCCGAGCGCACCCGCGCCGCCTCCGTGCCGTCGAAGTCGACGTACTCGACCTCCACCACCATGTTGCTGACCCGGAACACGACGTTGGACCTCACCATGGTGCCCGACTTCCGCTCGGAGACGTCGTACTGGAACGCCTCCTCACCGACCCCGGCGACCGGGGCGGCGGCGGTGGACGTCGTGCCGATCGGCCACTGCATCCCGACGGCGCCCCACTGCCACACCCCGCCGCTGGACCCGTCGCCGTTGATGGTCCGCTTGTTGAGGAACTCCTCGTGCGCCTCCACGGGGAGGGCCTCCCAGTAGTCCTTGTTCTGGGCCTTCGTGGGCTTGACGGAGAGCCCGACCTTCCGTTTCGTCCAGGCGCAGCCGTCCTCCTCGTGGTCGCGCTTCAGCTCGCGCCCGTACGCCGTCTCCTTGACCTGCCCGCCGGTGAGCAGCGTGCAGAAGTCGACCGGCACCGTGAACCTGCCCTTCGCCGGCTCTTTCGACGGCAGGGTTGCGGCCGGGGGAGCGGCGGCGGACGCGGGCGGGGCGGCCGCGCGGGGCGGCGGCGGGTCAGGGGTGTCGCGGGCGACGCCGTACCAGGCGAGGGTCCCGACGACGGCGAGCCCGGCGACGGCGGCGGCCACCGGGACGGCCCTGCCGAGGTGCGGGCGCGGACGCCGGGGACGGTCCATGGGAGCCGGTACGCCGGAGGCGGCGGCCTCCAGCCACCGGCCCGCCAGCGCGGGGTCCGGGCGGTCGGCGGCCTCGCGCGACAACATGCGCAGCAGCACCGGCCCCAGCGCCGCACCCGCCCGCGCGGACGGCCGCGGATCCTCGGTGAGCACCCGGTGCAGCGTCGCCAGCGGTGACGCGGTGTGGAACGGCGAGGTGCCCTCCACCGCCGTGTACAGCGTGGCGGCCAGCGACCACAGGTCCGACTGCGGCCCGCCGCGCTCGCCCCGCAACCGCTCCGGCGCGATGAACCCCGGCGAGCCGATCAGCAGCCCCGACTGCGTGATGGTGACCTGGCCGTCGATCCTGGCGATGCCGAAGTCCGTCAGCACAGCCCGGCCGTCGTCGCACAGGAACACGTTGCCGGGCTTGACGTCGCGGTGCTGGATGCCCTGCCGGTGCGCGACCGACAGGGCCGTCAGCAGGTCGGCGCCGAGCCGGGCCACCCGTTGCGGCGCCCACGGGCCGTCGTCGCGGATCGAGTCCTGCAGCGTGCGCCCGCGCAGCAGCTCCATGACGATCCACGGGCGGCCGTCCTCGGAGAACACGTCGTGGACGGTGGCGATGCCCGGATGGCTCAGCCGCGCCGCCGCGTACGCCTCACGCACCGTGCGCTCGCACAGCTCGGCGCGCTCTTCCGCCGCGATGTCGGGCGAGAGCAGCACCTCCTTGACCGCGACCTCGCGGTCGAGCGTCTCGTCACGGGCGAGCCAGACGGTGCCCATGCCGCCTCGGCCGAGCGCCCGGATCAGCCGGTAGCGCTCGGACAACAGGGACTCGGGGGGATTGTCGATCATCGTTGGTCACATGGTGGTCGTTGGTACGATGCCTCGGCCAGACCCTTTGCAGCCTAGTGAAAACAAGCTGCTCGCCGGTGTCCGAGAAGAGGGTTCGTGGGGCTGCTGCGCATTCATTTCACGGCGGACGACGTGGCGCGCACGACAGTGGCCGCGCGCGCGGACCCGTTGTGGGAGGTCGTGCTCAGCAGTTTCCGGCTGCAGGACAAGGACAAGGCGCCGGCCTTCCGGCCCTGGGAGCGCGCCCTGCGCGAGAGCCCGGCCAGGCTTTCCAGGATGGCCTCCGGCCTGCGCTGGCTGACCGCGCTGGCGCCCGAGGCGCCGTACTTCCCCGACTTCCTCACACCGGCGGCGGCCCGCGACGGTCTGCAGGCCGGGCTCGACGCGTTGCGCGCCACCCCGAGCCGCCGGTTCCGCCACGAGCTGGAGCTGCTCGCCCGGCACGTGCCCATCCCCGCCTGGCTGGGCGCGCTCGCCGACCGCCCGTCCGCGCCCGTGGCCGAGCTGGCCGCCGCCCTGGCCGGCTACCACGCGGCGGCCATCGCCCCGTACCGCGACCTCATCCAGCCCGCGGTGGAGGCCGACCGGGCCTGGCGCGCCGGCCACCTGCTCAACTCCGGCGTGGAGGGCCTGCTGAGCAGCATGAAGCCGCTGATGCGCTGGCGCTCGCCGGTGCTGGAGGTCGACTACAGCGTGGACCGCGACCTGCACCTGCGCGGCCGGGGGCTGACGCTGGTGCCGTCCTTCTTCTGCCGCCGCGTGCCGGTCTCGCTGGCCGACCCCGAACTGCCGCCGGTGCTGATCTATCCCATCGACGCCGCGTTCCGGTGGCAGCCGGGCGAGCGGACGCCGGGCTCGGTGGAGGCGCTGATCGGCGCAGCCCGCGCCGCCGTCCTGCAGGCCGCCGACGGCGGGGCCACCACCACGGAGCTGGCGCGGCGGGCGGGCGTGTCGCTGGCGGCGGCCAGCCGGCACGCGAAGGTGCTGCGGGAGGCGGGCCTGATCAGGAGCGTGCGCAGGGGCCCCGCCGTGCTCAACCTGCTGACCCCGCTGGGCAGCGGCCTGCTCGGGCCTGTGCCGCCGGCCTCGAAGTAGCGGTCCTGTTCGACGTGCCAGGCCTGCCCGCGCCAGCTTCGCGTGTGTCGCGGCGCCGGTGAAGAGGTGCCCATGCAGGAGTTCATCGATGGCGCCACGCGACGTCGTCGAGCGCGAGGAACGGCGAGAGCGCGACCGCGGTCGGCGTCATCCCGGCGAAGGCCACGACGTCTCTGTGAAGGTGCGACTGGTCGGCGTAGCCGCTCTCCGCCGCCACCGAGGCGGCACGGTGACCGGCGGCGAGACGGTGGGCCGCGTGGTCGAAGCGGATGAGCTGGGCGACCCGCTTGGGGGTGAGGCCGACCTGGGCGCGGAACCGAGACCAGAGGCGCTTACGGCTCCATCCGGTCTCGGTGACCAGTCGTTCGACCCGGATCCGCCCTCGGGCGGCCACCATCTGCCCCCAGGAGAAGGCGACTTCCGGGTCGACAGCGCGGCCCGCGTCCTCCCGCCGGGCCAGCGCGGCCTCCGCGATCGCGAATCGCTCCTCCCACGACCCGGCGGCACGCAATCGCTCCTGGGTCCGCACGGCGTCTCGTCCCCAGAGATCATCGAGGGCGACCACCGTCCCGCCCAGCTCCGAGGAGGCACCCAGGACCGCGTGCGCGACCATCGGCGAAAGCCGCAACTGCAGGCACTCGGAACTTCTGGCCATCCCCCGTCCTCGGGCCCCGTTGGGCGCGAGTCCGGCGACGACGCGTTCTCGCTGCCGCGCACCACGGCCGTCCTCGACGACGAACGGCTGGTCGCCGAGGTCGAAGATCACCGTGACCGCGGGGTGCGGGACCAGCGCGACGTCGCGGAACTCGTTCGCCCGGTCGCTGAACCCCGCCATCACGACCCCCGGCAGCCGGCCGGGACGCGACGGGACCGTGATCTGCCATCGAGGCGCACCGGCGCGAACCGGCTCGGCTGGTCGCACGCCGACATGGTAGTTCGCGGTGTCCACAACGCGACAATCCCCGGTCAGCGGCGAGCTGCCGGTCGGTGGCCGAGTCGGGCCGCACGGCCGGCCACCGGATGACAAGTCCCGGTCAGAGCCGGCCGGTCCACACGTCGCGCTCGGCACCGCCGGGGTCGTCGACGACGGTGATTCCTTCGTCGATCAGCGCGGTGGCCCGGCCGGCCAGGTCGTATCGGGGCCAGCCGGGGTCGCCGTCGGCGATGAAGCGGACCCAGGCGCCGTGGGCCGTATCGGCGACGACCTGGGGTGGTTCGTCGCCGATGAGGGTGTGGCTCGACTCCTCGTCGAGGAGGTCGAACACGTACGGGAGCTCCACGGCGTGGGCGGCGCCGAGGCGGCCGGCGAAGCTCGGCGACTCGTGGTCGAAGCGGTACATCCAGGTGCCGGCGAGGCACGCCTCGCCGGCCTCGAGGCGTGCCTCGGCGACCCGGATCGCCGGAACCCGGACGAAGCAGTCGGTGGTCACGGCGGCGAGCAGGTCGCCGCTGCTCGCTCCCGGCCGCGCCGCCCGGTAGCGCTCGACCGTCCCGCCGGGCGCGCCGAGGGCGCCCACGACCGCGGCGAGGATGGGCTCGTCGACGATGTCGATCATGCCGGTGGGGACGAGGCCGATCCGGGTGTCGTCCCGGTTCCACCCGGCGAGGAGCCGTACGCCGCTGCCGGCGCCCTTCCTCAACGCGTCGAGCGGGTGGTCGGGCAGGGTGTCGCCGTCGACGACCGGGGCGAAGGGGAGGCTCGCCCACCTGGCCGGATCCGAGGCGGCCTGGACCTCCTTGAGGAGGGTGGACGCCGCCCGCCCGAGCCGTTCGACCGGCACCTCGCCGAAGGCCTCGCGGGTCGGGGCCACCCCGAGCGACTCGGCCAGCCTTGAGGCGACGCCCGCGGCGGCCTCGGCCGTGAGCGTCTGCGCGACCGCCCCGCTCTGGGCGACCGCCTGGCGGAACAGTCCTCGGGCGCGGGGCATGGCCATGAGAGTGACGACGCTCATGGCCCCGGCGGACTGGCCGGCGACGGTCACCCGCCCCGGATCGCCGCCGAACGCGGCGATGTTGTCCTGGACCCACTCGAGCGCGGCGATCTGGTCCAGCAGCCCCAGGTTGGCGGTGCCGTCATCGAGGTGGAGGAACCCTTCGGCGCCGAGCCGGTAGTTGATCGTGACGCACACGACCCCGTCGCGGGCGAAGGACGTGCCACGGTAGCCGGGGACGGATCCGGACCCCTGCGTGAACATGCCGCCGTGGATCCAGACCAGCACCGGCAGGCCGGATCCCCCGGGACCGGGGGTCCACACGTTGAGGTTCAGGCATTCCTCGCCAGGGATCACGACCTCCGGGAACAGCGCCGCGCTCTCCAGGCCGTCGTCGCCTTTCGGGCAGGTCGGCCCGTAATCGGCGGCGCGGCGCTCGCCCTCCCACCGCGCGGGTGGCTCCGGAGGCCGCATGCGGCGCGCTCCGAAGGGCGGGGCGGCGTACGGGATCCCGAGGAACGCCGCCACTCCCCGGTTCGTCCGGCCCCGCAGCCGGCCACTCGCCACCTGAACCCCTGGCGCGCTGTCCACGGTGTTCGTCATCATCTCTCCTGTCGCTCGGAGCTCCGCGGCCGTCGCACGTGGAGCCGTGCCTGACGCGAGATCGAGCATCACAAGCGCGGGGCCAGGGTGTCTTGGACGAATGTTCCGTCGCAGGAGACGGCGCGGGCCCGCGAACGGGCCCGCGCATGAGTGTGGTCAGCGGGCGGACGCCGTGTAGGTGTGGCCCGGCTGGGTGTCGAAGGCGAAGGTCGTCTCGCCGGTGTTCGCGGCGCGGCCGAAGGTGAGCGGCACGGGCCGGTGCGTGGCGGTGTCCACCACGGCCGGGCGGCCCGAGCGCCACGGGCTCGCCAGGGTCGCCCGTCCGCCCTTCTCGCTGGTCAGCGTGATGGACGAGACCTCGCGTCCGGCTCGCCGCTCGGCGGAGAGCAGGAACGCGCCCTTGGCGCGCAGTCGTACGAACTTGCCGTCACGGCCGGTGGGCCAGTCCGGGAAGACCCGGATCACGTCCTCGAACGTCTGCAGGAACATGGAGTTCACGGTTTCGAGCGAGCCCGAGGTCTCCAGGCCGCCGCCCGACTGCGCCACGGTCAGGTTCGGCCGCCACAACAGCTTGATCACGGCCGTGAACCTGCCGATGAGGTCCTCGGGATCCCAGCCCGCGCGGGCCGCGATGGTGAACGTCTTCGGGAACCCGTTGATGGAGGAACCGCGCGATCCCGGCAGGAACGGATCAACCCATTCCAGGGTGTTCCGGACCTTCCGCAGCTGTTCCGGGTCGCCGCCGATGGCCAGGTTGTCGCTCGGGTGGACGACGCCCTCCAGGTTGATGGGCTGGTCGTTCTTGTTGAGCAGCGCGTTGCCCTTGATGGGGTTCTCGATCTTGGTGGCGAGCAGGATGACGTCCAGGCCGTCCATGGTCGCCGTCGGGTACGGCGCCAGGTCGTCCAGGTAGCCCTGCCAGACCGGCCGCAGCTCCGCGTCCACCCCGAGCACCCGGCTGTACTCGATCAGCGCGGTCAGCGTCCGCCGGATGTAGCCGAGGTCGTAGGTCGAGTCGACGTCGTCGCCGCCCTCGTTCACGGCGCTGTTCAGGACGTGGTACTTGCCGTCGTCGCCCTTGACCACGTAATCCATCCAGAACTCACCCAGTTCCTTCAGGAACGGGTAGGCCGTGGTGCGCAGGAACTCCTCGTCCCGGGTGTACTCCCAGTTCCACAGGAACGGGATGGCGGCGAATGTCCCGTTGGTCTTCTGGTCGGCGAGCTTCTTCGGCGACTTGGGGCCGGTCACCGGGACCTCGGCAGGGGCGGGACGGGTCTGGTTGTACGGGTAGATGGTCCGGCTGAAGGTCAGCCCCTTGTACCCGGCGGCATGAGTGGAGTTGCGTTGGTACGGAAGCTCGGCCACCACCGTCCTGTAGTAGGGGGCGGCCAACTCGGGCCGGTTGGCGGAATAGACGCCGTAGAACGGGGCCTGGGTGTTGTAGTTCAGCCAGTAGCGGTTGGAGCCGCCGGTCTGGTCGATGGTGCGCCACGGCGAATAGGTGCCGGGCAGGAACGAGCCCGCGCGGCTGGCGGCGCCCATCGCGTACAGGGCGCCGTAGTAGTACTTGTTGAGGATCGGGTCGCCGGTGTCGACGTACGACTTCAGCCAGAACCGCTTCCACCACTCGCGGTGCGCGGACCGGGCCCGGTCGAGGTCACGGCCGTCGAGGCCGTGTACCCGGTCCACCGCCTCGGTGACGAAGTCGTTCAGCGGCGTGGGGTTGGCGTAGCCGCCGTTGCCGTGCAGCGTGGTGACCAGCCGCACGGGCCGGCCGGGGGCCAGCTCGAAGGCGAGGCGGGCGAGGTTGCCCGACGGCGTGCTCGCGGTGACCGGGGTGCGCGAGCCGATGACCCTGGCCGACGCGGCCGCCTTGGACACCCAGCCGCTCTCGCCGTCCGCGCCGGTCGTGCGGGTGATCCACACCTGACCGTCCCCGGCGACCCCCGTCGTGCCGGCGGGCACGGTCAGGTCGGCCTGGAGCGGCAGCGGTTGCGCGCCGTCGGGGATCGACAGCTCGGTGACCAGCAGGTTCTCGCCGTCGGCGGTCCAGGTGCGGGTGCTCAGCACCCGGCCGTCAACCGTCTGGGAGCCGCGGACCTCCCCGTTGAGGATGTCCTGCCGCTGGCGGTAGTTCGGGTCGTCGCCGAGCGCGCCGGTGAGGACGTTCCTCTGGCCCTCGAACAGCTGCAGGTCCCGGACGAAGGCCTTCTGATTCGGGTCGGCGGGGTCGCGCACCGCACCCGTGACCAGCAGGCGCACGTGGCGGGCGGTGAAGGCGGGCACGGTCCGGTCGGTCAGCTCGGCCGTGTTGCCCGTGACCATGTCCACGTCGGTCCAGGTGACGCCGTCGTCGCTCTTCTGCAGGGCGAAGCTCCGGGTGTTGAGCGCCTGGAAGTTGGCGGCCCTGCCCTGGTAGCCGTTGTGCCTGACCACCCAGCGGTCGACCGTCTTCACCCCGCCCAGGTCGACGGTGACCCATTGCGGGTCGGACGCGCTCGCGCCGGTCCGCGACACCCAGCGGGTCTCGGGGTCTCCGTCGATCACGCAGGCGGCGGTGCACTCGAGGGTGTCCTTGGCGGCGGGGGTGGCCGCGGCGTGCGCGGGGCCGATGGAGATCGTGCCGAACGGCAGCTGCCCGTTACCGCTGTGCCAGAAGTCGGACTTGGACAGGTAGTACGTCTGCCGCTGGTCGCGGGCGTCGGACGTGACGTGCAGGTCGCCGTTGCCCAGGAGCAGGCCGGCGGTGTAGCGGGCGGTCTGCACGGCGTTGAGGGCCGGGGGAGCGGTGTAGGCGTCGTCGATGGCCGACAGGAGCTTGCGGATGTCCTGCCACTCCGACGCGCCGGCCTGGGCGGGCGCCGGAGTGAGACCGACCACCGAGGTGGTCAGCACGGCGAGGGCGAGCAGGGCGCGGTGCCTCATAGGGGGTGCTCTCCGTTCAAGAGGGTTTGTACGGTCGCGGTACGGCGGGCCCGTTCGGCGGCGAAGACCACGCGGTGGCTGTCGACGCTCTCCTGGATCCCGGAAAGGATCAGCTCGGGCCGCCCCTCGTGCAGGGCGGTGACGAACGACTCGATCAGGGCGGCGTCGCCGCCGGCGTGGCCTTCCGCCGCGCTGGAGCCGTCCAGCGAGGTGTCGATGATCGTCGTTTCTTCCGACAAAAAGTCATAAATGCGGATAAAGCGGCCGTCGCCGGTCAGCTGGCCCGCGGTGCCGAACAGCTTGGTGTGCCGGTTCTCCAGCGGCGTGAACGCGGTCATCGTGAACGACGCGGTGACCCCGCCCTCGTACTCGATGGTCACCACCTGGTGGTCCACCACGTCGTTGTCGCTGGCGTACACGCAGCGCCCGTAGGGGCCCTCGGCCAGCGCCGCGGTGACGGCCTCCTCGGTGAGCGGGCCGCCGGTCATGACCCGGGTGAAGTACTGCTTGGTGCCGCCGTCGCGCAGCCCGTCGCGGTAGAGCCGCACGGCCGAGTACGGGCACCCGGGCTCGATCGGGCACTCCAGGCACCTGTCGGCGGCGCCCGGAGGCCGCCGTTCGGCGCGGAAGTGGCGCAGCCCGCCGAAGGAGGACACGCGCTCGGCCCTGCGCCCCACGACGTGGCCCAGCCAGTCGATGTCGTGACACGACTTCGCCAGCAGCGCGAACGTGGCCTCGTCCGCGCGCCGCCAGTTGCCGCGGACGAACGAGTGCGCGAAGTGGTACCACCCGACCGGCTCCAGGTGCTCCACGCTCACGACGTCGCCGATCCGGGGGAGCACCTCGCGGAGCCTGCGCGTGTAGGGGGTGTAGCGCATGACGTGGCAGATCGCGATCATGGCGCCGGTACGGGCCGCCGCCTCGCCGATGGCCACCGTGTCCGCCTCGGTGGGGGCGATGGGCTTCTCCAGCAGGATGTCGTAGCCCTGCTCGGCGAAGACCTCGGCCGGCGCCAGGTGATCGGCGTCCAGCGTGGCCACGATCACCGCGTCGGCGATCCTGCCGAGGCCTGCCAGCTCCTTCCAGTCGCGGAAGACCCGCTCGGGCGGGAGCGCGTGGCGTGCCGCGAACTCCTGCCGGGCGGCCGCGCGCGGCTCCGCCACCGCCACGATCCGCGCCCGGTCCGGCCGGCGCGCGGCCAGCTCGGCGTAGGCCGTGCCGCGCGCGCCCGCGCCCACCACGGCCAGGGTGATCGGCCGGTCGAGGGCCTCCCCGATGTGGTCCCTCAAGTTGATCATCCTTTGACCGCTCCCCCGGTGAGTCCCTTGACGAAGTGCTTCTGCAGCGCGAAGTAGAAGATGAGGATGGGCAGTGCCGACAGCACCATCAGGCCGAACATGTCGCCGTAGTCCCGCTGGAACTGGCCGAGCGCGCGGTAGACGCCCACGGTGACCGTGGTGCCGCCGGCCGGGCCGAGGATGATGAGCGGGTTGAGGAAGTCGTTCCAGATCCACACGCCCAGGAAGATCAGCACGCTGGCCGTGGCCGGGCGCAGCAGCGGGAAGACCACCCGCCAGAACGTGCCGAACGGGCCCGCCCCGTCGATCGAGGCGGCCTGCTCCAGCTCGACCGGGATGGCCCGGATGAAACCGGAGAAGACGAACACCCCGAACGGCACGTAGTACCCGACGTTGAACAGCACCAGCCCGCTGATCGTGCCCATCAGGCCGGTCAGGTTGAGCACCTGCGTGACCGGCACCAGGATCACCTGCGGCGGGATCATCAGCCCGGCCAGCAGCACCAGCAGCGTGATCCGCGCGAAGCGCGACGGGGTGCGGCAGATGTAGTGGCCCAGCATGGCCGACACGACCGTGAGGATCACGATCGACAGCAGGGTCACTGAGACGCTGTTGATCAGCCCGTTCCAGAACAGGTGGTCGGGGCGCGTCAGCGCCTGCGTGAGGTTGTCCAGCGTCGGCGGGATCGGCGGCGCCGCCGGGGAGGCGGTGATGTCCGGCCCGTGCTTGAAGACGTTGGCCACGACCAGGTAGAGCGGCAGGAAGAACGCGCCGGCCACCACGATCGAGACCAGCGGGCGCAGCCACCTCACAGGTCCACCTCCCGGCGGTTGAGCAGGCGCAGCGCGACGGCGGAGACCGTCGCGACGATCACGAGCATGAGGATCGCCATCGCCGAGGACTCGCCCGTGCGGTTGGCGGTGAAGCCGACCTGGATGACGTTGAAGGCCACGGTCGCCGTGGTGCCCAGCCCCGGACCGCCCGCCGTCAGCACCTGGATGTGGTCGTACGCCTTGAACCCGGTGATCAGCAGCATCACCGTGTTCGTGGTCAGCGCGGGCGCCAGGAGCGGCCAGGTGACCTTGCGGAAGCGGGTCCAGGAGCCCGCGCCGTCGATGGCCGCCGCCTCGTGCAGCGACTGGGGCACGCCCTGCAGCGCGGCCAGGTAGACCACCGAGCAGAAGCCGAGCATCTGCCAGCTGATGATGAAGCCGATGGAGTACAGCGCCAGGTCGGGGTCCGACAGCCAGCCGACGCGGACCCCGAGCAGCCGGTTGACCAGGCCCTCGTCCTGCAGCATGGCCATCCACACCACGCTCACCACCACCGAGCTCAGCACGACGGGGACGAAGAAGACGCTGCGCAGCGCCCGGTAGAGCCAGCCGGCGCGGTCGAGCAGCACGGCCACGCCGACGCCGGCCACGTTGGGCACGATCACGATGATCAGCGTCAGGATCGTGGTGACCTTCAACGAGGTCAGGAAGGACGGGTCGGCCAGCAGGCGCAGGTAGTTGTCCGGCCCGACGAAGCGCGTCCGCGTGGCGAACAGGCTGGCGTCGGTGAGGCTGTAGCCGAAGCTGAGCAGGATCGGCGCGAGCACGAAGCAGGCGTAGACCAGCACGCCCGGGGCGACGAAGCTCAGCAGGTACGTCAGCCGCTGCCAGGGGACGGCCGCGGTGCGCGCGGCGGCCCGCTTGTCGAGGAACATCTACCGGCCGCCCGCCTTGACCCATTCCGCGTCCAGCGCCTTCGCCGCCGCGGCGCCGTCGGTCTTGCCCGCGATGATCTCCTGGGCCAGCGCGAACACCTTGTCGCCCACGCCCGGCAGCAGCGAGTCGTCGCCGGTCTCGACCGTGAAGGCGTTGACCGCCCTGCCCGCCTTGAACACCTCGAGCGTGGCGTTGTAGACCGGGCCCATCGGCGGCGGCCGATAGCCGTTGATCGCGATGATGGCCGCGTCGCTCCTGACGAGCACGTCGTTGTTGGCGGCGTCCTGATTGAACTCCAGCGCGAACGTCCTGGCCGCCTCGAGGTTCTTGGATCTGGCGTTCACGATGGGGCCGCCGCCCGTGTACGAGGGCACCACCACCTGGCCGTCGTCGGTGGGCCAGGCGAAGACGCCGATCTCGAAGGGCGGCTTCCCTGCGTCGGCTGCGGCGGCGAACCAGGACCCCATCGGGTACATGGCGCCCTTGCCGTCCAGGAACGTCTTCTCGGTCGACGGGTAGTCGCGCGACAGCCCGGCCTTGTCGACGTACCCCTTCCCGACCAGGTCGGCGAACTTCTGGGTCGCCTTGACGAAGGCCGGGTCGCCGAACCTGACCTGCCCGGCGCGCCGCTTGACCAGGAAGTCCGGCTGCCGGGCGTAGACGTCGGCGCCGACGAGCGCGATCCAGATGTAGCCGGCCGCGAACGCGTCCTTGCCGCCGCCGCCCACCACGAACGGGTTGATTCCCTTGGCCTTGAGCTTGGCCGAGACGTCGAGCAGCTCCGCGTAGGTCTTCGGCGGCGCGTCGACGCCGGCCTCGGCGAAGAGCTTCTTGTTGTAGTAGACCAGCGGGGTCGGCTGGGAGTTGTAGGGGAGCTGGTAGATCTTGCCGCCCAGCGGGTTGGAGCGCGGGTGGGCGTAGTTCTTCAGCTCCTCCTCGCTCCAGGCGTACAGGTTGCCGCTCTCCGCGAGCCCGCTGGGCGCGATGGCCTGCATGACGTCAGGCAGCTGACCCGAGGCGAGCAGCTGCTTGGCGTACGCGTTGCGCTCGCCCGCGCTCGGCGCCACGAGCTTCTTCACCGCGATGTCGGGGTGCTTGTCGGTGACGCGCTTGATGGCCGCGTCCCAGTACTCCGGCGTCAGGTTGGGCGTCTCGAACACCAGGAAGGAGATCTCCTTCTTGCCGTTCGCCACTGGCTGCTGTGACCCTGCCGGCGCGCACGCGGCGAGTGTCAGGGCAGCGGTGGCCAGCACGATGGCCTTGTTCACCTGGGGTCCTCTCTAGGGGGTGGCCGACCGGCGGCACCGCGCCGCGGGTGGGTCTTATTTTTAGTAGTTCCTCAAATAATTCGCAATGCCCTACCATCGGATCGTGACCTTGACCGGACAGGATCCGGCGCTCCTGCGCCGCCTCAACGCCGCCGCCGTGCTGCGCACGCTGCACGCCGCGGACGAGCTGACCCTGACGCAGCTCGTGAAGACCACCTCCATCTCCCGGGCGACCGTCGAGGACGTCATCGCCGGGCTCGACGAGCTCGTCGAGGAGGTCGGCATCAAGGTCGGGGATCCGCGCCCGGTCGGCCGGCCGGCCAAGCGCTACCGCTTCCGCGCGGAGGCCGGCCACGTCGTCGGCCTCGACATCGGCCCGCACAAGGTCCTGGCGCTCACCGCCGACCTCAAGGGGCGCATCGTCGACCGCAGGCGCACGGTCGTCACCCCCGAGACCGGCACCGCCGACAGGATCGCGGCGGCCAGGTCGGTGGTGCGCAGGACGCTCCGCGCGGTCGGCGTCGAGCCCGGCCAGGTACGCGCGCTGGGGGTGGCCACGACAGGCGTGGTCGACCCCGCCGACGGCCGGATACTGATCAGCGACCGGCTGCCCGGCTGGGCGGGCGTCGACCTGCCCGCCGCGCTCGACGGCCTCGCGGACGGCCCGGTCCTGGTGGGCAACGACACCAACCTGGCCGCGCTGGCCGAGCACTGGTGCGGCGCCGCCGTCGGTGCGAAGGACGTGATCTGCCTGCTGGCCGGGCGCAGCGTCGCGGCGGGCCTGCTCATCGGCGGCAAGCTGCACGCGGGCCGCAACGGCGCGGCGGGGGAGATCGGCGTCATGCGCGCCTTCGGGTGGTACACCGCGTTCGACCGATTCCTCGCCTACGGCGGGGACGCCCCCTCCGGGGAGGCGGCCAAGCGGGTGTTCGAGGCCGTGCGGGAGGGCGACGCGGAGGCCGCGGGCATCGTCCGCGCCTTCGCCCGCGACCTCGCCAAGGGCGTCGGCGCCGCCGTGCTCACGATGGACCCGGAACTGGTCGTCCTGGGCGGCGGCCTGTCGGGCGCGGGCGAGCTGCTGGCCGCGCCCCTGCGCGAGGAACTCGCCGAGCTCTGCCTGTTCCCCGTACGCGTGGAGAGCTCGGAGCTGGGCGGCGAGTCCGTCGCGCTCGGGGCGGTACGGCTGGCGCTCGACCACGCCGAGCACGCGATGTTCGGCGTGGGCCCCGCATGACCAGCGGCCCACCGCCAGCTGGAGCGGAGCGGGCTGACGGATCACCCGTCCAGATCGGCGCTCTCGTTCCACTGACCCGGCCGGGCTGGGTCGAGGCGGGCCGGCACCTGCTCGCCGGACTCGAGCTGGCCGTTCGCGAGGTCAACGACGCCGGCGGGATCGCCGGAAGACCGCTCGAGCTGGTGGTCCGAGACACCGCGGCTGATCCGCAGAAGGCCGCGGCGGCCGTGGACGAACTGGTCGGCCTGGGCGTGGCCGCCTTGGCGGGGGAGTATCACAGTGTCGTCGCTCGCGCCGCCGCCGCCCGGGCCGACGCCCTCGGCCTGCCGTTCCTCTGCTCGTCGGCGGTTCTCGACACGCTCACCGAACAGCCGACGCGATGGGTCGCGCGCCTGGCCCCGGCGCAGTCCCACGGCTGGCAGATCTACGCGGACCACCTCCTCGGCGCCGGCCACAGCCGCATCGCCGTAGCAGCCGACCCGAGCGTCTACTGGGCATCCGGGACCCGCATCCTGCGGGACCACCTCGCTCCACGCGGCGGCACCGTCATCGAGCTCGACATGCGCGCGCTCACCCCCGCGGCCGTGTGCGACGAACTCGCCGGCAATCGCGCGACAGCCCTCCTCCTTCTGGTCGGCCACCCGGAGCCGGCGGTGCCGATCGTCAAGTCCGTCCGCCGCGACCGGCGCCTGGCCGAGATCATGATCGGTGCTCCGGCCGGGCAACCGGAGTTCGCCGGATGGGTGAGGTCGCTGGGCGACGACGGCGCCGCGATCCCGTTCTTGCGCTACCTGCCCGAGCGCCTCGGCCCACTCGGTACGCGAGTCGAGACGGCCCTGCGCGAGCGGCTGGCCGAAGCGCCCTCCTTCGTCGCCTTCGAGGGCTACGACACCATCACGGTCCTGGCCGAGATGCTGCGTACGTACGGCGCGGACCGGGCGCGCACCGCCGCATCCTGGCCGCGCGTCGCAGTCGAAGGCACCCGCGGGCAGATCCGGTTCTCCCGCACGCCGGGCATCAGCGTCTGGCAGTGGGCCTGGACGCCGGTCCAGGTCGTTGATCGGGATCCGGCGGAACCGGATCGCTTTCGGGTCCTGCATACCGGCTGAGAGCACGGAAGGTCACTATTGACCTCAAAGCGGAAGCGGAAGGAGTCAGCGTGCGAGTCGTCGTCATCGGTGCGGGGGTGGTCGGAGCGGCGGTCGCGGCGGGACTCACCCGGCGCGGCGCGCAGGTCACCGTCCTGGAGGCGCGGACTCCGGGATCCGGTACGACCTCCACGTCCCTGGCGTGGGTCAATGCCAACGACAAGACGCCCAAGGAGTACTTCGACCTCAACCACGCCGCCGTCCGGGCGCACCACCGGCTCCCCGGCGACTGGTTCTTCCCCACGGGCAACCTCGAGTGCGCGGTCTCCGACGAGCACAAGGAACGCCTGGAGGCCCGCGTACAGCGGCTGGCCGACATGGGCTACCCGGTCGAGCGGATCACCGCCGCGCGCGCCTTGACCCTGGAGCCCGACCTGGCGCCTCCGCCTCCCGGCACCGAGTACGTGTTCTTCCCCGAGGAGGCGCACGTGCACCCGCTGCGCCTGCTCGGGAGCCTGCTCGGCGAGGCCCGCGACGCCGGGGCCGCGCTCGCGTGCGGGGCCGAGGTGACCGCGATCGAGACCTCGTCGTCGGGCGTCAAGGTGACGGCGGCCGACGGGCGGGCCTTCGACGGCGACGTGGTGGTCACCTGCGCCGGTCGCTGGACGCAGGGGGTGGCGGCGCTGGCCGGGGCCGAGGTGCCCATGCTCGACCCGGCGGTGTCCGGCGCGGTCACCAACGGTTTCCTCGTCACCACGACCCCGGTGCCCGCCCGCCTGTCCCGCGTGCTCCACTCCGACGGGCTCAACCTGCGGCCGGACGGGGGCGGGCGGCTGCTGCTGCAGTCGCTGCCGCTGGACGGGCGGGCGGACCCGGAGGTCCCGGTGCCCGGCGACGTCCAGGACTCGATCCTGGCCCTGATGGCGCGCGTGCTGCGGGCCGTGGACGGGGCCACGGTGGAGCGGGCGGTGGTCGGCCGGCGGGCGATGCCGGGGGACGGGCTCACGGTGGCGGGTTTCGCGGACGCGGAGCGGCGCGTGTACACGGTGGCCACGCACAGCGGGGTCACGCTGGCGCCGCTGCTCATGGGGGAGGTGGCGGGGGAGGTGTACGGCGAGGAGTCGCCGCTGCTGGCGCCGTTCCGGCCGTCCCGCTTCGCCGACGGCACCGCCGGGCCCGCCCCTGCCCCGGCGCGGCGGCCGGGGCAGCAGTAGGGTCCCCGGAAGGAGGCAGGGGGCGTGGTCACCCGGTCGGCGGGATGTTCTTGAGGAAGAGGATGCCGTCGGTCGTGTGCACCTGGCCGGGGTCCAGGGCGAAGTAGCCGGAGCTCGTGTCGGTCTGGGGAGCCAGCTCGATGCCCTCCAGCGCCCCGGCCAGGCGTTCGGAGGCGATGAGGTAACCGCCGTGCGGCAGGGCGGCGTGCAGGACGCCTTCCAGGGTGTCCGGCGGGGTCGCCGCGCCGCCCGCGGTCGAGGCGATGAAGGCGTACGCGTCGCCCAGCTGCGCCGCGACGATCGAGCCGGCGCTCCACCACTCCAGCAGCAGGTCGCCGCCCTGCCAGCCCTCCGTCTGCCAGACACTCCTGTCCCGCTGGAGGTGCCGGTTGTGGGCGTGGACCAGCGCCGGACCGTAGCGGGGTGCGATCGCCAGGAGGTTCTCGGCCATCATCGTGTCCCGCAGCCCCATGAGGCGCATGACCCTGGCCGGCGACGTGTCCGCCATCCCCGCGTGGTAGCGGAGCAGGCCCGTGGCCGTACGCCCGAACAGGCAGGCCCGCCACCACGCCTCCCGCGAGGTCGCGGCAATCAGGCGCGGTGACTCCGCCGTGAGCAGGGCCACGAGGTCGTCCGCCATGAGGCGCAGCTCGACGGCGTCGGGCGAGCGGCCGACGGACTGCCCCGGGTCCATGGTGGCGGCGGGGTTCGTCCACCGGGAGTCGGCGCCGAGCAGCCGGTCGACGGTGTCGAAAGGGGTGTCGAAGGAGGGCGCGTCGAGGTGGGCGGCGAGATAGCCGTGCAGCCCGGCGAGGGCCGGACGGGGGCTGCCGGGCCCGGCCAGCTCGAGCGGCCCGTCGAAGCCGAAGAAGCGGATCCGCTCGGCCGCGGGCCGGTGCCGGTTGTGCTCCCGCATCCAGCTCACGAGCTCCCGGTCGGCGGCCGAGCCGCCGAACCCGTGACTGAAGCCGCGCCGCATGACGTCGTCGAGCGTCCCCACGCCCTCCGTGACGTACGCGTCCACGACCAGCGCCGCGAGGCAGTCGCTCTCGATCGCGATCGACCGATGGCCCTCGTGCTCCACGAGGTGGCGGAAGACCTCGTTGCGCTGCCGGAGGAACGCCTCCTCGCCGTGCGTGGGCTCGCCGAGGCCGAGCAGGTGTGGCGGGGCCGGGAACGACCTGAGCAGCTTCGTGATCGCGGCGCCCTCGAAGGGCCAGCCGGAGTCAAGGATCGCGGATTCCATGCCTTCAACCGTATCGTTGAACCTTCTGTGTAAACTTTGCCCATGCCCCGCGAGCGACTCCGGCCCGTGGATCTGGCGCGCGAGCACGGCCTGTCCACGCAGGCGATCCGCAACTACGAAGAGGCGGGCATCCTCCCGCCGGCCGCGCGCACTCCCCACGGCTACCGCACCTATACCCCCGTCCACCGGGAGGCCCTGCGCGCCTTCCTCTCCCTCATCCCCGGCCACGGCCACCAGACGGCCACCTCGATCATGCGGGAGGTGAACGGAGGCGCGGTCGAGGAGGCCCTGCGGCTCATCGACGAGAGCCACGCGCAACTGCTCGACGACCGCCGGACGCTGCTGGCCGTGGAGCGGGCGCTGCGCGACCTGACGGCGGAGGAGAGGCTCGGAGCGCCGGCGCCGGTGGAGCGGCCCGGGCCCGGCGGCGTCACCTTCATCGGCCCGCTGGCCAGGAGGCTCGGCATCAGGCCCGCGACGCTGCGCAAGTGGGAGCGCGCCGGGCTGGTCAACCCGAGCCGCGACCCTCAAACCGGCTACCGCGTCTACACGGCCGCCGACGTGCGCGACGCCCGGCTGGCCCACCAGCTCAGACGCGGCGGCTACCTGCTCGAGCAGATCGCTCCGCTGCTCGCCCAGGTGCGCTCCGCCGGGGGGATCGCGCCCCTGGAGGCGACCCTGCGCGACTGGCAGACCCGGCTGACGGCCCGCGGTCGCGCCATGCTGACCGGCGCCGCCGGGCTCGACGCGTACCTGAGTCACCCCGGAGGTCCCGCCGCGGTCGCGGAGGATTAAGATACAGGTCAGCTCTGTATCCTAATTGGCCATGACAGGCAGACGGGAACACGCCATGGGTGCCTACGTGCTCGGCTTCCACGACATCGACAAGACGCTTCTCCCCCTGGTCGGCGGCAAGGGGGCCAACCTCGGCGAGCTGTCCGCCGTCGAGGGGGTGCGGGTGCCGCCGGGCTTCTGCGTCACCACCGAGGCCTACCGCGCGGTCGTCGAGTCGGACGCGACGATCGCCGCGCTGATCGACGGGCTCTCCGGGCTGCGCGCGGACGACCGTGCCGGGATCGCCGAGGCGTCCGCCCGCCTGCGGGAGGCCGTCGAGACGCTGCCCGTACCGGCCGAGATCGAGGACGACATCCTGCGCCGCCTCGGGGAGCTCGGCGACGTGCCCTGCGCGGTGCGCTCCAGCGCCACCGCCGAGGACCTGCCGTCCAGCTCGTTCGCCGGGCAGCAGGACACGTACCTGAACGTCAGGGGAGCCCCTGCGGTGCTCGCGAGCGTGCGGCGCTGCTGGGCGTCGCTGTTCACCGACCGGGCGGTGGCGTACCGGATCAAGAGCGGCTTCGAGCACCGCGCGGTGCGCGTGTCCGTGGTCGTGCAGCAGATGGTCTTCCCCGAGGCGGCGGGCATCATGTTCACCGCCGACCCGGTGACGTGCAACCGGAAGGTGGTCTCGATCGACGCCGGGTTCGGCCTCGGGGAGGCGTTCGTGTCGGGCGTGGCGAACGCCGACAACTACCGCGTACGCGCGGGCGAGATCGCCGCGCGCAACGTCGTCACCCAGGACATCGAGCTGCGCCCGTCCCCGGACGGCGGCACGGAGGAGCGGGAGATCGAGCCCGCGCGCCGGCACGTGCAGACCCTGAGCGACGAGCAGATCCTCCGCCTCGAACGCCTCGGCCGCCGCATCGAGAGCCACTTCGGCCGTCCGCAGGACATCGAGTGGGGCCTGGCCGGCGGCGAGTTCCAGATCCTGCAGAGCCGCCCGATCACCACCCTCTACCCGGTGCCCGGGACGGCCGACGGCAAGAACCACGTCTTCATGTCGTACGGCCACCGCCAGATGATGACCGACGCCTTCAAGCCCCTGGGCCTGTCGCTGTTCGCGCTCCTGCACGACCGGCTGGGCCGCTCGGCGGGGACGGTGTCCGGCAGCCGGTTCTACAAGGACGTCTCGCCCGAGCTGTCCTCGTCGTGGGCGCGCGCGGTCACGCTCAAGAGCCTCGGCCAGGTGGACGTCCTCATGGCCAACGCCCTGCGCCAGGTCCTGACCAGGAAGGACTTCGTGCGCGACCTGGCCCACGGCAAGACCTCGATGCTGGACTTCGGCGAGGGCGGGCTGCTGCCGATGGCCCGCCAATATCTGAAGATGTCCGGCAAGGACGACACCGAGGCCGTGCCCGAGCTGATCGCCGAGAACGAGCGGACCGTCGAGGAGCTGCGCCGCGGCATCGCGGGCAAGTCGGGGGACGAGCTGTTCGCGTACATCCTGGACGACCACGACGTGCTGGCCCGGCTCACGTTCGATCCGCGCAGCGTGGCGGCGGCCTTCGTCGGCATCCAGGCGGTGAACTGGGTCAACAAGCGCATGAAGGCCTGGCTCGGCGTGCAGAACGCCGCCGACGCCATCGCCCAGTCCGCCGACCACAACGTGGTGGCCGCCATGGGCCTCGACCTGCTGGACGTCGCGGACGCCGTCCGCCCGTACCCGGCGGTGGTCGAGCACCTCGAACGCGCCGGACGGGACACGCTCCTCACCGGGCTCGACGGCCTGGAGGGCGGTCCCGAGGCCCGCCGCGCCCTTGAGGGCTACCTGCGCACGTACGGGATGCACTGCTCGGGCGACATCGACGTCACCCGGACCCGGTGGAGCGAGGACCCCACCCAGCTCGTCCCGCTCCTGCTGAGCAACGTCCGCAACTTCGCGCCCGGCGAGCGCGCCCGCAAGGTCGAACGCGGCCGCGCCGAGGCCGAGAGCACCATCGCCGGCCTGCTGGAACGCCTCAGGGCGCTGCCGGGCGGCGAGCGGAAGGCGAAGAAGGCGGCCCGGCAGATGAGCCTCATCCGCCACTTCATCGGCTACCGCGAGTACTCCAAGCACGCCCTGCTCCAGCGCTACGAGCTGTACAAGCGGGCGCTGCTCGCCGAGGCCGCCGAGCTCGTCGCCCGCGGGGTGATCAGGGAGCCGCAGGACGTGTACTTCCTGTCGCTGGAGGAGTTCAGGGAGGTCGTGCGGAGCGGGCGGATCGACCCCGCGCTCGTCGACGAGCGGCGGGAGGCGTTCGAGGAGGACCGGAAGCTGACGCCGCCGCGCGTCATCACCTCCGAGGGCGAGGTGATCTCCGGCGAGTACGACACCGGCGCCCTGCCCGAAGGCGCAATGGCGGGCATCGCCGTCTCGTCGGGCGTGGTCGAGGGGCGCGCCCGCATCGTGCTGAGCATGGACGAGGCGGACGTCGAGGAGGGCGACATCCTCGTCACCGTCTACACCGACCCGAGCTGGTCGCCGCTGTTCGTCTCGGTCAAGGGCGTCGTGATGGAGGTCGGCGGGGTGATGACCCACGGCGCCGTGGTCGCCAGGGAGTACGGCCTGCCCGCGGTCGTCGGCGTGGAGAACGCCACCCGGCGCATCGAGGACGGCCGGCTCATCCGCGTCAACGGCACCGAGGGCTACGTCGAACTGCTCTGACCCTGGTGCGGCCGCGTCACCGAACGCGGCCGCACCAGGAAAGCTCAGCGGACCTTGGCGAAGAACGCGCGCAGGTCGGCCGCGAGGCGGCCGGGCTGCTCCATGGCGACGAAGTGGTGTCCGGCCGTGTTGTCCTCGGGCCAGTGCAGGATGGTGTTGTGCCGCTCGGCGAGCCGCCGGATCCCGGGCGGCCCGCTGTAGACGCCGGTCGGCGCCGCCGTCTGCCCCTTCGGCCAGCCGAAGCCCGTGCTCTCGTAGTAGGGCCAGGACGAGGTGCCGAAGGTTGCGGTGAGCCAGTAGAGGCTCACGTTCGTCAGGAGGAGGTCGCGGTCGATCACCTCCTCCGGCGTCTTGGCCGCGACGGTGAACTCCTTGAACTTGTGCGTCATCCAGGCCAGCGCCGCGACCGGGGAGTCGTGCCAGCCGTAGGCGAAGGTCGCCGGCGCCGCGCGCAGCAGCCCATGGTGGTCCACGCCGTTCATCCAGTCCTGCTCCTGCAGCCGCGCGAACGCCGCCCGCTCGTCCTCGGTCATCTCCGGGACGTCGTCCTGGGTGGGGAAGCCGAGCCCGCTGATGACGTAGACGCCGATCACGTGCTCCGGGTCGGTCGTGGCGACCTCCGGGGCGACGTACGCGCCGTAATCGCCGCCCTGGGTGCCGTAGCGGTCGTACCCGAGGCGGCGCATCAGCTCCGCCCAGATCCGCGCCACGCGCGTGACGTCCCAGCCCGTCTCGCGCGGCGGCGCGGAGAACCCGAACCCGGGCAGCGACGGCACCACCACGTGGAACGCCTGGGCGGGGTCGCCGCCGTGCGCGCGGGGGTCGGTGAGAAGCTCGATCAGGTCGGCGAACTCCACGAAGGAGTTCGGCCAGCCGTGCGTGAGGATGAGCGGCAGGGCGTCCGGCTCGGCGGAGCGCACGTGCAGGAAGTGGATGTCCTGGCCGTCGATCTCCGTCATGAACTGCGGGAACCCGTTCAGCCGCGCCTCGTGCCGGCGCCAGTCGTAGCCGTCGCGCCAGTAGGCGGCCAGCTCCTCGAGGTGGGCGGCGGGGATGCCGCGGCTCCAGCCCTCACCCGGCAGCTGCCGGGACCACCGGGTACGGGCCAGCCGGTCGTTCAGGTCGTCCAGGTCGGCCTGGGGGATGTCGATGCGAAAAGGGCGGATCTCGGTGCCCATGGTTGTCCTCCTGCGGTCGTGATGACGTGCCGACGGTAGGAGCCATCTAGGTCGATCCATGTCCTACATGACGCCCATACTTGGAGTCATGAGCGACACCCCCGCACGGCTGCTCGCGCTGCTGTCGTTGCTGCAGACCCCGCGCGAATGGCCCGGCAGTGAGCTGGCCGAGCGGCTGGAGGTCAGCCCTCGCACGGTCCGCCGCGACATCGACCGCCTGCGCGAGCTCGGCTACCCGGTGCAGGCGACGATGGGGGCGGCGGGCGGCTACCGGCTCATCGCCGGCAAGGCGATGCCGCCGCTGCTGCTGGACGACGAGGAGGCGGTGGCCATCGCGGTGGGCCTGCGCATGGCGGCCGGGCAGCCGGTGGACGGCATGGAGGAGGCCTCCGTGCGCGCTCTGGCCAAGCTGGAGCAGGTGCTGCCGGCGCGGCTGCGGCAGCGCGTCGGCGCGCTCGGGGCCGCCACGGTGTCGATGACGGCCGCGAACGGGCCGAGCGTCGATCCGCAGAACCTGGCGGTGCTCGCCTGGACGGCCGCCAACCGCGAACGCCTGCGCTTCGACTACCAGGCGAACGACGGCAGCCGGTCCAGCCGGCTGGTCGAGCCCTACCGCCTGGTGGCCGGCGGGCGCCGCTGGTATCTGCTCGCGTACGACGACGACCGCGACGACTGGCGGATCTTCCGCGTCGACCGGCTCGGCGCCCCGCGGCCGACCGGCGTCCGGTTCGCGCCCCGCGAACCGCCCGAGCCGGACGCGGCCGCCTTCATCACCCGCAAGATCTACTCGCTCGCCCCCACCTACGAGGTGCGGGCCACCCTGCGCCTGCCGGCCGAGGAGGCGATCGAGCGGCTCGGCGCCGCTCCGGGCGACGTCCGGCCCCTGGACGGGCACAGCTGCGAGCTGCACGGACACGCCGACACCCTGGAGTGGCTGGCCGCGCGGCTGCTCATGCTCGGCTGCGAGTTCGAGGTGCACGAGCCGCCGGAGCTGCTGGCGTACCTGCGGGCGGTGGGCGGCCGGGCCGTCCGGGCCGCCGGTGTTGCCGCGGGCTTTACTGACCTGTAAGTATGAGCGGATGGAGGATCGGCGGCTCAGTCCGGGCGGGCAGCGGTTGCTGGAGGTGGCGACCGAGGTCTTCTACGCCGAGGGCATCCGCGCGACCGGCGTCGACACGCTGGTGGAGCGGGCCGGGGTGTCCAAGCCGACCCTGTACGCCCAGTTCGGGTCCAAGGAGAACCTCGTGGCGGCGGTCCTCGCCCGCCGCAGCGCCGCCCGGCAGGCCGCCCTGAGCGCGTACCTGGCCGGCAGCGGGGTCCGGGGAGGGCAGGCGGTGCTGGCGGTCTTCGACTGGCTGGCCGAGGGACACGGCCGCGAGGGCTTTCGCGGGTGCCCGTTCACCAACGCGGCGGTCGAGCTGCCCGATCCCGGGCACCCGGCGCGGGCGGTGATCTCGGCCTACAAGTCGTGGCTGCGCGGGACGCTCGCCACGCTGGCCGGGCAGGCGGGCCTGGCGCGGCCCGAAGAGGTGGGCGACGCGTTGCTGCTGCTCATCGACGGCGCCAACGCGCGCGTGGTGGTCGACGACGACCGTGCGGCGATGCTGCGCGCCAGGGCGGCGGCGGCCAGGCTGATCGGCGCGGCCGGCTCGTGAGGGTCAGCGGCCGGCTCGTGAGGATCAGACGCCGGGCCGGAGCGGTCCGGCGTGCTTGACGGTCTGCAGGACGGGGGCGGTCTCGATGGTGCGGATCTCGGGCAACGCCCCCAGCCGGTGGGTGATGTAGCGGTGCAGGTGATCGGTGCCGGAGCACAGCGCGTGGGCCAGCAGGTTGGTGGGGCCGGTGGTGTGGGCGACGGCGGCGAGCTCGTCGTGGCCCGCCAGGGCGGTGGCGACCTGGTCGAGGTGCGCCGGCGCGATCGCCATCCAGAGCAGCGCCTGGGTCGCGACGCCGAGGGGGACGGGGTCGATCTCGAGGTCGAAGAAGATCGTGCCGTGGGCGCGCAGGTCGGTCAGGCGCCGCGCCACCGTGGCCTCGGACCAGCCCGTGCTCCTGGCGAGGTCGGCGTAGCCGGCCCGGCCGTCATGGCGCAGGGCATCCAGCAGGGCCTGGTCGGCGCGGTCCAGTGACGGCCGGCCCGACGGCGCGGCGGGCACGTCAGCCGCGGCCGGCCTGAGCTGCCGCTGCTGTCCCTCGTCGAGGGCCTGGGCGATGCCCTGCCACGCGGTGGGCCCGCCCCGGTAGGGGTGGAGCAGGTACTGGGCGGAGACCGACGTGATCCCTGCCTTCCTGGGCAGGTCGTGCAGCAGCATCGAGGGCGGGTCGTCCACGCCGTGCGGGACGTGGACCATGGCGAAGATCTCGGTGCCGCCGGACAGCAGCTTGATCCATGACGTGTCGGGCCGCCGGGCCAGGGCCTGGGCGAGGGTACGGGTCGCGACCGGGCTGGTGGTGAGGCGGACCACCCACTGGCTGTGCCCCACCCGGGACGGGTCGGGCAGCCCGACGACGCGCAGGGAGGCGTTCGCGCGCAGCCGCTGGTAGCGGCGGGCCACGGTCTGGGTGGACACGCCCAGCGCCCGGGCGATGCCGCTGAACGGCGCCCGCCCGTCGATGTGCAGGGCATGGATCAAACCGCGGTCCAGATCGTCGAGCATGAGCAAATCATGCATGAGATCCGGCTTCGTGGAAAAATTGCCCGAACATCTCGGGCATTGTGGAATCGCCGATGCCGGTGGCCGCAGCCTTGGTCGCGGAAGTCATCCGTACGACTGAGGGGGACTGGGACATGCCGGTTCGGGAGGATCCGACGGTGGCCTACCGGTGGCGGTGGGTCGTGCTGGGCGCGCTGCTGACCGCTGAGGCGATGAACGTGCTGGACTCGACGATCGTGCAGGTCGCGGCGCCGGTGATCCGCGCCGGGCTCGGCGGCTCCGAGTCCGCCATCCAGTGGTTCAGCTCGGCCTACACGCTGCCGTTCGCGGCGTTCCTGATCTTGGGTGGCCGGTTGGGGGACATGATCGGCCGCAAGCGGGTGTTCCTGATCGGGATCGCGGGGTTCACGCTGGCGTCGTTGTGCTGCGCGCTGGCGCCCGGCGCGGGCGTGCTGATCGGCGCGCGGGCGCTCCAGGGCACGGCCGCCGCCTTGATCATCCCGCAGACGATCGGGTTGATCCGCTCGATGTTCGCCGGAGCCGAGCTGGCCAGGGCGATGAGCACCATCGGGCCCGTCATGGGCCTGTCGGTGATCTTCGGGCCCGTGCTCGGGGCCGTGCTCACCCACGCCGACCTGTTCGGCTCGTCGTGGCGGGCGGCGTTCCTGGTCAACGTGCCCCTCGCCGTGGCCGTGCTCGCCGTCGGCCCCTTGCTCCGCGAGGACCGGGCCGCGCGGCCGCCTCGCCTGGACCTGCCCGGGACCGGGCTGGCGGTGCTGGGCGCCGGGCTGGTGGTCTACCCGCTCATCGAGGGCGGCGACGCCGTCCGGCCCGGGTGGGGCGCGGTCCTGCTCGTCGCCGGGGTCCTCGTCCTGGTGGCGTTCGGGCTCCACCAGCGCCGCCGGGCCCGGCGCGGGCGTGCTCCCCTGGTCGAGCCGAGCCTGTTCGGCGAGCGGGTCTTCCCGGCCGCGCTGGCGACCTCGACGCTGCTGTTCGCGGTGACCAACGGGCTGATGCTGGTCGTCGTGCTGCAGGTACAGCTCGGCCTGGGCCGCGACGTCCTGACCGCCGGGCTGACCCTGCTCCCGTGGTCGGTCGGGCTGGCGATCTCCTCCGGGATCGTGGGCGCGCGGATGACGCCGCGCCGCCTGTCACGGGTCATGTTCGCCGGGCTCGCCGTCCTGTTCGCCGGGGTCCTCGGGGCTCTGGCCGCCTACGCGGGCGCGTACTCGTGGCCGCTGTTCGTGGCGCTGGCGGTGTGCGGGGCCGGGAACGGCATGGTCACCGTCCCGTTCTTCACCGCCGCCCTGGCGCGCCTGCACCCCCATCAGGTCGGGTCGGCGGCCGGTCTGCTCAACGCCGTCCAGCAGTTCGGCGGCACGCTGGGGATCGCGCTGCTCGGCAGCGTCTTCCTGCACGGACTGGCCGGCGGCTCGGACGCGAACGCCGCGGCGGCGCCGGCGTTCGGGCTCGGTCTCGTGCTGCTGGCCGCCACGGCCGTCGCCGCGGCGTTCATGAGAGCCCCCGTCGCCCCCGAGCCGGAGCGGGAGCGCGCGGCCGTGGGCGAGCCGACCCGATCCAGGCTCTGAACCCGTCGAAGGGCTGGTCGACGCGCAGAGCCCGAGATTGTCGTGGGTGATCGCTAGGGTCACCGTCATGGTTGACGCAGCGGAGGTGTGGTCATGCGCCGGTTCTTCCCGGTCCGCATCGGAGGTGGCCGGATGAGCGCGTGGGAGCGCCTGCTAAAGCCGGCCAAGGGCGGTGACGTGGCCCGCGTCTTCCGCCTGCTCCTGGAGCTGGACGCCGACGATCGCAAGGCGGTGGCGGCGCAGCTGCCGCGCCACCTGGCGGGGCTGCGGGTGGAGGATTGGTGGTCCTGGCGGCACCAGCTCAGGCCGTTGCGGCTGGCGGGCGTGGCGTGTCTGGGCGGCGCGGCGGCCGTCACGGCGTGGCTGTTCAGACGCGAGTTCCAGTGGGTCGAGAGCGACGACGAGCGCGTGATCCTGCTGCTGCGGCAGCGGCCGGCCGAGTGGCGGGCCGACGTGGCCCGCCGCATCGCCGCCCGCCTGCGCCTCAACGACATGCGCTACTGGGAGGTGGCCGCGGCGCTCGTGCGCGAGACCGGGATCGAGCCGCCGGATGGCGACGCGTTCATGGTGGGCTGGTTACGCGCGCTCCACCCGGGGACGGCGGCCACCGATCCGCTGTTCACCGCGTTCGCGCCGCGGCTCTTCGAGGTCGACGGCCTGGGCGAGGCCCTTCCCGCGCAGGTGGGGACCGTCGCCCGGCTCGTCGAGGACGGCCTGCTGGAGCGCAAACCGGTCATCGACGGCATCGTGGGGCGGCTGCTGCGTGACGGGCCGTCGGCGCTGAGCGCCCTGGCCGTCCTGCACGATCGGCTCGACCTCGACATCGACGAGTCCGCCGAGCGGGCCAGAGACTACACCCGGCTGCTGCCCGCCGGGCCGGTGGCGGTGGCCGACCTGGCGCTGGCGCAGCTGCGGCGGCTGGAGGAGGCGGGGCGGCTGGAGGAGGAGCTGTTCGCCGAGGCGATGGAGGCGCTGGCGTTCCGGCCGGAGAAGAAGCTGCTGCGCGCGGCCCTGTCGTGGGCGGGCGACGCCGTGCTGCGTGACGCCCGCCGCGCGGACGTCGTACTGGCCGCCATGTCCCTGATCTTCGCGCAGGACACGCTGGCGTTGCAGGAGCGGGCCGTGCGGCTGGCCGTCAAGCTGGCCCCGCGGGCGGGGGAGGCCGGCCGGGAGGCGGTGCGGCAGGCGGCGGCCGGGCTGCCCGAGGAGCTGCTGGAGCGGGTCTCGGCGGTGTACGGGGGTGACATCGCCGCCGAGGAGGTGATCGTCACGCCGCTGCCGGCAGTGGGGCAAGGGCCGGCGTTGCCGCCGCCGTACGCCTCGCCGGACCAGCTCGTACGCGCGGTGAGCGTCCCCGAGGTGGATCCGCACACGTACGAACGCCTGCTGGCCGGGCTGGTCGAGTGGTCGCATCGGGCGCCCGACGCGCTGCGCGAGGCGTTACGTCCCTGGCTGGAGCCGTTCGATTCGATCTTCTTCGGTCACAACCGCGAGGACCCGGTCCATGCCGTGCGCCGGGCGTTCCTGGCGTTCGCCGCGCCCGGGGCCGGGGATGCGCTGCCCAAGGACGCCATCCGGCAGCCGCCGACCCTGGGCGGGTTCAAGCAGCTCTACCTCGGCCGCGCGGCCGAGCTCGCGCGCTCGTACGAGGAGGGTGACGGCTACCCGGTCCTGCTGGCCACACCCACGGCGGGCAGTGGCCACGTCGATCCCGGGGTGCTGCTCGACCGCCTCGAGCTGCTGGAGGCCGCCGGGGCGCGGGCACTGCCCGGCGACCTGGTCCAGGCCCTGCTGCGGCTGCCCCGCGACCTGCCCGACGCGTGCGTGCGGCGGGCGCGGCGGCTGACCTCCGAGGCGGGCCGCGCGTGCGCCGCCTGGATGCGCGACGGCGGGGCCCCCGATCCGCGGGTGACGGTCCACCTGCGCACCGAGCGCAACGGCTACTACCTGTCGGGCATGCCCGCCCTGCGCCCCGTGCTGGACGTGCCGGACGATCTTCCCGAGGAGCTCCGCCCGCTCTACCGGCCGCAGACCGGCTACGCGTTCACGCTCGAATGGTGGCCGCTCGCCATGCCCTCGCACCCGGAGATCGTGGCCGCGCACATGGTCTGGATGATGTCGATCTGCATCGACTCCAGCGAGGCGCAGACGCAGTCGCTGGTCGGCCTGGCCCACGCCGACGGGCCGCTCGGCAGCGCCGTGGCGCATGCGCTCGCCTGCGGCATGGGCCACGAGAACGCCGCCGACCGCGCCGCGGCCACCGACGCCCTCCTGACGCTGGCCGCCCGCGGCCGGGTGCCGGCGCAGGCGCTGGCGGAGACGCTCACCAAGCTGGTCGCCGAGGGGTTCCTCAAGCTCAACCGGGTGGTGTCGGTGCTCGACGACGCCACGCAGGCCGGGGCGCACGAGGCGGTGTGGGAGGTGGTCGTACGGCTCCTGCCCGGGCTGCTGCCCCAGGAGGGCGAACGGCCCCGCGCGGGCGCGGCCGACCTCCTGGCGGCGGGGGCTCGGGCGGCCAGGATCGCCGGCGTACGGGCCGAGCTGCCGGACGTGACGGCGGTGGCGGCCCGCAAGGGGTCGAGCAGGCTGGTCCAGGAGGCGCGGCGGCTGCAGCACCTGGTCGCCCTCCCTAAGAAATCTACTTTGTAAAGGCGCCGGGCCGATGATCATCCTCGATCCCACGGAGAACAGCCTTGTCAGTAAGGTCGAGAAGCTGCTGTCGCCTGCCACCGTCGTCGGGTGGCGGCGGCTGGAGCCCTGGGCGGTCGCGCGGGCGGAGCTGAGCGGCTCGCACGGCTCGGTGATCGTGAAGTGGATGCGGCCCCATGCGCCCGGTCCCGACCGTTCGGAGCCGTGGCGGCTGCGGAGCGAGGTGGCCGCCCTGGGGTTCCTGTCCGACGATCTCGGCGTGCGGCTGGCGCCGAGGGTGGTGGCCGCGGATCCGGCGGCGGGGCTGGTGGTGCTGGAGGATCTGGCGCCGCGGGTGCCGTTGGACGGCCTGCTGCGGGCGGGCGGGGCGGCGGCGCACGGGGAGCGGCTGGCGGCGTTCGCCCGGGCGCGCGGTGAGCTCAACGCCGTGACCGCCGGCCGGGCTGAGGTCTATTACGCGCGCAGGGCGGCTCTGGGGGCGGTCGATCGGGTGGCGGACTGCGCGGGGAGGTTCGCCGGGTTCCGGGAGGAGGGGCGGCTGCAGGTCGCGGCCTTGGGGGTGGAGGTCGCCGGTGGTGCTGAGCGGGAGCTGGCGGTGGTGCTGGAGGAGCTGGGGGATCCGGGGCCTTTTCTCGCGTTGAGCAACGGGGATCCGGAGGCGAACAACGTTCTGGTGCGGGCGTCGGGGGCGCCGGACGCGCGGGTGATCGATTTCGAGTTCGCCGGGTTCACGCATGCGCTGCATGACGCGGTCTGCCTGTACGTTCCGGGTCCCGCGTGGCTGTCGGTGGACGGGGGGATGGGGGAGGCGTATCGGCGGGCTCTGGCCGTGGGGGTGCCGGAGGCGGAGGATGATCGGCGGTTCGGGTTCGGGCTGGCGGCGGCGTGCTTCTCCTACGTGTTGCTCCGGTTGCAACGGTTGTCGCAGGTGGATGGGCGGGCGGCGGGTGATGACAGCCGGGTGCAGCTGGTGGCGACGGTGGAGGCGGCGGCCCGGGTGGCGGAGTCGTTCGGCGTGCTGCTGGGGCTGGCCGGGTGGGGCTGGCGGGTGGGCGAGGCGCTGCGGCGGCGGTGGCCGGACGCGGATGTGGACGTGGCGGAGTTACCGCCGTTCGCGCCGCGCCGCCGGTGAGAGGCCCGTCTGTGGTGTAGCGGTCCCGGTGGGGGCGGCCGTCCGCGGTATCGCCTGCGTGGTGTGGCAGGTCGTGCCGGAGCGGCCGTCCCTGGTGGGGGAGCGCAGGTGGGGGTGGCGCTGCTGGTCGACGATGATCGCGGCGGTCAGCCCGTCCCGTACGGGGTCAGGTGGTGAGGTCGGCTTCGATGTGGGTGACGGCGGTCATGGCGCCGTAGGCGAGCAGGAAGACGGTGCAGTGGTCGCTGAAGCGGCGGTCGGTGGCGCGCCAGGCGGCGACGTGCTCGTCGGTGATGGCGTGCGGCGCCAGGCCGGCGAGGATCGCGACCCGCGCTCCCGCCCGCTCGTCCGGTGTCAGGCCCGCCAGCGGCCGGTCGAGCCGGTCGCCGACCGGCAGCAGGCGGCCCCGGTGCTCGGCGATCACTTCGGCCGTCACGTCCGCGGCCTCAGGGGTGAGCAGGCCGGCGCCCTGGGCGGCGGTGGCGGTGAGGGCGGCGTACGCGGCGCCGATCGGGTGGTCGGCCGCCCACGGCGGGGGTGGCGCGGTGGGCAGCCCGTCCAGCAGGGGGAGTGTGGCGCCGGGGCGCAGGTCCTGGTCGAGCGGGCGCAGGACGGGGGCGCCGTCGAAGGGCGGTTCGTCGTCGGGGGCCAGGGTGCCGGGGGTCAGCCCGGCGGGCAGCATGGCGGCCGCGACCCGGTCGACGAAGTGCGTGAACAGGAGCGTGCCGAGGAATTCGGCGGCTTCGGGTCCGGCGGGGAACGGAGGCCGTTGCGGCTCCCGGGCGGCCACTCCGGTGGAGGCGGCCCAGTCCAGCAGGGCGGCGAGCCTGGCGTCGGCGGGCGGGTCGCCGCGTTCGATGGCCTCGGCCAGGTGCGGCTCGCCCAGCAGGCGCAGCACCGACAGGAACGCCTGGATGTCGTAGTCGAGGTCGTTGGCCTGCGCCGCGCCCAGCGCCACGACGGCCTTCTCCAGCGCGGGGACGTCGCCGGCCAGTTGGCTCTCGCGCATGAGCGACCAGCCCGCGGCCATGAGCTCGGGGGAGGGCGACATCATCATCACGGCCGGTCCGATGCTGCTGAACTCGGCGTTGACCTGCGCGTACACCTCGGCCACCACACCGCGGGCGCGGTGCGGGAGGACGGGGGTGATGTGCCGTACCAGGGTCGATGACATGGGGCGATGCCTTTCTTCCGGATGAGGTGTCGAGCATCGCGGTCCGGGCGTGGTGGTGTCGTCGTCCCGGCGACGTCACCGCCCTATACTCCCCGGGGGGTATCGGGAGGTGCGGCTACGGCGGGTGGAGTACGGACGACGACACCGCCACCGAGGGTCGGGCGTGGCCGGGCAGGCGACGGCGCTCGGCCACGCGGTCGGGTTCGCCCTCGACATGCCGTGCTCGACATGCCGTGCTCGACATGCCGTGGGAGAAGCCGCGGGCGCGACACCGCCCCTGCGCTCGAGGCGTCGAGGAGGGTCGTGGCCGGGCGTCCGTGAAAGGATCGTGGGTGGACGCCGTCGTCTCCCGTGAAGGACGTGGTCGGATGCGCCGTTACAGGAACGGCAAGGTCGCGGCTGTGCTCGCCGTCGTCTACGCCGCTCTGGTGCTGGTTCTCGGCGTGGTCTCGCTGGTGATCCTGCTGACGGTGCGGGATCCGATTCTGCTGAGCGGCGTCGCGCTCGTCGGCGTCACCTTCCCCCTCGGCTGGCTGATCCGGTGGGGATGGGACCTGGTGCCGCCTCAGATCGCGAACCCGGTGTTGCTCACCGTGGTCCTGGCCGGTGCCGGTCTGCTGCAGGCGTGGTTGATCTGGCGGATCTTCCGGGGGCGTCCGGTCCCCGGAGACGGAGTGTGATCGTACGCCGCGGCCGTCAGATGGCGGCCGTGATCTCGTCGCGGTGCTCGTTCAGCCAGTCGTCGAGGGAGCGCAGCCGGGGGTTGAGCTCGCGTACCAGGCCGAGGTCGCGTACGCCGGTGAAGTAGGCGGACGCCTCGGAGTAGAACTCGAACATGTTGCCGATCTCGACGGCGCCGGGGAATCCGGCGGCCCGCATCTGGTCGTAGGTCAGCGGCGCGTAGGTCACCGGCTCGCCGAGCAGTGTGGTGAACTTCTCCGCGAGCTCCTTGCCGTCGGCGTGCTCGCCGGCGATGCTCACGGTGCGGCCGACGAACTCCGGGCCCCGCCGGAAGATGCCGAGTGCGGTGCGGCCGATGTCCTCGGCGGCGATCATGGACATCGGGTTGCCCGCCATGGGCAGGGTCAGCACGAGGCGGCCGCTCGCGTCGCGGTGCGGGCCCTGTCCCTGGAGGAAGGCCTCGTAGTAGAAGGTGGTCTGCAGGAACGTGGTCGGCACGCCGAGACCGGTGAAGGCCGCGTTGGCCTCGGCCTTGGCGTCGAAGTGCGGCACCGCGTACTCCCCGAGCAGCGTCGGCACCCGGCGGCCCAGGTGGGCGAAGTGCGGCCGGGTGTCCTCGAGCGTGGACCACACGACGTGCCTGAGCGCGGCGGCCTTGGCGGCGCGGGCGGCCGCGTGCGCCTGGTCGATCTCCATGCGGGCGGCATCGCGGGCGGCCTCCTGCTCGGGGGTGCGCCGGGCCCAGAAGTTGGTCACGACGTACGCGCCCCAGGCCCCGGCGAAGGCGTGATGCGCGCTGTCCTCGTCGTCGAGGTCGGCGTACACGACCTCGGCGCCCTGCTCGGCCAGGGCGCGGGCCTGCGGGGAGGCGGTGTCGCGGGTGAGGGCGCGGACGGTGAACGGTCCGTCGGGGTCGGCGAGGATGGCGCGGACCAGTCCGCCGCCCTGCGCTCCGGTGGCCCCGACCACAGCGATGATCTTCTTGTCGGTCATGCCTTCACCTTGGCGGCGTTCTCGCGTGGGCGCCTGCCCCTGTCCTGGGTACCCATGACAGGGGATGGGAGCGGCCGGCGGATGCGGCGACAATGGGGGCATGGGAGAGCAGTTGGGGGAGTTCCTTCGCGCCCGCCGTGCCGCGTTGACGCCCGAGGCCGGCGGCGTGCCGACCTACGGTGCGGCGCGCCGGGTGCCGGGGCTGCGCCGCGACGAGGTGGCGCAGCTGGCCGGGATCAGCGTGAACTACTACACGCGCCTGGAGCAGGGCGAGAGCCATCAGATGTCGGACTCGGTGCTGGAGGCGCTGGGCAACGCCTTCCAGCTGACCGCCGATGAGCGCATGCACCTGGTGCGGCTCGCCCGTCCCGAACAGGTGCAGGTGGCGCGCCGTCCCTACGGCCCCGAGCGGCTGCGTCCGTCGGTGGTGGCGCTGGTGGAGGGGGTCGCCGACCAGGCGGCGATCATCCTCGGCAGGTACTTCGACCTGCTCGGCGGCAACCGGCTCGGCTACGCGCTGTACGGCCTGAACCCCGGTCAGCGGGTGAACCTGGCCAAGACGATGTTCCTCGACCCGGCCATGCGCGACCTGTATCCCGACTGGGAGACGCACGCCGGCGAGGTCGCCGCATACCTGCGCATGGCCACCGGCGACATGCCGGACGATCCCCTGCTGGCCGAGCTGATCGGCGAGCTGAGCATCAAGAGCCCCGACTTCACCCGCGTCTGGGGCGGCCAGCGGGTCGCCGAGTGCACCTACTCGGTACGGCGGATCAACCATCCCCTCGTCGGGCCGCTGGAGCTCAACGAGGAGACCATGCGCGTGCCCGACGACCCCGGCCAGCGGATCATCTTCCTCGGCGCGGCGCCCGGGACGGACTCGGCCGAGCGCCTGCGGCTGCTCGACTCGCTGAGCGCCTGACCGCGGGGCGAGGGCAGCAGGATCATCAGCGCCACCAGCACGGCCGCGGCCGGCGCGCCCCAGAACAGGACGTCGGGGTCGCCTCCGGGCTCGGGGCGCGGACCTGGAGTTCCCGGGTCAGGAGGTTGCCGAAGATCGCCACGCCGAGCGAGAGGCCCAGCCCGCGGACGGACACCGTGGCCGAGGTGGTGGCGGCCAGATCCGCGGGGGAGGCCGCGTTCTGCGCGAGGACGACCAGGTTCTGCATGAGCAGCCCGAAGCCGGCCCCCAGCACGCCGATCCCCGCGGCGAGCAGGACGTACGGACTGCCGGGTCCAGGCGGCTCAGTGTCACATCTGCGCTCCGTCCGGCTACCGTGATCGGTATGTGTTCGGTCTCATCCGACCCGTGGCATGTCGCGCCGATCCTGAGGCATTCGTCCGCATGCCTCAGGTGTGCCAGACAGCCGGCGCGTGTCCCGTGAGGGATCCTCCCCACTCGATGGGCGAACAGATCCAGACGCTATGGCTCACAGGCTATCTTGACTATGGTTAATATCGCCGGAGTGCTATGTACCTGGAGACGTGATGGAGCTGAACTCGCTCAGGCAGTTCCTGGTGGTGGCGCGGCTGGAACATCTCAGCGGCGCGGCCGAGGAGCTTCGCGTCGCCCAGCCGTCGCTGAGCCGTACCATCGCCCGGCTGGAGAGCGAGCTGCGCACACCGCTGTTCGACCGGAGCGGCCGGCTGCGACTGAATGACGCGGGCAAGCTCTTCCGCGATTACGTCGAACGCTCCCTGGGGGAGCTGGATGCGGGGCGGCGAGCCGTCGCCGAGGCCGTCAGCGAGGGTGTGGGCACCGTACGGCTCGCGTCGGAGACCTTCCTCACGCTCACCGGGCCGCTGGCGGCCTTCAAACGAGCTCACCCGACCATCGAGGTCGAACTCCGCTGGATGGCGGCCGAGGAGATGGGCCGTCACCTGCGGGCCCAGGACGTCGACCTGTGCGTCGCCTCCCAGCCGATTTCCGCTGAGGGCCTGGAGGCGGTCCAACTGCTCGATGAGGCGGTCGGTGTAGCCACGCCGCTCGGCCATCCGCTGGCGAGCCGTACGTCGGTGAGCATCGACGAGCTCACCGGCCAGCCCTTCGTCAGCGCCCGCAAAGGGCACTGGCAACGCCGACTCCTGGACCGGCTCTTCGCCGCACGAGACCATACCCCGAAGATCGTCTGCGAGGTCGACGAGCCCAGTGCCATCGCGGCCCTGATCAGCGCTGGGCTCGGCATCGGTCTCGTCCCCGCCTTCGCCCGGACCGGCTCCACGCGGGTCCCAGCCGCCTGGGTCCCTGTCGACAGCCCTGACTGCCGACGCGCGGTCACCCTGTACTGGGGCGCCGGTAGCCACCTGTCCACCGCCGCCCGCCTGATGCGCACCACGATCGCCAACTGGAACTGGATCACCGGCGAACCACAGGAGAAGCGCTAAGGGGGTCCGGCCGGCGACGTCGACGATGTGAGGCGTGATCCGCTCGCCGCTTCGATCGGGCGGTGCGCGGTGACGACCAGCCCTCCGCCGTCGGTAGCCGCCCACGGGGCTCGCAGCCGAGCGAGCAGCCTGGTACTCGCGCCGCCCTGGCCTGATTCGGCCCCTTTGGCCTGTCGTACGAAAGGGTCTCACGAGGTACGGCTCGGCGCGTTCGGCAGGAGGTTCGGCAAGGGGGTGTCGGGGTCGGCGAGTTGTTGCGGGTCGGCGGGGTGCCCGGTGGCGATGAGGGTGCGCAGGTGATCGGCGGCGCCCCGGTTGTCGATGGTCAGGGCGGCCACGGGGATGCTGTGGTCGAGCCAGAAGGCGGTGAATCCGTGAGTGGCGTGCTCGCCGCGGGTGATGATGCGGTCCCAGGTCGTGGGGAGTCCGAGGTATTCGAGGGTGGAACCGTACTGGGTGGAGAAGAAGTAGGCGACGTGGCCGATGGTCGAGGGCTTGCCGACCATGGTGGCCGCGGCGGCGGTGCCGTGGATCACGGCGTTGTCCTAGACGAGTAAGTCCGATCTCCGGTCAGTGGTCGTAGGCGGTCAGTGACCGGGTGATCGGGGCGTTGGTTGCGTGGTTGTGCCAGATCGCGGCG